>NZ_JAWRWX010000002.1:0-1079823 GCF_046535335.1 Bacillus sp. SIMBA_026 | reverse complement strand
GACTACGCACATCGCTGTGCGATTTATTTAAAACTTTGAATTAACAGGTACGTTTTGTCTTGTTTAGTTTTCAAAGAACTTTTCTCACTTCTCTCGAAGCGACCTCTTAATCATAACATTTTCAGTTTGCTAGGTCAATACTTTTTTAAAAAATATTTTCGCTAGGCTTGCCTTTCTATTAAAAAGACAACAAAAATGATTATATCAGCATCATCACTATGTGTCAAAGCTTTTTTTCATTTCTTTATATAGTAAAAGCGCAGCTGTAACAGGCTGCGCTTTTACGTTTATACTTCTTCCGTTTCTTCCGGCTCTTCTTCATTCTTTTCCACAAGCGCCACAGTGGCTACATGCTCTTGATCAGACATGCGGATCAGACGGACGCCTTGTGTTACGCGTCCCGTAGTGGAGATATCATTAATATCCATTCTGATTAACACGCCGCTTGCCGTAATAATCATTAAGTCCTCTTCGCCTTTTGTTGCTTTCACGGTTACTAACGGACCGTTGCTGTCAGTGATTTTACATGTTTTAAGGCCTTTTCCGCCCCGGCTTTGAACTCTGTATTCTGAAGCAGGTGTGCGTTTGCCGTAGCCGTTTTCTGTCACTATGAGGACGTGGGAGTCTTCTTCAAGAATCTCCATGCCTACAACGACATCATCGTCTGTCAGCGTGATGCCTTTAACACCCGCAGCTGTGCGTCCCATTTGTCTTACATCTTCTTCAGGGAAACGGATCAGCAAACCGTTCTTCGTTCCGATGATGATTTGTTTCTTGCCGTCAGTCAGGCGGACAGCCATCAGTTCATCGTCTTCCCGGAGACCTAGGGCGATCAGCCCGTTATTCCGTATATTCGCAAACTGGGACAGTGCCGTACGTTTCGACACCCCTTGTTTGGTCGTAAAGAAGAGATATTGCTCCTCATCAAACGTGCTGACCGGAATAATGGCATTAATCCATTCGCCTTTTTCAACTTCCAGAAGGTTAATAATCGGAATGCCTTTTGCCGTACGGCCGTATTCAGGGATTTCATATCCTTTAGAACGGTAGACCTTCCCTTTATTAGAGAAGAACAGGATCGTATCGTGCGTTGATGTGGAAATTAAGTGTTCCACAAAGTCATCTTCATTCGTTCCCATTCCCTGTACGCCTTTTCCGCCCCGTTTTTGGCTGCGGTATGTGGACGCCGGGAGACGTTTAACATAGCCGTTATGGGTCAGTGTGATGACGATATTTTCTCTCTCGATAAGATCTTCATCTTCAATTGTTTCAAGACCGGACGTCACGATTTCAGTGCGTCTCTCATCATTGAAACGCTCTTTGATTTCATTAAGTTCTTCACGGATGATCTCAAGAACTCTTTCTTCATTGGCTAAAATATCTTTCAGCTCGGCGATAAGCGCAACAAGTGATTGATATTCCTCTTCAATCTTTTCGCGCTCCAGGCCGGTTAATCGCTGAAGGCGCATATCCAGAATGGCTTGCGCTTGTTTTTCAGTCAGTGAGAATTGTTCGATCAAACCTGTTCTCGCAATTTCAGCCGTCTGGGAACTGCGGATAAGAGAAATAACAGCATCTAAATGATCGAGAGCGATTCTTAAACCTTCCAGAATGTGAGCTCTCGCTTCCGCTTTGCGAAGTTCGTACGCCGTTCTGCGCCGGATCACAATCTTTTGGTGATCAAGATAATGCTCCAGACATTGTTTCAGGCTCAGTACCTTCGGCTGTCCGTCAACGAGCGCCAGCAGGTTGATTCCGAAAGACGTCTGCAGGGCCGTTTGTTTGTACAGGTTATTCAAAATGACGTGAGCATTGGCGTCACGGCGGATCTCAATGACGATTCTCATTCCGTTACGGTCGGATTCGTCACGCAGATCGGTAATTCCTTCGATTTTTTTGTCCCGGACAAGATCTGCGATTTTTTCAATTAATCTCGCTTTGTTCACCTGATAAGGAAGTTCTGTGACAATAATTCTTTCTTTTCCCGATGATGTCTCTTCGATTTCAGCCTTAGCCCGGATCGTAATGGATCCCCGTCCGGATTCATATGCCTTGCGGATGCCGCTCCGGCCCAAAATCTGACCTGCAGTCGGAAAATCCGGGCCCGGGATGTATTCCATCAGCTCCTGGTTTGTAATTTCAGGATTCTCACTTACGGCAAGCACGCCTTCAATGACTTCCCCAAGCTGATGCGGAGGAATATTTGTCGCCATTCCGACCGCAATACCGGCAGCTCCGTTTACGAGCAGATTCGGAAATCTCGAAGGCATGACGACAGGTTCTCTTTCTGCGCCGTCATAGTTATCTTGATAATCAATCGTATCTTTCGTAATGTCCCGGAGGATTTCCATTGCGATTTTTGACATTCTCGCTTCTGTGTAACGCATCGCGGCCGCTGAGTCGCCGTCAACCGAACCGAAGTTGCCGTGTCCGTCAACAAGCATGTAGCGGTAGTTAAAATCCTGCGCCATTCTGACCATTGATTCGTAAACCGCTGAGTCACCGTGCGGGTGGTACTTACCGATAACTTCACCGACGATACGGGCAGATTTTTTATATGGTTTGTCACTGGTCATGCCTAAATCATTCATTGCGTACAAAATCCGTCTGTGAACCGGCTTCAGACCGTCACGCACATCCGGAAGCGCCCGGGATACGATAACGCTCATTGCATAGTCCAGGAAGGATGTCCGCATTTCCTGACTGATATTGACTTCACGTACTTGTGGTGTGTTTTGTTCACTCATTAAAAAAACCTCCCTGAAGTATCACATGAAATAATGTGGGAGTAGATTGTCCATTATGATCTTCAATACGATTTCACTATTCTCCATTATATCAATAAACTTGTGTTTATACACATTAATTTAGTAGAATATACGGGTTTTGCGGGTTTTCAGAGGCTTTAGAAGCCGCTTTGAGAAAAAAGCCTTATTTCTTAACGAAAATAAGGCTTTCTTGGTTAAATATCAAGATTTTTCACGTATCTGGCGTTTGCTTCTATGAAGTTTCTCCGCGGTTCTACTTTGTCACCCATCAGCATTTCAAAAGTTTCGTCAGCGTCCATTGCATCTTCAAGATTGACTTGCAGAAGCGTTCTGGTCGCAGGGTCCATTGTCGTTTCCCAAAGCTGAGTCGCGTTCATTTCTCCAAGACCTTTATAACGCTGGAGGCCGGGCTTAGGTGATTGCGGAAGTTCTTTTAACAGCTCATCAAGCTGCTTATCATTATAAGCGTATTCCACCCGTTTTCCCTGCTGCACTTTATAAAGCGGCGGCTGGGCAATGTAGACATAGCCGTTTTCGATGATTTCCCGCATGTATCTGTAGAAGAACGTTAATAAAAGCGTTCTGATGTGGGCGCCGTCAACATCGGCATCCGTCATGATGACCACTTTATGATAACGCGCTTTTTCAAGATTAAAATCTTCTCCGATTCCTGTTCCGAGGGCCGTGATCATTGATCTGACCTCATTGTTTGAGAGAATCTTATCAAGTCTGGCTTTCTCAACGTTCAGAATCTTACCGCGCAGCGGCAGAATGGCTTGGAAATGACGGTCCCGTCCCTGTTTCGCTGATCCGCCCGCAGAGTCACCCTCTACGATATACAGCTCGGAAATGCTCGGATCTTTAGAAGAACAGTCCGCCAGTTTGCCCGGCAGATTGGAAATCTCAAGCGCACTTTTGCGGCGGGTCAATTCCCGCGCTTTTTTCGCTGCCATCCGCGCTCTTGCGGCCATTAAACCTTTTTCAACGATTTTGCGGGCTGAGTCCGGATTTTCAAGAAGGAATGTTTCCAGCGCAGAAGAAAACAGCGTATCAGTGATCGTTCTCGCTTCGGAGTTGCCGAGCTTCGTTTTCGTCTGCCCTTCGAATTGCGGATCAGGGTGCTTAATTGAAATAATGGCAGTCAGCCCTTCTCTCACATCATCCCCGCTTAAATTCGGGTCATTTTCTTTGAAAATCCCTTTTCTTCTTGCATAGTCGTTTATGACACGGGTCAGACCGGTTTTAAATCCGGCTTCGTGCGTGCCGCCTTCGTATGTGTTGATATTGTTTGTGAAAGAATAAATATTGCTTGTATAGCTGTCGTTGTATTGCAATGCAACTTCAACCGTTATGCCGTCTTTCTCGCCTTCGATATAAATCGGCTCTTCATGAACGACTTCTTTGGAACGGTTTAAGTACTCAACATAGCTTTTGATTCCGCCTTCGTAGTGGTACTCGTTTTTCCGTTCTTGTCCTTCACGTTTGTCTTCAATCGTGATGTTTACGCCTTTTGTCAGGAAGGCCAATTCCCGGACACGGTTTGAAAGCAGATCATAGTCGTATTCGGTTGTTTCTTTGAAAATTTCCGGATCCGGAACGAAGTGCGTAATCGTTCCGGTCTTATCAGTATCACCGATCACTTCAAGATCGGCCACAGGTACACCGCGCTCGTACGCCTGATAGTGGATTTTTCCGTCACGATGAACCGTAACGTCAAGAGTGGTCGACAAGGCGTTTACGACAGACGCCCCTACACCGTGAAGACCGCCGGATACTTTATATCCGCTTCCGTCAAATTTACCGCCGGCGTGGAGAACGGTCATGATGACTTCAACCGCAGGGCGGCCCATCTTCTCCTGGATACCGACCGGAATTCCGCGTCCGTTGTCCTTAACGGTAATGCTGTTATCTTTTTCAATCTCGATGTTAATATCTGTACAATAACCGGCCAGGGCTTCGTCAATACTGTTGTCGACGATTTCCCACACCAAGTGGTGAAGGCCTTTGCTGTTAGTTGATCCGATGTACATCCCCGGTCTCTTTCGAACAGCTTCCAAACCTTCTAATACCTGTATCTGATTCTCATCATAACTATTTTGCTGCTGTTCCATAGCCATGCACATTCACCTACACTTTTCTTAAACGATATATTCATTGTAAAGATCCGCTAAGAATCTATTTCTAACATAAATTGCGCACGTTTCTTCAGTGTGCCGGAAGATAAGGGAGAGTAATATATATTCTCAGTCGTGACTACGATAGACTTTGGCGTGCCGTTTACGGACGGCACTACTTTTTCTTTCTGTCTGTCCAGAAATTCTTCAACGATCGGCGATACATTGACCTTGCAGTCAAAAATGCCGACGATATCGCGTGTTGAAACGACAAAGTCGTCACCTAAATGAATATACAATCGCTCACCTCATTTCTTCACTTCACTAACGTACCGTTTTCCACACGGAACATTCCTGCTTGATGTAAGGTATCGTGGTCAATGCCATCCACGCTTGTCGTGGTGACAAATGTCTGCACACGGCCTTGGATCGTATGAAGCAAATGGGACTGTCGGTAATCATCCAGCTCGCTTAGTACATCATCCAAAAGTAAAATGGGGTATTCTCCGATTTCTTCATGAATCAAATCTATTTCGGCCAGCTTCAAAGACAAAGCCGTCGTACGCTGCTGTCCCTGTGAACCGTACGTCTGCACATCGCGTCCGTTCACATAAAAAAGGACATCATCCCGATGCGGTCCGAATAATGTGACGCCTCGTTCTATTTCTTTTTCTTTTAATTTCGAAAAAGACTCCTGGTAGCTGTTACCTATTTTCGACAAATCTTTGGGATCTGATACATCAAGCGCCGTGTGATACTTAAGCGTCAGTTCTTCAAGTCCCCGGGAAATGCCGGAATGGATCGGCTGCGCCCATTTTTCAAGCTGCGCCGTAAACTGCAGACGTTTGGCGACAACTTTTGCGGCTGCTTCAATCAGCTGATCAGTGAGAACGTCAAGCATAGTCCGGTCAGTCTGTTTCCGGCTTTGCAGCTGTTTCAGAAAATGATTCCGCTGTGAAAGGATTTTTTGATAAAGAGATAAATCATACAGATAAACGGCAGAAACCTGCCCGATCTCCATATCGAGAAATCTCCTCCTCACCTGAGGGCTTCCTTTGACGAGATTTAAATCCTCAGGGGCAAACATAATGGTGTTCAGCGCTCCGACATACTGACTGAGTTTTTGCTGCTCTATATGATTGACCTTGCCCTTTTTACCTTTTTTGGAGATGACAAGCTGCATCGGGATGTCCCCGTTACGCTTCATCACTCTTCCTTCTATTTTAGCATAGTCTTCGTCCCACCGTATAAGTTCTTTGTCATTTGAGGTGCGGTGTGACTTTGCCATCGAAAGGACATAGATGGCTTCCATCAGATTGGTTTTGCCTTGGGCATTTTCCCCGATGATCACATTCACCTTGTTTTCGAATTGAAGCTCAGCGCGCTCATAATTACGGTAGGATGTTAACTCTAAATTTTGGATATACAACCGCTGTCACCCGCTTTAATTGACGACTTGAAATGAACCAAATCCTTCAATCGCGACCACGTCTCCAACGTAAAGCTTTCTGCCGCGGCGATTGTCAGGTTCATTATTGACAGTCACCTCATGCTCGCTCAGAAACCACTTCGCCATGCCGCCGGACTGAATCACATCGGCTAATTTTAAAAACTGGCCAAGCGTAATCATTTCTGTATCAATCGAAATCGGATTTGCCATATTATCGACCTCTTTCAAATATCACTAATATCTAATTGTACTAAAAAATCCTGAAATAAGGAAAGGGAAAACTTGAGGGAGCGGCTGATGAATAGAAAAGCTGCCGAACTAAGCCGGCAGCACATTCTGTTTGATTAATACGTTCTGACCGGAAGGATGAGCTGAACGATGGTTTCATCATTCGGCGTACGGATAAGAAACGGTCTCATCGCTCCCGTAAAGCTGATACGGATGTCCGCTCCTTCAAGTACTTTCAGTGCGTCCATCATATATTTTGGACTGAATGAAATATTTAATTCCTCGCCGTCAATCTGGTCAGCCAGCACAGCTTCGACCACTTTCCCGATTTCCGGAGAATTTGATGAAATCTCCAGCGAATCCGCCGGTTTGGCAGAAAGCTTTACAACGTTGTTTCGGCCTTCTCTCGCCAATAAAGAAGCACGGTCTATCGCCTGTAAAAATTCCTTCGTGTTCACGACGATTTCCGTTTTGCTTTCCTGCGGAATTAAGCTGGTCGTGTCCGGATAGTTTCCGTCAAGCAATCTTGAGAAGAACAATACGTTTTTCGCTTTGAACAGAACTTGGGTTTCTGTAATGACGATATCAACCAGTTCTTGGTTGTCATCAAGAATTTTGCTCAGCTCGGTTAAGCTTTTCCCGGGAATGACCACGTTATAAGAGCTGTCTTCCGGAATATCAAGCTTCGCCTTTCTTAAAGCGAGTCGATGGCTATCCGTGGCAGTGCATAATAATTCACCGTTTTCGACTTTCCAGTTTACACCTGTCAAGATAGGGCGTGTTTCTGAGGCGGACACAGCGAACACGGTTTGGCGGATCAGGTTTTTCAAAAGATCCGTCGGAATCTGAATGGCGTGATGCTCTTCGATTTGCGGTAGATGCGGATATTCATCTGCATCAAGGCCGTTTAAATTAAATTCGGCTTTTCCGGAACGGATAATCGTTAAATATTGATTTTGAACTTCGATTTCAACAGTCGCCATCGGCAGTTTTTTAACGATTTCACTGAAGAAACGCGCTTGCAGCACGATACTTCCCGGCTGATCGATCGTCACGATTTCTTTATCATCATCTTCTTTCGGAATGAATGACTCGATTGAAATATCAGAGTCACTTCCTGTGAAAGATACTCCTTCATCTGAGGCGACGATCTTAATACCGGTGAGAATGGGAATTGTGGTTCTGGATGAAACGGCTTTTAGAACGTCTTGTACACTTTCGACTAAACGATCTTTTTGAATCGTAAATTTCATGTTTATCCTCCTAACGGATAATATAATTATATATTTTAAAAATAGCAGTAGTAATAGTAGGGCCTGTGGATTTGTGGATAAGTTGTGAAAAAGACAGGAAACACAGCCTATCCACATGTGGACAGACTGTGTATGGCTATGAAAAAGTTATTCACACTTTCCCCGATTCATCCGAGGACACTATTATTTAAGAAGTTCTTTTATTTCTTTCACCTGCTGCTGAAGCTGCTCGTCATCAATCAGCAGCTTTGAAATCTTTTCATGAGCGTGAATGACGGTTGTATGGTCTCTGCCGCCAAATTCTTCCCCGATTTTAGGCAAAGAAGAATCCGTCATTTCTCTTGAAAGATACATCGCAATTTGTCTTGGGAACGCCACGGATTTCGTACGCTTTTTCGCTTTGAAATCTTCAAGCTTAATGTTGAACTGCTGTCCGACAATCCGCTGAATCTCTTTTATCGTAATGACCTTCGGCTTAGAAGACGGAATAATATCTTTCAATGCTTCTGCAGCCAGGTCTGCGTTAATGTCTTTATTGATTAAGGATGAATAGGCGACAACCCGGATTAATGCCCCTTCCAGTTCGCGGATGTTGCTGTCAATCTGATTCGCGATGTAAAGCATGACCTCGTTCGGAATATCAAGGCCTTCCGCCTTCGCTTTCTTTCTAAGGATGGCAATCCGCGTTTCCAGATCCGGCGGTGTGATATCCGTAATCAATCCCCATTCGAACCGCGAACGCAGGCGGTCTTCAAGGGTCGGGATCTCTTTCGGCGGTCTGTCGCTGGAAATCACGATTTGTTTGCTTTCTTCATGAAGCGTGTTGAATGTATGGAAAAACTCTTCCTGTGTTTGTTCTTTTCCGGCTAAAAATTGAATATCATCTATCAAAAGTACATCAACGTTCCGGTAGCGGTTGCGGAAATCAACGGCTTTATTATCGCGGATTGAGTTGATGAATTCATTTGTGAATTTTTCAGAAGACAGGTACACCACTTTGGCTGAAGGATTATGATCAATGACATAATGGCCGATCGCGTGCATTAAGTGGGTTTTTCCTAAGCCGACTCCCCCGTATATAAATAAAGGGTTGTACGCTTTAGCGGGTGCCTCCGCCACAGCCAGTGATGCTGCATGGGCGAATCGGTTTCCCGATCCGATGACGAATGTGTCGAATGTATATTTCGGGTTGAGCATGCTTTGGGGAAAATCAGACGGTTCCTCTTTTGCCGCTTTTTTCACTTGCGGTTTCGGTAGAAAGTTTTCTTCGTCCTGATTTTGAGGAATGACAAATTTGACGCTCAATTCTTCCCCGGTTAATTCGTATATGGTATCTGCAATGAGATGTAAGTACCTGGACTCCAGCCAGTCTCTGGCAAATTCATTGGGAGCGGTGATGGTTAAGGTATCCCCTTGCAGCGAATGGGCTTTCGTCGACTTCATCCAAGTTTCGAAACTCGGTTTGCTTAGCTTTTTCTCAATTTGAGCTAGAGCTTGATTCCAAAGATCTAATATATTCTCCATTATCCGGCACAGCCCTCCTTTTCTTTAAAAATCAGCGCCCTTTCCCTGTTATAGAACACAAAAAAAGAGCATATGGCTCTGACCATTCGTACACACGAAATGTTGAAAACATATAGTATAGTAGAAAAACAGCTTTTCGACAAATTCCACAAGTTGTGGACAACAATCTACACAAGCTGTGTGAAAACAATCCACAACTTATCCACAGTTTGTGGATAAAGAGAATGGGCTGGATAAGTAATTAAGAGTTAAAACACAAATATAATATCAAATTAAGCGAGGACTTGCAATGGTTCTCGTAATCTTATCCACAAACCTGACAACTTGTTGAAAAATCTTTGTCCACAGGGGTTAGCAATGTGAAAATGTTGTCGATAACGACTGTGGATATTAAAAAAAGGCCAAAAAATTATCCACATGTCGTTTTTTCGGGGGAGCGCGGCTTTTTTTTGCGTTAAAAAAAGGAATATGAAAAATAAGGTTTCTAAACTGGTTAAGGTATGTTATCCTATTATGGTTGTAAGAAATAAAAGCACTGCTGAAGTTGACAATGAATAGGCAGCACAAATATAATAAGTAAGACTGTCTTTAACAGCTATTCCTCGAGGGAGGTGTCATAAATGAAAAGAACATTCCAACCGAATAACCGTAAACGCAGTAAAGTTCATGGCTTCAGAAGCCGTATGAGTTCAAAAAACGGTCGTCTAGTATTAGCACGCCGTCGCCGCAAAGGCAGAAAAGTATTATCAGCTTAGGCCACTGAATAATGTCAGTGGTCTTTTTTCACATTAAGAGAAAAGTGATGTCATGCGTCGCCCGGTACTGGAGAAATTTCTTCAGTATTCCGGCGGCCCGTTTTTTTTAGATAGAAATAAAAGTTTCTGCGAGTGAATATCGGAGTGAATTAAAGTGAAGAAGCGAAATCGGTTAAAGAAAAATGAAGATTTTCAAAAAGTGTTTAAACGCGGAACGTCTATGGCAAACCGCCAGTTCGTGCTGTATACGCTTGATCAGCCGAAACAGGAAGAGCTCCGGGTAGGGCTTTCTGTCAGTAAAAAAATCGGCAATGCCGTCGTGCGCAATCGGGTGAAGCGGTTAATCAGACAGGCTGTTCAGGAGGAAAAAGAGCTGCTCAAGCCGAAAGATTTTATTATTATCGCAAGAAAACCCGCCGGCGACCTCAGTTTTGAAGAAACGAAAAAGAGTCTGCAGCACTTATTCAGAAAAACCTCATTATATAAGAAATCTTCGTCAAAATAGCTCATATTTTGTTTTCTTCACGTTTTTAAAAGCGCTTCCTTTTATTTGGCGAAAAATGAACGCCATTTGAAACTGAAAGATGCTAAAATACATACAAGGTTCATAAAGATTGGTATAGGAGGAAACGTTCTTGAAAAGGAGAATATGGTTACTACTGAGTATGGTCGGTATGCTCGTGCTGCTGGCCGGGTGCTCGAGTGTGAAAGAGCCGATTACGGCGAATAGTCCGCATTTCTGGGACAAATATGTTGTGTATCCATTGTCAGAAGTCATTACGTACGTAGCGAAACTGACGGGCGATAACTATGGTTTATCGATCATCATCGTTACGATTTTAATTCGTCTGCTGATTCTGCCGCTGATGATCAAGCAGCTTCGAAGCTCAAAAGCAATGCAGGCGCTGCAGCCTGAAATGCAGAAGCTCAGAGAAAAATACAGCTCTAAAGATCAAAAAACGCAGCAGAAGCTTCAGCAGGAAACGATGGCCCTGTTTTCAAAGCACGGGGTAAACCCGCTGGCGGGATGTTTCCCGATCCTGATTCAAATGCCGATTTTGATCGGATTCTACCACGCCATTATGCGTACGCAAGCCATTTCACAGCACAGCTTTTTATGGTTTGACCTAGGAGAGAAGGATCCTTACTATATTCTTCCTATTGTTGCCGGTGTGGCCACTTTTGTCCAGCAGAAGCTGATGATGGCCGGAAATCCGACTCAGAATCCTCAAATGGCAATGATGGTATGGATTATGCCGATTATGATTATCGTATTTGCGATCAACTTCCCGAGCGCGCTTTCTCTGTATTGGGTAGTCGGAAACCTGTTTATGATTGCTCAGACATTCCTTATTAAAGGACCTGACATTAAACACGATCCGGAAACGCAGAAAGCGGGAGGAAAGAAAAAGTGAAGAAGGTGACTGCTGCGGGACGGAATGTCGAAGAAGCAGTTCAATCAGGCCTTCAGGAACTTCAACTGACGAAAGATCAAGTAGAAATAACGGTGGTGCAAGAAGAATATAAAGGGTTTTTGGGTATTTTCGGGAAAAAGAATGCGATCGTAGAACTGGAAGAGAAAAGAAATCCTGTTCAGGAAGCGAAAGCGTATTTGGAAGAAATCATCCATTCCATTGCCGGGCCTTCTGAGATTGTTACGGAAGAAAACAAGAAAACAGTCTGTTTTCACATTAAAGGTGAAAAAGCGGCGCTGCTTATTGGCAAAAGAGGACAAACACTCAATGCCCTGGAAACATTGACGCAGCTTGTTTTGAACCGCGGCTCCGGCCAGTATCGCCAAGCTGTTGTCGACGCTGAGAATTATCGGCGGAAAAGAAGAGAAATTCTGGATCAGCTGGCAAACAGGCTGGCCAAGCAAGTGTCGAAAACGAAAAAAGATGTGCATTTAGAACCGATGCCGTCAGGTGAAAGAAAAATCATCCATGACGCGCTGTCAAAGCATCCAAATATCAAAACATTTTCTACCGGTGAAGGCCGGTACCGCCATCTCGTTATTTCCCATAAAGATAGCAGAAAACCGAAGTCCGGGTAAAATCGGAACTTCGGTTTTTTTATTGGTAAAAATGGCTCTATTCCTAAGCAGAATCGCATTTTTTGCGTTTAAGTTTTTTCTTTTTCGGTCTATGCTGTTGATAAAAAAGGTTTTAGGAAATAAAATTAATTGTTATTCACATGTGGATAAGTTAAAGTAATAAGGGATGAATTTCTGCCTTTGTGGATAACGTATCTTCCACTTCAAACCAAACTATGTTATCTTTTAATTTTGGCGTAAATAAAATTTTTTATATAGATGGAAACAGAGATAAAGAGAGGTGAACAGCATGGATACAATTGCAGCGATTTCAACTCCGATGGGTGAAGGCGCGATCGCGATCGTTCGGCTGAGCGGCCCGGAAGCCGTAAAGATCGCCGACAAAATGTACAAGGGTCCGAAAGGCAAAACGCTCAGTTCGGCAGAATCGCATACCATTCATTACGGGCATATCGCGGACAGCACGACGGGACGGATTATTGAGGAAGTCATGGTGTCTGTTTTAAGAGCGCCCAGAACATTCACAAGGGAAGATGTCATTGAAATCAATTGTCACGGAGGTATTGTGACGGTTAATCAGGTGCTCCAGCTTGCTTTAAGAGAAGGTGCGAGACTGGCAGAACCCGGTGAGTTTACGAAGCGCGCATTTTTAAACGGACGGATTGACCTATCACAGGCGGAAGCGGTGATGGATCTGATCAGGGCCAAAACGGACCGTGCCATGAATGTCGCCATGAACCAGATGGAAGGACGGCTTTCCGCGCTTGTCCGCCGTCTGCGTGATGAGTTGTTAGAAACACTTGCCCATGTTGAGGTTAATATAGATTATCCGGAATATGATGACGTCGAAGAAATGACGCATCAGCTTTTAGTGGAGAAGGCAAGCGGCGTGAAGAAAGAAATCGAGGCGCTGCTCCGTACGTCTGAGCAGGGGAAAATTCTGCGTGAGGGACTGTCTACCGTGATCATCGGCCGTCCGAACGTCGGAAAATCCTCTCTGCTTAACAGCCTTGTCCATGAAACGAAGGCGATCGTAACCGATATTCCGGGAACGACGCGTGATGTGATTGAGGAATATGTCAACGTGCGAGGCGTGCCGCTTCGGCTTGTCGATACCGCGGGAATCCGTGAGACAGAAGACATCGTCGAAAGAATCGGTGTGGAACGGTCACGGCAGGTTCTGAAGGAAGCGGATCTCATTTTGCTTGTGCTTAACCACAGCGAAGAGCTTTCTGAAGAAGATGTGAAATTGTTTGAAGCGGTTGAGGGAATGGACGTCATTGTGATTATGAATAAGACGGACCTTGAGGCTAAGATTGACGCTGAGCGCGTCAAGGAACTGGCGAAAGGCCGGCCTGTCGTCACGACCTCATTGCTGAAAGAAGAAGGCATTCAAGATTTAGAGGAAGCGATTCAGTCGCTATTTTATACAGGAGCGATCGAAAGCGGAGATCTCACCTATGTCAGCAACACCCGTCATATCTCGATTCTGCATCAGGCAAAGCAAGCGATTGATGATGCGCTGAACGGAATTGAACAGGATGTTCCGATTGATATGGTCCAAATTGATTTGACAAGGTGCTGGGAACTGCTGGGCGAAATCATCGGTGATGCCGTCCACGAAAGCTTAATTGATCAGCTCTTTTCACAATTTTGTTTAGGTAAATAAAAGGGAGGAAAAAACCATGGGGTATGAAGCAGGCCAATACGACGTGATTGTCATCGGCGCCGGGCATGCCGGTGTTGAGGCTGCCCTCGCATCCGCGCGCCAGGGAGCCAAAACGCTTGTTTTGACGATTAATCTTGATATGGTTGCGTTTATGCCATGTAATCCGTCTGTCGGCGGCCCCGCGAAAGGGATTGTCGTCCGCGAAATTGACGCGCTCGGCGGAGAAATGGCTAGAAATATAGATAAAACTCATATTCAAATGAGAATGCTGAATACAGGAAAAGGTCCGGCCGTACGGGCGCTGCGTGCGCAGGCGGATAAATTCCAATATCAGCACGAAATGAAGCATACGCTGGAAAAAACACCGAATTTGACACTTCTTCAAGGGATTGCCGAGCGTTTAATCATTGAAGACGGAGAGTGCCGCGGTGTCATTACGCAAACCGGTGCTGAATACAAGGCAAAAACGGTCGTGCTGACAACCGGAACGTATTTAAGAGGGCGGATCATTCTCGGTGATCTGTCTTACTCAAGCGGCCCGAATAACCAGCAGCCGTCTATTAAACTTTCTGAGCACTTAGAGGAGCTCGGTTTTGATCTCGTCCGTTTTAAAACGGGCACGCCTCCTCGTGTCTCAAGCGATTCCATTGATTACAGCAAAACAGAAATCCAGCCGGGGGACCCGGTTCCGCGCGCTTTCTCATATGAAACGGTTGAATACATTACCGATCAGCTGCCTTGCTGGCTGACTTACACGAGTCCTGAGACTCATGAGATCATCGACAGCAACCTGCATCGTTCGCCAATGTATTCCGGTATGATTAAAGGAACGGGACCGAGATACTGCCCTTCGATTGAAGATAAAGTCGTTCGGTTTAATGATAAACCGCGTCATCAGATTTTCCTTGAGCCGGAAGGCAGAAATACGCAGGAAGTATACGTTCAAGGTTTATCCACGAGTCTTCCTGAGGACGTGCAGCAGCGGATGCTGGCGACCATTCCGGGACTGGAAAAGGTGCAGATGATGAGAGCCGGATACGCGATTGAGTATGACGCAATTGTACCGACACAGCTCTGGCCTACACTGGAGACGAAAAAAATCCCTAACCTGTACACAGCCGGTCAAATTAACGGTACATCAGGTTATGAGGAAGCAGCCGGGCAAGGAATTATGGCAGGGATCAACGCAGGCCGCAAAGCGCTTGGAAAAGAAGAAGTGATCCTCAGCCGTTCCGATGCTTATATCGGTGTATTGATTGATGATTTGGTAACGAAAGGAACCAATGAACCGTACCGTCTGCTGACTTCACGGGCGGAATACAGACTGCTGCTCCGTCACGACAACGCGGATCTTCGTCTGACGGAAATCGGCCACGATATCGGCTTAATTTCTGATGAGCGCTATGAAGCGTTTGAGAAGAAAAAAGCGGCGATCGAGGCAGAGAAAAAACGTCTCTGGTCTGTTATTATCAAGCCGTCTCCTGAGAATCAGGAATATATCCGTTCACTCGGCGGAAGCGAGCTGAAAGACGGAGTGCGCGGCACAGATTTAATGAAACGTCCGGAAATGAACTATGAAACAGTGACAAAACTTGCGCCTGCAGATTCTCCGGTTCCGCAAGATGTGGCGGAACAAGTGGAAATTCAGGTGAAATATGAAGGATATATCGAAAAATCCTTGCAGCAAGTGGAAAAGCTGAAGAAAATGGAAAACAAAAAAATCCCTGATCGGATTGATTATGACGCCATTAAAGGAATTGCTACTGAAGCCCGTCAAAAGCTGAAAGAAGTGCGTCCTTTATCAGTTGCTCAAGCGTCCCGTATTTCCGGCGTCAATCCGGCAGACATTTCAATCCTGCTGGTATACCTGGAGCAGGGCCGTATTGCCAAGGTAGCTGAATAGAAAGGATGACGGCATGAATATAGAGGAATTTACATCCAGTTTAGCGGAGAAAGGGATTTCCCTTTCTGACCGCCAGCTGGAGCAATTCGAGTTGTATTACCGGATGCTTGTGGAATGGAACGAAAAAATGAATCTGACATCCATCACTGAGAAAAAGGAAGTTTATCTCAAGCATTTTTATGATTCGATAACGGCGGCATTTTATATTGATTTTGAAAAGGTCACCACTCTTTGTGATGTCGGCGCCGGCGCCGGTTTTCCAAGCCTGCCCATCAAAATCTGCTTCCCGCATCTGCATGTCACCATCGTCGATTCACTGAATAAGCGGATTACGTTTTTGGAAACTCTCTCTGATGCTTTACAATTAGAGCATACGACATTTGTCCATGACAGAGCGGAGACATTCGGACAGCGGAAAGACGTCCGGGAAAGCTTCGATCTCGTGACGGCCCGTGCGGTGGCGCGTCTGTCGGTCCTGAGTGAGCTTTGTCTGCCGCTGGCCAAGAAAAACGGCGTATTTGCGGCACTAAAAGCAGCAGCAGCTGATGAAGAGCTGAAAGCGGGGCAAAAGGCGATTAAAGTATTGGGAGGAGAGCTTGAACAAGTTCATTCCTTTACACTTCCTGTTGAAGAAAGTGAACGGAACATTATGATCATTCGCAAGACGAAAAGCACTCCGAAAAAATATCCGAGAAAACCGGGTACTCCAAATAAATCGCCAATTGAAGGGTAATTTAGACAGCCTGATGTGACAATTCCATCATATTTTCTGCAAAATTGATGAAGATACAGCAGGAAAAACCATGAGAAAATAGAATTATAAAAATGGCAGTTTTTAAAGGTGGTGTAGGTACATGAAGCATTCATTCTCTCGTTTCTTCGGGTTTGGTGAGAAGGAAGAGGAACCGGAGATAGCTGAGCATGATACAAACAAAGAAGAGATACTCGAAATACCGGTACATGCTATCGTTCCCAACCGTTTTCAGCCACGCACCATTTTCTCAGATGAAAAAATCAAAGAGTTAGCAATGACTATCCATACACACGGCATCATTCAGCCGATTGTTGTCAGACATACAGAAGATGAAGGACAATATGAGCTCATTGCGGGTGAAAGGCGCTGGAGAGCGGTACAGACGCTTGAATGGGAGAAGATTCCCGCAATTATTAAAGATTTTTCTGATACGGAAACAGCATCTGTCGCTTTGATTGAAAACCTGCAAAGGGAAGAATTGTCCTCCATTGAGGAAGCTCATGCGTACGCAAGGCTGTTAGAACTTCATGATTTAACACAGGAAGCCTTGGCGCAGCGCTTAGGAAAAGGCCAGTCAACGATTGCGAACAAGCTCCGATTGTTAAAGCTCCCGGAACAGGTCCAGGATGCGATTATGGAGAAAAAAATTACGGAACGTCATGCAAGAGCACTGATTCCGCTCAAACAGCCGGAGCTTCAGGTCACATTGCTTGCGGAAATCATTGAGAAAAGCTTAAACGTTAAGCAGACGGAAGACAGAGTGGTGAAAATGCTTGAACAGAATAAGCAGAAACCAAAGCCGAGACGCAAAGCGTTCAGCAGGGATACAAGAATTGCGATGAATACGATTCGTCAGTCACTGTCTATGGTAGAAGACAGCGGAGTCAGACTGAATACTGAAGAAGAAGAATTCGAAGAGTACATCCAGCTTACCATTCGGATACCTAAATAAAAACTCTCCTGATCAGCAGGGGAGTTTTTATTTTAATCAAAAAACTATTTTGAGATAATGATAGATTTATTGTGCACTATACATTGTATATGTAAAATTTTATCTTTTTGTGTCGTGAATTGTCTTTTTACAGTCAAAAAAGTCACTTTATCGGAGAACTTATATTAGAAAGTGTCTTTTTCGTTTACATTTTTTTCACTTGCTGATAAACAAATTATGAAAAAAATAAAACGCTTTACTCTTTTTTTGATAAGATAGAAACAAGACAGTACATGTTCATGTGAAGGTAGGTGACATCGTGGGAAAAATCATAGCAATTACGAACCAAAAAGGCGGAGTCGGGAAGACAACGACTTCTGTTAATCTGGGGGCTTGCTTGGCTTACATAGGTAAAAGGGTTCTTCTTGTTGATATTGATCCGCAGGGCAATGCAACGAGCGGATTAGGGATTGAAAAAGCCGATGTGGATCATTGTGTGTACGACATTTTAGTAGATGATGCAGATGTTACAGATATTATTAAACCGACTTCAGTAGAGAACTTAGATGTCATTCCGGCCACGATCCAGCTTGCGGGAGCGGAAATCGAATTGGTTCCGACGATCTCACGGGAGGTCAGGCTGAAAAGAGCATTAGAATCTGTGAAACAAAATTACGATTACATGATTATTGATTGTCCTCCGTCTCTCGGGTTATTAACGATTAATGCGCTTACCGCTTCAGATTCAGTCGTTATCCCGGTTCAGTGCGAATACTACGCTCTTGAAGGATTGAGTCAATTATTAAATACAGTTCGGCTTGTGCAAAAACATTTAAATACCGACTTAATGATAGAAGGAGTGCTTCTGACGATGCTTGATGCCAGAACGAATCTCGGCATTCAAGTGATAGAAGAGGTAAAGAAATACTTTAGAGATAAAGTGTATCAAACCATTATCCCTCGCAATGTCCGTTTAAGTGAGGCGCCGAGTCACGGCAAGCCGATCATATTATACGATCCGCGTTCGAGAGGTGCGGAAGTATATTTAGATTTAGCAAAGGAAGTGGCAGCGAATGGCTAAAGGCGGGCTCGGAAAAGGGATTAACGCGTTGTTTAATCAGGTTGATTTGTCTGAAGAGACAGTGGAAGAGATTAAAATCAGTGATTTACGTCCCAATCCTTATCAGCCAAGAAAACAATTTGATGATGAGTCATTAGCTGAACTGAAGGAATCCATCATTCAGCATGGCATTCTTCAGCCCATTATCGTGAGAAAATCATTGAAGGGCTATGATATTGTAGCCGGCGAACGCCGTTACCGCGCCGCAAAACTTGCCGGTAAAGAGACAGTGCCGGCTATCGTGCGGGATTTATCTGAATCGCTGATGCGGGAAATCGCTCTTTTGGAAAACCTTCAGCGTGAAGACTTATCACCGCTTGAAGAAGCTCTGGCATATGACTCACTGCTGAAGCATTTGGATTTAACCCAGGAACAGCTCGCTAAACGGCTCGGGAAAAGCAGGCCTCATATTGCCAACCATTTAAGACTGCTGACGCTGCCGGAAAGCATCCAGAACCTCATTGCAGAAGGTACGTTATCCATGGGACACGGCAGAACCTTGCTTGGTCTTAAAAATAAAAACAAGCTTGAACCCCTTGTGAAGAAAGTGGTTGAAGAACAGCTGAACGTCCGTCAGCTTGAGCAGCTGATTCAGCAGTTAAACAGCAATGTTCCACGTGAAACAAAGAAAAAAGAACCTGTTCAAGATGTTGTGTTAAAAGAGCGGGAATCGTATTTGCAAAATTACTTCGGAACAACAGTAAATATTAAGAGACAAAAGAAAAAAGGGAAGATTGAGATTGAGTTTTTCTCAAATGAAGATCTTGAACGTATTCTGGAACTATTGTCTGAAAGAGAAGCGTAAAAACCATCTTTTTATAAAAAGATGGTTTTTTATATACGTCTTGTCAGCTTATGAAACGGACTGAGCCGTTCCTGCCGGCCTTCTGATTTATCTGTCAGCTGTAACCCCTCTGCTAAAACATTTGCCATGCTCATAACAAGATGAAGCCTCGTATTCTGCAGGACAAAATATTCCATAAACCCGCTGACATTGACGATTCCATTGATATGGACGTCACCGATTTCAGGAAGGTCTTTTTGAACACCTGCTCCGGGCTTCAGCGGCCCATCGCCGATTTGAAATGACCCTACGCTTTTGACGCGGCCTAAACAAGCATCAACCGCTATAATAAACGGATTTTTATGTAGATGTTGAATATCTTTCAGCTTGTCTTTCATATTGACGGCGTGAACAGGATCTGACAGCGTGCCGTAAACGTGCAATCTGCCTAAATTCATTTTTTCTAACTTTGTTCCTACGAGCGGACCTAATGAATCTCCGGTCGACCGATCTGTACCGATACACACGGTGACTAACGGTCTGCCGGCTGCTTTACGTAAAGATGAAGTAAGGATCGCTTGTATTTGATTCGCAGCAGAAGAATCCGTATGAGAAACATATTGTTTTGCCCGTTCTTGAGAAAAAAGCCCGCCTTTTCGATTCATAAGGTTCACTTCCTTGTCATGTCATACGAGTAATACATTGTTGTTTTTGGTGTTGTATGGTTGTTTACAGTATATCCAGCGCTGCCTTTTTTTATGCTTATGTCATGATGAGCATGCCGGTTGTTTGAAAAGAGCGGGATAGAAAAAAGAACTCAGAGCAGTTATTCTCTAAGTTCATGAAAGAAATAAGACCATTTGATCTACGTCGACATATTGCTGATGATCTAATTTCAGCGCTCTTTTTTCTGTAGAGAAGGGGATAAATCCTAACTGAGCGTAGAGTTTTTTTGCGGGTTCATTTGTTGAAGTAACAGAGAGATGGAGCTGTTCTGTGTCTTTCATCTTTTTTGCCCGGCTGATGGCTTCCGTCAATATTGCTTTTCCCGTGCCTGACCCTCGGTGTTTGGGAGAAATATACATAGAACCGATAACCGCAATGTGTCTTAGTTTAAACAGCGGATGCTTGGAGATCTTGAGGATTCCTATCAGTCTGTCTTGTTCAAAGGCGCCAAGCACGATGGCATTGCCGGCTTCAAGCCTGGCTTTGAATTTTTCGGACGGCCATTCTTTCTCCTCCTCATAGCTGACGGCGAATGCGTCGGGGTGATCTTTTAAAGCTTTGAGTCTGATATCGGAGTAAGGCTGGGTATCACTTGCGGTTAAACGCCTGATGTACATGATTTGAGCTCCTTATATAAATAAAATTTTCTGAATAGTTAATCGTCGTTATCATACCATATTTGTCCCATTTGTATGAATGTTTGCCGCTGTCACTCAATATAGTAGCAATATGCAGAGATGATCAGAAATTTTATGAGGTGATGAGGGTGTGGAGAGCCGGGATGAAGTGGATGCTGCTCATATTAAGCAGCCAGATTGGGGCTGGATATGCAAGCGGGCAGGAAATATGGCAGTTCTTCGGTGTCGAAAGCGGACTGGCTATTGTATTGTTTACAGTCATGTTTACGATTTCGGCTTATATTGTGTTGAAGATCAGCTATCGGGTTCAATCAACGCACTTTTTACCTGTGCTTGAGCATCTGATGGGGCCGGCTCTTGCTAAAGTCTATGATGTGCTTATTATGTTTTATTTGTTTTCAATGACGATGGTTATGATTGCCGGCGGCGGTGTGACGCTGCAAATGTACAAGCTGCCGTTTTGGATCGGTATTTTTCTTCTTTGCATTGTGACCGTCGGTTTATTCTTTTGGGATATAAAAGGAGTATTATCTCTGAATAGTATTTTGATACCGATTCTTGTAGCGGGACTGTTATATGCATTGGTCTTTTTTCAGACAACCCATCATTACACGTGGACGATAGATTTGACCCGCCAGTATAATTGGCCGGCAAGCATTACCTTCACGTCCTTAAACATCCTTTCTGTTGTCGCTGTTCTTTCTTCAATCGGGAAAGATATGAAGGGACTGGGAGAAGCGAAAATCGCAAGCGTTGCAAGCGGACTGATTTTCGGTATGATTTCATTTGTTTACAATGAAACGCTTGTACAGCTTGCGGGCAGTCTTACACAATATGAGATTCCTCTTTTCGCCGTTCTTGAAGGCGCTCCTTATCCGTTATTTCTTTGTATGGCCGCCGTGCTTTTTTTAGCCATCTATACGACAACCGTGACCGGTTTGTTCGGGCTGTCCAGCCGCATGCTTGCATTTGTGAAATTGCCGAGATGGACGCTCGTATCTCTTCTTTTAGCTGTGATGGTGCCTTTTACGACAATCGGTTTTTCAGATTTGATCGCGATTTTATATCCCATTTACGGGCTTTTAAGTCTTTATTTGCTGGTATGTCTTCTTCTTTACCCTATTTTAGGGAGATGGAAAAAAGTATAATGCTCATTTTGAGTGCGGCCGTTGCTCTTATCCTGTCTTTTTTTGTACAATAAATAAAGCAGTCTATGGAGAGAGGTGAAGGGTCTTGGCGGATAAAGACTTTGGCCTGAATGATATTGTTGAAATGAAGAAACCGCATCCTTGCGGTGAAAACAGGTGGAAAATCATTCGGATGGGAATGGATATTCGGATCAAATGCACGGGTTGTTCCCACAGTGTCATGATTCCGAGAAGAGATTTTGAGAGAAAGCTGAAAAAAGTACTCGTCAAGCATGAGGAGCCTACATCATAAGGGCTGGCGCTCATGCTTTTTCATATAGAGGAGAGGAAGAGGCCCGATGAGCAAAGTGCATCAGTCAGCGTGCCCGCTGAATTGCTGGGACAGCTGCGGCTTTTTGGTGACAGTTGAGGATGGAAAGGTGACGAAAGTAGACGGAGACCTGAATCATCCCATTACAGAAGGGAAAATTTGCGGCCGGGGCAGAATGCTGGAGACGAAAACGAATGCGCCGGAACGGCTTCGTTTTCCTTTAAAAAAGAAAGACGGCGAATTTGTCCGCATTTCTTGGGAGCAGGCGTTAGATGAAATCGCGGAAAAAATGGCGGTGATTAAGGAGACGTTGGGCACTGCCGCAGTGCTGCACAGTCATGATTACGCCAATAACGGTCTTTTGAAGGCGCTCGACCAGCGTTTTTTCAATGGATACGGCGGTGTGACGGAGATTGCAGGCAGCATTTGCTGGGGTTCCGGCATTGAAGCGCAGCGCTGGGATTTCGGGCGTTCTTACGGACATGGACCGCTTGATATTTATCACAGCAAGCATGTGATCGTATGGGGCAGAAACGTGTCCCGGACGAATATGCACCTCTATCATCATCTGCAGCAGGTGAAGAAAAAAGGAGCGACACTGACGGTCATTGATCCTATTTTTAACCCGACTGCAAAGCTTGCCGATCGGTATATATCCGTCAAACCCGGCATGGATGGCTGGCTTGCGGCGGGTGTTTTAAAAATATTATGCCAAACCGGCAGAACCGATTCTGATTTCATTCAAAGGCATTCGGTCGGTTTTGAAGAAATAGAAAAGCTTCTGCAGACGATTTCTTTTGAAGAGATCGTTGAGAAAACAGAAACGTCTTTAGAAGTGCTAGAATATCTTGCTGATTTATATGCTGACGGTCCCGCCTCCACTTTTATGGGTCTTGGGATGCAGAGATATAAAAACGGGGGCGGGACGATACGGTGGATTGACGCTTTAGCTGCGGCGAGCGGAAATGTCGGTATCAAAGGCGGCGGCGCAAACTTCGGAAATGTGCAAGTCGGTGAAAGCTTTGCAAAGGCCGA
This sequence comes from Bacillus sp. SIMBA_026, assembly GCF_046535335.1. Taxonomy (NCBI): domain Bacteria; kingdom Bacillati; phylum Bacillota; class Bacilli; order Caryophanales; family Bacillaceae; genus Bacillus; species Bacillus sp. SIMBA_026. Next base: position 1,056,660 of record NZ_JAWRWX010000002.1, on the reverse strand, counting down.
GCTCACCCGTCCTGATCTGAAGAAAAGTTCGAGAACGTTTTCGATGATGACTCAAGCCGAAGAGGCGCTGAATGCAGCCGATCCGCCGATTGAGATGATCATCGTGACGTGCGGCAATCCGCTGACACAGGTGCCGAATACAAAAAAAGTGAAGGAAGCGTTTGAAAAGACACCGGTCACAGTGGCCGTTGATTCGGTCATGACCGATACGGCGAAGCTCTGTGACTATGTGCTGCCGACGGCCGTTGTTTTCGAAGAGGAAGATATTTATTATTCCAGCATGTATCATCACTATGTTCAATATGGCAAGAAGCTTGCGGAACCGCAGGGAGAGGCAAAATCAGACCGCTGGATCTGGACGGAACTCGCAAAGCGTCTCGGATTCGGGGAGCTCTTTGATTACAGTACGGAAGATTTCTTAAAAATGGGGCTCTCTTCTTTGGAGAAAGAAGGAATCACCCTTGAGCAATTAAAGGAAAAAGGACATATGCCGCTTCCGGTCAAACAGGTTCCGTGGAGTGATTTTCAATTTTTAACCCCGAGCGGAAAATTTGAATTCGTCTCGTCACTGGCAGAAGAGAAAGGATACAGCGGCCTCCCTCAATTGGAAGTGCCGGAGGAGTCTGTTTATCATGACGCCGGACTGGCCGGGAAATATCCGTATACGCTGCTGTCCATTCACCCGCAGCGCTCCAATCATTCACAGCACGTGCCGTTTATTGAAAAGCTTCAGCAGATTCAGGTGGATCTGTCGCCGGATATCGCCGAGGAGCTTTCACTTCAAGACGGAGATACGGCAGAGGTATACAATGACCGCGGCCGTCTGCGCGGCAGGGTGAAAATCATGAAGCAGGCTCACCCGAAGACGGTGAATATAGATGAGGGCATGTGGGCGGCATTCGGAGGCTCCGTCAACATGCTCACAAAGGATTCAAATTCCGATAATGGAATGGGAAGTACGCTTTTTGACTGTCTGGTAGCGGTTAAAAAAGGATAATCTAAGGAGAGAGAGGGCGGGAAAGGCTTTTTTCTCAGCTTGTCTTTTCCTATGAACCTCCTTATAATTGCTCTAGGTTTACAATACGTTTATACGATGATGGTTTGATATAGAGGAGATGAAAGAATGGCTTTAACTGCTGGAATTGTCGGTTTGCCGAATGTCGGAAAATCGACGTTATTTAATGCAATTACCCAGGCTGGTGCCGAATCAGCCAACTACCCGTTCTGTACAATTGATCCGAACGTGGGAATCGTGGAAGTGCCGGATGAACGTCTGCAAAAGCTGACTGAATTGGTGAACCCGAAAAAAACGGTGCCGACTGCGTTTGAATTCACTGATATCGCGGGGATCGTAAAAGGCGCATCTAAAGGTGAAGGACTCGGAAATAAGTTTCTTTCTCATATCCGTCAGGTTGATGCGATCTGTCACGTTGTACGCGCGTTCGCTGATGACAATATTACGCACGTGTCAGGGAAAGTCGATCCGATTGACGATATTGAAACGATCAATCTTGAATTGATTCTTGCCGACATGGAGACAGTCGAAAAACGCATCACGCGTGTAAGCAAGCTTGCTAAGCAAAAAGACAAAGAAGCGGTTTTTGAATTTGACATTCTGTCTAAACTAAAAGAAGCTTTCGAACAAGAAAAGCCTGCCCGTTCCGTTGAATTTACGGAAGAACAGCAAAAGCTTGTGAAGCAGCTTCATTTGCTTACGTCAAAACCCGTGCTTTATGTGGCAAATGTAAGCGAGGATGAAGTGGCTGATCCTTCAGATAATGAATATGTTGCGAAAATCCGGGAGTACGCCGCGGGTGAAAACGCCGAGGTTATCGTCGTCTGCGCGAAAATTGAGTCTGAAATTGCTGAATTGGAAGGCGAAGAAAAACAAATGTTCCTTGAGGAGCTCGGCATCGAAGAATCAGGTCTTGATCAGCTGATTAAAGCGTCATACTCTCTTCTCGGCCTTGCGACATACTTTACGGCGGGCGAACAGGAAGTGCGCGCATGGACATTCAGAAAAGGCATGAAAGCTCCTGAGTGTGCGGGTATCATCCACACTGACTTTGAACGCGGCTTTATCCGCGCTGAAACGGTTGCTTATGAAGACCTTTTGGCAGGCGGCGGAATGTCCGGCGCGAAAGAAGCCGGAAAAGTGCGTCTGGAAGGTAAGGAATATGTAGTCCAAGACGGAGATGTCATTCATTTCCGATTTAATGTATAGGACACAGTTGTAAAGGGACAAGAGCTTTGGTATAATATAAACTTGTGAGTAATAGAATTATTGCTCCTTGCCCATTATAGGGCCGCTTAGACCAAAAGGAGGTGCAAACAGATGAAAAAGTACGAAGTTATGTACATTATCCGTCCGAACATTGACGAAGAGTCAAAGAAGGCAGTTATCGAGCGTTTCAACAACGTATTAACTTCTAACGGAGCGGAGATCACTGGAACAAAAGATTGGGGTAAACGTCGTCTTGCTTACGAAATCAACGATTTCCGTGACGGTTTCTACCAAATCTTAAACGTTCAGTCTGAAGCTGCAGCGGTTGCTGAATTCGACCGTTTAGCTAAGATCAGTGACGATATCATTCGCCACATCGTTGTTAAAGAAGAAGAATAAGCAATTTGAAATATATAATGTTAAAAGGTGGTCTTTCATATGCTTAACCGAGTTGTATTAGTCGGAAGACTGACAAAAGACCCAGAGCTTCGTTATACGCCAAGCGGTGCGGCTGTCGCCACGTTTACTCTTGCTGTGAATCGTACATTCACGAACCAGTCCGGAGAACGTGAAGCCGATTTCATTAATTGTGTCACTTGGAGAAGACAAGCCGAAAACGTTGCAAACTTTCTTAAAAAAGGAAGCCTTGCCGGCGTAGACGGCCGACTCCAGACAAGAAATTATGAAAACCAGCAGGGACAGCGTGTCTTCGTGACAGAAGTCCAAGCTGAAAGTGTTCAATTTCTTGAGCCTAAAAACAACGGCGGTTCTGGATCAGGCGGATACAACGAAGGAAACAGCGGCGGAGGCCAATACTTTGGCGGAGGCCAAAATGATAATCCGTTCGGCGGAAATCAGAACAACCAGAGACGAAATCAAGGGAACAGCTTTAATGATGATCCATTTGCCAACGACGGCAAGCCGATTGACATCTCGGATGATGATCTTCCGTTCTAATAGATTATCGCTATATTCATAACGAGAAAGGTGGGAAATGACAATGGCAGGAGGACGCAGAGGCGGTCGTGCGAAACGCCGTAAGGTTTGTTACTTCACTTCTAACGGCATTACGCACATCGATTACAAAGATGTAGATCTTCTTAGAAAGTTTGTTTCTGAGCGTGGTAAAATCTTACCTCGCCGTGTAACTGGAACACACGCGAAATACCAACGTAAATTGACTATCGCGATCAAACGCGCACGTCAAATGGCTTTACTTCCATACGTAACTGGCGAGTAAGCCGAAAGAAAAGAGCAAGAGCCTGCGGGCTCCTGCTCTTTTTTTATATCAGTCCCCCTCCATCCTGCCGAAATGTTTCACATGAAACATGGAAGTGCTTCTTACACCTTTGTTATCTTGCTCCTCTATTCAAAAACGCGTACTTATGCAATGAATTTGTTTATACTGAAAAACAGGGGGTGGCTGAGATGGAGACAGACAGAAATATCCTGACTGATGAAAAGTGGTGCGCAATCATACGCAATGATGCTTCTTATGACGGAGTATTTTATTATGCAGTAAAAACGACGGGGATTTTCTGCCGGCCTTCTTGTAAATCGAGAGTTCCGAATAAAGAAAACGTACTGGTGTTTGATACGGCTGATGCAGCGCTCGATAAACATTTTCGTCCCTGTAAAAGGTGCCGGCCGAACGGTCTTCGTCTTCCTGATGAAGAATGGGTTGCTCAAATCATTGAATACATTGAACGCCATTATCACGAATCCCTGACTCTGAGTGTACTGGCCGAAATGTGTCACGGCAGCCCCTATCATTTACAGCGGACATTTAAAAAAATCAGGGGAATATCCCCGATTGAGTATATACAGAAAATAAGATTGTCGAAGGCGGAACACCTTTTAAAGCATACTGATATGACAGTCATGGGGATCGCTCTGACTGTCGGAATTCCAAACACAGCGCATTTCGCGACTCTTTTTAAAAAGAGAACCGGGAGTTCGCCCACAGAATACCGAAAAACCGCCAAAATGGGACAGGGAGGTTTAATATGAGTAAAGAGCCTATGATCTATTGGACACTCTTCACACGGAATGATTGGAGCCTGTATACAGCCGCCACATCTAAGGGGCTTTGCTTTATAGGCTCAAATTATGGAAGCTTTGAAGAGTTTGAGCAGTGGGCAAAAAACTCACTGCCGCAATACCGATTGGCACGTGATGATGAAAAGCTGGCACCTTACACGGCAGAGCTGTTCGAGTACATTGAAAATGGCAGATCAGCTTTTTCAGTGCCGGTGGATCTTTACGGGACAGAATTTCAGCTTGCTGTATGGAAAGCGCTTATGGACATACCGTACGGCGAGACATACTCCTATTCGGATATAGCAGAAATGATTCAGAAACCGGCAGCCGTAAGAGCCGTGGGCGCAGCGATTGGAAAAAATCCGGTATTGATTACGGTTCCGTGCCATCGCGTCATCGGAAAAAACGGGAAACTGACCGGATTCAGAGGCGGTTCAGAAATGAAAAAGCAGCTGCTGGCGTTAGAGGGCGGAAACATTGAAACACTGGAATACCGGCTGAGCCGGACAGGAGGGATCACATGAAACTGATTTCTTGGAATGTAAACGGCTTGCGTGCCGTGATGAAAAAGATAGATATCAATACTTACGTTCAGGAAACGGAAGCCGATATTCTATGTCTGCAAGAAACAAAAGTACAGGACGGACAAGTAACATTACAGCCTGAAGGATATCACGCCTATTGGAACTATGCGGTGAAAAAAGGCTACTCAGGCACGGCTGTTTTTTCGAAAGAAAAGCCGCTGCACGTGCTCTATGGACTGGGGATTGACGATCATGATCAAGAAGGACGGGTGATCACGCTTGAATTTGAGAACGTGTTTGTCGTCAACTGTTACACGCCGAATGCCAAACGCGGATTAGAGCGAATTGATTACCGTCTTCAATGGGAAGCCGATTTTAAGGATTATCTGCAGAAGCTTGACCGGAAGAAGCCCGTGATCTTATGCGGCGATCTGAATGTCGCACACAGGGAGATAGACTTAAAAAATCCGAAAGCCAACCGGAAGAACGCCGGTTTCTCGGAGCAGGAGCGGGAAGCGTTCAGCGCCCTGCTGAACGCGGGATTTACCGACTCATTCCGCTACTTATATCCTGATCGGGAAGGCGCCTATTCCTGGTGGTCTTACAGGACGAACGCACGTGAGAAAAACATCGGCTGGCGGCTTGATTACGTCATTGTTTCAGACAGACTGAAGCTGCGGATCAGCGAAGCGGCCATTTGTGCCGATATCATGGGTTCTGACCATTGCCCTGTTGAAATGACAGTGGATTTATGATGAGATAGCAGTAAGAGAAATCCACTCTTGCTGCTTTTTTATCACCGAAAATGGAGGAGCACATGGCAAATATAAAAGAGATTGCGAAACTGGCGAATGTGTCGGTGGCTACCGTATCACGCGTATTAAACCGACACCCGTACGTATCTGAGGAGAAAAGGCGTCTTGTGAATCAAGTGATGAAGGAGCTGGATTATACCCCTAATCGAACCGCCATTGATCTGATTCGTGGAAAGACCAATACAATCGGCGTGATTTTGCCGTACAGCGACCATCCCTGCTTTGACAAAATTGTAAACGGTATCACGAAGGAAGCGTTTGCCCATGATTACGTGACAACCCTTCTCCCCACCAACTATGACCCCGCTATAGAGATGACCTATTTCGAACTGCTGAAAATGAAAAAGATTGACGGACTGATTGTCACGTCCCGCGCGAATGAATGGGAAACCGCCGTGCCTTACCTGGAATACGGCCCCATTGTCGCTTGTGAATATACACAGCATCAAGAGATTCCCTGCGCTTATAATGACAGGCAGGCAGCATACAGAGAAAGCTTTTTGTATTTGAAAAACCGCGGACATCATGACGTTGCTTTTACATGTGTGCGGGAAGCTGAAAAAAGCCCGAGTACGGCCGACAAGGTAACCGCATATAAGGCCGTTTTCGGCTCTCTTGATGAAACCCGCATTCTGGTCGGATGCCATGATATGGACGACGGAAAGCGGGCGGGTGAGCACTTCTGGGGTTTCGACAAGGCGCCGACGGCCATCTATGCGCACAGTGATGATGTGGCTGCCGGCTTGTACCAGTTTGCGAAAGAACAGAAATGGGACGCGGAGATCATCGGCGAGGGAAATCTGAGCGTCAGCCGGGCATTGAATATTCCATCCCTGGAACTTCATTTGGAACGGGTCGGAAAGGAAGCATTTTTATTGTTTTTTCACGAAGAAACGGCTAAAAAACAAATTATGCATCAATTTCAGCGGAAAAAGTCTTGAGCTGAAATGGGTTTCATGCTTTATAAATAGATTGAGAAAAAAAGGGAGGCGGACATATGCGAATTGAACATGCAGCGATATGGGTGAAAGATTTAGAACGAATGAAAGAATTTTATGAGAAGTACTTCGGCGCCAAGGCCAATGACCTTTATCATAATGAGAAAAAAGATTTCAAATCGTATTTTCTGACATTTGACTCCGGATGCAGGCTGGAACTTATGAAAAAAGGCGGCATTGATGAAGTTCCGTCACAGAATATGACCGGATGGGCGCATCTCGCATTTTCTACAGGCAGCAAGGAGCGGGTGAATGAATTGACGGAAACGTTTAAAAACGATGGATTTCAGGTTGTAAGCGGCCCGCGCGTGACGGGTGACGGATATTATGAGAGCGTGATAGAGGATGGGGAAGGCAATTTGATAGAAATCACAGTGTAACAGTGCGGGGGAACCCGCACTGTTTTATTGATTAAATTTGCTGTGCATTTGTTTTCGGACCGAAGAGGATTAACAGAACGGAACATAGAAGCCAGCAGCCGCCAATGAACAAAAAGACGCTGATGTAGCCGAGTTTAACTGCAATAAATCCGACGAGCAGGGAGCCGAATATATTGGAAAAACGGCCGAGCCCGTACGCCAGCCCGCTCCCTGCCGAGCGATATTCCGTAGGATACGGCTCCGATGTATATGCGTATAAGTTTGAGGTGAAGATCCGTTCCGTGACGTTAACGACAAATCCAAACACAATAATCATGACGGGAATAAACGTCATGCCGTATAACAGTCCGGCAATGGCAGTCAGAAAAGCGCTTGCGGCCAGAATCCATTTCCTTTGGAACGTCTCGGATATCATGGAACCGAGCAATGCGCCAAGCGGTGCGCCGACAGAGTGAAGCACATTATACCACAGCGTTTTTTCCATGGTGATGCCGTTGCTTTTCAGCAGGCTGGGCACCCATGAAGCAAAGCCGTAAAATCCAAAGGTTTCCAGAATCCATACCGCTGACAGGATGATGGTGATCTTTAAATTCCTGCCCTGAAACAGCCCTAAGTAGCCTGCGTGCTTCACTGTATGTACTTCTGCCGCCTCTTTTGGCGCGGGAAGCGGGCCTTTTTCTTTCTCTGCACGTGCTTCAAGACGGTTCATAATGGCGTTTGCCTGATCATATGCGCCCCGATTTTCGTGCCAGCGCGGCGATTCCTCAAGCCGGCGGATAAAAAAGAAATAAATGAGACCGGCCGCCCCCCATACGAATACGAGCCGCCACCCCCATGAGCCTAAAGGAATGACAAAAGCGGAAACAATGTTTGTGACGGGAACGCCGATCAGCCCGATCATGGCGCAAAGGGAGATGTATTTTCCCCGTACGGAGGATGGAAAAAATTCCGCCAAATAGCTGTTCGTCACAATCATGGCGGCCGCGACGCCGAGCCCGGTCAAGAATCGGAAAATCATTAAGGACGGAATGTCCCATGCCAGCGCATTCAGAAAAGATGAGATCGAAAAGACAAGGACAAAACAATTCAGCGCTTTTTTCCTGCCGATCCGATCGGACAGCCTTCCGCCGATGGATGCGCCTAAAAACATGCCCAGGAAGGATGCGGCCGTGATGTCGGCAATGGTGGACAGCTTCACGCCCCAATGCTCAATCAGCGCCGGAGCCACGTTGCTGAGCGTAAACAGATCAGCGAGATCAAAAAAATAGATGATTCCGAGAGCGGTTAATACTTGATAGTGCACACGTGAAATGGGGAGACGGTCTAATCGGTTCGCTACATTTGAGAATGTCTGATGTTTCATAAAAAACCCCCTGACTTTGCAATTGTAATCAGAAAATACTGTTAATTTATCTGACGAATACATTATAAAGGTCTTTTTTTGGCAAAAACAGAGTGTAAATAACCAGAGCCAAAGGAAACGGCATAGCGCTTTCTTCTTAAAATATATAACATTTCCTATATCTGTTTTTGTTTATATTGTAAAATGTTGAAGGAAAGGAAGTTGATGCATAAATATGAATACGTTTGTACGGCCCGCAGAGGGAAGAAATAGCGTATGGAGATATCTTCTTTCTCTGTTGGTCATTGTGGGTTTGTTCTTTTTCGGAAGCATACTGACCGTGTTTTATATGTTTCTCACGTCCGCTTTCAATCCTTCACTGACGATAAATTGGGATGAGGGGGCATTAAGTGACCCGCTGGCGGATATTTATTTACAGCATATCGTCTATTTCATAGCGATCCCGGGCATTTGGATAGCGGTTCGTTTCATTATGAAACGGCGGTTTTTATCCATCATCACACCGAATCAATCGCTGAACTGGAAGAGAATTTTCTTTGGATTCGGCACATATGTTGTGCTGATGTTTATCGCGGGGCTGATTGATTTTACAATTCATCCGGATCGTTTCTCGCTTCAGGAATTCCATGCTTCACGTTTTCTGCTCCTGTTAGCGGCGGCCGTCTTATTGGTGCCGATTCAAACCTCTGCGGAGGAATTTCTCTTTCGCGGTTTTCTGCTTCAGTTCGCCGGAAAATTGACGGCAAACGCGGTGGTTCTGACAGTCATTATCGGCGGATTATTCGGCGCACTTCATTTCGGAAATCCGGAGATGGAAAATGGAGCTCTCTGGGCGGGAATCGGATATGTCACCATCGGCATGATCTGGACCTTTATCACGATTAAAACGGGCAGTCTGGAGATGTCTCTTGGCGGTCACGCTGCCAATAATATGTTTTTATTTATCTTTCTCACAGAAGATCATTCGGTGTACGGCGGCATTCCGTCGGTATTTACAACAGCAGCCGGCGGCTATGAAATATATGATTGCATATCGACTCTGGTGATCAATATCATCTTCGTATGGCTCGCGTTCCGTTTTATGAAAAAAGAAAAGCAGCAGGCCGCCTAGGCTCTGCTGCTGATTTGTAAGGTGTTCATCGCTTCATCAATATCCGTCGTCGGCCTCCGGCAGGCGAAATTCTCACAAATGTAGACCGTTGTCTTCCCATCAATCATTTGATAACCCGCGGCAAAGTCAGAAATGCCAACAAGCTCATCCGGATGTTCTGCGGCGAGAATCGTATAGGCGGGAGTGAAATGCTCCTGAAGCGCCTCAATGAAACGTTTTCTGTCCGGGTCATCTTTCCTTCCGAAAACAACAATTTCTTTTTGGGGCATTGTATGTGCCAGTACGCTTTGCATGAAGAAAGCGTTGCTGCTCGGATAGGCCTCTATTTCCCGTTTGAACACGGAAAACATCGCTTCGGCTTTTTCAATCAGTGATATATCACCCGTCAGGCGGCCGAGACGAAGCAGCTGTACGGCAGCCGCGCTGTTTCCGGAAGGCACGGCCCCGTCATAAACCTCTTTTTCCCTGACAAGAAGGGTCTCAGCATCATTCCCCGTAAAGAAGAAACCTCCGTGCCGTTCATCCCAGAACAGCTCCAGCATGCTTGTACATAACGTTTTCGCTTTCTGCAGATAAGACGGATGAAAACCCGCCTCATACAATTCAAGGTAAGCCCAGATGAGAAAAGCGTAATCATCGATAAACCCTTTGTTTTTCACTTCGCCCTCGCGATAGCGGACCATGACGCGCCCGTCCGGCATGAGGTACCGTTCGAGAAAGCGGATGGCTGTTTCCGCCATGCTGAGAAAGTCAGGCTCGTGAAATACCTTTGCGGCTTTAGCCAGCCCGGCAATCATGAGCGCGTTCCATGAGGTCAGCACTTTGTCATCTGTATGCGGATAGCTTCTGTTTTCACGCGCTTCCAGCAATTTTGTTCTTGCCTCTTCAAGGCGTTCGGCCAGCTCATGTCCGGTGAGGCCGGTCTCTTCGAGGATGGCCTCGCGCCGCGTGAAAATGAGGTGCGGGATGTTTTCGCCTTCAAAATTGCCTTGATCTGTGATGTTATACACCTTGCAATAAAGCGGGCCGAGTTCATCACCGAGAAGATTCATGATTTCTTTTTTGGACCATATGTAATATTTCCCCTCACGGCCTTCGGTATCAGCATCTAAAGCTGAGAAAAAGCTGCCGTCTTCATGCATCATTTCCCGCTGAATAAACGTTACGATCTGCATCGCAATCTGTTTGTAGCGCTCATTACCCGTGACTTGATAGGCTTCCGTATAGGCAGTCAGGAGAAGGGCGTTGTCATACAGCATTTTCTCAAAATGCGGCACGAGCCATTCATTATCAGTCGAGTAGCGGGCGAATCCGAACCCGATGTGGTCAAAAATTCCGCCGTTCGCCATGCCGTCGAGTGTCTTGGTTACGCCGGCCAAAGCCTGTTCCTTGCCCGTATAGCTGTAGTAGCGAAGCAGAAACATGAGCATATGCGGCATCGGAAATTTCGGAGCCTGGCCGAACCCGCCGTACACCGTATCAAACCCGCCGGCCAGCTGGCGATACGTGTCATGAACCGCCTGTTCGCCAAGCATGCCCTCAGCCGGGTGAACCTTGACTTCAAGATGAGCGGCGGCGTTTTCAGCGATATCCTCGACATGCTGCCGGTCATTCGCAAATGTTTCGGACAGATGTTCAAGCACATCGATAAAGCCCGGACGGTTAAATTTGCTCGTCTTCGGAAAATACGTCCCCGCATAAAACGGCTTCTGATCTGGTGTGACGAACACGTTCAGCGGCCACCCGCCCTGCCCCGTCATCAGCTGGCAGATTCTCATATACACGGAATCCACATCAGGGCGCTCCTCACGATCAACCTTGATGGCTATGAATTTATCGTTTAACATACCGGCGATCTCTTCGTCCTCAAAAGATTCGTGGGCCATTACGTGGCACCAATGACAAGTCGAATAGCCGATGCTGACAAGAACCGGCTTGTTTTCGCGTTTCGCTTTTTCGAAGGCTTCTTCTCCCCAAGGGTGCCAGTTTACTGGATTGTGGGCGTGTTGAAGTAAGTACGGTGACTTCTCCGTGATTAAACTGTTGGGTTTGCTATTGTTTGGCATGGGCTCACCTTCTTTCAAGAAATATGATTAATAACATCTTGTTTAATCTATCCACTATTCAAAGGAAAAAGTCACATTTTTAAAATTATACTGTGGATAGTTATTTGACAAATGAATTTATAAACGCATCACACTTAATAAGTGCTTCACAAATAACAACTTTATAATAATTAGCCCCAAAAAGTTTACGGAATTTAAGGGATTCAGCGATTAGTTCATTTTTTATTTCCTCTCTATCGATAAACGAGGAGTGTATTATCGACGTCTCAATTTCTGAAATATATTCATTTGACTTTTTAATATAGCGTGTGAAAAGGCCGAGATTATAATAGTGATTATTAATTATCCTATACAATTTCGCATTAAAATTTAAAGGTCTTTCAATAAAAAAACTTATGGATGCTTCCTCCCCGTTATATTCAATATTTGCGTGTAAGAATCTAATGTTACGAGGGATATAATCAAAATATAAGTTCACAAATTGTCTTTCCTTTTCAACAAGCCATTTTGATCCCTTTTTTGTATTACATACTGGACAGCAAGGTACTAAATTCAATGGAAAAACACAAAACTCTGGAAAAGACTCTTTAGGTATATAGTGATCGCTTGTATTAGGTTCCCCAATCCCGCAGTATTGACATGTTGCTCCAAATTCCTTTGGTTGCATAGTGGAGATTTTTTCTGTAATTTCATTTAATGGTTTAGTGCTATTATTATATGAATGAAGAAGTGCAGCAATTTCTTGATCCGCGAATTCTCTTTTTTCGATTTCTTCTAAATTACCTAGAAGTTCTAAATATCTCTGATAGGATTTTGATATCTTATTTTTTAAAGAGAGCAACGTGTCTTTATTTGTGTTTCTCTTGCTATTTGCAATACTAATGTATCTATCAAGGTAGTTTTCATGTATTGATACTAAGTTACGCATACTAGGTGCAACTCCTATTTATCCTGCTGTCTTCTATAAAGACTTTTTAAATAAAATCTGGCATTTAGACTGAGCTTATGATCAAACATCTCATTCACTTGATTAAAACTTAATTCATTCGAGAGTTTATCCATGATATCTTTGTACAAAAACTTATCTTCTTCTACACTAAATACTTCATTTGTAATTACCGTTAGATTTTCTCCGAAGCTTTCTATTTGCAACTGATCAATTGTTGTTCGGTTATCAATTCTTCTAAAAACCCTTACATATCTAGATGGGATCTCTTGTATTATTTTAGGAGAGTGAGTTGCTATTACAGCGTACGAGTTAAACTCTTCTAATATACGATAAATCATTTTAATTAGACCTGAGATAGCGTTTGGATGAAGGTATAATTCAGGTTCATCAAACAGTATTAGGGTATTATCTTGAATGAAAGAAACAATATTTGTAATAACTAATAGCATCATTGTCTGTCCGGAACTCAATTTATTTTCATCATCAACAGTTGAGGATAAAAACTTTTTATAAATATCAATTGTTTGGCTATCAACTGTTTCCGAAAGTATTTCTTTCCATATTGCTTCTCTATTTAAACTTTTTAGATCCAAATAAGATCTAGTTAACCTTTTTCTCATATCATCTAAATTTATGTTGCCTTCCCTATCTCTAATTCCACAATATTTATAGCTTGTATATTTAGAGGAAATTACTCTATTAAAATGGTCAAATGAACTCATTGAAACTGTAATAACTCTACTGAATAACGGTCCTACCTCATAATTTATTGATCCGTCCTTATTAATTATGTTTAAGACTCCTTCTTCTTCACGATCATTATAGTTTCTACTTATTGTATTTGCTAGATGGGCTAATACTTCTGTTTTTCCTGTTCCATTTTTGCCTATCAAAGCATTTATTCTATAGGGCAAAAATTTATGTTTCTCAAAATCAAATACAATTTTATGAGATGTTTCAGCATTGGGAAGCTGACACTCAAAAAACACCTTACCTATTTCGGGATATTCTATATCCTCATTAGTTAAAATACTAGTTGCCTTATTCAAAACTAGCCTTGCTTCAGAGTTCCTTAATAGTGAGTTTTCAAATCCTTCTAATTCTCTGAATTGATCTAGAGTATGGGGCTTCTTAATAACATCATTTAGAGCGTTTAAAATTTCCTCGCCTTTTTCCAAAGCATTTATTTTACGATAATATTCCATTGTCTGACCCAAGGAGGTATAGCGGTCGTCTAACTTTGTAAAGTTGGAAGGTATCTTAGTTGTTGTAGAGTCATCAATTTCAAGAATTTTTACAATGCCTAATGAAAGTTCAGTACCATTTTCGTCATAATACGTAATATAAAAACTTGTTTGATAACCATAATCGTTCCAGTTATCACTTTTTAGATGTATACAAGGGTACTCAGGGTTATCCGGGATATAGTAACTATTATAAAACTGCATATGTTCTCCTTTTAAATTAAATCTTCTAATTATCTAAATAGAACTGAAAGCATTTCATAAGAAGTCAAACCTTACTCTTCGTGCGCTACTTCTTTTGTTTGCTAAAGATTTAAAAGAGGTTTGGGGATTATGAATACTTCTTGATATTTAAACTTTACACTTTCTTGTATTGTTTAAGGGTGCCACGGTCTAATTGATATTGATAAGTATCAAATAAAAAACTGACAACTGTCTTAGCTGAATTTACGGCTAGTACAGCATGGTGCTTGCTTGGATTCTTTGTTCGAGTGTGTCCATCACCACTAATATTTCTAATTTCATTAATTCCTTGAACGACTTTATTTAGGCCAGAAGCTACTTCCTTTAGTGATTTTTCAAGGGTCTGTTTTTGGGGGACTAAACCTAAATGTTCTTTAACTTTTTTAAACAATTCCGGGAATTTCAAATTTTTATCAGCTTCTGTACCTTCTATTATATAAAATAACTCTTTGCAAACCCCTTCTAATAGTGATTTTGCAGATGTAATAGCACCAGAGTAATCACCATCATCAATTCTATTTTCACACTTTTTTATATCCTCTATGATTGAATCGTAATTTAGCCTATCAGGAACGTTACATTGTACTTCAACAATTTGTACTTCTATGCTTTTTAGCTCCACATAATCTATTAAGGTGTTAAATTCAGAAGTTATAAACCCTAAATTTTCCATGTATTCTGTAGAACCGTATGTATCTAGCTCTAAAAATTGAATGAACTCTTCAATAGTTCTACATTTTTTAAATATAGGTGGAACTGCAACATTCATTTCATCATAAATTTTTAGAATGCTGATCCTAGCTTTCTTAAATTCATCATTGGTAAAATATTTTTCAAAGTCAAATTGTGATGTCTCTTCGTAGAATTTTTCAAATGTTTTTCTCAAACCTTCTTTGCAGCGTTCTAATAAATAAAGAGTATTATTTCTCAAAAAAATCCCCCCGCCTAGTTTCTTGAATGCCATTTTTTTCTTCTGGTTATTACTCTACCACAATTTTAGTGATGGTTGAGCTTAGCACTGTCAAGTCTCAAAAGTATTGCTATCCCCGCAAATAACACGCAAGTAGATAGCCTAAATGTACCCTTTTACATTAAGAATTGTAAATGGCTTTATTGATCTAACATAATGAAATTAATGTAAATGTTTGAATAATATCGTAAAGCTGCGAGGTGAGATTTTCTTGGATCATACATCTATAAAAAAAGAAAGGATTCCGTATGAAATTTTAATATCTAAGTTGAATTCATGGTATACCACCATAAAGAAAAAAATCCTTCCTCTAATTGTATTTGAAGCATTTTCAGTGCTTTTTCAACTTTCTTCATCCGTTCATCAATCATTTGTATTTTGATTGCCTTAGAATCTAAAGGCGTTCAGCAATTATTTCTTCCCGCCTAAGGTTATTATGAGATCCATCATAGAATTATAATTTAAGCCTCTGTTATAGCAACTGTTGCCTGGGTCTTTCCTATTGCAAGATTTAAGTTCCTTTTTCTGTTTTCGATCTTTTCTAATGGTCACTGAGTGAGTTCTTCAGCATAATGCACATTTAATCAAACTTGATAAACCGTGTCTTCGTTGGGCAAGGCTTTGTCTCTGGGTCAATTTTTCATTGGCTAAGTCCCACATTTTTTCATCAATAACGCAAGGTTTTATTGCATCCTTAACAATAATCCATTGTTCTTTAGATCTTATTTTCCCTTGGTGAGTATTCCTTCCTTTTAATCAGTTGGACACTATCTATCATTTGTAAATTTCAGAACGGACCATTCTTTCAATGCTTTTTCCACTAAATAAATTCCCTCTTTTAGTTCGATAACCTAACTGGTTTAGATTTATAGCAATATTATCGACACCCATTCCATCTAAAACTAACTGAAAAGCCAACTTGACACCCTTTGCCATATCCTTTTTTCCTTTCCTTAGCTGCGCCTTTATATTTTCATACTCCCAGTTATTTACGAACCCAGTGCACTTTAACGCTTGCCAATCTTCTTGTCTTAATAAACTCATAAATTTAGGTGTTTCAGCATCATCTCTAGTAACATGTGTAAGGTTAACAGATAAAACAGCATCAAAAAGGTTTTCTTTAATTTCGCAGATCATTTTTTGATACTCTGATCGATTTTCATCCATTGAACTTCCGACTTCTTGAAATAATTTGCTCTCCCAGTTGTTTTTTTCTGCAATATCTAACAAGCATTTTCTGTGTTTTGCTAGCGTTTTTTCAGTTTCTTCGCCTTCGTTATTGCGCGATTTTCTGAGGTATATGGCGACTCGTTTTATTTTGTCTTTCAGTTCCATATTAACCCATCCTTGAATTGTTAATATGATTTTTATAATAACAGAAGTATCATGATAATTACGTTTGTGAAGTTTTATTGGATAACTGCTAACTTATAAATTTTTGGAGGAAGTAATGGAAAAGGAAAAGTTGAAGGCAGATTGTGCTTTTTCAGTAAAAAAAGGAATATTGAAAAATGATACTATTTTTTAAAGTGTGGGTAATTATCATACAATGACTATTATATTTCTTAACTCATTTTTAATTTAATTTTCTTATTATTTAATGATTATTACTATTTTCTTTTAACTCTTTTATATATTTAGGTATAAGGTCAAACCAATTCTTTCCCAAGTTCTCATCAAGGAAATGAAGTAATTCTTGTCCTCCTATTAATTCCACACTTGGATTTTCCTTTGCAAAATTTATAGTCCCTCTAGTAAAACCCTTAGCACCAATCAAAACGCCTTTTGTTGCTTTTGCATGTGTTATAGACCCCAATAAAGCTCTTGCCTTGTCTACACGTACATTCGTTTTGTATCTTTTACATTCAATAAATAGTCTTTCCTTTCTACCAATCTCTTGATTTTTAGCAATAACATCCTTCCCCCCATCGTTAGAAGATGGAGTAAGTTGTACATCATATCCTAAAGATTTGTATAGCTTAGCAATTAAATACTCGAATTCACGAGGACTAAGGCTTAGTAAAGTGTCAACACTATAATCATTTCGAAGATATCTGGCTCTAATTAATACTTGTGCATCATAAAGTCCATTCATGGCCATATCTGGTAATGTCATGAAATGCGCTTTTTGATAAGCTTCTATAACTTCAAGGGCTGTTTTAGGTGAAAAATGTAATAACAAATCTAGTATCCATGTTATTCCTTCATAAGCATAGCCAGTTTCATAATAGCGACGATAAAACTCATTTGGATATTCTTTCATTTTTTTCACACCATAAACCATCGCATTATAATTATCTATTCCGTAGTTCCCTGAATGAACAAGTAGCATTCTGAGTAAGTTCTTAAATTCTTGAATACTATAATGATCAATTTTATTTATGTATTGGTTTAAATAATCATCAGAAGGGAAACAATTATTTGGAAATATTCTGTCTCCTTTATCAGAATTCATTAACTCAATCCATTTCTCTAGCGTCATTTTACCTTCTTTAATTAAATGAGGTATAAATATTACATTACTCACTAAAAATCCCCCCGATAACTTGCAATTTATTATTTTTTATCATGCATACTACCAATGAATATTAAAGTAGTCTATTATTCAACAATAAAAAGAAATAGAGCTCAAACAAAGAGAGCTCTATTCTTATAATAATATGGAATAACATGTGATGGAAGAGGATTGTCTATTAGGGGTTATATTCACTACACTTTTGGATATTCTAATAGACATGGCACCAGTGACACGTCGAATAGCCGATGCTGACAAGAACCGGCTTGTTTTCGCGTTTTGCTTTTTCGAAGGCTTCTTCTCCCCAAGGGTGCCAGTTGACTGGATTGTGGGCGTGTTGAAGTAAGTACGGTGACTTCTCTGTGATTAAGCTGTTGGGTTTGCTATTGTTTGGCATGGGCTCACCTGCTTTCTATTCATATTTGTACGTTTAACATACCACAATCCTCTAAAAAAATTCAGACACTCAACTTTGTGAACCACACCCAAGTCATTAAAAAGGAGAACTGCTTATGACTCTATTTTCAGGGTTAAACTTCATCTTTCCTTATTGCTTTTTAGATAAGAAGTAAGGATTTAAAATCTTTATCATTTTATTTACTGTTAGATAAGTGAAACACACCCCGGCGACTGTAACCATCCCGCCTGTCAGTGCAATAAACGTGGGTACTTCACCTAACCACACCCAAGAAATGACCAAGGCTATAGCGGGTGTTAAATAAAGTGAAATGGTTGCTTCTGAAGCACCGACGAGTGAAGTGACATACGCAAGTGCAAAGTAAGGCACAACCGTTGGTAATAAGCCTAAGTAAACGATAGACAATGTTGAGTTCATTGAAGCGTTCAAAAACTCTTCCCCTAAGCCAGGCAGAAATACAAGCATAGGTATTGTCGCGCCCCAAATAGTGAATGTAACGAATGGAATAAAACCATACTTTTTTATATAGCGAGTTTGAAAGACAAAATAGATACTCTCTGAAAAAGCAGCCAGCAGAATGAAAAGAATGCCTTTTGCTGAATGAGTATAGTTTCCTGCCCCAAATGAAATGATCGACACACCCAATAAACTTATGATAGAGCCAATCCATTTATAAAGCCCAAAATGTTCACCAAAAAAAAGACGAGATAACATTGCAGAAAAAATAGGTGTCATGGTCACGAGTAAGCTTGCTACCCCTGCGCTGACTGTTTTTTCTCCGATATTCAGCAAAATGTGATATAGTGCAAAACCTAAAAATCCTAAAGATAAAATAGCAGGGATATCCTTCATGTCAGGTAAACGCATATGAGTCAAAACAGCAAAAACCACCAGTGCCATTGACCCAATCAACAAGCGAAACAAAGCGAGGTGTTCCGGTGTGTAACTCTCCAAACCCGCGCGAATTCCCGGGAAAGCTGATGCCCACAACCCAATCATCAGACTGTAAGATATGCCGATTCGAACTGTTTTCTTTCGCATCCTTCTCACTCCTCTTTACAAAAACCAACCAGTTATTTAATGTGTTCTATATTAATAAAGATTTGATGATATGACTTCAACCAGTTAAATAGATTTTGATCCAACCACTTTAAGGAGGATACTTTTTATGAGCGCTCCAGAAGAAAAAAAGATGAAAAAGCTTCCTAAGTACATACAAATCATTCAATTTATAAAAGAGAAAATAGGAAATGGAGAATGGCCGATTGGAAGTAAGATTCCAAGCCAGCGCACGCTTGCCAAACACTTTGAGGTGAATAGGAGCACAGTCATTACAGCTTTAGAGGAATTGATGGCGGATGGATTAATCGAAGGCAGAATGGGCAAAGGGACAGTTGTTACGAACAATACATGGACACTTTTGGCTAAGAATTCCGCCCCTGATTGGGATCAGTATGTAACCTCCGGAATCCAGCAGCCAAGCCAAAAAATCGTTCAAGAGATCAATAAATCAGAATCAAATTCTGATCTTATACAGCTCAGTAAAGGAGAACTTTCACATGAGATTTTTCCTTTAGCTGCTATGAAAAAGATGATGGGAAAAGTATCTCAAAACATAGAGGCATTCGGATATGAGGAACCAAAAGGATATTTACCTTTGAGAGAGGCATTAAGCGGCTATTTAAGAACAATCGGCATTCAAGCTTCTCCTTCTTCCATTCTTATTGTTTCGGGCGCACTGCAAGCCATACAGCTTATATCAATGGGGCTTTTACAAAGGGGATCGACCGTATTTCTCGATCAGCCGTCTTATCTTTATTCGCTGCATGTATTTCAGTCAGCCGGGATGAAGCTGACTGGAGTTCCTATGGATAATGATGGACTTTTGCCTGAACATATCCACATGGCAAGGGGGGAGCGGGGGAGGGCTATCTTATATACAAATCCTTGTTTTCATAACCCGACAGGTATTTTAATGTCAGAACGGCGACGAGAAGAAATCCTTGCGGCAAGTGAGAATGCACAGCTTCCCATTATTGAAGATGACATTTATCGTGAGTTATGGATAGATGAGATTCCTCCAGATCCTATTAAAACAATTGATAAAAATGGGCATGTGCTTTACATAGGCAGTTTATCGAAAACATTAAGTCCGGGTTTGAGGATTGGATGGATCGTCGGTCCGGAACCAGTGATTGAACGTTTATCCGACATAAAAATGCAAACAGATTACGGCTCCAGTTCGTTATCCCAGAGAGTAGCGGCAGAGTGGTTTACATCCGGTGAATACCAGCAACATCTAGAACAGGTGAGAAGGCAATTAAAGGTGAGAAGACAATTGGTCATGAGTCTTTTAGAAACCAATTTGAAGAATGTCGCTGCATGGAATATGCCGAAGGGAGGATTCTTTGTCTGGGTAAAAATATTGCCTCCACTATCTATGAAATTACTTTATACAAAAGCTTTGACAAAAGGGATACTTCTCAATCTCGGCAGTATCTATGCTCAAGAAAAAGGGAATTATATTCGCTTATCATATGCTTATGCATCTCTTGAAGACCTTCAAAAGGGAATTTATGAATTGGGTTTGATGATTAAAGAATTGGCAAGCAGATAAATATATAATGATTACTTTAATAGAAAGAGACATGCTATCAATGACAAGAATCGGCTTGTTTTCGCGTTTCGCTTTTTCAAATGCTTCTTCTTCCCAAGGGTGCCAGTTTATGGGGGTGTGGGCGTGTTGGAGTAGATAGGGGGACTTCTCCGTGGTTAAACTGTTGGGTTTACTATTGTTTGGCATGGGGTCACCTGCTTTCATTCGCATTTTGTTGATATAGATTTACTGTACCATAATGCTGTTTAGTTATTCTTTCTTGTCTTTTTTTAAAGATGGAAAGGAGTAGTTGGTAACATGCTCTCATGAAGAAGAAAGTTATATCGATACTGAAGATGATAAAGAAATACAAAGAATATTGAGCATACCAGGATTAAAAGTGCATTTTGAAAAATGAAATTAAAATTATTCAATTGGGATTTTTTGTTTATTTCTTGACTAATACATATTGTTTATCTTCCAAATAGAATATATGACTAAGGTGATTTATATCTTTAAACTTTATATGTTTTCCAAATTGTGAATTATTTAAATTGATAACGACATCCATACTTTCATCTTTATCTTCATCTTCATATCCGTCTAAGCAGGAATATATTTCAATTGATTCACCTTTTGACAAGTGTTTTTCGATGAAAAGAAAAAGTGATTTAATAGATTTACGTTGGCCAGGTGTATTGTTGGCGTGTAAGTACCCTTGTAATTCATATATATAAGGATGTGTGAATTTGTTTCTGACTGCTTCATATTCAGGATCTAAATGAACAATATCAATTCCGTATGCATCTTCCTCTGTGTCATAAACCTTTACAAGTGAATTTTCGCTGTTCTTTCGATTTTTTTTAACTTGAGAGCATTTGTTGACATCAATTCCTTTTATTTTTAGTTCAGAAATGGGCTTAAGTGTAGGATTCCTGCCATACTCACCAATAGGAAGTTCTTTGTCAGCCCCAATAAAATGATGTAAAGTCAATCTATTTCCTCCTTTATCTTATACAACTAAAAATACTCAATCTGACTTTGGATAATGAGATCTTTTTTGGTGTGTTTTACTATGATACCCCGTGTTTGCTTGCCTCATCAAGGCTTGATAATGTTTGGAGGCTGAAGATGGATGATGTGACTGATTTTTAGGCACAAGTTTTTCTTTAGGGAGAGAGGAACCGAATTGAATTAATTTAATTTAATTGTTATATTGTCGACGCATACTCCATCAATGTCCATTTAGATTGTATGTTTACAGCTGCAGCTTTTTCTTCGACTATTTCTAACGTTCTTTCAATTTGATTATATATGTATCCGGAAAATTAAGTATACCGTTTGACCAATTCCGCGTTATGAAGATTTCGTTGCCAGAATACCAACAATTGAAGAAAAATTGAAGCAGAATAGCATTAAATCTACTCTGCCGGATGCTCATGCTGCTAAGATGAAAAGGGCGGGCGCATTATGGGGAGAGGGGAATCTTACACACTTATCTGCAGCTTCACCGACATACTTTGTAAAAGAACCCCAACAACTTCTTCGCATTCTGCAAGACAACAACTATTCCGCTGCTTTTTAACATTCTCACATTAAAGGATTCAGGATAAAAAAGCCGCCAACAAAGCGGCTTTTCTTAAGTTAAGATGCAAAATGTAAAAAAAGGTTAATTTCTGCTCTCCTTGTTTTTATTCAAACTTCAATCTGTATGGCTATGTCTCTCCTAGAAGAACAGCGGCTTGGTTCTTTAAGAGTAAATCATTTAATCCAAAGCGCTATGACTCCTGCAGATGAAATTCAGATTATTGGGCTGTATAACCGCCGTCCATTACGACTGCCTGCCCTGTAACTCCTTTAGTTTTGTCACTGGCGAGGAATACTGCGTAATCAGCGATTTCTTGCACGGTTAACAAACGTTTTTGAGGAACCAAGGGGTAAATGACTTCTTCAAACACCTTTTCTATAGAAATGCCTCTAGTCTCTGCAATATCTTGTAACTGGTTTTGCACCAATGGAGTGTCGATATATCCCGGACACAAGGCGTTGACAGTAATTCCGTATTCCGCTCCTTCTAATGCTGATACTTTAGTTAAACCGATCAAACCGTGTTTAGCGCTGCAATAAGCTGCTTTCCCTGCAAAACCAATTAAACCATTTATGGAAGCCATATTGATGATGCGGCCAAATTTTTGTTTTTTCATCAAAGGGAACGCTCTTTTTGTCGCACTAAAAGGAGCAGTAAGCATTAATTTCAGCATAAATTCAAATTTATCAGTCGGGAAGTTTTCTATATCCGACACATGCTGAATCCCCGCATTGTTTACCAGAATATCCAATCGCCCAAAGGTTTCAAGTGTCTTAGAGAAACTTTTTTCAACTTGTTCTTCGTTTGTTACATCACAAACTGCAGAGAGGACTTCGTATCCTTGTCCCTTAAGTTCCTCAGCTGCATGATGCACGGCTTTTTCGTTCAAATCGGAAATTACCACTTTTGCGCCTTCTTTAGCGAATTCACGTGCAATTTCTAAACCAATTCCGCTAGCCGCGCCTGTAACAAGAGCAACTTTACTTTCTAATAATTTACTCATAGTAACCCCTCCAGGAAACATTTTGGTCTCCTAAAAGTTTACACCCGGCAATTGTATAAGTAAAATGAATAAAAGGAATATAATGTATTCGTTAAACTTATGGAATGGAGATCATACGATGGATATACGCCAAATCACTTACTTTCTTGAAGTTGCTAAATCCAACAGTTTTACTAAGGCATCAGAAAATCTGCATTTGTCACAGCCTGCCTTAAGTAAGATGGTTAAAAGTTTGGAAGAGGAATTAAAGGTTGAGCTCATTGATCGATCCGCTAGACAGATCGCATTGACAGATGCGGGCGAAATTGTATTTGAGCAAGGCCAAATGATTATGAAGTCAATAGATGACTTGTCGACGAACTTATACGATCTTTTACATTTAAAAAAAGGAAAAGTGAAAATTGGAATACCGCCGCTTATCGGTGTCTTGTTTTTCCCTAAAATCATTAAAGGATTTAAACAATTGTATCCTGATGTGAACATCAAGCTGATAGAACATGGGGGAAACAAGGTGAAACAGGAGGTTGAAGATGGAGTACTGGATCTTGGAGTGGTTATTGAACCAGTGGACGAAGAGCAGTTTGATATCATTCCATTGCTTAATGAAGAACTGATGCTCTTCGTTCATTCCGCTCACCCGCTTGTTCATAAAGAGATTGTGGAAATGCAAGACTTGAAAAATGAACCTTTCATCCTGTTTAGTGAAGACTTTTCTCTTCACGATCGGATTATTCAAGAGTGTATTAGAGCCGGTTTTCGTCCAAATATTGTTTATGAAAGTTCTCAATGGGATTTTATCAGCGAAATGATTGGAGAAGAACTAGGTATCTCCATTTTCCCTCAGTCTATAGTGAAAAAGACTGATCAAAGTTTAGTTAAGGCAATCTCCATTGTTAATCCATCAATTCCTTGGAAAGTGGCGATTATTTTAAAAAAAGGTAAATACGTTTCACACGCAGTACGCGAATTTATCCGGTATATTTCATTTTTTTGTAAGAGTAATTACGTAAATCAAGATCACTCATGAAAAAAATGAATGGTTTTTATAGTTTTTATGTATTTTACGGTTAGAGAGGGCTGCGATATATTATCTTATGTCAGAAAATAAGTACCTTTCAGGAGGAAATTCAAATGGATCAAAGCCGTTACCAGCAAGGTTTAGACAAATTAATGGAGTACACTTTAACAAGCGATGATAAAATCTCTACGCATTTAAAGATTTCTGAAGACTTGAAAGATATCGCTCCAGATGTAAGTAAGTACATTATAGAATTTGCTTACGGAGATATATATTCACGGCCGGGATTAACCAATCAACAGCGTGCGCTTGTTACCATTTCATCCCTTGTAACGCAAGGAACCGAGCCTCAGCTTGAACTTCATATCAATACAGGGCTTACATCCGGATTAACACCGACTGAGATTGTAGAGAGTATCACCCAATTGGTTCCTTATACAGGCTTCCCGCGTGTACTTAATGCTCTTTCAGTGGCTAAGAAGGTGTTTGCACAACGACATGTAGAAAGCCATTGAGAAATAAAGAGCTTGTATGGAATGCGGGATGAAGTAGTATAAACTCATCAATAGAATATACGCAAAACGACAGCCTATAAGGCTGTTTTTTAACATTAAAATGTCTGACCTCTTTTTTGTTTTTCGGTTGATCATATGTAAAAGCGATTATATTAATCGCTTTTTGATACTTAGAAACATGCTAAGCTTTGACCTCTTTATCAGTAAGCACTTTTAAAGCATCTCTCACTTTTAAGGCGAAGTTGACAGGTTTATCAATCGCTTCGAAATGAATATACATCAGTCTCGGTTTATCAAACAGCCAGTGATTGTGAAGTGACGTTACAATCAGATCATGTTTCCGAAGGACGCTGATAAATGGATTGATTTCTTTTTGCAGAATTACAGTTTCTCCGCTGCAAAGAGCACGGCCGTCTTTTGTCATTGATTCAAATGAAAACATTTGCGGAATGAGCAAAAATGATCTTCCGGGCCGTCCCAGTACAACCGGTTTTATATTTGTTCGTGATCTCATTACTGTACAAATTCCATTTTCAAACGTATGCATGGTTCCGCCTAGAATATCGTTGAATTCGTCACAAAGACCATGCCGTTCAATCATTTCCCCGTCAGTTTTTGGTACCGCACGCACAGTTTTAGTAGTCAGAACCCTCAGGGCCTCTCTCACTTTTCTTGCAAAATTGAGAGGTTTATCAATTGATTCAAAATGCATAAACATCAGACGCGGTTTATCAAACAGCCAATGGTTATGAACGGCCGTTACGATGATACCGAATTTGCGCAGCTCACTCATTAACGGATTCACTTCTTCTTGCAGTAAAACAGTCTCACCTAAACATAAAGCTCTGCCTTCCCGGTCCATGCTTTCAAATGAAAAGGCCTGAGGAATAAAAGGAAATGCCTCAGCTCTTCTTCCGAGTACCACCGGATGAATGTTGCTTCGAAATCTTGTCGCCGTACATACGCCATTTACGACACTGGGCGTTGAATTGAGAATTCTAGCAAATTCTTTGCAGAGCCGTGATGGCTCCATACTCGTTTCTTCCACTTCATATCTCCTCCTGGAATCTATTTATAACGTACTTAGTAGTAAAGATATGTGAAGATAGAAAAAATGTAACGCGTCAGCAGTCCATATTAGAGAGAATCAGCCTTTCTTGCATAATTTGGGGTTTTCTTCCTTTTTTATAATCTCTTTAACTGTTAATTTTTAATAGATTAAAAGCTTTTGATCGGACTATTTAAGAAATGAAAACATTATAAATTGGTGGTTTTATTCCAGCTTTGATTTTTTTGTGGCGGCCATTTGTGACAAGCACCGGCTGCGCACACATACCTTATAGTTGTGACTGAGTTTCAGAATATGAAAAAAAGCCTTTATACAAGGCTTTCGGTAAATAATTCATACAGCCGTTTGGCTGCTCATTAGTGACAGCTCACAGCTCTTTTGTCATTAAGACATGCGGGATGCCGTCTTCCATAAATTCCGGTGAATCTGTCTGATAGCCCAGTTTGTGATAAAAGCCTTCCGCATGTGTTTGTCCATGCAGTTTACATTGGGTGATGCCTTTTTCTTTTACCATGTTTTCTAATTCGCTTATGATTACTTTGCCCAACCCGTATTTGCGGTAAGGCTTCAGGATGCAGATTCGTTCGAGCTTGCCTGTATGGTTTACAATGCGGACGCGTCCTGTGCCGGCAGGCTGACTTTCATGATAAACCAAGACATGCCCGCACTGTTCCCCAAGCGTATCGAACTGATCAAATTCATCGGATTCAGGTACTTGCTGTTCCTCAATGAATACTGCTTTTCTAATCTCAAGCGCTGCTTGCAAATCAATTTCCGTTGTTATTCTTTTTATCCTCATGATCAATCAATCCTTTTCACATATTAGTCTGGACTGCACGGCTTGCTTGTGGTCTTATAGAAGTAACGATAAAACAATTATATTGCATATGCGACAAAAACATGAAGGGTTTGAAAAGATATGACTGATATTTTGCGGGAAATCGGCATGATCGCACGGGCACTGGATTCCATCAGCAATATTGAATTTAAGGAATTAGACTTAACAAAAGGGCAGTATCTCTACCTTGTGCGTATATGTGAAAACCCGGGAGTGATACAGGAAAAAGTGGCGGAAATGATTAAAGTCGACCGAACAACAGCGGCGAGGGCAATCAAAAAACTGGAAATACAAGGGTTTATTGAAAAGCGTCCTGATGATCAAAATAAAAAAATAAAAAAGCTGTTTCCGACTGAAAAAGGGAGAAAGGTTTATCCATTATTGCAAAGAGAAGGAGAGCATTCTGCGGAGGTAGCCCTGTCTGGTTTTACATCTGAGGAAAAAGAAACCATTTTCAGCCTTCTTCAGCGGGTGAGAAAAAATATAGAACATGATTGGGAATATGTGAAGAAGGGGAATAAAAGAGATTATTAATGGTTATTAGTTCCTTTTAGTGAATGATTACGTTGTGAATGATTAAAGTCATAAATGGATACGTTATCTGTGAAATCTCCTTCCTCGGTTCCTGCTTCAACTAGCCGATAGGCTTATTTTTAACGAAAAGTATCAATTATGGTATATTTAAATAAGAAAAAATAATTGAAGCGGGGAATGATATGAGTACAATCGAAAAACAAAGACGTAAGAAAATCAGAGCGAAATCAATCGTACGGGCCATCATGGTCATCATCGGCGGAATTATTGCCGCGTATGGACTGGAAACCGTATTGATTCCGAATAGTGTATCTGACGGCGGTGTAACCGGACTCAGCATTGTCTGTTCACAGCTGTTTCATTTGCCTCTTGGGATCTTAATTGCGGTGATCAATATACCGTTTGTCTGGTTGGGATATAAGCAAATCGGGAAAGGTTTTGCGTTTCTATCCATTATCGGCATTATCTCACTTGCCGCAGGCACGAGTTTTTTCCATCACACTCCTGCTATCATCGAGGGAGACACCCTGCTAATCACCGTTGTCGGGGGGATTATTATCGGCTTTGGAATGGGATTGGCATTGCGCAACGGCGGCGCATTAGATGGAATTGATATGCTGGCTGTGCTTCTGTCACGGAAATTGCCGTTTGGCACGAGCGACCTCATTTTATTTTTAAACATGTTTGTGTTTATTTTTGTTTCTTTTGTATTTGGGCTGCAAGGCGCATTGCTTTCCGTCATTGCTTACTACATTGCATCTAAGGTGATTCATGTGGTTGAGGAAGGCTTAAGCGGTTCTAAAACATTTCAGATTATCACCAATGAGCCTGCATTAATGGTAGAGACCATTCGTGAAGAATTGGGCCGGAGTGCTACTTATAAAGAAGCATACGGCGGTTTTTCTCATGAAAAATTCCAAGAAATCACATGTGTCATCAACCGTTTGGAAGAAACCAAACTGAAAGAAATTATTAATGACATTGATAAACAAGCCTTTGTGACGGTATATGATGTCGCAGAAGTAAAAGGCAGTAATTTCAGAAAAGTCCATAATCATTAAGAAGCGAGCTGCCGTTAATCGGCAGCTTTTTTTAAACAAGGAGAAAATACTTGCAAAATTAGAATGAAGGCTGTATATTGTTGATATATCAAACATTGACTAGTCAATTAATTGCGCAAAAGAAAGTGGGGATGGGTTTTGACAGCATGTTGTTCAGAGGAAGGCGAGATTTTATATCAGCTCCAATCACTGCATAAAGTGATCGGCACGAAGTTTGAAGCGTGCACCGGAATCAGCCAATCCCGCCTTGAGCTTCTCGCCGTGCTTTTTTACGTCGATGAGATCAGCCAAAGCGATCTTCAGAAAAAGGTGAATATTGATGGCGCAGCCGTGACAAGACACTTGAAACAGCTTGAAGCCAAAGAAATGGTCACAAGAAGGCGGAAGCCCGAGGACAACCGAATTATACTTGTCCGGCTTACTGAACAGGGGCGGGAGAGAATTGAGGCTTCCAAAAAGGAGAAGGAGCGTTTCATAAAGGAAATGCTTGCCGGTGTCAGCGAGGAAGAACGCAGTATGTTAAAAAACGTATTGTCACAGATGCAGAATAATATAGAAAATATGAAAGCATAGGAGTGTTTTACACATGAAAACAGAACTGAAAACAAACGACTTTATGGACATTATGAAAGGCCGCCGTTCCATTCGGAATTACGATCCGGCTGTTAAAATCAGCAAAGAAGAAATGACTCAAATCCTGAAAGAAGCAACGACAGCGCCGTCTTCAGTCAACGCGCAGCCGTGGCGTTTTCTCGTCATTGACAGCCCTGAAGGAAAAGAAAAACTCGCGCCGCTTGCCAGCTTTAACCAAACACAAGTCAGCACATCATCTGCGGTGATCGCGGTTTTCGCAGATATGAACAGTGATGACTATTTAGAAGAAATTTATTCAAAAGCGGTCGAACTGGGCTACATGCCGCAGGAAGTAAAAGACAGACAAATCGCTGCGTTGACAGCACACTTTGAAAAACTTCCGGAGCAAGTGAACCGTGAAACGATTCTGATTGACGGAGGACTCGTTTCCATGCAGCTGATGCTTACGGCACGCGCACACGGCTATGACACAAACCCGATCGGCGGCTACGATAAAGAAAAGATTGCCGAAGTTTTCGGAATGGATAAAGAGCGTTATGTACCGGTCATGCTGTTATCAATCGGAAAAGCGGCAGACGAAGGATATGCTTCCTACCGTCTTCCTATCGAAACAATCGCACAATGGAAATAAGGTTGAAGTGAAGCTGAGAGGAGAGGGACAGTGGACATGATTGCGGCTGTTTTCGTTGGAATTGTAGCTTTAGAACATATATTTATCATGATACTTGAAATGTTTTTTATCAATTCGAAGGCAGCCAAGCGGTCCTTCAATTTGCCGAAGCATTTAGAAGGTGATCGGAATGTAGCGGTCATGTTTGCAAATCAAGGTCTGTATAATGGATTTCTGGCTGCCGGCCTCATTTGGGGGCTGATCCTCGGAGCTGATCCGATTGGCCATATGATTCAAATGTTTTTCGTCATCTGCGTGGTCATCGCGGCCATTTTCGGAGGCTTTACTTCAAACAAATCAATTATCGTAAAACAAGGACTTCCGGCTGTTTTAGCGCTTATTTTTCTTTTACTGGCGTAGCAGACGGAGTTTAGGGCTTCCGGAATGGGAGCCCTCTTTTTTTATTCTGTGTTGAAAATTATTCCTGATATGCATCACTATAGATCGGGTGACGTATGGATTGGCATCAGATTCATTATTTTCAGACAGTGGCGCAATATTGCAGTCGCTTGGAATGAGTATGATTCCGGATGTAATCAGCTCGTTTCAACACATATATCTTCATGTCAATTTTCAGTTGACCCAAGCGTCAAATCAGCTGCCGCTCCGACTCCATGTCAATCTGTTTTTTAAAAAAAGCTGATCGGCAAATATGGTATGATTTACATAATCAGGGAGTGAGGTTGCAGAGGATGAATATGAAGAGGGCGTATTATGCTATTTTATACAGCCAGACCGCTATCAACTTGGGGTTCTCACTTTATACGATGGCTGTCATCTTGTTTTTGTTTACAAAAACCGATTCGACGGCGATGGCCTCTCTTATGACGTTCGTCAGCATTGTATGTCGCGTATTGGGCAGCGCCGTTTTGCCGCTGGTCACCGGCCGGTTCACGCTTCGTTCTTTGTTAATCGGTTCTCAATTGATACAGATCACACTGTTAGTCTGTTTGTTTTTTGTCATCCAAACCGGTTCATCCGCATTCTTTTTTCTGCTGTTTTGTCTGATCGGAGGCATTTCTTTTTGCAACGGATGGTTTGCTCCGATAAAAAGCGCGCTGATTGGGGAAATCATTCCTCCTGATCGAAGGGCGAAAGCGAACGGTTTATTATCTGCGGCGGATCAGACCGTTCAGTTTGCGGGGTGGTCTCTCGGCGGCGTCATCATAGCGTTCTTGGGAGAAAGCGATACAATGATCATCACTGTCATGTTATTGGTTTCTTCGGTTTTGGGCATCATTCTGTTTCTTCAAGTACGGATGTGTGCGCCGGCAACAGTCAAGGAACGTTCCCTTTTTGCAGATGCGGCAAGCGGCTGGGTGTATTTATTTCAGCAAAAACAGCTCAGGGTTCTCATTGTGATGGATGTGATCGAATCGTGGGCAGGCATGATATGGATCGGGTCTGTGTCCTTGACTTATGTGCATGACGTCCTTCATAAAGGAGAGGCTTGGTGGGGGTATGTCAACGGAGTCTATTATGCAGGGACGATGATCGGCGGACTGATCATCTATAAGTTATCCGGTAAGTTTCAGCATCATCTCATTCCGCTTATGCTGACGGGAGCCTTGGCATATGGAATGTTCACGTTTATTTATGGGTTGATCACAAGCGCCGTTACGGCCCTTTTTCTGGTGCTGTGTATGGGGCCGGCTTGTGTATTACGAGATCTCACGCAGGAAACATTACTTCAAAACATCACGACCGAAAAGACACGGGTCAATATATTAGCAGCGAGATCAGCTTTAGTTCAGTTCATTTTTATGTTTTCCATTATTGGAACGGGGGTCATCTCGGATGTATTCGGCGTGCGGTTTATTTATATTGGCGCAGGCCTTCTCTTATTAATTTCGGCTTTTTTTGGATTTTCTCAGCTGCGAATGAAGAAGATGGTACAAAGCCGCATGTAGTGTAGTATAATTAGGAACGTACGTTCTATATCGAGAGAGGAGAGGGTAATGTGGGACATCTGGCACTGCAATTGTATGATTATCATCTTTGGGCAAATCAGCAAATATTCACCCGGCTTAAAGAGCTTCCGGAGGATGTGTATCGTAAGGAGATTCAAAGTGTCTTTCCGTCGATAGCCGGTGTATTGACTCATGTGTATCTGTCGGATAAGGGGTGGTTTGATGTGTTCTCCGGAGAGCGTCTGGAGGATACGCTGAAATCAGCTGAACAGCAAAAAGAGGACATCTTGTCTAAAGAGATAGAAGAGCTGGAAGATATGTTCTCGGAATTATCAGACCGGTATCAATTATTTTTGCAAAAGGAAGAAAATATCAGTCTCCCCCTTGAAATAGAGCATCCGTCAGGTGACATCATGAAAACCGCAGCGGCCGATATGATCCTCCATGTTGTGAACCACGGAACGTATCATCGCGGGAATATAACAGCCATGCTCAGACAGATGGGGTATGCTTCTGTGCCGACGGATTACGGTATGTATTTATATATAAACAAAAAGTAAACAAGACAGCCAATGCGGCTGTCTTGTGATATCAGTAAAAAAGCCAAATCATATGAGTGATTTGGCTTTTTCGTTTGCTTATGCCATGTTCTGCAGCCGTTCTAAACTGTTTTTCCAATTTGCTTCAAGCGCTGTAAAAGCAGCGGCGGCATCTTGCTGTTCTAATGCGTGAATGATATCAGAGTGTTCATTATATGATCTGTTTAAAGCGCCGTTTTCACTGAAATAGCGGATTTCCATTCTCTGAATTTTGACTTTCAGGCTTACAAGCAATTTGTGAAGTTCGGCGTTGTCCGCAAGCAGAATGATGCGCTGGTGAAATGCATTGTCCGCTTCCAGGATGGCCGGTTTATCGCCGTCTTTCATTGTTTGAAGAAGATTTTCATTCAGCTGTTTCAATTCCTGAATCACGGCATCGTCCACATGCGGGAGAGCTTGCTGCAATGCGAGTTTTTCAAGCGTCCAGACGATGGAATACAAGTTTTCCGCTTCTTTTAACTCAATCGGAGCGACAAGCGTCCATCTGTTCGCTTTTGTTATCACCAAGCCGTCATCTTCCAGCCGCAATAAGGCTTCCCGTATCGGGGTGCGGCTGATTCCCAATGTTTCCGACAAATCCTTGTCCTTTAACTTTGTTTCCGGTTTGAGCTTGCCCGTTATGATCCAGTTTCTGAGTGTGCGATACACTTCGTCCCGCATGATGGTTCTTTTCAGCACAGGTTCTTTGTTTTGATTATCCAATGGAACACCTCATGAATCGTAGTATACATATTTGCATTTTACCACAGTCCGGGCGCTGGTTAGAAATGAAGAGGGACGTCTAAGAATGAATCGAACCGAGATGCTTCAACTCAATATGCTGAAAGTCAGCGGAGCCGCCTTCAGAAAAGAGCGTGATTCCCTGATCTTCGTGTTTTGGGAACACTTCATTTGTCAGAACGGTTTTTCCGTCGTCTGCAAATACTTCAATACTTGTTTTGTCCACGAGAATTTTCAGGTGGACGCGCCCTTTGTTTCCGTCAAATGGGGCTTTGCTTTCGGCGTATGCGCCGGTTTTATCAGGCTGGTCTGTAAACGATCTGTTCACATAGGCATAGCCGTCTTCTGCTGAAATACCGACATCAATATGCCGGCTTTGGTCTGCGGATTCTCTGAGTCTGACGCCTGCATTTTTGATATCTGACCAAGCGATGTCCATATCAAGCTGATATATATCACCTTTGATCGCCAATGTCTCTGAACCGTTCACCTGTTTGTGTTCTATGCTGTCAGTTGAAGATGTTAATTTGTTCAACGCTTCAACCGGCTCTGACACAAGGCTGTATGTGCCGCCGTCCTGCTGCTGAAGGCGGATTTCACGGACGATAGAATCCGTGCCGTTAAAGCCGTTTTTTAGTGTCGGTGTTTCATTCGGATAATCCCAATTGTTCATCCATGCCAGCGCATAGCGTTTTGTCAGCGGATCTTCGCTATTACCGTCTTCAAATGTGACGCCGCCGTACCAGTCAAAGCCGTAATCGAGCCATTGCGGTTCTTCTTGATCGGCGGTAAATTCCTTCCCGTCAAAGTTTCCGGTCCAATACGCGTACGTATTCGGTTTGCCTGCGGGTTTGCCGTTTGCGCTTACGCCCAGAACCCACTTGGCTGTTCCGTCATCTGCACGCATCATATAAAGGTCGGGGCATTCGACGAGGCCGATCTGCTGAGTGATAAAACCGCCCGTGTATGTCCAATTTTTTAAATCGGGTGATTCATAAAAACCGATTTTTTCGCCTTCGGCCATGGCCATCACCCATTTGTCATCCTGTTCATCCCAGATCACTTTCGGGTCCCGGAAATCCTTAGTTCCCGGATTTTTCATCACGGGCTGATCACTATAGGAAGTAAACGTTTTTCCTTTATCCGTGCTGTACCATAAATATTGTTCCTGGGCTTTTGTTTTGGCTGTCGGCTGCGTTGTGACGGCGACCAGCGCGTTTTTGCCGAAGCCCGCGGTGTTGTGTTTATCAATGACGACAGAACCGGACCAGATATCGCCGTTTTCGTTGGTGTATTTCGGAATAGCCGTGCCTTCGTCCGTCCAGTGCACCAAGTCCTCTGATACGGCGTGCCGCCATTCTGTGCCGTTGCCGTTCGGGTAATCCCGATTATAAAGATAGTAGTAATGATATTTCCCCTCGAAAAAAATGGGCTTTTGAGGGTCGTTTTTCCATTTGTCCGGGGTCGTAAAATGATACGCCGCCCGGTAATCTTTCTTATGCTCCGTGTTTGTGTCAGAGGAATTGTGGCTTTTGTGCGGCAGTAAGCCGACAAACAGGAACGCACCCAAAAAGATCAATATTACAATGGGCCATTTTCGTGCCATGATTGAATTCACCATCTTGTTTAGAAATAAAAGAAAATGCCAATGAAGTATCGGCATTTTCTTTTTGTTGTTATTAGTTGTTAACCGTAAGCTGTCCTTGTTCAAGGATGCTGTTTTTAACAACGGATGTTTTCTTGTTTTTGATGTTCAATAAGAAGCTTGGCGCAAATGTTGCCTTTTTATCCTCAAAGAAGCCTCTGTTTGTCATGTAGCTTGTGATCACGACATTGTTGCCTTTGGCTTGCGGCACTGCGAAGTGAGAGTAAGTGAACGTCACATCGTTAGGATCAAGACCCATTTGCAGTACAAGACCAGTTTTGTTCAGCGGCTTGTAAGGACCTGTTAAAGAGTTTGATACATAACCAAGCATGTAAATATCATTTGAGTTAATACCGTCGATCGTCATTTTTGAACCGCGTGAATCAGTGAACAGGTACCATTTACCGTTCATTTTGAAAACATTCGCGCGCTCGATTTCATCAGTTACCGTGTTTGAAGTGATCAGCGGCTTCATGACTTTTTTCAATGTGTAGTCATTGTTTAATTCTACGATACCGAGGGCGCCGTTCGCTAATTCAGCATCGCGTTTTTTAGCGCTCTGCTGAAGCTTCTGACTTTCTTTACGGAAGAAGTTTGTGCTGCCGCCGTAGTACGCTTTGTTAAATAAAGATTCTTCGCCTTGGTATCCGTTATCTGTTCCCGTGTTGGCTTCGAATACAAGGTATTTATGGCCTTTGTCTTCAACGTAGTGAGGGTCTCTCAGCGTATGGTTGTCGCCGGATGTATAGTTCCCTTCATCGATAAACTGCTGAACGTTTTGGTATGTTTTTCCGTCACCGTCAAAAATCGTTTTATGATCTTCCACTCCGTTGATCTTGAGCGTGTCATCAGATTTTGACACATTTACCTGCGCCGTTGTCAGGCTTTGTTTGCCGTAATGTGTACCGGAAAAGTCAGTGTAGAATAAACGGATTTTTCCATCAGATGTAAAGGTTGCAGAACCGGACCATTCTTGTGTCTGTTCTTTCAGGATTTCATCGTTGGCGTCGAACTTATCGCTGTCTTTAAAGACACGGCCCGCGTTTTTCCAGCTGTCGATCGAGTTGTCGCCGACTTTTTGATAAAACATGTAGATGGATGTGTCATCAGCGTCTTTCGGGCTTCCGGCAAGAGCAAACACGACGTGATAGCCGTTGTATTCAGCTACTGTTCCGTCAGCGTTTTGGAGCGGCCAGCTGTCCCACACATCCAGTCCTTTTGCGGACTCGATATTTTTAATTGTTGATTGGTCGAATTGAGGCACTTGGTATTTTTCACTTTGCTGCTGTTTAGGGATCTGCAGCATATCATGGCGTGTGATGTGAGAGACGCCGTACGTTTCTTTGTAAGGTTTTTGGGTATTTTCTTTCGCGAAGGCTTGAGTCGCTCCTCCTGCCAGAAGTGCAGTCGTAAAAGTTAGAACTGTGGCTCGTTTTGCAAATTTTTTGATGTTCATGTTCATTTCTCCTTTTGTATGTACCTTTTTTTGCGATCTGCCGATTCGATCCTCCTGCATTCATGGATGGCAGGTTTGTTACAGAAAAAAAAGACCTAAAATATGTAAGGGGTGACGCCAAAGAATACACTTTGCCCTTAACACATTTTAGGTCTTGCCTGCTTTATCAGTAACAATCCTGCATGATTTACTTGTCGACATCATTCTATTAGACTCTGATTCTATTGACAACTGGTCTATTTTCCTCTTTTGGATGATAGTAAAATGAAAAAAGGCCTTTTAATATATGGGTAATTGAGACTAAGGGGTGCTCTGGGCCTAGGAAAAAACCTCTCTAAAAATGAGAGGTTATTTTTTCTTGATAGATAATAAAGCGATGGTGGCTAAAATCAGCAAAGTACCCAGCCATTCTGATATTCCGAAGGGAACATGCAGCCAGATAACAGCTAAAAAAGCTGCCGACAGCGGCTCTGCACAGGCGAGCAGGCTGGTTTCAGAGGCACTCAGATATTTCAGGCTTTCCAAGTAGCAATAAAAAGCGATGAGCGTTCCGAAAATGATGATAAACACAATCGCGGCGTATGCCGGCAAGGACCACTCGCCTTCAAATTTCCAGGGCGGGCGGATCAAGCTGAGGGCGGCCCCGCCGATCAGCATGCCCCATCCGACAATAATGGCCGATCCCCATTTCTTCAGCAGACGATGCGGCTGAAGGGTGTAAAACGCCAGTGCAAACGCCGAACTGATGCCCCAAAAGACGGCCAAACCGGATATGGACAGGCTTCCGACATTCCCGTGCGTGACCAAAATGAATGTGCCGGCAACCGCCAATAAGACGGCCAGAAGCTCTTTTGCTGAAGGAATTCTCTTTGCGCGAATCGCTAAAAAGCATGTAATGATCGCTGGCCCTAAATACTGAAGAACGGTAGCAGCGGCCGCGTTGCCGTACTCAATTGCCGCGAAGTAGGTGTATTGAACGCCTAACATTCCGAAAATCCCGAATAAAAGAAGGGGAATTCTGTCCCGTCTGTCTTTCCAAACAGCCCATATCCGTCCTTTTTCTTTGCGGTACGCGATGCCGAGCAGAAGCGCCCCTGATACCAGAAGGCGCACCGAAGTCAGCCATTCTGTATTAAAATGGCGGTGCTGGAACAGATACTGGGCAACCGTTCCCGAGACCCCCCATAAGATAGCTCCTGTCAGCACAAGCCAAATGCCTGTTGTTCGTGAATAAGAAAGAGCAGCGTTTTTTTCCAGGATAGACACCCCCGATTCTGATGTTGCGACATTAACTTACAATAATTAGAAAATGAACGTCTTATATGTGATATATTATATATTGTATATTGAATTCCGTCAAAATGATTTTTGGAGAAAGCGCTTACGAAACGGCCGTCTGATGAATGAGCAATAAAAAAACACCCCGGCGGGTTTCCGGGGTGTGTTGGTTATTCTGCAATCGCGTCTGTTAAAACAGGAACGACTTGTTTCTTTCTGGATACGACGCCTTTTAAAAGAGCCGTGTTGTTTTCTAAAGTCACGTTGAATGCTTTTTCCACTTTTGACGCTTGATCACCGATGGCAAGCGCAAGGGAATCGTTTTCCAGAATATCCGTAATCACGAGAAGGAACAGGTCAAGGTTCTTCTCGGCAATTACTTTTGAAAGAGCCGCTTCTAATTCCGGCTGCCGCTTTTTAACATCTTCAATATCAACTGTGTTGACTTGGGCGATTTCGACTTTTTTGCTGCCGAGCGTGAACTCTTTCGCATCAAGAGAAATCAGTTCGTCCACAGTTTTTTTGCTTAAGTCGGCGCCCGCTTTCAGCATGTTTAAGCCGTACTCTTCCGCATCTACGCCGGCAATTTCAGCAAGCTCTTTTGCCGCTGCGATATCTTGCTCCGTGCAAGTCGGAGATTTAAATAACAGTGAGTCGGAAATGATTGCTGACAGCATGAGGCCTGCAATTTCTTTCTCGATTTTCACGTTATTTTCTTTGTACATTTTGTTTAAGATCGTAGCCGTACAGCCGACCGGCTCAGCACGGTAGTAAAGAGGTTCCGCTGTTTCGAAGTTGGCGATACGGTGGTGGTCGATAACTTCAAGAACCTGAACGTCTTCGATATCCTTGATGCTTTGCTGGCGTTCATTGTGGTCAACAAGGATGACGCCGTTTACTTCGTTTGCGGCTGTTTCCACCAAACGCGGGCTTTCCTGTTTGAAATAATCAAGCGCGTATTGTGTTTCGCCGTTGACTTGTCCAAGGCGGACGGGCTCAGCATTGAAGCCGAGTTTATTTTTTAGATCAGCGTAGGCAATGGCAGAGCAAATGGTATCTGTGTCTGGGTTTTGATGTCCGAAAATAAGAATTTTTTCCATAATAACTCCTTGTCCTTTTTTGTAGTGTAAACAATCTTTTTATAGTTTAACACGTCTTGAGGAGGGTGTAATCTTCAAAACCTTAAAAATTGATGTGAAAAAGAAGCATTTTTGTTGAGAGGTGGGGAGGGTTGCGAGTAAAATACTGGGTAAGTCAGATGCTAATCAGCATATAGTATCAAAAAAGGTACTATGGAGGATGAAAAATGAACATATATCCGAATAAAGAAGGTTGTCCGGTTGAACTGACGCTTTCCGTTATCGGCGGAAAGTGGAAGGGTATTTTGTTTTATCATATGATCGGCGGAAAAAAGCGGTTTAATGAGTTTCGGCGCATTTGCCCCAGCATTACGCAGCGTATGCTGACGCTTCAGCTTCGCGAGCTTGAGGCGGACGGCATCGTGCATCGCGAGGTATATCAGCAGGTGCCTCCAAAGGTGGAGTATTCTCTTACCGAATTCGGCAGGTCGCTGGAACCGATCGTTTTGCAAATGAAGAAATGGGGAGATGCCAACCGGGAGTTTCTCGAGGCATACCGGGAAAAAACGTCTCCTCAAGATCAGTCCGCTCAAAAATAAGAAGCAGCAAAGGATTAAATTCCTTGCTGCTTTTTTTTATTTCATCGCGATGGCCTTTCTGGCGTTGCGCACATCATTCTTCAGCAATTCGCTCAGGTTGTAAGCCGGATATTGACCGCGTTCTTCCATATACTCAAAGACCATTTGATGCCACTTGATGGCCGTGTTTAAGTGCTTGACGAAAACGTGTCTTAATTGAGGTGTGGCCGTCTCTGTAATGGCTCCGGCGTAATTGCGCACAGATGTTTTGGCCAGGATGAGCAGGCCGCCGCTGT
Source organism: Bacillus sp. SIMBA_026 (assembly GCF_046535335.1). Lineage (NCBI taxonomy): Bacteria > Bacillati > Bacillota > Bacilli > Caryophanales > Bacillaceae > Bacillus > Bacillus sp. SIMBA_026. The sequence goes on along the minus strand of NZ_JAWRWX010000002.1, from coordinate 1,017,753 downwards.
AAAAGGAGGAATCAGCGCGCTCTTCTGTTTCATCTTCACGAAAAGCGGGAGCTTCAGGGAAGAAAGGAAGCAGTTCACGCAGATTTTGTTCCAGCGAATGGATGGAAAATCTGTAAAGCTGTTTTAATGTGGCATCGCTTACGTCCCGCTCTGTTCTTTTTAATTTCACAAGTCCGTTTGCCTGGAAAGCCACTAACTCATGCAGTTCTAACGTTTCATGCCATGCTAATGTTCTCCGCTCAGTCATGGTGTAAGAATCTCCTTTATCCTTCATTTTCACTTTCAGCATATGCCCCGGTTCCGATGTTGTTCCTGATGTTTTGAAGTTTCCAGAAAGGGAAACTCAATGTAAAGGAAATACGAAATAGAGGTGAAACTATATGTGGGACATGATAAAGAACTTCTTCCTTTTCAGCAGCGGGGTTTTGCAGGCGACCACTCTCTTACTTATCGTTATCGTCTTGTTATATGTACGAAAAACCAAAAAGAAAAACAGAGATACTTCTGGTTTCATGGATGATCAGGATCACTGATACAACGGGCATTCTTTCACTGGGATGTCCGTTTGTCTGTTTTCATGTTTCACATGGAACATTGCGGATGTCCGCGCTCATTTTACTTGCGATTTCGACTTATGTTAAAATATATACGTGTATTTTGGAGAGTTTATGGAAAATTCAGGTCTTGAAAGAGACATTGCGGCGTCAAAAGAGCAGTCGTCTAAGCTGCTCTTTTCTATTCGTATGTTCGAATGATACAAGGTTTGAGGTGAGTAAGTGAAAAATACAAGGGCTCTAATAGAAGGCGCCATTTTGATCAGTATTTTTGCAATCATTTCCCTTTTGGTCGTGTACCTCCCTTTACTGGGGGCAATTCTTCTCTTTGCTTTGCCGCTGCCGATCATTCTTTACACCATTCGGCACGGTCTGAAGCCCGGGGTATGGATGGGGCTTGCCAGCCTTCCTGTCAGCTTTATTGTAAGTTCGTTTACCGGGCTTACAGGCGCTTTTACGGCGGCCTGTACGGGAATCGTCATGGGATATTATTTTAAAAAGAAACAGCCCGGCTATGCGGTTGCTGCCGGCGCTATTGCGTGTATGCTGTGCGGTGTCGTTATTTTTGTGTTCAGTATCGTGTTTCTTAATATGAATGTGGTTGATACCACCATGTTCCAGCTTCGAGAGTCGCTGTCTTTAGCAGAAACCATGTCAAAACAGCTCGGTTACGGAGATCAGTTCGGGAAGCAGATCAAGCTGATGGAAAGACAGCTGAGCACGCTTCAATATCTTTTTCCGACTGCGCTTATATTGACCAGCATTGTTTCTGCTTTCCTCAGTTATGCTATGGCAAGGCCGTTTTTAAGGCGTTTTTTCCCTGATCTTCCGAAGATGAAGCCTTTTAGAGAGCTCAAACTCCCACAAGTCGTTGTTATTTTGTACTTTGTTGTGACGATATTAGGGTTTCTGCATTTAGAAAAAGGGCATATGATGTATTCGGTTTCATTGAATGGGGGACATATTCTCAGCTTGCTGATTTGTATTCAAGGGTTAGCGTTTATTTTTTTCTATTGCCATGAGATGGAGATGCCGAAAGCCGTGCCTGTATTAGCGATTGTGCTGGGGGTGCTTTTCCCGCTCATCTTGTCCGTGTATCTCCTCTTAGGCATCATTGACATAGGCTTTAACATAAGAAATAAGGTGACGCGAAATTGAGTGTGACTTACAGGTGGGGAGTTGATAGAAATGCCTAGTTTTTATGAAAAACCGTTGTTTCGGTATCCCATCTATGCATTGATTGCATTGTCAATCATCATAATCCTCATCAGCATTTACTTTAACTGGCTGATAGGAGCCATCGGCGTTGTGCTGCTCGCCGTGATCTTGTTTTTCATTAAGCGTGCGGATTCTCTAATCAGAAAAGAAATTGACGATTATATCTCCACGTTATCGTATAGATTGAAAAAAGTAGGCGAAGAGGCATTAATGGAAATGCCTATCGGGATTATGCTGTTTAATGATCAATATTACATTGAGTGGGCGAATCCGTTTTTGTCTTCCTGTTTTAATGAAAGCACGCTTGTCGGACGCTCGCTATATGACACATGCGAGGCCGTCGTGCCGCTGATCAAGCAGGAGGTCGATTCGGAAACGATCACCTTAAATGAGCGGAAGTTTAAAGTAGTGATTAAAAGAGATGAGCGCCTGCTTTATTTCTTTGATGTGACAGAACAGATTCAGATTGAAAAGCAGTACGAAAATGAGAGAACCGTGCTGGCATATATCTTCTTAGATAACTATGATGACGTCACACAGGGGCTGGACGACCAAACGAGAAGCACGATGAACAGCCAGGTCACCTCATTATTAAATGCGTGGGCGCAGGAGTACGGCATTTTTCTGAAACGGACGTCCTCGGAGCGGTTTATCGCGGTGTTAAATGAACACATTTTAACGGAGCTTGAAAACGCGAAATTTTCGATTTTGGATGAAATCCGAGAAAAAACATCCGTTCACACTGTATCTTTGACCCTCAGCATCGGGATCGGCGCATCGGTTTCTTCCTTGAAGGAGCTTGGAGATCTGGCGCAGTCCAGCCTCGATTTGGCTCTCGGCCGCGGAGGCGACCAAGTGGCGATCAAAATGCCGAACGGCAAGGTGAAATTTTACGGCGGCAAAACGAATCCGATGGAGAAGCGCACAAGGGTGCGCGCCCGGGTGATTTCTCACGCGCTCAAGGAAATTGTCTCAGAAAGCAGCAATGTCATTATCATGGGGCACAAATTTCCTGATATGGACGCGGTCGGAGCCGCAATCGGAATATTGAAGGTGGCGCAGGCCAACGGCAAAGAAGGCTACATCGTCATTGATCCGAACCAGATAGGATCAAGCGTTCAGCGCCTGATTGAAGAAATTAAGAAATATGAAGAGCTGTGGTCGCGGTTCATCACGCCGGAAGAGGCGATGGAAATTTCAAATGATGACACGCTGCTTGTCGTCGTTGATACACATAAACCATCCCTTGTGATGGAAGAGCGTCTCGTGAACAAAATCGAGCACATCGTTGTGATTGACCACCACCGCAGAGGCGAGGAATTTATTAAAGACCCGCTGCTCGTTTATATGGAGCCATACGCTTCATCCACCGCAGAACTCGTGACGGAGCTGCTTGAATACCAGCCGAAGCGGCTCAAAATCAATATGATTGAAGCGACGGCCCTGTTAGCTGGTATAATAGTGGATACGAAGAGCTTTTCCCTTCGCACGGGCTCGCGGACGTTCGACGCCGCTTCTTATTTGAGAGCGAAAGGCGCAGATACGGTTCTGGTGCAGAAAGTTCTCAAAGAATCCGTCGGTTCTTATATCAAGCGGGCGAAACTGATCCAGCATACGTCTCTTTATAAAGAACATATCGCGATTGCTTCTCTTCCTGAGAACGAAGAGGAGTACTTTGACCAAGTGCTGATTGCGCAGGCGGCTGATTCCCTCTTATCGATGAGTGAAGTGGAAGCTTCATTTGCGGTAGCCAGACGGGATGAGCATACGGTGTGCATCAGTGCGAGATCGCTGGGCGAGGTCAATGTGCAGATTATTATGGAGGCGCTGGATGGCGGAGGGCATTTAACCAATGCGGCAACCCAGTTATCGGGCATTTCTGTCTCAGAAGCGCTCGTCCGGCTGAAGGAAGCTATTGATGAATATTTTGAGGGAGGCGTTCAGAGATGAAGGTTATTTTCTTACAAGATGTAAAAGGTAAAGGAAAAAAAGGCGAAATGAAAAACGTAGCAGACGGTTATGCACATAACTTTCTCATTAAAAAAGGCCTCGCTGTCGAAGCAAATGCGACAAACATCAGCGCATTGAAAGGACAGAAAGAAAAAGAGAAAAAAGAAGCGATTGCCGAGCTTGAAAGAGCGAAAGATTTGAAAGAAACGCTTGAACAGCTGACTGTTGAGCTGAGTGCCAAATCCGGTGAAGGCGGCCGTCTATTCGGATCTGTCACAAGCAAACAAATTGCAGAAGCGCTGCAAAAAACGCATAAGATTAAAGTGGATAAACGGAAATTGGAGCTCCAAGACGGTATCCGCACACTGGGATATACAAACGTCCCTGTAAAGCTGCACCCTGAAGTTCAGGCTGTGCTGAAGGTTCACGTAAAAGAAGAAGCGTAATACACAATGAAAAACCCGCCGATCCGGCGGGTTTTTTTCATGTCAGCAGACGGTGCAGCGCAAGAAAATGATGAGATTGTTTCATTTCCGATCATCACCAGAGTGCATATTATATTACATCATAACGAAGGATGTGTCGGTATGAAACGATTTTTTTCTGAAACATATTTTAATAATCCGGAGAATAAAAAGGCGCTGGAGCATTATCCGCTGATCGGAGACGGAAAAGACGGGGAAGTCTACCGCTTAACACACGACAAATGCGTAAAATACTTCTTTGAAAAAGGGACATGCAAGAAGGAATTGGCGGCTTTAAAGACCGGACAAGGTTCCCCGGTGATTCCAAGACTGTATGAATACGGAGATCGTTATATTGTGATGGAATATGTCCAAGGCACCTCTCTTGCCCGCCATATCAGAAAAGAAAAATCCCTGTCCGTCAAACTGACTGCTGATATTTTAAATATGCTGGATGAATTAAAAAGAATCGGTTTTACCAGATGGGATGCCGAAATCAGGCACATTCTGATTAACGAACACGGAAATCTTAAAGTCATCGACCATAAAAGAGCTTTTTCCGCCATTACCCGGTTTCCCGTAAAACTATTAAAAGGACTGGACAAATACGGCTTGGCGGATGAGTTTTTGAACACTATAAAAAAATTAAATCCGTCACGTTACCTGGAATGGCAGCCGCACATGTAAGTTTCTGAAAATCCGCATATGTAAGTTTCCTTTTTTTAGGGTCGTCATATGATATTTGTAACATTTGTTTGGTGGAGTGTGGAAAAAATGGCAGAATACATTATGGTTATCGGCGCTCATCCCGATGATGAACTATTGGGAGCAGCGGGCACCATAAAACGGCTGATCAATGAAGGATATAAAGTGATTTCCATTATTACGGCATTAGGAAGAAAAGAAGAAGCTCATCATATTAAACAATTAGGCGAACGCGCGAATCAAGAGCTTGGAATTGAGAAAGTCATCTTTTTGGAGCATACGAATTTAGAGCTGGAATGTATCCCGCTTCATAAGCTTGTCAAAGAATTAGAGCAGCTCATTCGCGTCTATCAGCCTGATAAAATCTTTACACATCATTACGGCGATATCAATATGGACCACCAGAGAACATTCCAAGCAGTTTTAACAGCCGCCAGACCGCTTCCGAATCAAAAGCCTATCGAACTGCTTACGTTTGAAACGCTATCTTCAAGCGAGTGGGAGAGAAATACGGCTGATAAACTCTTCAAGCCCAATTACTTCGTCAATATCACAGACACAATGGATGCCAAACTCGCGGCGCTTCACCACTATGACGTAGAAATGAGGGATTACCCTCATCCCCGTTCATATGAAGGCGTAAAACATTTAGGAAAAGTCAGAGGGATGACGGCGGGTGTGGAATACGCTGAAGCTTTTGAAGTCGTGCGGAGGATCTGGAAATGATCAAGACATTTTCCGTCCCGTATCCGTATATGGTTCAGACGCTTGACCGCTACTACGGGGTCAAAACGCGCCCTCAAAAAAAGGCGGCAGTAAAGACACAGTTGAAACATGAACATCATATTCCGCGGTTATACAGGAAAAAAAAGAAGTTATCCATTTTGATTGCCACGTTTTGGGACTACCCGCACACGGGCGGTTTATCTAACTATATTAAAACGCTTAGTGAAGGCCTGAAAAAGAGAGGTCATAAGGTGGATGTCATATCCCCTAATCTGTTTCCGTCCGCACAGGTAAAAGAACTGCGGGCGGCTGTTGTTCCGAAATTAAAAGATTTCTTTAAAGACAGATATGGGGATTATAACGATCATATTTTGAAAAATAATCGGCTGATGTTTATATACGAGCAAATGCTTCAAAAGATTCATTTGGAAAAATATGATGTGTTTCATGCTCAAGATTTATTTACAGCCAACATATTAGGCAGGTTCAATCAAATCTATAAGAAACCTTTATTTTTCACACCGCATGGCATGTTTACTTTCAACAGACTTAAATTTCACATCTTTAAAAAAGGATCGGTAGAAGAGTTTTATTATAAAAAACTAGAGATGAAAGCCATTGAATACGCAGATCGCCTGATTATTATCAGCGATACGTTCCGCAGCCCGCTCATGAAGCTCGGAGCCGAACAGGAAGACATGGCAACGGTGATCACAGGAATCGATTACGATGCAAAAACAGGCGGGAAAAGAAAAACCCCGATACCGAAAAATAAGATCATCATCGCGTGTATTGCAAGATTAGGCCCGAGAAAAGGTCACAAATATTTACTGGACGCACTTTCGAGAATTCCGTCTGATGTACTCGAACATGTTGAAGTGCTGATCGCTGGCGACGGAGAGATGAGGAGCGCCTTAGAGGAACAGGCTCGAAAGCTGAATCTATCTATGGTTTCCTTTTTAGGAAAAAGAGATGATGTTCCCGCTATTTTGAATATGACGGACATATTCGTACTGCCGACCATTAATGATAGTCTGCCTATTTCGATTATTGAAGCGATGTTCAGCGGCTCGGCTATCATCGCGACCGATTGCGGGGGTATTCCGGATCTGATCCGCCATAACAAAACGGGGCTTATTGTCGAGCCGGGAAATGCAAAGGTTCTTGCCCGGGCTTTAGCGTTTTTTATCACTAACAAATCTGCGCGGAAGATAGCTGCTTCAAACGCAAGGGCCTACGCGGAGAAATATTTAAGCAGTGAGACGATGATAAAAAATATCGAATCGATTTATCAAAATACCATCAAGCTCGGAGGGAGATCATGAAACATGAACATGCAGCCGTTGTACTTGATTTCAGTGCAAACGGGATTGGGATCATTCGCAGCCTGGCCCGAAGAGGAATCGATGTTTACGCGTTTGACACGGAGGGACCTTATCGTATCGGAAAATCAAGATTGGCAGATTGCGGGATATGTCCCAGCCCTTTAACACAAGAGGAAGAACTGCTGACATTTCTGACTGATTTCGGGAAGCGATTCCAAGCAAAGCCGGTTCTGTACGCAGGATCTGATGATTATGCGGGATTTATATCTAAATTCCGCGAGACATTAGCCGGTTTTTTTTTATTTTTGCTCCCGAGCCACTCTCTGTTAGAAACGGTTTTAGATAAAAGCAAAGCATATGAATTAGCGGTCAAGCATAACATCCCCTGCCCGAAAACCTTTTTTCCGAACAACCAGGATGAGCTGGAAGAGGCCATCGCCAATATTGACTTCCCGTGTATTTTAAAACCGGTGGCCGGCCATGAATACAGAAAAAAAGTAAACAAAAAAGCAATTGTAATGAAGGATGCCGCACAATTGCGCAAGGAGTTCAGCTCCTACAGAGAAAATGGAGAACTGCTCGTGCAGGAGATCATCCCTGGAGACAACCAGTGTTTTTATAAAGTCGCCACTTTTTATGATGACCAAATGAAATTAATGGGCTTATTCTCTCTGCAAAAGAACCATCAATTCCCTGCAGATTTTGGCGCGGGGGCCCACGTCGTCAGCAAACGGCTTCCTGATTTGATCGAGAAGACCCTGCCGTTTTTTGAAGCGATTCAGCTGAAGGGAGTAGGCATGGCGGAATTTAAAAAGGATCCCCGGGACAATGTTTACAAGTTTATCGAAATTAATCCGCGCTTTTGGCTCAGCCATAGCCTGACAGAACCGGCAGGCGTTCATTTCGTTTACATGTACTATCTGTATTTGACCGGACAACATGTGAAGCCCCAGCTCGAACAAAAAGACGGAATCAACTGGATTTATGAGGTGCGTTACTTCTTAACGTTTTTGAAGAAACGAAAAAGAGGAGAAATGACGTTCCGGGATTTTTGGAAAGGGTGTAAAGGAAAAAAAGAGTACGCTCTTTTTGCTTGGAATGACCCGATGCCATTTATCAGAAACACTTGGTCTCATCTCAAAAACAGCTGGAAACGGAAGCGGAAGGAAGATCGGCATGTATGAAAAGGATCTTATGTATGGCGCATTTCAAAAACTGAGAATTGACGAAAAACTGTCGTATTCGTTCGGTGAAAGGGCCGCGGTGAATCCGGATGACATCACGTGCCTGAAATCGACGGACAGAAGCGCCATTTATAAACTGTCTGTAAAGAAAAAATCGGGAACTGTTCCGCTGATATTGAAGGTATATAAATCTTCCCGTGAAAAAAACAAGGTCGAGATTAATATATACGGGAAAGCCCGTTCTGTTTTAGGGGATTTGCTGCCGGACATCTATCATATAGAAGAAAGTGACCATGAAACGTGGATATTTATGGAGTTTGTCAGCCAGATCAGGGGACAGCTTACATTTCACCCGAAGCATTTCAAGTATATTATTCCGTCTGTCGCAGAACTGCACAGCCGCACCTTTGAAAACAAGAATATTTCTGACGGTAAATGGCGGTCGTGGCTGCCGGTATACGAATCGGAAACCATGAGAAAAGGGCGTAAAAAGCAGATCAAAAAGACAGCGGAATTATTGGATAGAGCTCTTAAAGATGAGCGCACAAAAGATATCGTGAAGCCTCATTATCGGCAAATCACAAACTTGCTTAAGCAGGAGGAGCCGGATTTTTTCCCTGAATTGATACAAAACGGCTCAGCCATCACACACGGTGATCTTCATATGCAGAATATCTGCACCCACGATGCGTCCGGAGATGAACCGTGGGATATTCAATTCATCGATTGGGAATCCGCAAAATACGCACCGGTTTGGTTTGATATGACGGTGCTGGTCGAAATTCTGCTTGGCTTCAGAAAAGATTGGAGCCGGCACGCAGAAGATATTCGGACGTATTGCGTAAAAGTGTATACGAAAGAAATGAAAAAGCGGGGCATTCATTTTCAGACCCCTCCTATGACGCTTTATAAAATGGCTTATTTGCAGAGAACACTTGAGAAAGGGCTTCATACCCAATTGCGGAGAATCTTCGACAATCGGGGAGGGGAACTGCTGCCGTATCATGTTGACAAAGTGTCAAAATGGGGACGGGAATTAGGATTATAAGTTTGAGAGAGGGGGAGCGGATGTGAAAGAAGAGATCGGCAAGCCGAACGGTCTGGTGCCTCTAGCCTTATTGCGCGTCATGGATCAATTTTACGGGATCGAACATCAAAGTGAGCCAGAGATGCTGTATTCGTTCTGTGCGGAAGGAAAAAGCTCCCCCAAACGAAAAAAGCCATTGCGTATTCTGTACGCAACCTTTCTCCGTTACCCGAATGTCGGAGGGTTGGCGAGTTATATCACGTCAATTAAAACGGGTTTTGAGCGCATCGGTCATCAGGCGGATGTCATCTCGCCGCTCCAAATGCCGCCATCTTTTTTTCAGGAAGATATCCCGCGGGCCGCTGACGAGATCAGAGCGTTTCTTGTTGGCAGATACGGCGCCGCAAACGAAAAGTTTGTGAAGAATCTCAGCTATTTACATGTCTTTCAAAGATTTTTGAAGGAGAAAGACTTAGAACAATATGACCTGTTTCACGCGCAGGATTTATTTGCGGTATTTTTGCTGGGATACCTTAATCAAACGTATCAGCGTCCTCTTTTTTTCACGCCGCACGGACATTTTACGAAAAGCCGGATGAAGTTTCATAAAATCCAAAAGGGTTCAATAGAAGAGGCATATTTCAGTGAAATAGAAAGGCAGGGTATTCGGGCTTCGGATAAAATCATTACAATCAGCGACTCCTTTCACGAGCCCTTGCTGGAGTACGGAGCGAAGGAGACTCAGCTGACGACTGTTCATACCGGTATTCACATTCAGGATGCCCCTGAGCCAAAACGTGCTGAAAAGCTCGTGATTGCGTGCGTTTCCCGTCTGACCGAGCGAAAAGGACATGATGTGCTTCTGGACGCTCTCGCACACATCCGGCACCATTTATCCGGAGTCGATATATGGATCATCGGAGACGGCAACATGAGAGGGTTTCTGGAAGAAAAGAAACGGAAACTGGGCCTCTCGAATGTGTTTTTCCTCGGAAAACGACGTGATGTGCCGGCGCTTTTGGCTGAATCATCTATATTTGTCCTGCCGACATTGAATGATAATTTCCCTATAGCGATCATTGAAGCGATGTTCTCAGGTCAAGCCATTGTCGCAACTGACTGCGGAGGAATCCCTGAGATGATCCGGCATGAGGACACAGGGCTTATTTGTCAGCCCGGCAACAGCCGCGAACTTGCTGATGCTCTCGTAATGCTGATTACGGATCAGTCTCTCAGGGAACGGCTTGGAAAAGAAGCGCGCTCCTATGCGGGCCGGCATCTGCGTCAGGAACTGATGGTTTCAAAAATAGAAAGTATTTATCAATCATTTTTCTGAATGATACCGGCGCCGCATGACAGGTGCTTCAAGAGCAAAATAAAGAGGCCGGTGTTTAACTATCCAGCCCCTTTCCGAGCTATTTTTTCATCTGATACAGAGTCTGCTGACTTTGTCCGCCCGGGCCGCCTGTCATTCCTTGCCGGGCTGAGCTTGTTTTTTCGGTGCTGTATGGGTCAGCTGAGATTTTTGTGCCGTTCTTTTTAATCCATGAGACAAGCTTTGTGTTGCCTGAACTGTTTCCGGATAATAAGAAATATTTCACTTTTCCTTCGTCAACAAGTTTTTTCAGCTGCGAGACGGTTAAAATCGGATCGGTTCCGTTAAAGCCTCCGAGTGCCATAACTGATTCATTCGTATGGATGATATAAGGCGCAGCAGTCACCGTGGTGAGCGTTGCAAACAGATATTCCTCACCTGTCTGATGCTTTTTCAAATAAGACAGCAGGCCTGTATCCACTTCAGAGGTGAACATATTGCCGCCGTTTGAGCTTTTCAGCTGCGGGCCGGATTCGGGTATGACGCTGTTTCCGCCGTAAAGGATCGGCGTGGCTGACCAGTACAGCGGCGTGAGCATCAACACACACATGGTGATCACGGTCAGTTGTCTGCCGAACGGCTTGTGTTTCATCACAATGAGGGCAATGACAGTGCCGAGCCCCAACAGTCCGAGGATGTACATCCAAGCGCTGCCGATCTGGTTTGTATACCCGCTTACGATGAAGACCTGAAAACCGGCGGTGAGAAAGACACCCGCAGGCAGCAGCCAGCCCGTCCAGCCTTTATCATGCTTGTATAAATCATATAAGGCCCGCCAGCCGATTCCGGAAAGGGCTGCGATCGGAGGCGCCAGCATGATTAAGTAGTACGGATGGAAAAAGCTTGCGATGCTGAAGAAACCGGCGGCCGGCACAAGCCATGCTGTCCAAAACATCGTTTCTTTCATTTCCTCCGCTTTTTCCCGGCGGTTTCTGTACCAGCTGATGACGGCGCCGAACAAACCGGTGAGCGCAAAAGGCAGCATCCAGCTGATTTGCCCTGACAATTCAGATTGGAAAAGCCTGAGCGCACCCGGGGTTCCGTTGCCGTACATGTTCATACTCATGCTTTTTCCGCCGCCGGGGCCTTGTGAGCCGCCGTTTTGTGCCGGAGGAGTTCCGCTTCCTTGCGGTAAGGCCGCGTTCTGTCCGGATGGCTGCCGGGGCATTTGAACCTGCCCGTTTTTTCCCTGAGGAGCGCTGCCGCCCATTGCCGGGCTGTTCGTTCCCGGAGGCTGCATGCCCATCCCTTCCTGCATCACGCTTTTTCCGCCGGTCATGCTGCCGTGAGAAAGGCCCGTCGTCTGCCCGAGCAGCCGTTCCGTCCCGTTATATCCGAATGCCAGCTCCAGCACGGAGTTTGTCTGGCTGCTGCCGATATAGGGGCGGCTTGATGCGGAAATGGAATCAACGGCTGCCGCCCATGAGACGGAGAGCGCCAGTAGAACGGCTGAAGAAGCGAGAAGTGAGATCAGTTTTTTCTTAATGGATGTGTGTGATGCAATGAGATAAAAAAGCAGAAAAGCCGGAAGCACGATGTAGGCCTGCATCATTTTCATATTAAAGGCAAGACCGACAAGTGCGAATGCGGATAAGAGCCAAATGATTTTGCCGCGTTTCACCGCGCGCATCAAACACCAGGAACCGAGAAGCAGTGTAAAGACGAGCATGCTGTCGAGATTATTCGTCCGGCTGACGGCCGCCGCAATCGGCGTCAGCGCCATGACAAGAGCGGCGATTCTGGCCGCGCCCGTGCCGAACGAAGGCTTTATCATGAAATACAGCAGCAGAACGGAACCGAGCCCCGCCAAAGCCTGAGGAAGAATCACGCTCCATGTATGTACGCCGAAGACCAAAGCGAAAATCGTTTGAATCCATAAAGCGACAGGCGGTTTGTCTACCGTGACAAAGCCGGACGGGTCAAAGGATGCGTAGAAGAAGTTGTGAAAGCTTTGCGTCATGCTTTTGACGGCAGCCAAATAATACTGGTTGGCGGCATCATCCTGCCAAATGCCGTACATATTCAAAGCCGCCGCTGCTGATAAAATACCGATAAGAACGATGTCCAGTCGTTTTGTTTTCAATGGTTTCACCTCTTTTGTGACCCCATTGTAAAAAATAAATATGAAAAAGTTATGAATAAACGATAACGATTCAAAGAATGTTTTACCAAAATTTTCTCCACGAAAAAAGAGTCGGAAAGCCATCGCTTCCGCCTCCCGCACATATATATGAGAGAGCAGCCTTTATTTGTGATCGTTCTCTTTTTGGACTTCAGCTAATTTGGCAAGCAGAATGTGCTGAGGCATGTGCATGATTCTCTCAAGCGGCACATTCAGTGATTCTGCGAGCTTTTGCGCCGTTTCGGCGGAAATTTGCAGCGGTTTCATGTGATCACTCCTTCCGTTTCTTTATTGTACTAAAATCAGAAATCGATCGTAAGAGGATATGACAAAGGAATGGAGGTTTGAAAAGCGGAGCTTTATAACAGAATGGGGGAGGTTTTTTATGCAATCGCCATTGATGTTATTACAGCTGAAGCTGGCTGATTATCAGAAAAAAGCCGCAGAACTGCGGACAATTGACGAATTTATCATACTGAAACAGACATTGCAGGACATGATGAAAGTATTCGCCGCCTGTGAAGAATGGGAGCTGTATCAAAAAACGGCCGATCTCATGGCGCAGACGGTGCTGCACATCCGTTTCATCGAATAAGAAAAGCCCTCGCTCGGGCGAAGGCTTTTCTTAAAAGGACCGTTCTTCTTCAATGTTTTTATGCTGATCATAAATGACAAGCTTAGACGGGCTGTTCTCTTTAGCCGTCTGCTCCGCTTTCTCGATCGCCGCGTCCTTTGATGTATAAAGAGCCGTCGGCGCCACATTTTCCACCTTCACAAACCATCCGTCCGCATCAACACTGGGTGTTACTGCATATGTTTTCATCCTTCTTACCTCCTGGTTTCGATTTATTTATCAGTTTCCCGGCATTCGGAATGGTGAAACACGCAGCCGCTGTTTGACAAATATAGGGAAAGTGATATTTTTCTATTCTTTTTCATGAGAAATGGTAAAATGGAGTTTGGATATTTTTTAAGGAGAGGACGGTGCTTAGCATGACAGACCTTCTGAATGATCGGCTGCCGCCGCAAAACATAGAAGCTGAGCAGGCCGTGTTAGGTGCTGTTTTTTTACAGCCGTCTGCGTTGACACTGGCTTCTGAAGTGTTGATTCCGGATGATTTCTACAGAATGTCACATCAAAAAATTTACAATGCCATGCTCGTGCTCGGAGACCGCGGTGAACCGGTTGATTTGGTCACGGTAACGTCAGAGCTTGCGAATACCGATTTGTTAGAAGAGGTGGGAGGCGTCTCTTACCTGACGGACATCGCGAATTCCGTTCCGACAGCGGCTAATATAGAATATTACGCGAAAATCGTTGAGGAAAAATCTATTCTCCGCCGTTTAATCAGAACGGCGACCTCGATTGCTCAAGACGGGTATACGCGCGAGGATGAAGTTGAAGATTTATTAAGCGATGCGGAAAAAACGATTATGGAGGTCGCGCAGCGAAAAAATTCGGGCGCCTTCCAAAATATTAAAGACGTGCTTGTGCAAACATACGACAACATTGAGCAGCTTCACAACCGGAAAGGCGATATTACCGGGATTCCGACTGGTTTTATCGAGCTTGACCGGATGACGGCGGGGTTTCAGCGGAATGATTTGATCATTGTCGCGGCCCGTCCGTCTGTGGGGAAAACGGCGTTCGCCTTAAATATTGCGCAAAACGTCGCCACCAAAACGGATGAGAGCGTCGCGATATTCAGTCTTGAGATGGGTGCCGAGCAGCTTGTCATGCGTATGCTCTGCGCCGAAGGGAATATTAACGCCCAAAATCTCAGAACGGGAAATCTGACGGAAGAAGATTGGGGCAAGCTGACGATGGCGATGGGAAGCCTGTCAAACAGCGGTATCTTTATAGATGACACCCCCGGCATCCGCGTCAGCGAAATTCGTTCAAAATGCCGCCGGCTGAAGCAGGAAAACGGATTGGGCATGATTTTAATTGACTACTTGCAGCTCATTCAGGGAAGCGGCCGTTCAAGCGACAACCGCCAGCAAGAGGTATCGGAAATTTCACGGGCGCTAAAAGCGCTGGCGCGGGAGCTTGAAGTCCCGGTCATCGCTCTGTCTCAGCTCTCCCGGGGTGTTGAGCAGCGGCAGGATAAACGTCCGATGATGTCAGATATCCGTGAGTCGGGAAGTATTGAGCAGGATGCCGACATCGTCGCCTTCCTGTATCGTGATGATTACTATGATAAAGAATCCGAAAACAAAAACATCATCGAGATCATTATCGCCAAACAGCGTAACGGCCCGGTGGGCACCGTCTCACTGGCTTTTGTGAAAGAATACAATAAGTTCGTAAACCTGGAAAGGCGCTTTGATGACGGCGGTGTTCCGGCAGGTGCGTAAAGCCTCAAGCAATGTCTTGAGGCTTTTTTTCATCCGAAAGAATGAGAGAATGCCGTCCGTTCGGCAGACGAAAAAAAGAAAGCGCTTTTATATAATGGCATTAAGGGAGGGATGATGATGACAATTGAATTTCCGCAATTTCAAGCGGCGCAAATCCGGATTGCCCGGCCGACCGGACAGCTTAAGGAAATCATCAGATTTTATGAAGAGGGCCTCGGGCTGAAAAGGGTCGGCAGCTTTTCCGGACATGAGGGCTACAGCGGCGTCATGTTCGGCCTGCCCCATACGCAATATCACTTGGAATTCACCGAAGAAACCGGCTCGTCTCAGCCGGCGCCCGTTCCGCACGGCGACAGCCTGCTTGTCTTTTACATCCAGGATCAGCAGGAGGTCATTCGCATCAGCACGAAATTAAAGCAGATGGGATATGAGGAAAAAGCACCCGAAAACCCGTACTGGAAAGAAAAAGGCGTGACCATCGAAGATCCTGACGGCTGGCGGGTCGTCCTGATGAATACAAGCGGCATATAAATGACTGTCTGAAGAACCCTGATTACGGGTTCTTTTTCTTGTTAAAGCATGAAAGTTTCGGGAGTAATAGATAGCAAATGAAAGAGAAAACGCTTTTAATCATGTTTAAGGCGAACAAATATAGATTAATAAGATTTAAACGTTCGGATTTACGATTGACTTTCTGTTTCGGCACTGATACACTTAATTTGTTTGAATGAGATATCGTTTTGAAAGGTTAACGGAGGTGCACGGATATATGTCTTCAGTAGTCGTAGTAGGTACGCAGTGGGGCGATGAAGGAAAAGGTAAAATTACAGATTTCCTATCAGAAAATGCAGAAGTGATCGCACGTTATCAAGGCGGAAACAATGCAGGACATACCATCAAGTTTGATGGCGTCACGTACAAGCTTCATTTAATCCCATCAGGAATTTTTTATAAAGAAAAAGCGTGTGTCATCGGGAACGGAATGGTTGTTGATCCGAAAGCGCTCATAACGGAGCTTGCGTATCTTCATGAACGCAATGTGAGCACGGATAACTTGAGAATCAGCAACAGAGCCCACGTCATTCTTCCATACCATCTGAAACTGGATGAAGTAGAGGAAGAACGCAAAGGGGCCAACAAGATCGGCACAACGAAAAAAGGCATCGGACCTGCTTATATGGACAAAGCGGCGCGGATCGGCATCCGGATCGCAGACCTGCTAGATCGTGACGTGTTTGCAGAAAAGCTTGAACGGAACCTTGAAGAGAAAAACCGTCTGCTTGAAAAAATGTATGAAACGGAAGGCTTCAAAATTGAAGATATTCTGGATGAGTATTATGAATACGGCCAGCAGATTAAAAAGTATGTATGCGATACATCCGTCGTCTTAAATGACGCGCTGGATGAAGGCCGCCGCGTTTTATTTGAAGGCGCTCAAGGGGTTATGCTTGATATTGACCAAGGGACATACCCGTTTGTCACTTCATCCAACCCGGTCGCCGGAGGGGTGACGATCGGTTCAGGCGTAGGCCCGACAAAAATCCAGCACGTCGTCGGTGTATCTAAAGCGTACACAACCCGTGTCGGTGACGGTCCTTTCCCGACTGAGCTGAAAGATGAAATCGGGGATCAAATCCGTGAAGTCGGACGCGAATACGGCACAACGACAGGCCGTCCGCGCCGTGTCGGCTGGTTTGACAGCGTTGTTGTCCGCCACGCCCGCCGCGTCAGCGGAATCACAGATCTTTCTCTGAATTCAATCGATGTGCTGACTGGCATTGAAACATTGAAAATCTGTGTCGCTTACCGCTACAAAGGTGAAGTGATTGAAGAATTCCCGGCAAGTCTGAAAGCTCTCGCAGAGTGTGAACCGGTATATGAAGAAATGCCTGGCTGGACGGAAGATATCACAGGCGCAAAAACATTAAGCGATCTTCCTGAAAATGCGCGCCATTATCTGGAACGCGTGTCTCAGCTGACAGGTATTCCGCTTTCTATTTTCTCTGTCGGTCCCGATCGTTCACAAACGAACGTCATCCGCAGTGTATACCGCGCTAACTAAGAATTTGCAGCAAACAAGCCTCCGGTCACGGAGGCTTGTTTTTTTATGTAGGAAAAAAATAATAGATTTTTTTCAAAAAAGTAGTTGCCACTTTCGAATGTTCTATGATATTATAAATCTCGTTGTTACGGAACAGCTTCAATAGAGTACTGCAAGAAAGCTTTTGTCTGAATGCTCTATGATACATAATCCGACACATCAAGAGCCATTAGCTCAGTTGGTAGAGCATCTGACTTTTAATCAGAGGGTCGAAGGTTCGAGTCCTTCATGGCTCACCACTTTTTATGGCCCGTTGGTCAAGCGGTTAAGACACCGCCCTTTCACGGCGGTAACACGGGTTCGAATCCCGTACGGGTCATTGATTTACTTTAGCGTTATTGCTAACTCCTTATTTGTCCTCGGAGGGCCGCCACGATACGGCTCTCCGGACAAATTACTGTAAGGTCCGGTAGTTCAGTTGGTTAGAATGCCTGCCTGTCACGCAGGAGGTCGCGGGTTCGAGTCCCGTCCGGACCGCCATTTTACTTTACTTTATAGTATAGAAAAGAAACATCTGGCTCGGTAGCTCAGTTGGTAGAGCAACGGACTGAAAATCCGTGTGTCGGCGGTTCGATTCCGTCCCGAGCCACTTACCCAAACGCATCTGCAATAGTAGGTGCGTTTTTTCTTTTGTTATAAAAAAAGGGAGAGCCGGCTTTTCAGCCGGCTCAGAAGAAGACGTCAAACACTAGACGGCGTTTTTTTTCGTGAGGTTTCAAAAAAATATTATTTTTTAAAAGAAAATAAAAAACATGACAAAAGGATGGCAGTTCAATACGTTTTTGCGCTGTTCTCTTTAATTTTTTTATCTTTTGACCTGAAACCGTTATAATAGACGGGGAACGTTTTTCACGATCCGAATTGTGATCATCATGAAACATCAATAGATGAAATGAAGTCATTCTGGCAGGAGGAAAATCAAGATGATGGATAAGAAAATCCTTGTAGTCGATGATGAAAAACCGATTGCAGATATATTAGAGTTTAATTTAAGAAAAGAAGGCTATGACGTGCATTGTGCGTACGACGGAAACGAAGCCGTGGAAATGGTGGAGGAGCTTCAGCCTGATTTAATTCTTTTAGATATTATGCTTCCGAATAAAGACGGAGTTGAAGTGTGCCGGGAAGTCCGGAAAAAATATGATATGCCGATTATTATGCTGACGGCAAAAGACTCGGAGATTGACAAGGTCATCGGGCTTGAAATCGGAGCGGATGACTATGTCACGAAGCCTTTCAGCACTCGTGAGCTTCTGGCCCGCGTCAAAGCGAACCTGCGCCGCCAGCTTACGGTTGCGCCGGCTGAGGAAGAATCAGCATCTAATGACATTCATATCGGTTCTCTCGTCATCTTCCCTGACGCTTATGTCGTATCAAAAAGAGAAGAAACGATCGAGCTGACTCATCGTGAGTTTGAATTGCTTCATTACTTAGCCAAACATATCGGACAGGTCATGACCCGTGAGCATCTGCTGCAGACTGTGTGGGGCTATGACTATTTCGGTGATGTGAGAACGGTGGATGTAACAGTGCGCCGCCTTCGCGAGAAAATCGAGGATAATCCGAGCCATCCGAACTGGATCGTCACAAGACGGGGTGTCGGTTATTACTTGAGAAACCCTGAACAGGACTAACCGGCGATGAATAAGGTTGGTTTTTTTCGGTCGATTCAGTTTAAGATCACGCTGATCTATGTGCTTCTCATTATCATCGCCATGCAGATTATCGGCGTGTACTTTGTGAAACAGGTGGAGAATTCTCTTCTCAAGTCCTATGAATTATCGTTAAATCAGCGGATTGACAATCTATCCTATTATATTGAGCAGGAATATAAAGGAGATAATGACAGCACCGTCATTAAAGATGACGTCAAACGGATTTTGAATGATTTTACGAAAAACAATGAAATACGGGAGATTACATTTGTTGATAAAAGCTATGAGGTCGTCGGTTCTTCGAGGCCTTATGGCGAGGAAATAGCGGGGAAACAGACGACTGACCCGATTTTTAAACGGATTTTCTCAACAAAACAGGCCTATTCAAAAAAATATTATGATCCTAAAAGCAAAAACAGAGTGCTGATTTCAGCGAAACCTGTCGTCACAGAGAATCAGGAAGTTGTCGGCGCGATATATGTCGTGGCCAGTATGGAAGATACCTTTAACCAGATGAAAACCGTCAACTCGATTCTTGCTTCAGGAACAGGCTTAGCCCTTGTTCTGACGGCTCTTCTCGGTATATTTCTCGCCCGAACCATTACCCATCCGCTGTCGGATATGCGTAAGCAGGCGATGGAACTGGCAAAAGGGAATTTCTCCAGAAAAGTGCGGAAATACGGGCATGATGAAATCGGTCAGCTCGCAACGACGTTCAACCATCTGACGAGAGAGCTTGAAGATGCCCAAGCCATGACGGAAGGGGAGAGAAGAAAGCTTTCTTCCGTTATCGCGTATATGACGGACGGTGTCATCGCTACGAATCGCAACGGGGCTATTATTCTTTTAAACAGCCCTGCGCTTGAGCTTCTGAATGTTTCACGTGAAACGGCTTTAGAGATGCCGATCACGTCTTTATTGGGCATAAAAGAGAACTTTACATTTGAGGATTTAGTAGAACAGCAGGATTCAATGCTGCTGGAGATCGAACGTGACGATGAGACGACTGTACTGCGGGTGAATTTTTCCGTTATTCAGAGAGAGCACGGAAAAATCGACGGTTTAATCGCGGTTCTTTATGATGTCACCGAACAGGAAAAACTCGATCGGGAGCGCAGAGAGTTCGTTGCCAATGTGTCTCATGAGCTGCGGACACCGCTGACGACCATGCGAAGCTATTTAGAGGCGCTTGCGGAAGGCGCGTGGGAAAACAAAGATATCGCTCCGCGTTTCTTAATGGTGACCCAAAATGAGACTGAGCGCATGATCAGATTGGTGAACGACCTGCTCCAGCTTTCTAAATTCGACAGCAAAGATTATCAGTTTAATCGGGAGTGGATTCATATGATCCGCTTTATGTCACTGATTATCGATCGTTTTGAAATGACGAAAGAACAGCATGTCGAATTTATCCGCGAGCTGCCGGACAGAAATCTGTACGTGGAGATTGATCAGGATAAAGTGACGCAGGTTCTCGATAATATCATTTCTAACGCACTGAAATACTCACCGGAGGGCGGACATGTCACTTTCTCAGTCGATGTGAATGAGAAAGAAGAGCTGCTTTATATCAGCGTAAAAGATGAAGGTATCGGCATTCCGAAAAAAGATGTGGAAAAAGTCTTTGACCGTTTCTACAGAGTGGATAAAGCGCGCACGAGAAAACTCGGCGGCACCGGGCTCGGCCTTGCGATTGCAAAAGAGATGGTTCAGGCGCACGGCGGAGACATTTGGGCCGACAGTGTAGAAGGCAAAGGAACGAAGATTACATTTACTCTTCCATATAAAGAAGAGCAAGAGGATGATTGGGATGAGGCGTGAAAATATAAAAACAGTCATACTGTCAGTGCTGGTCGTCATTAGTCTTGTTTTAACATGGGGAATTTGGACATTCCAGCCCAATTTTTCAGAAGGCACGGCCTCAACCAAATCGACTGTCCGGGAAAAGCATAAAATTGATAAAACGAGCCAAAAAGTGTCGCAAACGGTAAAACCCCGGGATATGTTTATTCATACAAACGGCTCTCATTACAAAGTGAATGATGAGACGCTCTTTAATGACCTGTGGGCGGATTTGCCGCAATGGGAAGTAAAAGGGATGAAGGATATTTCCGATCAATACGACAAGCTCGGTTTTAAAAATTGGCTTTACGGCAGAAACGGCAACTCGGCAAAGCTCGATCTGCAATTCAATGACACCATTCCGATTGATTTCTTCCAAACGATGTTTAAATGGTCGAATCCGTCAATGGAATACAGTTCCTTTGACCATATTGTCATTCCGTTTAATGAGAATAAGACAAATAAGAAGATTTACATGGTCTCATACAGCAAGCAGCTGATTTTGGAAGTGACTGTGGAATCGGCGAATTACCGCAATCTGATGAATGAGCTGTACAGCAAAAAGTCGAGTATGCCGTTATACCACCTCTATTCGGTCGGAAAAAGCAAAGAATTTCTCATGCCGAATGCGCGGTTTAATATGAAGGAAAAAGAATTTATCACTGAAACCATTAAGACGAACCTGTTTAAGCAGACGCTTTTTAATGATCCGAGCACGGTCAGAGAAGACCCGAATTACAATCGGAATGTGCTGACTGACGGAATCAGCCGTCTGGAAATCAATTCGACACAGCGGCAGATTCAATTCCAGCATCGGAACCTGGCACAAAGCGCTTCTTATCAAACAGGGGAGCTGATTAAGAAAAGCTATAAATATTTAGAGGATACGGGAAGCTGGACGGATCATTATCAATTTTTCAATGTGAGTGATAACCAGCAGCTGAGTTTCTACATGTTTAAAGACCAAATGCCTGTGATCAACAGCACGTCTAAGCCTTTCGGATCCGGACCTGTTTTGACCCTGCAATGGGCCAATGACGAGGTTCTCAGCTACAAGCGGCCGAACTATGTTCTCGGACCGAATCCGATTAAAACAAAAGACGTAAAAATGATGAACGGCAATGAGGTTGTGTCTCTGCTGGAGCAGCAGGATAAATACGACGTGAACAAAATCGACCAGATCTTCCTGTCCTATCAAATGGTCTCTTCATCAACGAATGATCTCGTTGAACTGGAACCCGTCTGGAGTATGAAAATCAACGGGAAGATCGTCCCGATTACGAAAGATCTGCTGGGGAAGGAGGAGGACGATAATGGAGTGGAATAAGACAAAAACGATCTTCATCATTGCCTTCCTCATCCTCGATATTTTTCTCGGCTATCAGTTTTTTGAAAAACGCTCGAGCAGTGAATACGAAGTGATTAAAAATTCAAATGTGGAAAAAGACATGGAGATGGATCATATCACTTTCGGCAACCTGTCTTCTGATTCCGCGACGGGCTACCGGCTGACGGCGGGCCAAAAGGTATTTACCGCTGAAGATATTGATGCTTTGAAAGATCAAAAGCCTTTAATGGAGATGCCGGCGGATGATCACAAGGTTACGACGCTGAAAATGAAATTTACCGATCCGGTCGGTTTATCGAAGCAAAAACCGCAGGAGGATGCGGAATCGCTCGTCAGCTCTAAAATAACCGGCGGTGAAAAATATAAACTGTGGAAAGTCGACAAGGATAAAAAACAGATCACTTTTTACCAGATGTATGACGGCCAGTTTATTTATCAGGATTTTGACTCGTCCACGGATGCGATCGGACAGGTGATTCTGCATCTGAACGATAAAAACGAGGTCGTATCTTACGAGCAGACCATGCTGGAGTCATTCAAGCGAATCCAGACGGAGAGCCTGATTCCTGAGCTGGATGCGGTCGAATTATTGTATTCTCAAAATTACTTAAAAGCGAATTGCGCCGTTAAAAGCGTTAAGTTCGGCTATATTGCCCAATATCCGCTGACAAGTACGCAGGTGCTGGCGCCGGTATGGAGAATTACAATTGAAGATAAGTCAAAAGGGACGAAGAAAAAGACACTGCAAACGTACACTGTGAACGCATTGGAAAGTACAGTCATTGATAACAATCAAAATAAATAATGGAGTGAGACACAATGGGCTTGCAATTTAGCGTGCTTGCGAGCGGGAGTACCGGAAACGCGTTTTATCTGGAGACAGATGAGCACTCTTTTCTGGTGGATGCCGGCCTGAGCGGTAAAGCGATGGACGGGCTGATGGAGAGAATCGGCCGCAAGATAGACGACGTCGACGGCATTTTTGTCACTCACGAGCACAGCGACCATATTAAAGGGCTCGGCGTCATTGCGAGAAAGTACGGACTTCCCGTCTACGCCAATGAAAAGACGTGGAAAGCGATGGAGAATCAGATCGGCAAGCTGGATACCGGACAAAAGTTTTTGTTCCCGATGGAAAGCGTGAAATCCTTCGGCGGGCTTGATGTTGAGTCATTCGGCGTCTCTCATGACGCGGCCGAGCCGATGTTTTATGTTTTCCACTACCAAGGCAGAAAGCTCGCACTGATGACGGACACCGGGTATGTGAGCGACAGAATGAAAGGCATTATCCGTTCGGCCAATGTGTTTGTGTTTGAAAGCAACCATGATGTCGGCATGCTGCAAATGGGCAGATACCCATGGAGCATTAAGCGGCGGATTTTAAGCGATGTCGGCCACGTCTCGAATGAAGACGCGGCGCTCGCCATGACTGATGTCATCGGCGACGGCACATCGCGCATCTATTTGGCGCATCTGAGCCAAGACAACAATATGAAGGAACTGGCGAGAATGTCCGTGCAGCAGACATTGGCTGCGAAAGGATTTGTCGCCGGGGAAACGTTTCAGTTATTTGATACCGATCCGAAAATCCCGACGCCGCTGTGCGCCGTGTAATTTTTCCAAATGAATCATGATTATTAATCCGCGATCTGACCCACACTATAAGCAAATCGAGTACTCTTGAAAGGATTTGAGATAGGGTGGATTATAATCGCGATGATGAACAGTACGCCTCCGAACAGCCCCGCCGCAGCAAGAGAGGGTACTTTCTATCAAGTCTGATCGGCGTCATCGTCGGGGCCGCGCTCATGGCTTTCCTGCTGCCGTACTGGACAGGCGGAGACCATGGGGAAAGCAGCAAAAGCACCAGCCAGCGTCTCGGCAGCGAGCAGGTGAAAACAGTCAACGTAAATGTCAATGACGCTGTCACGAATATGGTCAGCCGTGTATCAGATTCGGTAGTCGGCGTTCTCAATATCCAAAAGACCGATATTTGGGGAGAGGGCGGCGAAGCGGGAAGCGGGTCCGGCGTCATTTACAAAAAGAACGGAAACACTTCTTATATCGTAACCAATCACCATGTCATTGAAGGTGCGACTGAGATTGAGATTAGCCTGAAGGATGGCTCACGCGTGCCTGCTGAGCTGATCGGGAGCGACCGTCTGATGGATCTCGCCGTACTGAAGGTGAAGTCTGATAAGATCAAATCGGCCGCCCAGTTCGGCAATTCCGATCAGGTCAAAGTCGGAGAACCGGTCATTGCGATCGGAAATCCGCTCGGGCTTGAATTTGCGGGATCAGTGACACAGGGGATCATTTCAGGCACGGAAAGGGCGGTGCCCGTTGACTCAAACGGCGACGGACAGCCGGATTGGAATGCGGAAGTGCTGCAGACCGATGCCGCGATTAACCCCGGCAACAGCGGCGGCGCTTTGATGGATATATCGGGCAAGGTGGTCGGCATCAACTCAATGAAGATCGCTGAATCCGCCGTTGAAGGAATCGGCCTGTCCATCCCGTCAAAGCTTGTCATTCCCGTTATTCAGGATTTAGAAAAATACGGAGAAGTCAGACGGCCTTTCCTCGGTATTGAGATGAAATCCTTAACGGATATTGCGAGCTACCATTGGAGCCAGACGCTGAAACTTCCGAAAGGCGTTAAAACCGGGGCAGTCATTATGGGTGTCGATGCGTTTTCACCGGCCGGAAAAGCGGGTTTGAAAAAGCTCGACGTGATTACCGGGTTCGACGGACATAAGGTCAATGACGTTGTGGATCTCCGTGAGCGCCTGTATCGCAAAAAGATCGGCGACCGTGTGAACATCACGTTCTACCGTTCGGGAAAGAAAAAAACAGCGGAAGTCAAACTGACAGAAGCGGATCGATTACAGAAATAAAAAAACAGCCCGGATATCCGGGCTGTTTTTTATTGATTTATTTGTTAATATTATACTATTGTGAGTACGGGAGGTGAAACACATGAAAACGGCTGATGTGATCATCGTATTGAATGAAATTGAAGGTGAATGTGAAGGAAGAATTATTTTAGAATGCAGAATTTAGAACATGAAACATGTCATATCAAACGTCCTTTTTCAGGGCGCTTTTTTTATGCCTTTTTTCAGAAGCCATAAAAAAGAACTGAACGTGGGTCACAACACGTTCAGTTAAAAATGGGTATATTTAGAAAAAGGCAGACATGAACTTAGAACTTTGTGATTGAAACAGACTGGTGCTGCTGAATTGAAGCGGCAGATGAAACTGCCGGCAGCTTATTTTTTGTTATTTACAGATGGCTCCGTTTTGAGCGTTTACTTTCACCGTTTGTTCCGTATGGTTTTGGGCAGTGATTTTCACGATGTACTTGTAGACGCCGTTTTCTTTCTTCATTTCAGACGATTTCACAGCGCCTTTGCAATGGCTGAGCGCGATGGAATGCGCTTTTTTAGAAGCGATCATCACTTGTTTTTTCTGCACTTCTTCTTTCAGGATTTTTCCGCTTTTGCCGTCCATGTGGAGCGTATGAAGCTTGCCGTCCTGGCCGAATATGCTGACAACATAGACTGATACGCCGTTTTCTTTTTTCATTTGAGCGGATTTCACAGCGCCTTTGCAATGGCTGAGTGCGAACGATTCCGCTTTTGCACGGGTCATGTGTTGCTGGTTATTCTTTATATCATGTTTGACGATTTTGCTGTTTTTACAATTGATATGGAATGTGTGAAGCTTCCCGTCTTGTCCTGACACCTGAACCACGTAAACCATAGCGTTATGTTCGGTCTTCAGCTCAGAAGACTTCACTGTTCCTTTGCAATTCTTCACGGCGATTTTTTCAGCGCCGGATTTTGAGATGAATTGCTGTTTCTTTTCAATTTGGTGTTTCACGACTTTTCCGCTGGAGCTGTTGACATTGACGGTGTGCTGCTTTCCTTTTACGTCAAGGACGTTGACAACATATACGTAAGCGCCGTTGACTTTTTTCATTTGCGCTGATTGAACGGCGCCTTTGCAGCTGCAGTTTTTCAATGCGGTCTCTTTCGCTTTAGAGATAGAAACGGAAGCCTGCTGTTTCGTTTCCACTTTCGTCTGCGCTGCGTCATCCTTATGAATGACAGCCGCATGCGCTGAAGTTAAAGAACTGATTGAAAGTATGGTCCCCAGTGCAGCTCCTGATAAAACTTTTGTAATTCCCATCATATATTCCTCCTTAAACATTTCATTGTTGGCTTCCCAACTAAGGCTTATTGTAAAGACCCAAACTGAAAACAACATGAATCTAAGCTGAAAACTTCCTGAATTCAGCGGATTTTCAGCTTAGATTCAGTTTTGTTTCAGATAAAAGCGAATAATAGAAGGGGAAGCGAAAAAAATAAACACAGGCTGATACATCTAAGGAGAGACTGCATCATGGATAAGTTGAAAGGCATCAAGGTGCTGATTGTAGACGACGAGCCCGCCATCATTGATTTTTTAACGATGGGGCTTGTCAATGAAGGGTTTGAAGTGATGTCCGCGGCAGACGGGATGTCGGCGATGAATCTTGTGAAAACATTTCAGCCTCATATTGCCGTTTTGGACGTGATGATGCCGGGAATGGATGGGCTTGAGCTGTCAAGGATGCTTAAGAAAACAAGCAATACCGCCATCATCATGCTGACCGCGAAGGATGAAGTAGAGTTTCGCGTAAAGGCGCTGATTGAAGGCGCTGATGATTACATGATCAAACCGTTCAGCTTTGAGGAGCTGCTTGCCAGAATTTACGCAAGAATCCGCAACCAGTTTCCGCATCTTTTCGATGAGGTGGTGCTCGGCCCCTTCCGAATCGATGACCGGAGCAGAGAGATTTTTTACAATGAACAGCCTTTGAAGCTGTCCGCCACCGAGTATGAACTGCTGAAATGTTTAGTGCTCCACCACGGAACGGTTCTCAGCAAAACGAGGATTCTCGATCAGGTATGGGGCTATGATTTTTACGGGGAAGACAATATCGTCGAGGTGTACATCCGTTCTTTGCGCGAAAAGCTGAAGGACAAAGAACACAAGGTGATTCGCACGGTTCGGGGCGCCGGGTACAGGGTGGATCTGGCATGAAACGGCTGTACAGAACCCTGCGATTCCAGCTCCTGTTCAGGTCACTGGCGATTTTGGCCTTGCTGTTATGTTTCATCGGCGGCACTCAGTACATGTTTATGACACGGACGATGTATGAAAATCAGGCGATCAGCATTCAGAGTTATATCAATTCAATGGATCAAAGCGTATGGAGGTCAATCAAAACCCTTGCCCGTTCCGAAACACCGGCTCATCCGAATTTGATTTACCCCGGGGTGACGGTTGCTTTTATCAATCCATCATACAAGATGTCTGTTTTATCAGAAGACCCGCACGCGGGGGCCCCTCCTTCTTTTCCGAAAAAAGTGTATCAGGATGCGCTGACAGATACAATGGCGCTTCACTATCAGGTGGCTCACAATAAGGCGGGTGAGGAAATCATCGTCGTGTTTCAGGCGATTTCCGTTGACGGAAGGCAGGCGGGAGTTGTGCAGATGAGCACGCTGACCCAGCCTCTGAATGATTCGCTTTTCCGCCAGATCAGCATTTTCGCGGTGCTTTCCTTTGCGGCTTTGGTCATCGGACTGTTTGTTTTCTTGCCGGTGATCCGGCTCACACTCAAGCCGCTGTCCCGCATTGTGCGTATGATGGGTGACATTCATGCCGGAAGTCTCGATAAACGGCTGCCGATCGATAGGAAGCAGGCCGAAATTGAGTCATTGGGCATCTCCATCAATCAGATGCTGGAACGGATTGAAACCTCTTTTCAGGCGGAAAAAGAAGCGAAGGAACGAATCCGGCAGTTTGTATCAGACGCATCACATGAGCTGAGAACGCCGCTTACCTCCATTCACGGCTTTATCGAAATTTTAATCCGCGGAGCGGCGGAGAAGCCGGAGCAGAAAGAAAAAGCGCTTCAAAGCATGTACGCGGAATCCGCCAGGGCGAATAAGCTGATAGAGGATCTTCTGTTTCTCGCGAAGATTGACCGGGTGCCGAGCTTTGAAATGAAAAAAGGCGCATTGGGAGACGTCATTTTGGAAATGGAGGCTCAGCTGAAGCTGCTCGCGAGAAACCGGAAGCTCGAGTTCTTTGTCGATCAAAAGATAGAAGCCGTTTTTGACAAAGACAAAATGAAGCAGGTCATTCTCAATCTATTTTACAATGCGGTGCAGCATACGGATGAAGACACGGGTGTCATCACCGTCTCCCTGCAGAAAGACGGAGGAATCATGCTTATGATTGCGGATAACGGAACGGGAATCGCTCCGGAGCATGTGCCTCATTTGTTTGACCGGTTTTACAGGGCGGAAACCTCCCGATCCCGTCAATCCGGCGGCGCGGGGCTGGGTCTTGCCATTACAAAAACCATTATCGACAGCCATAACGGAACAATTGAAGTGAAAAGTGAGCAGGGAAAAGGCTCCGTGTTCATCATCCGGCTGCCGGGATAAACCGGGAAGCAGGAAGAAATATCACAATTTATATATAAATTCTAAATTTTCAAAAAATAACTTGTCCTTTTCCAATATCGGTGATAATATCTAGTTATTGGTAAAGGGGGTGTGTACTGATGAAGATTGAAGAACTTGATCTTGATACAGAAACAGCAAGCTTGGTGCATCGCTGCTAGTAAAGCCGTGACTCCCCTCATTGGGGAGTTATTATCTTTCAGGGGGTATGTCATGATGTCAACTGACTGTAAGCGCTGGAAGTTTAAAGACAGCGTGCAGGTGCTGACCTACACGGCGCATATTATCATTCAATATCGAAAGGCGATTAAGCTTGCGCATACGAGTGAGATCAAAGAGGCGGTTGAACGGCTGATCACCGGCTGTGAAAAACAAGAGCTTTCTGATCTTCTGGGAGAGGAAGCGGGAAACCAGTTTTTCGATGCGTTAATGAAATTGGATGCTTTAATAGAGCCATGGCAAAACGGCCGTGAAGGCCGCATCACTGAAAAGCAGCTGTACCATTTTGAGAAATACAACCAAAACCCCAATCTGATCCAAAAGAGATTAGACGGCAGCAGGGCAGCGATCGTGGGTCTGGGGGGCGTCGGAACGATCATTCTTCAAAACCTTTTGGCGGCGGGCATGCAGCATTTTATTCTCATTGATTTCGATGCCGTATCAGTACATAACCTGAACAGACAATTCGTCTATAATAAATCTTCTGTAGGCAAATTAAAGATCTCAGAATGCAGAGATTATATTGCGGGTATCAATCCCCATGCGGACGCAGCACTTTACCATAAGGAAATTACACAGCCGCAGGACCTGCGTGTGTTAGATCCGTATGAAATTGATATCGTCATAAATGCCGCTGACAAACCCCATAACATTTCTGAATGGGTTTACCGGTATTGCAAGGAGCGGAATATCGCGTTTATGACCGGGGGTGTCGGCAGCTTCAGCGGCCAATGGGGGCCTCTGCTCACGCCTGAATCCTATCAATCCGGCATCACCTATGAAAAAAACATGCCGGCCGGACTTCTGAACTGTTACCCCGATGAACCGATCAAAGGTTCCTTAGGAGCGACAAACGGTATTATATCCTCGTTTATGTCTCATGACATTATCACATACCTTGCAGGCGGAAGCCCGAAATCCCTGAATACCCGCATCGGCCTGGACTTTGACGGACTTCATATTACAGAAACGAAGCTTTCTCAAAAGGAAAGCGCTTTATGAAGACGATGCATCGTACGGCGAGAAAACCGGGCGACCCTCTGAAAATAGAAATCGACACAAGCCCGATACGCTTGAACCCATTAGATACGCAGGATTACACAAGCAAGATGATTTGCAGCATTATGTATGAAAGCCTGCAGGACGGCTATAACTGCCGGATCATCCGCAAAGATCCCCGCACCTGTCAGGTGGACATTCACCCGGACTATTTAGGTGACGCCGAGGGTGTGGTTCAAACGATCATCTATCATCTGACGAAAGAAAATCAAAGCCCCCATCTCGGCAGTTTCCTGAACATAAAACAGGCCGTTCCGTATGTAAAAGGCCTTGTCTCATCCGATCAGCTCGGGGTGAACGTAACAGGCGATAAACGCTTTGAAGTCACCTTGGACGAGCCGTCTGATGAGATAGAAGCCGTTTTGCAGAGCAGCTTTCTGATTCCGGGGACCGCCGGGGGCGATGTGCCGGAAAACGGCCCGTACCGATTCAAGCGTACGTTTGAGAAGGGGCTGGAATTTGAGCGGAATCCGCAATATAAAATGACGCCCGCGGATCACCGCACGGTTCAGACCATTCAATTTATTTTGAATGATGATCTGGAAAAAAGCATCGGGCTGTACGAAGCGAATCAAACGGACGTGACCTGCCACACCCAGTTTCATCATTCAAACATGAGGTATCGGCAGTATGCTGATTTTAAAGAAAATCATTTGCCGATGTTATTTACCTTCAAGGTAAAGGACGGCATGCTGAGAACTTTCATTCAGCATTATTTTGATAGACAAAAGCTGGCCGGGGATTTGGGGCATATCATCACACCGACTGATTCACTGATCGGTATATGGGAAAGCGGGAGGACACCGCAGAAAGATCCGCCCCTTTTGACAAGAGAAGAGCCGATCCGAATCGTTTATGCCGATTATTATCCCAACGGAGAGATCATTGAAAGGCTGGCTGATCTGTTTCGGCGGGCCGGAGCGGACGTATCCGTCTCACGCGTCAGTCATTTCAATGATTATTATCATATGGATAAAAGCGGGTTTGATATTGAACTCCATTTGTTCCTGCCGGCTTACATGCATGAGCTGAGCTATATCAAATATTTCATCCGCGACATCAGCGATCCGGAGAAGAAAAAAACGATCATTGATGCCATAGGATCTGAAAAAAAGAAGGAACTTTTTGGGTTATTCGAGAATACAACTCATTATTGCCCAATTTGTTTTGGGAAAAGTCTGTATCTGCAAGATCCATGTATAGAGGGTTTTAGTGTAAAGACTGACGGGCTCCTTTCTGTTCATGATGTTAAATGCAGATAGCTGGAAAGGGGTATTCATTTGCGGAATCGAAATTTGCTTTACTTCTCCGGTTTTTTCGGAAACTTCTTTTTCGAACGGGGAATTTGGATTTTATATTTAACAAGCATGAATTATTCATTGTTTCTTGTGGGCATCCTGCAATCGGTCCTGAATTTGGCGATGTTTCTGGCGGAAGTGCCGAGCGGCGTCATCTCGGACAGAATCGGGAGAAAAAAATCGCTCTTGCTCGGCCATTTTATGGTCATTATCTATTTGGTGATGTTCCTGAGCTTCCATAACTTCATCGCCCTCTTCATCGCCCATATTATATACGGTATCGGGCTGACGTTTATATCAGGAACGGATCACGCCTTTTTGTTTGATTCACTGAAAGAACAAGGGAAAGAAAAGTGGTACGGCAAATCCATCGGAAATTATAACGGACTTGTCATCCTCGGTCTTGCGATTGCCATGGGCATCGGCGGCTACTTGCAGGAAATATCATGGTCATATGTGTTTATCGCCGGGATTGTCACTCAGCTGATTGCAATGGCGGTCATTACACAGCTGACGGAAATCAAATTTGAAAACAGTGAACACGAAACGCAGACGGTCGGTGACATCTTAAAAGAAGTCAAAGATTTCTTCAGACTGAACAAAGCCTTTAAATATCTGGTGCTGTCACTCTCCGTTTTCTTTGCGATTACATCGGTTTTTTATATGTACGGACAAGATTTGTTAAGTCAGGAAGGGCTGTCCGTGCGCAATATATCCATTATTTTTGCGGGACTGTCCATCTTGCAGGCGCTGTGCTCCATCTTTTCTTCCAAGCCGGCGGAAAAATTCACGCCGAGGCGCGTGCTTCTGCTGACATTCTGCATCATCGGGGCGGCCTATCTGTTTATACCTTCGGGCAGTCTGTACGTGACGATTGCAGCTTTTGTCGTCATTAACGCGCTCTATGATGTGATAGAACCCGTATCCAGTCAGGTGGTGAATAATGAGATTCCGTCCAGAACGAGAGCCACGCTGCTGTCCATTATCAGTTTGATGACCTCGCTCTTCATGTTCATTGCCTTTCCGTTTATCGGATTCTTAACGGACTATTTTGATTCAGCTTTGCTGCTGACCGCAATCGGGGTATTATCCATCTTATTGTCGCTGTTTATGATGCTCAGCTTTTACAAACTGAAAGCGAGCGTCGCCATCCAGAATAAAGTCGAGCTTTGAACCAGAATGACAAAGGGATGATGTGAGTTGCTGAATATTCATAATCTTACGGTAAATTTAGCGGGAGATACGATTTTCAAACAAGTTTCTTTTTTCATCAATGAAGGCGAGAAAGTGCTTGTGGCCGGGCCGAACGGTTCCGGCAAAAGCACGCTGTTCAGGGTGCTTTCCGGAGAGCTTGAGGCAGATGAAGGAACGATTGCGATCAACAAAGGGGCGAAGGTCGGTTTGCTGAAGCAGATCGCTGATCCCCATGAGGATCTGACGTTGTATCAATATCTGGAAAAATCGTTTGAAGCTCTCGCGGCGATCCAGAAGGAAATGAAGGCCATTGAGCTGAAGCTTTCGGAACCGATGAGTGATGACGAGCTGACTGCTTTATTGGAAAAATACAGTCAATACACGGAAACATTTGAGCGGAACAACGGCTACCAGATGCATGCGATGATTGACGAGGTGTGCAACGGGCTCAGCCTCAGCGAATTAAAGGACCAGCCGTTCTCAAAGCTGAGCGGCGGCGAAAAAACAAAAGCCGGCCTTGCCGAAATTTTAATCCGCAACGACGACGTTATATTGCTGGACGAGCCGACCAACCATTTGGACGTCCATGCGATTGAGTGGCTTGAAGGGTTTATTAAAAAATCGAACAAAACCATTCTGTTTACGACCCACGATAAAACGTTTGCCGACCAAACGGCGATGAAGGTGCTCGAGATTGACGATACCGAGGTGAAGATTTGGCCTTACGGTTTCAGCGAATACTTGAAAAAGCGGGAAGAATTCATCATCGCCCAGTTTGAGAAATATGAAGAACAGCAGAGAAAAATACAGAAGATGAAGGAATCCATCGCCCAGCTGAGAGATTGGGCCAACCGTTCAAATCCGCCGTCTGTCGGCCTGCACAGACGCGCGAATAATATGGAAAAGGCGCTGAAAAGGATTGAGCTGATTAATAAGCCGGTCCGGACGGAGCAAAAATTAAAAAACGCATTTCAGGAAGCGGGCGCCGGTTCAAAAGATATTGTGTTCATTGAAAACGGAAAGGTGACCAACGGATCTTCCCTTTTATATCAAAATGTGAACCTGCGCATAAAGCATAAAGACAGAATCGGCATCGTCGGCAGAAACGGCGTCGGCAAAACAACGCTGATCCGCTGCATCATCGGGGAAAGAGAACTGTCGGACGGCACCATTAAAGTGGGAGAAAATCTTAAAATAGGCTACATTGATCAAAAGAGCCATGTCGGAGATTCGAGTCAGACGATTCTGCAATTCTTTAAAGAAAATCTGCTGACTGAAGAGGGCGTGGCCCGGAATATGCTGGCCAAGTACGGATTTTACGGGTCGTCGGTCTTTAAAAAACTTTCCGTCCTGTCAGGCGGTGAGAGAATCAGGCTGAAGCTGTCCATCTTAATGGAAAAAAAGCTGAATGTCCTGATCCTGGATGAGCCGACCAACCACTTGGATATTGAATCTCAGGAAATTCTCGAAAACAGCCTGATGCAGTTTCAAGGCACCATCATCTGCGTTTCTCACGACAGAAACCTGCTGGAGAAGTTCAACAAGATTTTCTGGCTTGAGAATCAAAACGTCACCATCTTTTCAGGTCCATACAGTTACGCCAAACAAAAAAAACGGCAGATTGCCGAATAAAAGGGGAATGGATATGACCATTGACAGACTGACAATCAATGAGTTATCGTACGATCTTTTTGTAAGCGAGTATGCTGATAAAAAACCTTTTATTTTGACGGGGGCAATGGATCACTGGGAATGCAGGCCGTGGACGCTTGAATACATTGACGAGCACTATGGAGACAGAATGGTCACCATCCGGAAATCAGATATCGAAGGGGTCAAAACGTTTAAACAAGTAAAGCTTTCCAACTATATCGAGTACATTGATCAGAATGATGACAAATGGTACTGTGACTGGAATTTTACGCAGCTGAACCAAAATGACTTAGACCTTGTCTATTCGGCACCCGAGTATTTTACAAAAGACACATTGAGAGCGGATGAAGAAACGGGACGGGACTGGAAATGGTTCTTTCTCGGTTCTAAGCAGACAGGTACACCGCTGCATCAGGATTTTAACAACACGCACGCGTGGAACGGCGTCATTTTCGGGGAGAAGGAATGGATCTTCTATCATCCGGACGACTCTCCGTATTTGTACGAAGGAAATATCAATGTCTTTGATGAAAAAGACATTGAGCAAAAACCGCTGGTGCAAAAGGCGTCTCCGATCCGCTTCAGACAAAAGGCGGGAGAAATCATTTACGCGCCGCGCCATTGGTGGCATCAAGTCGAGAATACGGAACATACATTGGCAGTGAGTGAGAACTTTTGGTTTACCGGAGAGCGGCTTGCCAATCAGATATAAACGAAAGGCTGAGGAGCATCTCAGCCTTTTTTTGTATGGATTCATTTCATCCGGTCCAGACCGAATTTTTTCAGGCGGTATTGCAGGCTCTGTCTGCTGATTCCGAGCTCGTTTGCCGTTTTGGATATGTTATTGCCGTGTTTTCTCAGGGTTTTTTCGATCATGTATTTTTCGAAGTTTTCCATTTTGTCTTTTAAATCGGTGCCGGGCTGGGTGCTTGCGGCGGCTTTGCTTTCCGTGTCAGCGGGTTTGATTTTCATCCGGTATTGGTAAGGCAGGTGGGCCGCCGTAATCGTCGTTTCATCCGTCATAAAGTTCATGGCGCCTTCAATCATATGTTCAAGCTCGCGAATGTTGCCCGGCCAGTCATATTCCAGGAAAAATCGCTGCACATCGTCACTGATCGAATCGACATGCATTTGGAACAGGTGATTGTTTTTCTGGATAAAGACTTCGGCCAGAGGCAGAATATCCTCCTTGCGCTCCCGGAGCGGGGGAATGATCAGCGTGACAACGCTTAAGCGGTAGTATAAATCTTTGCGCAGCCGCTCTTCTGAAATGGCGGTGATCGGGTCTTCATTCATCGTGGCGATGATGCGGACGTCAATCGGTTTGTCCTGAGCTGATCCGATGCGCCTGATTTTCTTTTCCTGAAGGGCGCGGAGCAGTTTTGCCTGCAGGCTGAGATTGAGCGAGTTGATCTCATCAAGGAGCAGGGTGCCTCCCTGCGCCTGCTCAAATAAGCCGGGCTGGTCGATGGCTCCGGTAAAGGCGCCTTTTTTCGTGCCGAATAAAATACTTTCGACCAGGCTGTCCGGCAGGGCGGCGCAGTTTTGTGAGATGAACGGGGCGCCTGAGCGCTGGCTGCCGTTGTGAATGCTTTGGGCGAACAGTTCCTTGCCCGTTCCCGTCTCGCCGGCCAAAAGAACGGACGATGACGTACGGGTTGCCCGTTTCGCGTTTTCGATGACTTCCCGAATAACTGAGCTGTTGCCGAGAATACTGTCAAACGTGTAGCTGTTCTGTTCTTTCCTGTGCATGTTCTCCCTGATCAGCCGTTCGAGCTTGGTGACGTCCTTGGCGATTTCCACGGCGCCCTTGATCTCGCCGTTTTGCACAATCGGGAAGGTGTGGTTGATCGTCGTGATTTCCTGGCCTTTGTTATTGAAATAGCTTTGCTTCACATTTTTAATCGTTTTGCCTTCTTGAAGGGCCTGAACGAGCGTGCTGTCCTGCTGATTGGAAAACATAAATACATCAGTCAGGTTTTTATGCAGGACGTCCCGTTCATCCATATCTTCAATCTGCATCATTTTCTTATTGTAAATGACGGTGCTGCCCTTCTCGTCCACCACATGCAGCCCGACATCAATCTCTTCCAGAATGCTTTGTAACACGAGTGTGTAAAATTCGCTGGTTGTGTGCAGGTCAATTCCCCCTCTCAATCGTCTTAACATTCATTATTTTAAAATAAATCGAACGGGAAACGCAAAAAAATTTTGCGCTTGGCTGAAGTTTGCACGCAAACTGCCGGAAAATTTTGCGGGAAAAGAAAGAATGCTGGCGAAACATCCCGTTTTTTCGGATTGGCACGGAACTTGCTTTATAAAAAGGGAAAGCAAGATCTAATGTTGAATGATTACAAAACAAGGGGGAATCAGATTATGTCAGCTTTCACAAAATCTCAAGAAATTATCAGCCAAACTTCACATTACGGCGCGAACAACTATCATCCTCTGCCGATTGTTATTTCCGAAGCGCAGGGTGTTTGGGTAAAAGACCCTGAAGGTAATCAATATATGGATATGCTGAGTGCTTATTCTGCGGTGAACCAGGGGCACAGACATCCGAAGATCATTCAGGCGCTGAAGGATCAGGCGGATAAAATCACTCTGACGTCACGCGCGTTCCATAATGATCAGCTCGGTCCGTTTTATGAGAAAACAGCCAAGCTGACCGGAAAAGATATGATTCTGCCGATGAATACGGGGGCGGAAGCCGTTGAATCCGCTGTCAAAGCGGCGAGACGCTGGGCATATGAGGTCAAAGGAGTAGCGGATAATCAGGCGGAAATCATTGCGTGTATCGGCAACTTCCACGGCAGAACGATGCTTGCGGTATCCCTTTCTTCAGAAGATGAGTATAAACGCGGTTTCGGACCTATGCTTCCGGGTATAAAATTAATTCCATACGGAGACGCAGAAGCGCTGCGCCGGGCGATCACGCCGAACACAGCCGCTTTCTTATTCGAACCGATTCAGGGAGAAGCGGGCATCGTCATTCCGCCGGAAGGATTTTTACAAGAAGCGGCCGCCATTTGTAAGGAAGAAAATGTACTTCTGATCGCTGATGAAATTCAGACGGGACTCGGCCGCACAGGGAAAACATTCGCGGTTGACTGGGAAAATATCGTACCGGATATGTTCATCTTAGGCAAAGCGCTCGGCGGGGGCGTCTTCCCGATTTCGTGCATCGCGGCGAACCGTGACATTCTCGGCGTGTTTAACCCGGGTTCCCACGGCTCGACATTCGGCGGAAACCCGCTCGCTTGCGCGGTATCGCTCGCATCTCTTGAAGTCCTTGAGGAAGAAGGGCTGGCAGAGCGTTCCCTTCAGCTTGGCCGTTAT
Organism: Bacillus sp. SIMBA_026; assembly: GCF_046535335.1. Taxonomy (NCBI): domain Bacteria; kingdom Bacillati; phylum Bacillota; class Bacilli; order Caryophanales; family Bacillaceae; genus Bacillus; species Bacillus sp. SIMBA_026. The sequence continues at coordinate 980,513 of NZ_JAWRWX010000002.1, read as the reverse complement.
TTTAAAGAAGAGCTTGAGAAAATTGATAACCCGATCATAAAAGACGTGCGCGGTCGCGGCCTGTTTATCGGCGTTGAACTGACAGAAGCGGCCCGCCCGTACTGTGAAAAGCTGAAAGGCGAAGGGCTTTTATGCAAAGAAACACATGATACCGTGATCCGTTTTGCACCGCCGTTAATGATTTCCAAGGAAGACTTGGACTGGGCGATCCAAAAGATCACAAATGTGCTTCAAAACGCGTAAAACCTTGATGCGGCAATGCTTTCCCTCGGCTTGTATGGAATTTACAAATAAAAAATTCAGCACACTCTATTTGCGCGGCGACAGTATTTTAGTATAATGTATCTTTATGTACGAAAATGAATTTCATATAACATTCATATACAAATAGAGGCTCTTTGGACAGCAAATCGGTTTCAAAGCACCGGCTTGGTTCCAATACAAGTTGCTGAAGGGGTGCAGAATAGTGAATACAAATCAAAAAGAGAATCAGCTTCAGCGCACAATGAAATCACGCCATTTGTTTATGATTTCTTTGGGCGGAGTGATCGGCACCGGGTTTTTCCTGAGTACCGGATTTACAATTAACCAGGCGGGACCGCTGGGCGCGGTTCTGTCTTATCTGGTCGGCGGTTTTATTATGTTTTTGACAATGCTCTGCTTAGGCGAGCTTGCGGTTGCCCTTCCCGTATCAGGGTCGTTTCAGACGTACGCAACCAAATTCATCAGCCCCGCTTTCGGTTTCGCATTCGGCTGGCTGTACTGGCTCGGCTGGGCGGTAACATGCGCCATTGAGTTTTTATCTGCGGGACAATTGATGCTCCGCTGGTTTCCGCATGTTCCCGTATGGGTGTGGTGCCTCGTGTTTGTCGGACTGATGTTTCTTTTGAACGCCATTACCACAAAAGCGTTCGCTGAGTCGGAATTTTGGTTTTCCGGTATTAAAATTTTAGTCATTCTGCTGTTTATTATTTTGGGCGGCGCCGCCATGTTCGGCCTGATTGACATGAAACACGGCGAGCAGGCTCCTTTCTTCTCTCATTTTTATGAGGATGGATTGTTTCCGAACGGCATTAAGGCTATGCTTATTACGATGATTACCGTAAACTTCGCGTTCCAGGGAACGGAGCTGATCGGGGTTGCCGCGGGAGAAAGTGAAAATCCCGAGAAAACGATTCCGCGCTCTATCCGGCAGACGGTATGGAGAACGCTTGTCTTTTTCGTTCTCTCCATCATCGTCATTGCCGGGATGATTCCGTGGAAGCAGGCGGGAGTGGTCGAAAGCCCGTTTGTCGTGGTGTTTGAACAAATCGGTATTCCATATGCGGCCGATATTATGAACTTTGTTATCTTAATTGCGCTGCTCTCAGTGGCCAACTCAGGCCTGTTTGCATCGACGCGTATCCTATATGCCATGGCGAACGAAGGACAAGCCTTTAAATCGCTCGGCAAAATAAATAAACGCGGCGTGCCGATGAACGCTCTGATCGTGACGCTGGCCGTCGCCTGCCTGTCCCTGCTGTCTAAGGTGGCTGCGCCGGAAGTCGTTTATATGTTTCTCTTATCATTAGCCGGACTAAGCGCGCAGGTCGGCTGGATTACGATTTCCCTGTCGCAGCTGATGTTCAGACGGAAATACATCCGCGAAGGCGGCAAAGTGGAAGACCTGAAGTTTAAAACACCGCTGTACCCGGTGCTGCCTATTATCGGGCTGACGTTAAATACGGTTGTTCTGATCAGTCTCGCATTTGATTCAGAACAGCGGCTCGCCCTTTATTGCGGCATCCCGTTCATGGCGGTGTGCGTTATCGTTTATCATCTGTATGTAAAAAAGCATAAGCAGTCAGAAAAACAGATAGAGCTTTAAATCTTTTCGTGTCCAAGTCATCTTTGAGAAACCCGCACAGGACAACATACAACATGTTGAGGTGGAAAAACGGATGAACAAGAATATCTCAGTTATTGGAATGCCGATGGATTTAGGACAAGCACGACGCGGAGTGGACATGGGCCCGAGCGCCATCCGCTACGCGCATCTCATTGAACGGTTATCTGACATGGGGTATGCGGTGGAAGACTTAGGCGACATCCCCGTCAATCGTGAAAAACTCAAAAATGATGAAGAGCTGAAAAATTTGAACTCTGTGCTCTCGGGGAACGAGCAGCTCGCCCAAAAGGTGGACAGCGTCATTGAGAATGAGCGGTTCCCTCTCGTCTTGGGCGGCGATCACAGCATCGCGATCGGAACGCTGACAGGAACGGCAAAGCACTATAAACAGCTCGGCGTCATCTGGTACGACGCGCACGGCGACTTAAACACCCTGGAAACATCGCCTTCAGGCAATATTCACGGAATGCCGCTGGCCGTCAGCCTTGGCGTCGGGCACGACACGCTGGTGAACCTGGGCGGCTATGCCCCGAAAATCAAGCCGGAGAACGTCGTCATCATCGGCGCGAGATCGCTTGATGAAGGCGAGCGTGAATACATTAAGGAAACAGGCATGAAGGTCTATACGATGCATGAGATTGACCGCCTCGGCATGACCAAGGTGATTGAAGAAACCATTGACTACTTGTCAGACTGTGACGGCGTTCACCTCAGCCTTGACCTCGACGGCCTTGATCCGAGCGACGCGCCCGGCGTAGGCACGCCTGTCGTCGGCGGCATCAGCTATCGTGAAAGCCACTTGGCAATGGAAATGCTGTATGATGCCGACATCATCACTTCAGCTGAATTTGTCGAAGTCAACCCGATCCTCGATCACAAAAACAAAACCGGCAAAACAGCGGTCGAGCTGGTGGAATCTTTGTTGGGAAAAAAACTATTATAAAATATACGCCTCCGCACTTGCGGGGGTTTTTTTGTTGCCACGAGGAAACTAGCGGGCTGTCACCCTCTTTTTAGACCTGTAAATATGATATATTTATTACACAAAATGGGAAAGGGAGGTGTCCTGACAGATGGCTGAAGTGATGGCCCACGAAACAGTTGCGAAAAAAATCAGTGACTGGTATGAGGAAATCAAAAAGCACAACACTGAATCGGCTGAGGCGTTAAGAGAACAACTGCTTACGGATCTGCAAAATATGACACAAAATCAAACGGTGCTCCTTTATTTTAATTTAATTGATTCCCGCTATAAGCTTTTGATGGAAGAGTATGAGAAAACAGACGGCATTTTAAAAACGATCCAGCTGAACGCCGATAAAGAAAAAACAGACCAGATGATTCAATACTATTATTATTTCTTTTCCGGAATGCACGAGTTTTACCGTAAACGGTTTATGAACGCCATTAATTTTTACCGGATTGCTGAAAGCAGGCTCCGGCACATACCAAATGAGATTGAAAGAGCCGAGTTTAATTATCAAGTGGCGATTGCCTACTATGAAATCCGCCAAAACTACTTTGCGATGAACCACGCGGAAAAAGCGTTGGAGATCTACAAAGCCAATGAAATGTACGCGGTCAGAGAAGCACAGTGTTTAATGGTGATCGGCTGTAACAGAATGGACTTGTTTCACTATCAGAAAGCCGAAGAGCTCCTGCAGACGGCGGTTCATCAAGCCGCCAAAGCGGGCGATCCGCATATTGAGGCGCTTGCCCACTTTAACGCAGGCATTTGCTATGAAAGACAGGAAAAGCTTGAGGAGGCGCGGATCGAGTTTGAAACGGCTCTCGATCAAAAGGAGCATTTGCAATCAGCATATTCGGTGCGGAGTCTGTACATGCTGGCCAGAGTGTTATTGAAACAGGAACAGACGGATGAGGGCCGGTTTTGGCTGCATAAAGCGCTGAATGTCGCTGAAGAAAAAAACGAGCCCGTATACACCCAAAAGCTGCGCATCTTACAGCATGTCTTTATTGACCAGAGTGAAGAAGCGCTTGAATCAGCTTTCGCCGAGTTAAGAAGGAAAGAGCTGTGGAGTGACGTTTCCGATTTGTCGTATCAGGCCGCGGCGCATTTTAAAAAACAGGAGAATTACAAATTGGCGGCGAAGTATTTTCAAGAATCAATTGATGCCAATGACCAAATTTTGAGATTAACGGAGGGGATTCGTAATGAAAACATGTAAATTCATTGTACTCTCAGCAGCCTTGGCAAGTCTCATTTCGATTGGATTATTTGCGCAAACTGGTTCAACGGCACAAGCCGAACAAATCATAAAACCGGCGGAAAACGGAGCCTTCGGATAATACTTCATGATACCGCTTTCAATCCGTGTTTTGTAAGGAGTGATTCAATGGCTATCACGCTGCAGCCGATGACAGGACAAGAATTTCAGTCCTATCTCGCCCATTCAACCAAGCATTACGCTGAAGAAAAGGTAAAAGCGGGAACGTGGCTGCCTGACGAAGCGCCGGAGTTAGCGAAGCTGGCGTTTGAAGACCTGCTTCCTGACGGCTTGGAGACGGCCGATCACTATTTATGGACGCTGACATTGGACGGAAAGGAAAATGCCGGCTGGCTGTGGCTGCACGCCGATCCGGAACACCCGCAGCAGGACGCATTTATTTATGATTTCGGCCTTCATCCGCCTTTCCGCGGCAAAGGCTATGCAAAAGAGGCGCTCGCAAGGCTGGAGGACAAAGCCAAAGACCTGGGTGTCCGCAAGATTTCTCTCCATGTGTTCGCTCATAACGAAACGGCGCGGAAGCTGTATGAGAAGACGGGATTTCTGGAGACGGATGTCATCATGAGCAAAAAGCTGTCATGAAAAGGGGCCCGCACGCTGGGCCTCTTTTGTTATTCATCTAACAATGTCATCATGTGTTCCGGATAACGCTCGCCGGCCGCGGTGCCGATCGGAAACATCTCATCCAACTGCGCCTTCACATCCTCGGGAAGCACAATGTCGAGAGCGGCGAGGTTTTCTTCCAAGTAGTGTTTCTTTTTTGTGCCCGGGATCGGAATGAGATCATCGCCGTTTGCGAGAACCCATGCGAGCGCAAGCTGTGGCGCGGTGATATTCATTTCCCGGCCAATGGCGGTAAGTTTTTGGACGAGTCCTATATTCACCGCTAAATTGTCTCCCTGGAATCTCGGCGTTCTTCTTCTGTAATCATCGGCATCCAGCTGCTCGGTCGACGTCATCTTTCCGGAAAGAAAACCTCTGCCGAGCGGACTGTAAGGCACAAATGAGATACCGAGCTCACGGCAGGCGGGCAGCACATGCTCCTCCGCTTCCCTGCTCCATAAAGAATATTCCGATTGAAGCGCGGCAATCGGGTGAATGCGGACGGCGCGCCTGATCGTTTCTGCGGAAGCCTCTGACAATCCGATATATCTCACCTTTCCTTCGTCTATCAGCTCCTTCATGGCGCCGACGGTTTCTTCAATCGGCACCCGCGGATCAACCCGGTGCAGATAATAAAGGTCGATATAATCCGTCCCAAGGCGTTTCAGACTGGCGTCACACGCTTTTTTCACATAATCGGGCCGTCCGTTAATTTCGATAAACTCACCCTTTTCGCTTCGGACATAACCGAATTTCGTCGCGAGGCACAGCTCCTTTCTGAATGGGGCGAGCGCTCTGCCGACAAGTTCTTCATTCGCACCCAATCCGTATTGATCAGCCGTATCAAACACATTCACGCCGAGATGAACGGCATGATGCAGTGTGGAAATCGACTCTTCCTCACTCTGGCTGCCATAGTATTCCGACATGCCCATGCATCCTAACCCCATTGCGGAAACCCGCATCGAACCGATCGTTCTGTCCTTCATATGTCCTCCCCCTTTCTTGTATGATAACCGGATTTCCTGATATTTGAAAATGATTTATGCATAAGATTTACATATTGTTATAAAATTTTTAAAAATCTGTAAATTGTATATTTTTTTATCACAATTTCGTCATATAATGAAAATGTGGAAAAATTATACTCGAAGAAAAGAGGCGAAGTCAATGTGTAAAAAGCTGTTCAAAGCCGTCCTCCCGTTTGCCCTGTCATTCACCATGGTTCTGTCGTTCTCCGGTTTGAATGTAAAAGCGAAAGAAACAGAAGCAGCCCGCTACGCAAAAGAAATCGCAGACCTTCAGCAGGGCACGACTCCTCAAGACGTTCTCCAATCCGCCAAAGAGCTTGCCAAACAGAAGCACGTTTCAACAGAAGCAATTCTCAAGCAGTTTCATCAAGAAATCACGGCAGACAAGGTGCAAGGAAATGTAATCGCTTCCAAAGAGGGGCTCTCTACAATGGGCGGATCATCAGGCACAAAAAAACTTCCGAAAAGCACAAAAGGCAATATTTATTACACGAACTCATACACGGCTTATTACAACCACGGGCATGTCGGCATGTATTCATCCGCTGATAAAATTGTTGAATCCGTGCCGGGAGACGGTGTCCGCCAGATTGCTTATAACGGCAGAGAAGTCGAAGACAATTCAATCGTCCAGACCGTGAAAGTCACTGATGCCCAAAAACAAGCCGCCGCTGACTGGGCCGTATCAAGAGTCGGTGATGAATACTCCTTCAACTTCGTCAATAACAGAAATACGGGCCATGAAGGCGCCAAAAACTGCTCAAAACTGCTGTGGTCGGCATTCCTTTTAAAAGCGGGGATTGATATCGACTCTAACGGCGGCTTAGGCGTATATCCGCGCGACATCACAAGCTCGTCCTACACAACCACGATTCTGACCATTCACTAAGGAGAATAACGTGAAAAAAATCATCTGGATACCTTTAGTGATCATCGCCGCCGCAGCGGTCTTATGCTTCTTCTATTTTCGCACGGAAGATCCTGCGGAGGTTGCGAGAGACACATTAAATGACCCTGATTTTCTGAAAGATAAAGAGGCGCTGCTGTATTTCTCCACTGCCGCTGACCAAGACACGTTCGGCGGCGGAAAAAGCTACGCCCTCTTCCCCGATGAAAAAGGGCGGCTCTCTTCTTATCACATGAATGGGCTTGAGCTCGGATCGGCCAAAGTGCATGACGAAAGCGTGCTGCTGGAGGACAAAAAAGGAATCTACACCGTTCAGGGCGGCCTTCACACGTATAAAAGAGCGTACCAGCATACGGGAGACAGCGCGGGATATATCGAGCGGGCGAAAGGCTTTTACACGCTGTATAATTCGGGCTACGACAAGAGCGGCGGCAGCTATCGCTCAGAGCTGTACCGCCAGATTGACGGCATGTGGAAGCAAGACGTCATTCCGCACTACATCCGCGCTTCAGGCTTTTTTAAAGATCATCTTTTCGCGCTCACGCCGACAGATGACGAAAAAGGCTATCACATCCAAGACATTCAGGCCGATAAAGAAAAGCTCCATACAACATCAATTGCGACATGGACGTATAAAGAAGGCACGTCTGTCGAATCCCAGCTCGCCGCGGACGACAGCGCCATCTGCTTTGTCACCAGAGGGGAAAAAGCAGATCACATCTATCAAATGGTGAAAGTCATGAAAAACAGCGGCGCCATCAAAACATATGACATCGCCGCTTATAAAAATGACGAACAGACGATCTATGACTCCATGCCGTTCAGCTTCAAAAAAAGCTTTTTCATGGAGCGGCGCAGCTTCTATTTCGTTGACGGCTTCGGAACCGTCTACCGCATCAACCCTGAGACCGGAAAAAGCAAAAAGGCCTTCAAGCTCCCCGCATCAAGAATGAAAGCCGACTTCAAAGAACTGACGCATCAAAACGGAAAGCTGTATCTGTTCACATACAGCTACAAAAAGCCCGCCAAAATCGAATCCTTCGACCTGAAAACGGGCAAAAAGCTGAACGACCGGACCATCCCAAACCTGAAAAACATCGTCACGCCGAAAAGCCATCTCAAGCTGTACGATGTGCAGGTGATGGGTGGGTTTTGAAGAGTATAAACATTTCGGAAGAGCTTGCCGCTTTTGGTAAGCTTTTTATAATGAAACGTTACTGCAAGAAAGAAGGGGTTCATTTGAAATCATTCAGTATCTTCTTATTGTTGTCCGTCATTTGTATAACCATTGTTTTTGTCATAATGAATATGTTGATTGGATACCCTGATGTGAGTAACGGGGCATTGATTATGATTGTATATATCGTTGTGACCCTCATGATAAGGCTATATAACAAGAGAAAAGCCGACCGAACATAGAGATAGAGGAATTTAGGAGGGAGCCGATGAAGAAAAAGCTTCCCGCGTTTTTAAATGACGGAAAGCCGGAGCTGTACGCTGCTGGCGTGTCTATTAGGAATTCTGTTCGTCCTTCGCTTAGAAAAAAGAGAAAACACGTAAACAGCCGGATGCTGAAAACACCGGCTCTTTTTGCGCGTGATTTGCCGAATTGTGGATAAAACCCAGCCCGAAGCACTACTAACATGTGTATAAATAGGTTATATTGAAAAGAGAACAATTGCCGCGTGCAAAAGAAAACCGGAGGACGTAACTATGAAAACCGCTTATTATTCTTGTGAAGAACATATCGAAACCGTGCTGGACATGTACATAGATGATCATGAGCTTCCGCCCGAAATCAGAAAAATCGAACATACTAACAGTTTATCCACAGCCTGTGAATTATGTGGGGACACTGCAACATATCTAGTAGGGAACGAATGATCCTACACAAAATACAGAAAAGATATCCACAATTGTGGACAATATATATGAATAACTTGTTTCTAAAGTGGGGATGACCTGTGAATATCAATATTGTGACAATCGGAAAACTAAAAGAAAAATACCTCAAGCAAGGCATTGAAGAATACAAAAAACGACTCTCAGCCTACGCAAAAATCGACATCATTGAACTCCCGGACGAAAAAGCGCCGGAAAACCTGAGCGACCAAGACATGAAAATCGTCAAAGACAAAGAAGGCGAACGCATCCTGGCCAAAATCAGCCCGGACACCCACGTCGTCGCTCTCGCCATCAAAGGAAAAATGAAAACATCCGAAGAACTGGCCGATACAATAGATAAGCTGGCGACATATGGAAAAAGCAAAATCACCTTCGTCATCGGCGGCTCACTCGGCCTAAGCGACGCCGTCATGAAACGGGCAGACGACAAACTGTCATTCTCAAAAATGACATTTCCTCATCAGCTCATGCGGCTTATTTTGGTGGAGCAGGTTTATCGGGCGTTTCGGATTAATCGTGGGGAGCCTTATCATAAGTAGATGAGGTTATTTATTAACATTCTAAATAATTTAGTGGTAATAAATAGGTGATTAACTCCCGTGTTTCATTGCATTAGTAATTGTTTTTTAGAAAACTCTCCATAATGGAACCGAAAAACTGTTTGCGAATTAGGCATTTATAGTAAAACAATCTTAATTGGAATATTAAGGTTGTTTTTACAAGTGATATTTAGAATTCTTAAATAAATAATATTTAATACTGCTAATTGAGGTGTTTTAATGAGAAAATGGGAAACATTTGTCATGGAATATATGAATACATATAGAAAGACCTTTGTGAAAACGGTGGATATTGAACAATATCTTAAAACAATACTCAAACAAGAGTATGATGACGATGGTGGATATTTTAGATTTTCTTCTACGTTGAAGAATATGGTAGAAGAAGAGAAAATTCAACCAGTAAAAGCAAGAGGGCATAATCATCAGACCCCACCTGTATTTAATGAATATAGATTAGTAAAACAAGAAAGAAGAACGAATCCCACTCATATTAAAAAGTTAATGACCAACTATCCCTTGTTCAATATGACTGCTTTTTATGATGAAGCAGAATTTGAAAAATGGAAGTTCTATATAGATCGAGTTCATGCATTTCTTACAAACAACAGTGATACCAAAAAGGAGTTGTTTAAAGCAAATGAGCGTTCCTTTGAACTATTCAGAAATGAAAAGTTCCTTTTAGATAAAGAAGGAATAAAATTTTTAACCAATTTAGGACTCACTCTATCGGATTTAAACTGTCGAAGAACTTATGAACCTTTTGTAGAGTACCAACCAGACCCCTCCAGAAAGCCAAAAACCATTTTGATTATTGAAAATAGAGATACCTTCGATTCTGTAAAAGAGTTAATGATGGATGGTATTAACACATGGAGCGGAATTACCTTTGATATGGTGATATACGGGGAAGGGGATAAGATACAAAGAAGCTACTATTTCTTAGAAGAATACCAGCTAGAAGATTACGAAGTCTATTACTTTGGGGATTTAGATGCAAGAGGGATTCATATTTGTTCCGAATTGATCAAAATAGACAACAGAATAAAACCATTTACTCCTTTTTATATCGAACTGTTAAATTGTTACGGCCATGAACCTTTAACGAGAACCATCGAAAGAAAATTGAAACAAACCATTATTGACGATTCATTAAGATTATTTTCAGTTTTTTTTGAATGGGCCTATATAGATGAACTCAAAAAATACACCAAAATTATTCAAAATGTTCAAACATATATTCCGCAAGAAGGGTTGAATTTAGCGATTCTTCGTGGATTAGGGGAAAGGAGGTAGGGTTCTTTTTGAACAGGAACATTGAATCCATGCTAGAAGGTTTTAACGAGCGGATGAAGCATATAGCGATGTTTTCACCCATCCTACGATTGGAACAACCAATGAAGTTTAAAGAATTACCTATTCCTACGGTTGCTCTCTATGTACTTCTTTATATGCTCGAAAACAAACTAGCATTTAATAAAAACACTACAAAAGAAGAATTGCAATATGTCATTTTAGAAGTGGTCCGACGATACTGGAATGAAGACTTTACCAAAGCAGAAGCGGACGAGCTCGAAGATTGGTTGGTTTCTAAAAAACTTCGAAACAGAGGAAAAGCTCACACATTTACGTATTACGATTTCGATAAAAGAGAAGAGAAAACTCATTATTTTCATCTGATTGAATATGGAGAAGGCACGAACGTCTTTAGTGATAGAGAAGATAGCCTAGACGATTTCACACTAACTTCAATGGGGTTGGAGCTGCTATTCAAAACCAAAGAAGTATTTGGAGAGCTTCGAATTACTATTTCTCAATTATTCTTCAAACGACAATTTGAAAAAGGCCTCTTCACCGATGCTTTAAGAAGAATTCACGAAATGCACACTTTGATAGAGGATGAGAAAAAGCGGATTAAAAAGTTACAGTCTACTATCATCAAAGATGCTCTTGGTGTTTCTCAACGTTCTGAACTTGAAGCTATGATAAAAAGAATAGATGAAACCTTAAAAACAGAAAGAGAGCAATTCAAGGATCTGCAAAATTTGGTTGAAGAAAAAATTGATGAATATCATGAAGGCCGATTAACAGAAAAAGAACAAAAAGGAATTCATATCATCCAAGAAATTGAAGGGAAATTACTTCAGGCAATCAGCCTACACGAATCCTTATTTACCGAAAAACAAAAAACCCAAAATATTATGAGCGAATCACTCGAATCTTCCATTATCCATGCGTTTTCGGTTCATTTAGATTTTGAACAAGAAATTCTAAGAGAACTAATAGAAACTCCTGCTACAGAAGAAGTGTTAAATGCAATTTCTAAACCATTTCTTCCATTGAGACATCATAAAATTTTTAACCCATTACTCGCAATATCTCCTCAAAAAAGATACAAACAAAAACAACTAAAAGAGGAAGAAATTGTGGAAGTAGACGAAGAAACAAAGAGAATGCAAGAGCAAGAAGAGGCGAGGAAAAAAGAAGAAATCGAAAACAAAGAATATCGATGTATAACCGCTTTATTGAAACACTTGGTGGAAAAGGACAAGTATTTACTAAGTGATGTATTCCAAATGATTGAAACCCAAGATGTAAGTCTTTATGAGGATATTCTATACAATCCAGATCCACTGTTAGGGTTAATTGCAGAACTACATCAGTCCGAATACAATCGTTTTGAAAAAGTGACTTCAGATGTGTGGAAAAACCTCCCGGATGATAAAAAGATTAATCGAATGCTAATAAGATTATCAAGTGAACTATCAACTTTGCAAGAGATAGGGTCCTTTAGTTTATTAGAAACAGATAAATCCCACTATATCGGAACTATGAAATATAAAGATATGTTAATTATAAGAGGTGACTTTTATGGAGTGGACACAAGATACCGTGAGTAAAGGGTTCGGTTTGTATGTGGCCTTGAGTAAAAAAGGGTTTCTTACAAGCAAAGAAGATGAATATTTTCAGTGGTATGAGGGAAGAGTCGTTCAAGATTTTATACGGAAAGTAATTGAACCTACAGGGAAAGTTATGATTTTTCTGGATGAACAAGATGGCGTTATTCAAATGGTGCCACAGATCGAGAACGAAAACATGTCTTATACGAATGAGGATTTAAAGAAAGAATTAGGCTTTAAGGACAACAAAGAAATTCATCTATTCTACTTTATTCTGTTCATTTTAATATCAGAGTTAGAGCAACCATATGATATGGAGTTTGCTGACCGGATGTATCTCCCAATGGAAGAACTATTGGATAAAATGAATGGATACATCAAGCAGTATGAACGACTAGGCGAAGAGAAATTAGAGGAATTAAGTGATAAATATGATGTAGACGTGGCTGGGATTATAGAAGCTTGGGGCAGAATGGCCGACTTTAAAGAAGGGGCTACAAGCCATATCCGAACAAAAGATAATCGACGGATGTATATTGAAAAGACATTGAGCTTCTTAGAAAAAGAAAAACTTATCAGAATAAGAGAACATATCAATATTTCTGTTACCAATAAAATGAAAAATATTATCAGTCATTATTATCACAATGTCGCGAACAAAAGCAAAATTCATGACCTATTGCTAGTAACAAAAGAAGGCACTGTAGGAGAAGAGGAGGAATGATGAAATGCCACGACTAACGAAAGTAAGAATGACCAATATCCAATTAGATGAAGGGAAGAAAATCATCTCAAACAGCTTGTGGGAACCAAACGCTAAAGATGCTCTATTTATCTTAGAAAACGGTGGAGGAAAAACGAGCTTTATTCAACTAATTACTCAAACCATCCTTCCTAACTCCAATTTAAGTAAACGCTTGTTAAAAGAAGTGGTGTATAAAGGAACAACTGGTTATATTATTACGGAATGGAAATTGGATGGAGAGAATCTTCCATATGAATATTTATGTTTGGGGTTTACCTATATGAATGGGGAAACCAAAGCAGAAGAATTAAACTATTTCACGTATCTGTTCACCTATAACAGAGGAGACACTTTAAACATCAATACCCTTCCTACCACAGAAAACGGGAAGGTAACAAGATTAAATGAGTACCGGAAATTTTTAAGACAACACGATATTCGTATTTTTGACGTAAATCGTGATTATAAAAAGGAATTAAAACGATTCCACCTTCTTGAAGAAGAATGGAAGATGATACAAAAGATTAACGGGGATGAAGGTGGGGTAGATAATTACTTCAAAACTGCATCCAGCACGTATGACCTATTAGTAAAGCTTCTTATCCCAGAAGTGGAAAACACCATCTTTGACAGCGAAGAAAAGAAAAAAGAAATCCAAACGTACTTTAAAGAATACAGTAAGAACTTATTAAGTATTCCGGATATGAAAAGAGACTTAGAGGATTTCCAAAGGATAAAAAATTCTGCAGAAGATATGATAAAAGCAGTGGAAGATTTTCAAGTGAAAAAGAAATCCTTTATGGAAACACAAAAGCATGTAGTTACGCTTAAGAAAAGCATTGAACTTCAAATTTTTTACAAGGAAGAAAAAATCGTTTCCTTAATTGAGGATATTAAGAAAAACCAATCTTTAATGAACGAGGCGGATTGGAAAATTGATAGTTATAAATCTCATACCTTAAAGCAAAAAATCGAAGCAAAAGAAACAGAACTCACTACGGTTGAAAATAAACTCAAAACGAAAACAGCTCAACTAAAACAAGCGGAATCATTATTAAGACAACTGGAAGCAAAGAAAGAATATGCGGATTATCTGGGTATTCATAAGAAGGTACTACAACTAACAGAAGAGTTGTCTGCTTTAGCAGCAAGCGAGCCTGAATTGGAAAAAAGAAGAAATGAATCTAAAAAACTCTTAACAGAAGCGTTAAATTTCCTCATTGAAGAACAACAATTTGCTTTAGTTAAGCAGAACAAAAACATCAAATATAACGAAGAAGAAATTAATCTTAAAGATGACGAACGAAAACAATTAGGAAAGGATAAACAAGATTTATTTAGTGAGTTAAAGGATGCAAACAATCACCTAAATAACTATAAAAAAGATAAAAAAACACTGGTAGATGAATTAGGAGAAGAAGCTGGAAATCATCCATCAATCGTGTTGAAGTCACTAGATGAACAACAAAAACTATCTTCAGCTACCATTATTAAAAAAGAAGAGGAAGGCAAATTAAACGAACAAGAAATGGCGGAAAAAAGGGGGTTTGTAACGAGTCAAAGTGTAATAGTTCAAAGCAAGAAAAACCAAATCTCTTTATTAGAATCTGAACAAGAAACATTCGAAAGGGAGAAAAAAATTTTACTCTCACTTATTTTAGAGGATGGGAAAAGTACGGAAAACATCTTTGAAGATATGGAGGAGTTTCTTCGTTATTATAAGTATTCGAGAGTGGAAGCAGAACAAAAAATAGATAAAATTAAACAGAATATTCATGACTTAACCAAGAAACTTAACCTATGGGAATCACACAATTTCTTTGTTCCGAATGAAACTTTATTAGAGGTTCAACAACATCTGGAACAAAGAGGTGTCATTACCATGTTAGGTAGTGAATGGCTATCGGAAATTTCTAATGAAGAAATGAAAAATCAGTACCTTGATTCCTATCCATTGCTTCCTTATACGTTATTAGTCGAAGAAGCAAACTTATCTGAGCTCAAAAAAGCCTTGAAAAGTTTGAATAACGAACTGTTAAACTTACCCTTACTGTTTTATGTAAAGAGTAAACTTCAACTTCAAACGAAAGCAGTAGTTGCAAATAAAAATGAACTTTTCCCGCTATATAATGAGTTATATCTCTATCATCAGTTAGATGTTCAGTGGTTCGCATCCAGAGCTAAAATCCAAGAAATTATTGAAGGATTAAAAAGAGAGCTTTCTCAATATAAAGAACAATTAACTTTTGCAAAATCCACTCTTGATAATTTCAATAAAATATTAACCAAATTAGAAACATTCCATACTAGTTATCCTAGTACATTCCTAGAATCCAACATGCAAGCTGTTCAGAAATTATTGGGCGATATAAAAGATTCTCATCAACGAATTAAAGATACAAACGAACAAATTAAGATATTAGAAAATGAGAACAAATCAATTAGTGAGTTTATCTTAGATGAAAAAGTAAAACTAACAACAAGAAGGTCTCATATAAAGCATCTTCAAAGCTTTATGGAGCTTTATCCAAATCCCGAAGAGTTAGTTGAAAAAGCAAAAAATCTAAAAGACCAATATGACCAATATAAGACAAAAATAAATCTTTGTGAAGAAGAATTAATACAGCTACGTGATACATTAGATAGACTGAAGGATAAGAAGCGGAACATTGAATCTGTTATGAGTGGATTTGACAAAGAAAGAAAACAACACCAATTGAACGAGAATCTCGAACCTTCTGATTGCTATACCAGTGAAGAAAAAGATGAGTACGTGGCCCGTTTTAATGCAGTTCAAAAAGAATACTCTAATAAAGACCAAGCGAAAAGTCTTCTTGAACAAAATCATTTAGACAAAATTATTGAACTTGGTAAATCCGAAAGACGAATCAATAATATCGGATTTACTCTAGAAGAAGTAAAAGGGTTTTATGCTGAAGAAGTTAACCTAGAAGAATCCATTATTAAACAAAAAGATATAGCAAACACACTATCTATCTCCGTAAAGGAATGTGAGTTTAAACAGAGAGAAGTAAAAGAAAATATTAGACTGAAAACAGAACAATTAGATTCCAATAAGAAAGAAATTGAAGACAAGTATGAAAAAGAAGTATTTCTTTATGATGAGTGGCAGCACAAAGAGGAATTCCAGCGCTACAATCAGTCAAAAGAACAACTGGGGACAATCAATAAGGAACTTGGATATAAGAAGACACTATTAGAGAATTCTGTAATAGATGCTGAAAAAGCTATGGTACACATGCAGAGTGAAAATCTGCCTTTGTATCTTGAAAGATTTGGATTAATATCTGAAGAAGAAATCATTGCTAAGTCAAAAACCTATCAAAAATATGCACAAACCCATTCTAATGAGTACTCAACAAAGTTGGAAAAGTTAGAAGAGAGCAAAAAAGGTGTATATCTATCATTTGAAACTTATGTAAATAAGATTCAAGAATCTAATAACCCGAAGACCGAACAATTTGCAAATGGTTTTTCAAAATTGAAAACAAGCGACCAATTATTTAATTTTGATTTTATTTTAGAATCGTTTAATCGCATCTTTGACACCATTAATGCTTTTGAAGAAGACTTATATCGAAAGATTGCAGAATGTGAAAAGGATAAAGTGAAAATAGTAGAATTATGTTTCCAACGTGTAGAATCCATTTATAAAAATGTAACCGAAATACCTAAGTTTTCAAAAGTAGAAGTATTTGGCCATGAATTGCAATTGATTAAAATGAGATGGGACCGTTTAAATGATGAAACCACTCTAGGTAATTTACATTATCATGTTCAAATAATACTTGAAACTTTACAAAGAATGAAACGAGAGAACAAACCAGAAAATGAAATGAATGGGTACCTAGTAGAAAAACTGGACAACGTGGTACTTTTAGATAAAATTGCTCCTATCAAGAAGTGCTTTGTAAGTATCTATAAACCACGAAAAAAAACTCTTATGACAACCAGTGCAGAAAACTGGAAACCTTGGGATGAAGTTTCTAAATGGTCTGGTGGAGAAGAATTTAGTTCTTATATGTCTATGTTTATGATACTTGTAACGTATTTACGTAAAAAGGTAAACGCCAGTGACGATTCTTGGAAAGTCATTATTGCAGATAATCCCTTTGGTAAAGCTTCATCAGAACACGTAGTAAAACCAATAATGGAACTAGCTAGAAAGAGTAAAATACAACTGTTTTGTTTAACGGCTCATAACAACGAAGACATTCGTTCTCGCTTTGAATGTGTTATGAGCAATCGCTATTACAATACAGCTGGTATTGAACTACTTCAAGTGAAACATAAAGAAAAAGGAGTATCACTCGGATTGTATGCTTATGAGCATGATTAATATTTTATGAGGGCCATATAGGCCTCTTTATATATAGGGTTTAGAGGTTTCAAATATGTCGAAAGTAGCCATTAACATACGAGTAGAACAAGAAATGAAAGAGAAACTAACCGATTAGGAAAGCGACTCGGATTATCATAAGCAGATGTATGGAGAATGACCTTTTCAGAATATATACAAAATCGAATCCATCTGATAAACGAAGATAAAAACAATTAATAAAAGAGTGTTGGTGATGGATACAACTATTCATAAAGAGATAGTGAATTCCCACTCACGGACCTCATGAAGTCCGGCATGTGGTACAGAAATGGTCATTGGGCGAATAAAAATAAACTGAAAGACGGGACAAAAAAAGTTTTAAGTACTATGTTTGTGGGACTTGGGAGAAACAAAAGTTCAACCGTTTGTCGTAGTAGTTAGTAAGGGTGTGGAAAATCGGTCTATTCCATGCAACTGTTGCTAAAGGCTGTATTGATAGGAATTATCTTAAGGATAATATTGAACGACTTAAAGATGAAATTCATCATGAAATAGCAAAATTAAAAGGCGAACAATTTGTATGGCATATATAATCCAAGCCAAGATATGTCTATACATACTTTTAATATCGATAAAGAAGACCCAAAAAAGCTTACTGATTTTTACACAAAATACATTAGTGAGGGCTTAGAATCATTTGTATTTTTCGCATAAACCCAGATAAGGAACATCTTAAGACTCCTGAAAGTCTTGTTAAGATAACAGAATTTAAAAATAGCAAAGTTGTATTCCTTTTTTTAATTTGAAACTGTGCTCGCCTTTTAACTTCTACTTTACGCTATACCAATTGGACTAAATTTTAAACTAAAGGAGTTATAGATATGGTTGTTGATTACAAACTACCTAAGTATGCTGGTAATAAACAAACAGGAAATATTGCAGCGGATATTTTAAAAGCATCTTTGCAAAGATTTGCAATTATTAATCCTCATGAAGAATCTATTGATTTGGGAATCGATATGAGGGGGCAAATAGTTAAAAATGGAGTACCTAAAAATCAGTTCTTTAATATTCAATGTAAAGGGACAGCAAGTTTAGATATCGAGAGTACAGAAGATTATTTTACAAAACAAATAAGCGTCACTACTATTAATTATTGGAATCAACAAAATGATACAACGTTCTTATTCCTAGTGGATAATGCCACTGAAAATTGTTATTGGTGTAATCCAATCATCGATTTGAATGAAAGAATAAGTGAGATTCAAGGGCAAAAGACTGTTAATATTAAAATTCCCAAAACTAATTTGATAAATAAACAAACTACAGAATTACCTAAAGAGTTTATTCAAAGTATTATTTTATACGTAGCGAATCATTTAAATATAGCTAGATCACTAGTAAAGAGATTAAGTAGTGCCTTGGAAAATAACGAAAGTTTAGATTTGGATTTCTCAATTCAATTGTTACAAAATATTATTCCTTCAATAGAGGAAATTCAGGGGTATTACGAGACAATTATTGAGCATTTAATACAAGAAATAAAAGATAGTTGGTCTGAGTCTAAAGAATACTTAATAAAATTATTTCACAATTTACCAGCAAGGAAATGGGTATCTAATTTCCAAACTAATACTGGATTTCTTCTATCAGGAAAAAGTTATAATGATTTGAAGCAAGAAGTTAATAGCATAATAATAGACTTCGAATCAGATAAGTTAACAGTTTCAAGATTAGAAGATTTAAAGGAGAGTTATAAAGAGCTTTTAGAGTACCAAATAAATCTCTTAGCTTTTTTATATGAAATGAGTTGTGAAGATAATCCTTTTGGGAATTATACAGAACTTACAAATGAGTTGGATAAGCTTAGAGATAAAATAAAAAAGTATGATAACTAAACCGCACATATAGATACATCACGAAGAGCCTTATGTGAGTAGGTGTTTACAATCTGTAATGGTGTCCTCAATAAAAAAGTATTTTTGTATCTGGTTTATCAGCTAACATAACTCTTTTACGATTCGAGAGACCAGAAAGAAAGTATTTATACAAATCCAAAATGGGATATTGATATACAAATTGTATTATAAACTATATAATATTAAACGGTGGTAAAATTTCACAATGGAGTGTATGACTTTGTTTAAAACAAATATTACAGAAAACTTTTCATTAATGGTTAACTCATTGAAGCTGGCTCAAAGAGCAGAATTATGGGATGATGAGCAAAATGAAAATATAGTTGAGAAGTTATATGTAGATCCCTTACCAAACGATGGTTTACTTAGTCAAGTTATACAGGATAATACTGTTTTTTTGGTGGGAAGAAAAGGAACAGGAAAGTCCACGATTTTTGCTAGGGCCCAAGAATATTTTCGTAAAAGTAAAAGTGAGATTTCCGCATATGTTGATGTAAAAACAATATACGGTAAGTCCCAAGCCAAAGAACTAAATCAGGATTCAGATTATTATGAAAAAATTCTGCTTTATGAAGGTTTTATTAATGAAGTAATAAGCGACTTATTAAAAGAAGTGAATAAGAACCTTAAACAAAAGAATGCTCTTTTTAGACTTTGGAAAAGAAAGGACTTAGCTATCCTTCTTTCCAAATTAGAGGACATAAAAAAAGAAACCTCAAAACCTACTTATAAAACTACTGATATTTTAAAAACTGTTAACACAACTGAAAAAGTGGCAACATCAAATGAGAATGAAGGAAGTCTCTCAGCTACTGCAACAGCAACAAATTTAAAAGTTAAAGGAAGTTCTAGTGTTCGTAAAAAAAATTCTGGTGCTAATGAAGTCCAAGATGAATATTCCCATACTCTTCTTAGGCATTTCAATCTAACAGATTTCATATCAAATATAACGGAAGCATTAAAGAATTACGGAGTAAAAAAGTTACATATAATACTGGACGATTTTTCAGAAATTGATTATGAGGCTCAACAAATATTTGTTAATACATTACTTGCTCCTTTGAACAATTGGTCAGATAAATTTATCCGTTTTAAGGTAGGTGCTTATCCTAAGAGAATCTTCTATGGCGATATTGATAAAGGAAAAATTGATGAAATACATCTAGATTATTATGAGTTATATAAAGTCAAAGATTTACCTGAACTCGAAAAAAAAGCTACTGAGTTTCTCAATAGGCTGTTAGAGGCAAGATTCAAGTACTATTTAAATGCTGAAATGGTAGAAATATTTCAAATAGATAAGGAGAATACATGGGAAAGCTATCTTGAATTAATGTTTCAAGCTACTATGAATATTCCTCGTATTCTAGGTCATATACTACATTATTGTTACCAAAGTGCAATTATTTACAATAAAAAAATAACAAAATCGCTGATTGAACATGCTGCACAAAAGTATTACGAAAACCAAATAAAGTATTACTTTGAAAAGACTAATTACTTGAAAGAAGCATTTGACGAAAAATTAGATAGATATTCTCAACAAATACTAGTTAATTTATTAACTGAAAAAGCGAAAGATTTGAAAAATCATTTAAGAAATGAAGACACTGAGTTGTTTAATAAGATTCCAACTAATAAGATTCCCTCTAGCCACTTCTTTATAAATAAAGAGTACGAAAAATTCCTACATTCTTTGGAATTAAACTATTTTGTAAGTAAGTATTATGAACAAGCTGACAGAGACGGTATTGTAATAAGTATTTATGCAATAAACTACGGTTTGTGCAGGGAACAAAATATAAACTTTGGTAGACCTAAAGGTCACACAAAATATCGAAAGTACTTTATTTCTCGCCATTTTAACTACGATAAAGTACTACAGCAGTATTTAATTGAACAAAAGCATTTTGTATGTACAGAATGCGGTTATGAATACCAATATTCAGAATATGATACTTTGCATAAAACTGGAATGATGTGTTACTTGGGGTGTAAAAACACTGGTACGATTAAAGAAAGCTTTAAATTTAAGGATGAAAATTTATTTGAAGGTATTAAGAGAGAAAAGCTCCTACCTGAAATTGAACTAGATATCCTTCATGTCCTTAGCCAGAATAAAAAGGCTAATCTTTATGCTTCATTGATAGCTAGGGAATTGGATTGCTCCCATCAACTTGTTTCAAAAAGAAGTGAAAAGCTTCAAAATGCTGAATTGATAAGAAAGGGAAATGAAGTGATAAACGGTGTTCAACGTAGGATATACGAGTTAACTGAAAAGGCAGAGGTTCTCTATTTTTCAAATGAAACTTAAATATTCACATGACTATTATAGTCTATGTATTTTAAAAAGTAGTAGTTCATAGGATACGAGTACACTGATTTTAAATTGAAAGGGGAGGGTTATAGATGAAGTGTAAAATATGTCGGAAAACTATAACTAACTCTTATACTTTTTGTCCTTTTTGCGGCCATGCTCTAGTTCATAATAATACTTTTAATAAGATAACAACAGGAAACAACAGTATAAATGTAGGGGTGGGAAATAACGGCAAACAAGATGTCTATATTGATAATATTAATTATATAAATGATAACAATGAGTTAGTGGTTAGATATAGTGAACATATTGATGGAAAAGTTATTGGTGGATTAAATAGTTTTAAACGCAAATTTGAAATTACAGGTTTTTTATCAATTATATCAGCATTAGTTACTTTAATAGATTATTTTATTACGGAATCTAATTATACATTTTTATTCTTTTTATGTGGTGCCGCCATGCTGATATATGCTGTTGATAATAAACAAAAGTATTTAGATTTAAAAATCAATGGCGTATTTTATAAATCAAAGAATCCTAAATTAATTGATAAAGACGGGGATATTTATAAAATAAAAAAATATGGAATTTGTCCAGTCTGTAATGGAAAAGTTCTCATTTATTATGATAATAAATTCAAGAGAAGTTTAGGTAAATGCGAGAATAATAATGATCATCTATATACATATGACCATACAATTGATGCTGGAGTCCCGTATGTAGTTTTCGACATTTATCAGGCAGAATAGAAACATAAGATTATTGATTTAAATATAATTTAGGAACAAACAATAAAGATATTTGATCGGAAGATAAGTTAATTAGCGAATTTATAAATGTCAAAAGTTTTAACGGGCTAGTTGGTCAACAATATTTGTTAACAGAATCTTCCTATTGATCATAGATATACATTATGAACTTGTTCCTTAGTTGAAAACAAAAAGAATACACAAGGGTGTTACATTTATTATCTTTATGACACAATGAGCTGAGTTTCTATTATATTTATTTTAAGAGTAATATCCTATCCTATTTAACTTGCATAACAAATTAATAAAAATCAACCGCCAATATAGTCTTTCCTAGATATATTGGAACAAACTAAGAGAGAAACGATTAGTGTTCAAATGTTCATTATGAATTTTTAAAATAGAATTCCTTAAGCAGAGATACTTGATTAGTAAGTCGGCTTTGTCAGCATATTCGCTTTACTGTGAATTCTCCTGTTAACTTATAGTGAATAAAACACAAAAAAACCAGATTCCACTACAAATCCGGTTTCCACAGCTAAGAGAAGCAACCTACTGTTGCTTCTCTTTCACCATCTTTATAAAGAGAAAGAAGACAATGAATACAATAAAATAATTCAATGGATTCTTAACGATGTTTATCTCCAGGGAAATCTGTAAGAGTATCCAGAGAATGAAGATGGCTAGTATTGAAGGAATGATGATTTTGTACATGTCGACCACCTTCCATAGTTAGTAAAAGAAAGGGGCGCGGGCCCCTTTTTCTTCATGGTTAAAAGCAAGATGCGGCAGCTCCTGTCATTGCGCCGCCAACAGCGCCGGTAATTGCTCCAACGGCACCCGCTCCTACTGTTCCGATGCCGGGTATTGTAACTGTTCCTACAGCAGCTCCTGCGAGACCGAGTGTGCCGCCTCCAGTTACCGCACCGCCGCCAGTACCTAAAATACATTTCCCGACTGATTGGGTGCTGATTGAACCGCTCGTTTTTCCAGCGTCTTTGTTTACGACTTTGACTAAAACGCCATTTTTGATTTTTTCGTATTTCAGTGTAACAGGTTCACCATTTTTGTCAGTGGAGCTTTTCGGAAGAGCCTGCTCCTCGCCCGTTATGTTGTCTTTTAGGGTTGCCTTGCCTTTAGCGTCAATATGAACATCTGCATGATTGAACGTCATCTTCAGCTCACTGTCGTTGAGGTTTTCAACTTTGTATGTAGCTTGGGATTCTGCGGCAGCCGCAGCATGGGGTAAAACCGGGAGGGCAAAGGCACCTGCTAGGAATACCAAGGCTGCCAGTTTCACTGCGGTTAGCTTCATTTTGCTTTGCATAATTGATCCTCCTCCTTTGGTTGCCATACTAACAAAGGCATTTCTGCTTCTTAAACCCTTACCATATAAAATGATAAAAAATTCACCCAATTTCATCACATTAACTAACAAGGTTTGTATGTTTCCCTTCGAAAGTCATAGGAGAGCAGGGTTCATATCTGATGCGAAGTTATCAAGGAGGGTAGAAACCGTAAAGAAGAGCTCAGAGAAGCACCTTTATTGCAAACAACAGCTTCTTTCACATTTTCCCTACAACAGTATAAATCCCTTTCCGTCACGGAAACCTAGTGGAAAAGGTTCCTGAAAGGAGGGGGAGTATGATGAAGAAAAATAAAAAAATGCAAAACAAATCATCTTTGGTTTGGAAGATGGCGATTGCCTCTGCGGTTTCTTGGGAAGCGGCAAAACTGGCGGGCTCTGATCACCCGTATTTAGCGCCGCTATCTGTTATCTTATGTTTGCAGCCAACGATAGATCAGTCGATTCGCTTTTCTTTTCATCGTATTGCGGGAACTGCGATTGGGATCATGTTAACGTCCTATCTTGTCAGTCACTTGCCAATGAATGGCTGGATGCTGGGGCTGTTCCTGTTAGGCGGTACTTACATTGCGAAGTGGCTACGAATAGATGTAACGGTTTTACATCAGGTAGCGCTCACCATTTTATTGGTCTTTACGTTTGAACGGAACTCTAAAGATTATGCATTCGACCGAATCATCGATACGGTGATCGGCGTCATCATCGCCATTCTGGTTCACATGTTCCTTTTTCCGCCGGACTACACAAAAAAGGCAGCGGACTCTTTTCAAACATTGGCTCGTCAGCTTTCCGGCACACTTTCAGACCTCTCCAAATGGGTTCAATCAGAGTGGGGACAAGGAAAAGGGAACCTTATGGAATATAAAATGAACAATCTTCTGCAGGAGCTGCATACGGCAAAAGAGATGCTGCAAACAGCCTCTGACAGCTTAAAATTCAACCCTGTCAGAAAAAAACATAAACACATCATTTCAAGCTATCAAATAGAGATGCAAAAGTTGAACGCCGGATTTGAGTATCTATCAAATATAGTGAAAACGTTAAAAGAATGGGAAAAAGAAGGAGCTTTATCTTCAAGTGACAAAAGGGAGCTGGGGAATGATTTACAAGTGTTAAGTGAATACTTTGCGGGTTTTAAAGGAATACAGCAGGGTGAAACAGACAATTGGAAACAGAAGGAACAGAGCGTGTTATTGGAATCTCTCCGTTCCGACATGCTGTCGCACCCGCCGCCCGGTCATAAGGTCTATAAAGACTCTTTTTTTTTTAGAAACGAAGAAATTGCTGAAGCGTTTGTAATGTTTTCCGGAAAAAAAGAATACGGATATACAGATGCAGATATGATCAGGTAAAAGCGGGGGACATGAGATGGATGATATACACCGGATTTTGGATGTCATCGCCAATTCTAAGAAAGCTAAGGTACTGGCTACCATCATTAAAACAGAGGGGTCCGCTTATAAGAAAGAAGGGGCCTCCATGCTGATTTTAGGGGATAAAACAAGAGTCGGAATGTTATCCGCCGGTTGTCTGGAAGAAGATCTCGTTGAACGGTCGGAACAGGTCTGGACTGCAGGAGAGCCGTTGATTGTCCGCTTTGATATGAGCGCGGAGGACGATTTATCCTGGGGACAGGGCGTTGGCTGTAATGGTGTTTTGACGGTTTTACTTGAGCCTGTAAAAGGGGAATTGGAACGAAATCTGATGACAGTCAAGACATGCTTAGATGAAAAAAAGTCTGTGACCCGAATGAAACGATTCACTAAAACGTTAGAGCCGAAGGAAGATCTGTATATAGCTGAAGACGGCAGCGTGTTTGGAACCGGGGATGTTATGGAACAAGGCCGTATTCAAAAACTGAGACAGACGGACAAGGGAATCAAGAGGGATGAACATACCTCTGATTTATTTTTTATCCATCAGATGGTGCCAAAACCTTGTTTATATGTCTTCGGAGCAGGGGAAGATGCGAAGCCGTTAGTTTCGTTGGCAGCCGGTACGGGTTTTCATGTGACGGTGATTGACTGGCGCCCCGCTTTATGTCATCACGGCCATTTTCCTGAAGCCGGCCGTTTGATTACAGGAGCGCCGGAAGAAGTCATGGAAGGCCTAAGTATGACAAAAAGGGATTTTGTTGTCATTATGACGCACAGCTTTCAAAAAGATCAGATCATTTTACATACATTAAAAAACGAGATTGTGTTTTATAAAGGCGTATTAGGCCCCAGAAGGCGCACGGAGCGGCTATTAGGCGGGGCAGAGATTCCGGAAGATATACATTCCCCTATCGGACTTCCCATCGGGGCACAAGGCCCTGAGGAAATTGCTGTAAGCATTGTCGGCGAGATGATTCAAAAAATGCGAAAACAAAGGTCTCGCTTATGAAAACAGCGGCCATTTACCTGGCAGCCGGTACAAGCAGACGCATGGGGACGGATAAGCGAAGTTTGTTTCTCAATGGCGTCTCTCTGGGAAGTATGGCTCTTAAAAATGCCTTGTTATCTGAATTAGATCATATTTTTGTTATTACGAGAAAGGGAGATTCACTGCATTGGCTTTCGGATTTTTTCTTTTTAGATCCCATATCAAATAAGTGGAGTCAGGCAGAATGTGAGCAAGCGGGTAAAGGCCAAGGCCATTCTATACAATGCGGTGTGAAAAAAGCGGCAGAGTACGAGGCTGACGCCGTTATCATTCTCCTTGCAGATCAGCCGTTTGTCACCGCAGATATCATCAATACGCTAATTGATTCCTATCAGAAGGAGCGCCGTTATTCATTTATCGCCGCTGAAAATCAACATCTTCCTATGCCCCCCATTTTATTCTCCAATCAATGTTTTCCAGTATTGCATCAGTTAAAGGGAGATCAGGGCGCCCGGCATGTGATCCGTGAAAGTATGATCAAGACGGGAAAAATGATCAGCTTTCAAGACCCTTTGCTTTTTTATGACGTCGATACAGCTGAAGATTATACGCTGCTGCTGCTGAATAAATTCGGGGAGTGAATGAGTTGGAGTATATCGGGAAGAGTGTCATTCGGAAAGAGGCCCTTGAAAAAGTGACGGGTAAAGCGAAATATACGGATGATTTTCAAGAAACAGGGACGTTACACGCAAAAATGCTGACCAGTCCATATGCGCATGCCGATATTGTGTCTATGGACTTTTCAGAAGCTTGGAAGATTCCCGGCGTGAGAGCGATATTGGGGGATGAACCTTTTCCGCTTGCAGGTGAGGAAATTAAAGACAGATCGCCGATTGCTTATAAAAGGGTCAGATACCATGGTGAGCCGGTTGCTGTTGTTGTTGCGGAAAATCCGATTACAGCTAAAAAGGCAGCGGATGCCATCAAAGTATCCTATAAACCTCTTCCCGTCGTCAATTCCCCCCGTGAGGCCTTTCAAAAGGATGCGCCACTCGTCCATGAAAATGCGGACCGCTATGAGAAGACAAAAGGTGTATTCCCGGTTCCGAAGACAAATATCGCAAACCTGGATAAGGTTAGAAAAGGAAATATTGAAGACGGGTTTAGGGAAAGTGATGTGACAGCAGAATTCCAGATTTCCTTTAACCCTTCTGATCACGCTGCGATGGAGACAAGATGCTCGATCGCTGAAATTCGCGCGGATGAGGAGATTATCATTACCACATCCTCTCAAGCTCCTTTTGCCATTAAAAAATTAATGCAGTGGTATTTTGGAATCGAACCCGGAAAGGTTATCGTCAAAACGCCTTTAGTAGGAGGAGCGTACGGGGGAAAAGCAGCCGTTCAGTTAGAGGTGATTGCCTATTTGGCATCAAAAGCAGTCGGAGGCCGGCCCGTCAAATTGTTTAATACGAGAGAAGAGGATCTGATCACATCTCCCGTTCATGTAGGATTGGATGCTATTGTCAAATTAGGGGCCACAAAGGATGGAATTTTAAAGGCGGCAGACATTCAGCTTTTATTTGATGGCGGAGCATACTCTGATAAAGGAGTGGACATCAGCCGGGCTGCGGTGGTTGACTGTACGGGTCCGTACGCTATCGACCATATACGGTGTGATTCATATTGTATGTATACGAATCATCCATATCCAAGTGCATTCAGGGGCTACAGCCATGCTGAAGTGTTATTTGCCTTTGAGCGGACGATGGATGTATTGGCGGAAAAACTGAACATGGACCCATTAGAACTCCGCTATAAAAATGCCATTCGCCCCGGCGACACCACACCGACTCAAGTTCTTCTCAATTCAAGCACGGTCGGAAATGTGCCGAAGTGCATTGAAAGATTGAAGGAATTAATGAATTGGGACGAGGGACAGCGAATTGAAATCGACGGCCGGAAGATACGGGCGAAGGGAATCAGCTGCATTTGGAAAACCTCAACATTTGATACAAATGCAACGTCCGGGGTTCTTTTAACCTTTAATCCCGATGGAAGCATTAATTTGATGTCAGGCGTAGTGGAAATTGGAACAGGGACAAAAACAGTGCTAGCCCAAATCCTGGCGGAACGAATGAAAATGGATATAAGCAAAATTCATGTAAAAATGCTTATAGATACACAAACAACACCCGAGCATTGGAAAACCGTGGGGAGCAGAGGGACGTTAATGGCCGGAAATGCCGTACTGAATGCAGCGGAGGAAGCCATTCGAAAGCTGAAGGACGTGGCATCAAGTGTGTTGCGGGTTCCTGTCGAGGAATTGGAAGTGGCCGACGGAAAGGTTTATTTTATAGATCATCCTTCTGTACATGTTGACATAAAAGACATTGCTTACGGATATACGTTTCCAAATGGAAATACCATTGGCGGCCAAATCATTGCGAGCGGCAATTACACATTAACCCGGATGACGAATTTAGACCGGGAAACGGGAAGAGGAAAGCCGGGACCCGAATGGGCTGTCGGTGCTCAGGGAATTGAAGTTGAGTTGGATAAACGGGATTATACGTACCGAATTACAAAAGCCTATTCTGTTGTGGATATAGGAACTGTACTGAATGAAAAAGCTGCAAGGGGTCAAGTGATGGGAGGGATGAGTATGGGAATCGCATTTGGAGGAAGAGAAACCTTTGTATTTGATCCGTATGGCAGAGTATTAAATCCTCAGCTTAGAACATACCGCCCCCTTCACTATGGAGAGCAGCCTGAATATATCATTGAATTTGTTGAAACCCCGCATGTGATCGCGCCTTATGGAGCGCGCGGCGGCGGGGAACACGGACTGCTGGGGATGCCGGCCGCATTGGGAAATTGCCTTTCCGCCGCTTTAGGTGTCCAATTGAATCAACTTCCTCTCATTCCCGAACAATTATGGAGGACGCAAGAGGGGTGGAAAGATGATACCGTTTGATTTTGATTATTTTAAACCGAAGACCATTCAAGAAACAATCAATCTATTTCACTCTCTTGCGGCCGAAAAGAAAACACCAATGTATTATTCCGGCGGCACGGAAATTATCACGTTAGGAAGGCTGAATATCATCTATACGGATGCGGTGATAGATATGAACGCGCTTCCGGGATTTCAAACCATCCGCTTTTATGAACATGATCTGGTGATCGGAGCAGGCGTGTCATTAACGAAACTGGAGGAAGTAAATCCATTTCCGCTATTAAGTAAAACGGTAAGTGAAATTGCGGATCGGACGACTCGAAATAAGATCAGCCTGGGCGGAAACATTTGCGGGGGCATATACTACCGTGAGGCCGTGCTGCCGTTGCTGATTTCTGATAGTTTGCTAGGGATTGCAGGGAGAGCGGGGATTCATTACCATCCTATAAATAAAGTATTTAACAGGGAAATACAATTGCGAAAAGGAGATTTTTTATTTCATGTCGTTGTCGATCGTGCGTATGTTGACCTGCCATTTGTCAGTATCAAAAGAAGACAGCAGTGGAATGTCGGGTATCCATTGGTGACAGTCTGTGCGCTGAAAAAAGATGATGAGATCAGAATGGCCTTCAGCGGCGTATGTCCATTTCCGTTTCGTTCTGCTGAAATGGAGGCTGTGCTTAACGATAAAAGCCGATCAGCAGAAGAAAGAGTGCGCAGGTCTTTACAGTATGTACCCAAACCTGTTCTTGATGATGCAGAAGGCTCAAGTGAATACCGAATATTTGTCTTGCAAAATACAATTTTAGATGCCTTATGGGAATTAGAAGGAGGTCCAAATGTCTGATCCTATTACGTTGAAAGTAAATGGCGAGGAAAGACAGATTACGGTCAGACCGGCTGATACTTTGTTATTTGCTCTTCGTCTTCGTCTCGGATTAACTGGTGCAAAGCCGGGCTGCTTAAATGGGGATTGCGGCGCCTGTACGGTATTAACGGACGGGGTGCCGATGAAATCTTGCTTAATGCTTGCGGCAGAAGGGGAAGGAAAGGATATTACGACAATTGAAGGACTGATCAATACGCCGATTCAAAAGGCTTTTATTGAAAAATTTGCGTTTCAATGCGGTTATTGCACACCGGGGTTTCTCATGAATTGTCATGCTTTAGTGAATACTGAGCCGAATGCAAGTGATGACACGATAAAAAATTGGCTGGAGTCCAATATTTGCAGATGTACCGGTTATAGGGAGATTGAAGAAGCGGTTAAATCCGTTTTACATACAGGGAAAGGGACTTCTTAGTTCGTAACCGTAAAAAAAGAGCCCAGAGAATCATCCCTGAACTCCATATTCTTCACTTCATATACCGATACTCCCGCAGTTTCTCCAAAATCGCCACTTCTTTCATCAGTTCTTCACCGACGTTTGTTTCTTTCACTTTCTTCCGCTCCAGCTCTTTGTCGACTAATCGTTTCACTGTTAAGACGTCGGTTCCGGTGTTCAGCACTTCGGCCTTGGAGTTAAAGTGTTTATGGGCGACGAGCTGCATGCCGTAGG
Source organism: Bacillus sp. SIMBA_026 (assembly GCF_046535335.1). Taxonomy (NCBI): domain Bacteria; kingdom Bacillati; phylum Bacillota; class Bacilli; order Caryophanales; family Bacillaceae; genus Bacillus; species Bacillus sp. SIMBA_026. The sequence goes on along the minus strand of NZ_JAWRWX010000002.1, from coordinate 950,144 downwards.
AGTTGTATAAGAGTGTGTAGCCGGCGATGCCTGTTGTGGATTGGTAGGCTTTGGAGAAGCCGCCGTCGATGACGATCATTTTTCCGTTTGCCTTGATCGGATCTTCGCCTTCGATTTCTTTTACCGGTGTATGGCCGTTGATGATATGGCCGTGATCCGGGTTGAGGCCGAATTCCTTCAGGATGTTTCGGCAGGTTGCTTCGTCTTCACGCAAATAGTAATACGGGTTTTTCTTTTCTTTATGTGTTTCCTTCTCTTTAATGAAATACCGCTCAAAGGTGGTCATGGCGCGTTTTCCGAAGAGGGAGGAGTATTCGCCTGTCCATAAGTACCACGTCATATCTGTCGCCAGATCATCGGTTTCTTCCGGATGGGCAAACGCTTCTCGTAAGAACCGTTCAAATACATCTAGCAGCTCTCGGCCCGCATAAGCTTTATCCTCTATCATCATCGTTTCCATGCTGCCGTTTTCATCGACGGGAATACAGCCGTGAATCAGCAGGTTGCCGTTATATTTCAAATAAAGGCTGCCTTTTTTCATCATAAAATTCATATGGCGGCCCAGCTTTTCGGAGTTCTGAACAGAGAACAGCAGCTTGTCCATGACTTCTGCTTCTTCTTCTAACAGCTCATCAGGCTGTTTGGGATTCACCGTCGCAAAGCAGGTGTTTTCCAGTTGATATGTTTTTCCGTTCAGCGTGATTTCATTGCGGTCATAATCGATCTTTTCCAGTAACAGCCGTTCCTCCATATTAAAGTTCGGCCGTCTCTTAATAATCGGGCTCTCAAGCTTGAATTGGATCATCGCGATCGCCTGATGAATTTTTGTGATTTGTTTAATCTCATCTTCCGGTCTGTTTTCGTCCGCTTTCGGGCGGAAAGACGGGTTATCATCGTAATATTTTTCGGCAAGGTTCAATAGCGGTCTCAGATTGATGCCGTAAACGTCTTCAATAATATCCAGATTGTCATAGCGGGCACAGATGCGGATAATGTTTGCCAGGCATACTTTTGAGCCGGAATAAGCGCCTATCCAGAGAACATCATGATTCCCCCATTGAATATCCACTGAATGATAGTTGATCAGTTCTTCCATGATTTTATCCGGCTGCGGTCCGCGGTCGTAAATATCGCCGACAACATGCAGATGGTCGACCACCAATCGCTGCGTGCTGTAGGCAAGACCGGTGATCAGCTTATCGGCCTGACCGAGCGCAATGATCTGTTCTATGATTTCGGAATAGTATTGTTCTTTGTTGGCGGCTTGTTCTGTTTTGTACAGCAGCTCTTCAGAAATATAAGCAAATTGGGCGGGCAGTGCTTTGCGCAATTTGGAGCGGGTGTACTTGGAAGAACAATAAGAAACGAGCTTAATCATCCGATGAATCGTTTCTTTATACCACTCGTTTAATGCCTCTTTCGTATCAAAGTCATGTTTGATCAGCTTCAGTTTGTCCTCAGGATAATAGACCAAAGCCGCCAGCTCATCAATTTCTCTATCGTAAATGACGCCGCTGAAAATATCGCGGATCTTCTCTTTTACCCTTCCTGAACCGTTCCGCAGCACGTGCTGGAATGCCTGATACTCCCCGTGCAGATCACTGACGAAATGCTCGGTTCCTTTCGGCAGGTTCAGTATCGCTTTCAGATTAATGATTTCCGTGACCACTTTTTCTTCACAATCGTATTTTTGTGCGAGCAGATCTAAATATTTCGTTTCCAATCTCGTCCATCCCCTTTTTATTTACGAGCAATTGTATGGTAAGGTGAATTTAAAGTATGACATAAAGTTTACATCATTAGACCTTATATGATAGTACCGCATAACGCCTTTTTGAGACAATGAAAACGGAAAATACGGCGCTTCAGGCATCGAAAATTGGACCGGGATAACGCCGTGAGCTCATCCCCCTATTGACAATGAATTCAACTTCCATTAAAATAAAAAGTTAGCTGATAGGTATTTCTATCAGAAACTCAATACGTAGCAGGCTATGATTGCTGTGGGTCGCACTACAGCAGGAGCGGCTTCTGGAGAGACCGCGGGTTTTCCGCGGCGCCGAAGGGTTCACAATCTCAGGCAAAAGGACAGAAGAGTACCGAATATGTATTTGTCATGCTGTTGATTGTCAGCGGCGCAGATATAATTTGATATTCTTATGACCATGAGATTGGAGGGCATCCAATCTCTTTTTTTATTGGCTTTTTTTGCTCGTCGTTCACTAGAGAGGTAAGGAGGAGTCAGATGTGGAGCAGCGAGAGCTAAAGAGGGACTTATCGAATCGGCACGTGCAGCTGATCGCCATTGGCGGCACGATCGGCACCGGATTGTTTTTAGGGTCCGGTAAGGCGATTCAGCTGGCGGGTCCTTCTATCATCTTTGCGTATTTTATTGTAGGAATTGCGCTTTTTTTCGTCATGCGGGCGCTGGGAGAACTGCTGTTATCTAAAGCGGGCTACCAATCATTAACGGATATTGCCGAGGCGTACTTAGGGCCGCGTGCAGCGTTTGTCACCGGCTGGACCTACTGGTTTTGCTGGATTATGACGGCTATGGCGGATGTGATCGCCGTCGGTGTGTATGTGAAATATTGGTTTGATATTCCGCAGTGGATTCCGGCACTTATCTGTTTGCTCATTTTATTAGGGCTTAATCTGTTAACGGTTAAGATTTTTGGAGAATTGGAGTTTTGGTTCGCCTTAATTAAGGTAGTCACGATTCTCGCGTTAATTGTCATCGGTGTAGTTCTGCTGGTGATTGGGTTCAAAACGCATACCGGAACGGTTTCAGCGGCGAATCTGTGGGAGCACGGCGGCTTGTTTCCGAACGGATTTTCAGGCTTTTTGCTTTCGTTCCAGATGGTGATCTTCGCCTATGTCGGTGTGGAATTAGTGGGTGTGTCGGCGGCGGAAACGTCAAATCCGAAAAAAAATATTCCGTCCGCTATCAATAAAATTCCGTTACGGATTTTATTTTTCTACGTCGGGGCATTGCTCATTCTTTTATGTATTAACCCGTGGATGCAGCTGAATGCGGCGGAAAGTCCTTTTGTGAAGACCTTCAGTCTGGTCGGCATCCCGTTAGCCGCGGGAATCATTAATTTTGTCGTATTAACGTCTGCCGCTTCTGCTTGTAACAGCGGGATGTTTTCAACAAGCCGGATTTTGTATAACTTAAGCAAAACGAAACAAGCGCCTGCAAGTTTTGCGAAGCTGAATAAAAATCATGTGCCGAGCCGCGCATTATGGATATCGGTTATTGTGCTGTCAGCTGGCGCTCTTTTAAGCAAATTGATACCGGAAGCGGCTTTTGGCATCGTGACAACCATCAGCGCGATTTGTTTCATTTGGGTGTGGGGCGTGATTCTGGTCTGTCATATCAGATACAGGAAAACCCGTCCGGACTTACACGCAAGCTCGTCTTTCAAGGCGCCGTTTGCACCGTTTATCAATTACGCCGTGCTGGCGCTGTTTGCCGTCATTCTGGTGATTATGCTGTTTGCGGATGCAACGCGCCCGGCTTTGCTGCTGACGCCCCTGTGGTTTATTGGATTATTTCTTATCTATCGGGCGAGAGGGAGAAAGACAGATTGAATTGCTTCAGACGGTGTACTGCCATGCAGTACGCCGTTTTAATATAAAAAAGCGCTATCCTGCCTTGTAAGCAGGATAGCGCTTTTTACATTAATTCCGGATCAAATAATCAAATGCGCCTAAAGCGGCAGTTGCACCTGATCCCATGGAGATAATGATTTGGTTGTACGGGCCGTCTGTGCAGTCCCCTGCGGCAAATAGGCCGGGAACGCTTGTCGCGCCGCTCTTATCGACGATGATTTCGCCGATGCGGTTGCGTTCGACAGTTTCGTCTAACCATTCTGTATTAGGCACGAGACCGATTTGGACGAATACACCTTGAAGTTCAACGTGTTTTTCTTCGCCTGTTTCACGGTCAACGAACGTAATGCCGTTTACGTTTTGGTCGCCTGTGATTTCTTTCGTTTGTGCATTTTTGTGCACAGTGACGTTTGGCAGGCTGTAGAGACGTTTTTGCAGGACTTCGTCTGCTTTCAGTTCAGGCGCGAACTCCAGCACAGTCACGTGATTGACGATACCTGCAAGGTCAATCGCCGCTTCGATTCCGGAGTTTCCGCCGCCGATAACCGCTACGTCTTTGCCTTCAAACAATGGTCCGTCACAGTGCGGGCAGTATGCAACACCTTTGTTTTTGAACTCTTGCTCACCAGGTACGTTGACATTGCGCCAGCGGGCACCTGTTGAAAGGATCACTGTTTTACTTTTCAGTACAGCGCCGTTTTCGAGTTCAAGTTCGAAGAGGTCTTTTTTCTCAAGGCGTTTCGCGCGCTGAAGGTTCATGACGTCAATATCATAATCTTTCACGTGCTCTTCAAGGCTTGCAGCGAGCTTCGGTCCTTCAGTCGCTTTGACGCTGATGAAGTTTTCGATGCTCATGGTGTCGAGTACCTGGCCGCCGAAGCGTTCAGCGACGACACCGGTGCGGATGCCTTTACGCGCCGTGTAGATCGCCGCGCTTGCGCCGGCAGGTCCGCCGCCGACAACAAGAACGTCAAAAGGCTCTTTGTCGGCAAACTCAGACGCATCTGCGCCGCTGCCCATTTTCGCGAGAATCTCTTCGATGGTCATACGGCCGCTTCCGAAAGATTCACCGTTTAAGAAAACAGTCGGAACAGCCATAATGTTTTTGCTTTCTACTTCTTCTTTGAATGCCGCGCCGTCAATCATTGTATGAGTGATATTCGGGTTGAGCACGCTCATCATGTTTAATGCTTGTACGACATCAGGGCAGTTGTGGCACGTCAGGCTGATATAAGACTCAAAGCGGTATTCTCCGCTGATGTTCTTAATCTGGTCAATGACCTTTTGATCAGCCTTAGGCGCTCTGCCGCTGACTTGAAGCAATGCCAGCACTAATGATGTAAATTCGTGGCCGAGAGGAACACCGGCGAATGTAACGCCTGTGTCTTCTCCGGTACGATTAACGCTGAAGCTCGGTGTTCTGTTTAATTCAGTTTTTTCAACTGAAATTTTAGATGACATGGAAGCCAGCTCGTCAACGAGAGCCAGCATGTCCTTAGAAGTGTCATCGTCACCGGCGCTTACTTTGAGAACAATGTCGTTCTCAATTAGCTGCATGTATTGATTTAATTGTGCTTTGATATTTGCATCAAGTACCAATGGAATGCACTCCTTAGATTTTACCTACCAAATCAAGGCTAGGTGTAAGTGTTTCGCCGCCTTCTTCCCATTTAGCCGGGCAGACTTCACCTGGGTTTTGACGAACGTATTGAGCCGCTTTTACTTTGTTTACTAGGTTGCTTGCGTCACGGCCGATACCGCCTGCATTGATTTCAACTGTTTGGATCACGCCATCAGGATCGATGATGAATGTTCCGCGGTCAGCAAGACCAGTTTCTTCGTCAAGAACGTCGAAGTTGCGGGAGATCGTTTGAGATGGGTCACCGATCATTGCGTAAGTGATTTTGCCGATTTTTTCAGAGCTGTCATGCCAGCCTTTGTGTACGAAGTGAGTATCTGTAGAAACAGAGTATACTTCAACACCTAATTCTTTCAGTGCAGCGTATTGTCCTTGAAGATCTTCAAGTTCAGTCGGGCAAACGAAAGAGAAATCCGCTGGGTAGAAGCAGAAAACGCTCCATTGACCTTTCAAATCTTCGTTTGTTACATCGATGAATTCACCGTTTTTGAAAGCTTTTGCTTCGAATGGCAGTACTTCTTTTCCGATTAAAGACATAATATCTTCCTCCTGAAATGTGATTTGAAATATATTAAAAAGACAAAGCATTCACTTTATCTTTCAATAATAATTCTAATTATATATAGATTATTAAATAACATTTATTTTTTGTCAAGCTATATGGGGTATTATTTTCTGCTTTTTTTGCTTTAGACATTTAAAAATGCCTGGTATAAGCGGTTTGGCGCTGTTTGTCCTGTTTAGCGCCGGGCGAAAGGGGGATTCTCAATTGGTGAATTGAAACAGTAGGAATCAACCCTTCTATATGGCAGTATAAACCAAAGGGGGTATGATCATGCAAATAAATAACATTACTTTGTACAGTTGTGCGTTGGAGGAGACGAAACACTTCTATGAACGGGTGTTAGGTTTTCCTTTAATTGATGAGTCCGGTGATTCGTTTACAATCAAGGCGGGAGAAAGTGAGTTGGAATTCAGGCGCGCCGATTCTCACTCTCATCCGACGTATCATTTCGCGTTTAACATTCCGAATAATCGTTTTGATGAGGCGAAGGCGTGGATAAAGGATAAAGTCGTTTTTCAAACGGAAGATGGGGAGGATGAGGTGTATTTCTCTCATATTCAGGCGCGTTCCTTTTATTTCAAAGATCCGTCCAACAATCTGGCGGAATTCATCGCGAGAGAAACTTCGCCGCCAAGCGCGGAACGTTTTTCGATTGAGTCTGTTCTGAATATCGGCGAGGTGAATCTGACAGCTGCCGAGGTCGTATCAAGCGGGAGGGAGCTGCAGCGTTTCGGCATTCCGGTGAGAAAGCATGCGCCTCTTAGGGAAGACGGGTTTCATTTTATGGGTGATTACAATGATGGGGCGTTTTTGCTTTTAGGGCCGAGCGGCCGCCGCTGGATTTTTTCTGATCAGCATGCGGAGTTCCATCCGCTGTCTGTCGTTGTGAACGGGACGATCCGCATTGAGGCTGACGGAAAGGGCGGCATTGACATCAGGCGGGCACAGCCGTCATAAAAAAGCCCGGGCTCAAAAGGCCCGGACTTGAGGTCATTATTTATAGACAACACGGGTGCTGCACATGATGTCGTGCAGCGTTTTTTTCTCTCCGAAGGCGCCCATGATGAATCCGATATAAAGAATGAGCTTAGATATGATATATGCGAAAGCGCGTCCGAAGGCCTGGCCGATGGAAATCCGTCCGCCATCCTCATTGACGACTTTAAGGCCGAGCAATGCTTTTCCCAGGGTCCCCTGCATCTTTGAGGCCGTGAGCAGGCTGAAATATAAGATACTGATCACAAAAGAGCTCACAAGAATCGGGATGACGCCGAACACCAGAAAAGAGATGTTAAACTGATTTTCGGTCATGAAGGGGTCAGCCGCCGCAACGCCTGCCGCAAATAAAAAAGAGACCATAAATTGAATGATAAAAATCGGAATTCCTATGATGATTTGATCAATGACGTAAGCCAGAAACCGAATCCAAAATCCTGCCGGTCTTTCCATGTATCTTTTTCTCTCCCTTGCTTTAATCTGGAATATTATACGTAATCATTCCGGATTTTGCAACGGAGCTTAAGCTTCTGCGAGCAGCCTCTTTCCCCATGCCAAGCGTCCCATGATCAATCCGAAAGCCAGAAGGGCAAACATGATGCCGCACCACATCAGCTGATGGATTCCCAAATGTGAAATAAACCAGCCGCCCGCCGCCGTTCCGATGGTGATGCCGAGGTTGGAAAAGGAGACAAACAGGCTGTTGCCGAATTCGGGCGCCTCCTTTGCTTCCGCAGTAAGCCATGTCTGGCTGACAATGAGACCGCCGGAATGAACGGCGCCCCATACGAAGACGAGGACGGCCATCGGCGCGAAAGACGTCCCAAACCCGTATATGAGCAAGTAGGCGGCTGTATAAAGAAGCGGAAACAGGATGACGGTCTTCTTCATATTTTTATATAACAAAGCGCCGAAGACGAAATTCCCGGCTATCATAATCACTCCGAAGCCCATCAGCATGAAGCTGACCCATGTACCATTCATATGGGACACCCGTCCGAGGTAATCCGCAAAATAGCTGTAGACAGAAAACATGGCCGCAAAGAGACAGGTGACGGCAGCGATATTGAGCCACAAAGCCGGTTTGCGAAGGATGCCGAGCTGGCTTCTGAAAGACATTTTTTCTGTGACCGGCATGGATGGCAAAAAGAGAAGAATGCCCGTTAACGCGATGATACTGATGATAGCGCCGAATAAGAAGGCGGCTTCAAGGGAGAGACGATCCGCCAGATAAGACGTGAAAGGCACGCCGAACGCAAAGCCGGCGGTGATGCCTGAAAAGACTTTCGTTACGGCTTTTCCGGATTGGCCGGCGGGGACAAGCCGGGCCGCGGCCGCAAGCGCTACAGAAAAGAACACCGGGTGGCATAAAGCCGGAATGATCCGAAACGCCAGCATGACACTGAAATGCGCCGTATACGCGTAGACCGCATTTGAAACGGCAAACATCAGCACCGCCAAAAGCAGAATGTATTTCCGGTTTATGCCTGAAGCAAGCAAGGTCAAAAACGGTCCCGACACAGCAACGATGAACGCGAAAATACTGACAAGCCACCCCGCTTTTGAAGCAGAAATATGAAATCTGTCCGCCACTTGCGGAAGAACGCCGATAATGCCCATTTCGGTCGTGATAATTCCGAAAACCCCTAATGCCAAAAACAGAATGAAGATGGAACTGCTTTTTTTCATTGTTATGTATGCCTCCTTTTATAACTACATATACAGAAAAATAGATATGCTAGAACAAAAAAAGCCCTCCTTTCATGGTTATAGCTGGTGCTGAACATAGTCAGCAAAGGCTTTAATTTGTTTTTCATTCCTTCTGTAATAGGTCCATTTTCCGATTCGTTCGGATTCCAGCAGGCCGGCTTTTTGCATCGTCAGCAGGTAGCTGGAGATGACGGACTGCGCAAGTCCCGACTTTGCCTGAATATCACCGACGCAAATGCCGGTGCGGAAACTGAGTCCCTGATCAAGATAAGGTCTTTCATCAAAATGGTCTTCCGGGTGTTTAAGCCACGTCATAATATCACTTCGTGTTTTGTTAGATAACGCTTTATGAATCAATATCGGTTCCATAACGTTTATTATATCTATTTTTCTGGATTTGTAAATTCGTTTTTAACAAAACATTCTCAAATTAAGTAAAAATCGTGCTAAAATATAACATATTATCAGATTACCGGTAAAAAAGCCGGGTTATTGTCAGGAGGATATTCACATGAATCAAAAGAAAAAAGGTGCGGTTGCGGTGACCTTGCTTTCCGCTCTGCTGTTTTGTTTATTGCCGGTCCTCGTCTCGCTTTCTCCGCTTGCGGAAACGGGGCCGAACGCGAATCGTTTTAATTCCGCGGGCATGTGGGCCGCCGTCGGCCAGATCCTTGTGATATATGCGGTTCCGCTCATTTTGTATATTCTCGGTATTCGTGTCATGAAAATCATCATGGCCGTTTTTTGCGGAATCGGGCTTATCATTTGCGCGGCTGTCTTGTTGGTGGCGTTATTGACCGCAATTTCCTTAGGGCAGGAGCTGTCTCTTTATTACGGCCTTTTCGTTTGGTCAGGCGCGGCTTTTATTGTCAATGTGGTGTGGTATATTGCCGCGTTTCGATCATCCCCGAAGCATCAGCAGGCTATGTGACATTTGTTCTATAAATCTACCGAAAATACAAATATTTCATAGGTTAATTATGGTATGATCATAGTGATATAGCAGCTTTTAATAGAAACGGGAGGAACTGACATTGAAAAAAAAGACAGCTTCATTGCGAGTGAAAACATTGGCGGCCGGCGCTGCGGTTGCTGCGGCTTTATCTGTGGGAGCGGTTACTGATCTGCCGGGGGCAAAATGGCTGCATCCGGCGGCTGCTCAAGCCGCGGAAACGGTATTTAAACAAAATCATGCGGCATCCGGTTTCTTGGCGGGACGGTATGACGCGCAGGCGATGTCTCCGACGATGTTCAACTGGTCAAGAGAAAGCCGGTTTACAAGCACTGCCGATGGCGCATTAAAATGGGAAAAGAATGTTCCGGCCAATCCTCAAAACGGTGCGGGAGCCGCGGTTGATGGGGACGGCACCGTATTTATTCAATCAAAAGACGGGAAGCTGACGGCGTATCATCCGGACGGTACTGTGAAATGGGTGACGGAAAACCTCGGGACGACCTATACGCTGACTCCGGTGCTCGGAACAAACGGTGTCATTTATCTTCCTTCTCACGATAAAAAACTATATTTCATCGACAAAGAAACCGGAAACATTTTAACATCGGTTCCGCTGAGCGGAGCGCCTAGTTCCGATGCGGCTATCGGCTCTGACGGCACGCTGTATGTGTCGACGCTGGATAACTATATCTATGCGATTAAACCGACGTCGCCTTCGACATGGACGCAAAAGTGGAAATTTAAAACAAACGGCGTGGTCGGCTCCGCTCCCGTGTTAGCATCAAACGGCACTCTGTATACGGCAACGTATAATAATATCTTTTACGCGATCAATTCCGGAACGGGCCAAGTGAAATGGTCAAAAACGACGTCCAACGGGTTTAAAGGCTATCCGGTTATTGATAGAGACGGCACCGTTTACGCCGGAAACCAGGACGGCAACTTATACGCCTATACATCAACGGGTGCTGTAAAGTGGACGTTCCCGTTAAACGGTTTCTCCAGCTCTTCATTAGCGATCGACCATAACGGCAATGTGTATATCGGTTCCGGAAGCGGCGAGCTGTTTTCCATCAGCAAAACCGGCAATATGAACTGGTCTTTCTATACGGACGGGCCTGTGAGAACGGCGCCGCTGATTGATGCGGACGGCAATGTGTACTTCGGTTCTGACGATAAAAATGTCTATGCGGTTGACGCTGACGGTAATGAAAAATGGCGCTATCAAACAGACAGCAATGTCATTTCCTCCCCGGTTCTGGCTGAAGACGGCACGCTTTATGTCGGCACTTATACGAAACTGCTCGCATTCGGGGCAAAATAATATAAAAAAAGAATCCGCGTCATCTGCGCGGATTCTTTTTTTATTTAGAGGCTTGAATAAATACGCCTTTTTCATGAGAGAATTCTTTAAAGCCGTACACACCGTGATATGAACCGATCCCGCTCGTATTGACACCGCCGAACGGAAGGTTGACGTCAGTGAAATGAACGACGACATCATTGACAGAAGCATTGCCGGACGTCGTATGCTGCAGAACATAATCGATCAGCTCCTGATTATGGCTGAATACATACAAGGCAAGGGGCTTGTCCCGTTCAGTGATGTAATCAACGGCTTCACTGATATCTTCGTAATTCATAATCGGCAGAATCGGTGCGAAGATTTCTTCCTGCATGATCTTCATATCAGGCGTGACGTTTGTCAGCACGGTCGGAGAAATCGTGCGGTCATGCGCATCGAATACGCCGCCGAACGCCGTTTCCGCCCCTTTTTCAATGGCATCATCATACAGGGCTTTGACACGGTTAAAGTTGCGGTCGTTGACAATCTGCGTGAATTTATTGCGGTCAACCGTATGATCATCCTCCATAAAACCTGCATTGACAATGGTTTGCAGGAGATCTGTAAAGGTGCTCTGCACTTCTTTCTTCATAAGGAGATAGTCAGGTGCGATACATGTTTGCCCCGCATTGACAAATTTGCCGACGGCGATTTTTTTCGCCGCGTCCATCAAATCATAGCCGCTGTCGATGATCGTCGGGCTTTTTCCGCCAAGCTCAAGCGTGACGGACGACAAGTGCTTCGCCGCTGCCGTCATGACGATTTTACCGACATTCGTGCTTCCGGTGAAGAAAATGTGGTCAAACGGCTGGTCGAGCAGTTCTGTGGCGACATCGACCTCACCTTCAAAAATGGCGACTTCTTCTTCGTGAAATGCCTCGCGAATAACTGTCGCGGCGATATGGCTCGTCTCCATCGTAAAATCGGACAGCTTCACAATCGCGCTGTTGCCGGCCGCAATGGCAGCCGCAAGCGGAGCCATCGTCAGCATAAACGGATAATTCCATGGGCCGAGAATTAAGGTAAGACCTTTTGGCTCGTACATTAATACGCCGTCAGCGTCCGGGCTGACGGATGAGCCGACGCGTTTCGGCGCCATCCAAGTGTCGAGATTGTTCATATTATCTTTAATCGCCTTGATCGTTCCCTGCGTTTCCGCTCTTTTCACCTCATGATAAGGCTTGCGGACGTCCCGTCTGATCGCCTCGATGATTTCTTCTTCATGTGCGGTGACGGCATCTAAAAAGCGCTGAAGCTTTTCTCTGCGCTGCCCGGCTGTTGAAGCACGCAGCGTTTTTTGATTTTTTTTCTGAAGCTCAAAGACGCGTTTGATGTCTGCTTTTATATGCTGATCCATCGGTCTTCCTCCTCTGGTTGCTTTTTTGTTTCTTCAGGGCCTATTATAATGTGATGTGTTTTTGCGGCAAAGACAGCGTAAACACATCTATACGTTACCGTACAAATTGCGGTGATCTGTCTAATGAAAGGAGTGTCTCTTATGCCGGACTCTGTGACAACTGACATCAAACAAGCGCTTTTGGCCATGCTTGGAGAGCGGGATATCCGCCGTGTGACCATGAAGGACATCGCCGGACGGTCGCATGTGAGCCGGGGGACACTGTACCTTTATTACGAGGATAAATATGCGATTTTAGAAGATATAACGGAAGAAATGAAAGACGGGCTGAGCGAAGCGCTTTATGATTCGCTGAAGAATAAAGATGTGCTTCATTTACATGGCGGATGGCAAAAAGTGCATCCGACCCTGTCTTTTGTTGACCGGCATCGGGAGTTTTTTCAAACGATGATGGACCGTCATAAAATGCCGTATTTTCACTTTCATGCTTTTTTAAAAGATGTGTTCCGGCATGATGTGCTGCTGTCACCGGTCAATGCGGATTTCTCACCGACTGAACAGGATATGTACATTCATTACCGCGCGTTATACACGTATGCCATTGTGTTGTACTGGCTGAATGAGGAGCCCGGGGCATCCCCGGAAGCGATCAGCGGACAGGTGTGGGATTTAATTTCTCAAAAACGGTTTTACTGGCTGTTTGGCCGCCGGGTGCCGGAACAAGAAGAAAAAAAGCCCGCCGACCGCCGGGTGACCCGGACGAGGCAGGCCTTGCAAGAAGCCATGATCGGCTTAATGGCGGAAAAAAAAGAGTACGCGGCGATTACGATTTCCGATATTGCCCGTCAAAGCAACCTCCGCCGTGCCACTTTTTATGACCATTACGCCAACAAAGAAGCATTGCTGAAAACGATCATCCATCAATCATGCCGGGATCTGATCGGATTATTGACGGTAAAAGGAGAGCCAGCCGATTGCTCCATGGAAGAAGCGGAAGCCGCGCTCGTCCGTCTCTTTTCGGCACTGTCGGACGGCCTGCCGCTCGTCCATTTTTTGAGAGAGGGGTCCGGAGTGCCTGACGTCATCCCGGAAATGTTCAGAGCGCTGCAATCGTTTTATCTTCATCAGCCCCTGCACATTCAGGCGGGGAAAAAGCTCTATGCATACTATGTCGCGTCCATGCTCGTCGGTTTGATTCAATATCGTCTTCATGAAGGAAAAGACCACGCGCCGGACATGCTGGCCCGGGAGTTTCTGCAGTTTTTGGATGTGAAGAAGTATCGGGTGATTTTGCTGTGAGGATGATGAAAAAGAACTCGGCCGAAAACAGGCCGGGTTCTTTTTTGCTGTTTTCTTTGAGAAGTGCCGATATGAAGTGTCCGGCTTTATCCCTTAAAAAGATACCTTCCATATGCCGCCTGATCAGCATTCTGCCGCCAAACATGACAAATGTCATATTCGGGGCGTGATGGCTGCTACTACAAAAGCGTCCGGCGCCCCGTTATACTTGGGATCATAATGAAAAAGAAGGGACATGACATTTATGATCAATCATGCCGCAACTCAAAAACAAGCGTCTTTAAAAAAGCAGGTTGCCGCATTTTCCGGCGCCGATACAAAGCATAGTGTCATTCAGCTTTTCAACACGTTTGTGCCGTTTTTTGCCCTTTGGTTTCTTGCTTACTTCAGCCTCGATGTCTCCTATATTCTGACCCTCGCCTTTACTGTTATAGCAGCGGGATTTTTGACAAGAATCTTTATTATTTTCCACGACTGCTGCCATCAATCCTTTTTCAAACAAAAGAAGCTGAACCGGCTGTTCGGGTTTATTTCAGGAGTGCTGACACTGTTTCCGTTCCTTCAATGGCAGCGCAGCCACTCCATTCATCATGCGACGAGCAGCAACTTAGATAAACGGGGCACCGGCGATATTTGGATGATGACCGTCAAGGAATACAACGAAGCCTCAGCTTGGACAAAAGTACGCTACAGACTTTATCGCAATCCGTTTATTATGTTTATTCTCGGACCGATTTACGTATTTCTGATTAAAAACCGTTTCAATGTAAAAGGCGCCCGCCGCAAGGAGCGCTGGAACACCTATTTCACGAACGCGGCGATTGTCTTATTAGCTGCTGCGACGTGCCTGCTTTTCGGCTGGGAAAACTTTTTGCTTGTTCAGGGTCCGATTTTCCTTATTTCGGGGTCAATCGGCGTCTGGCTCTTTTATGTTCAGCACACGTTTGAGGATTCTTATTTTGAAGCAGATGAGCATTGGGATTATGTGCAGGCCGCGGTAGAAGGAAGCTCCTTTTACAAGCTTCCGAAGCTTTTGCAATGGCTGACGGGCAATATCGGCTACCATCATGTCCACCACTTAAGCCCGAAAGTGCCGAACTACAAGCTGGAAGCCGCTCATGAGGGGCACGAGCCTTTAAAAAACGTACCGACCATTACGCTTAAAACAAGTCTTGAATCCATGAAATTCCGTTTGTGGGATGAGGACGAAAAGCAATTTGTCACCTTTCGGGAGGCACGGAAAAAACCGGCGCCCCATCCGGTGCCGAAAGAACCTTTAAAGAAAAATGCCTGATATGGCGCGCGGCTCTTTCTCTTATCAGAAAGAGCCTTCTCTTCATGCGTGAGGATGCAATGAAGGCGGTGTTTTGATAAAGTGATGGTAGACACAAGCAGCAGAAGGTGGAACAAAGATGAAGAAGTATTTTAAATTTCAAAAACTGAACGGGATTTCTCCTTATATATGGATGATTTTTTTCATCTTGCCTTTTTATTTTATTTTTAAAAGCTCTTCTACCTTTGTCATCGTGGCCGGCATCATTTTCACACTTGTTTTCTTTGGCGCATACCGCTTCGCATTTGTTGCAAAAGGCTGGCCGCTTTACTTATGGGCGCTTCTTCTGATCGGCATTTCGACCGGCTCAGCCATGCTGTTCAGTTATATTTATTTCGCCTTCTTTATCGCCTACTTCATCGGCCATATCCGAGACAAAGTTCCATTTTACATTTTATATTACATTCATATCATCAGTGCGGCGGTTGCCGTCAACTTCAGCCTTGTTCTGAAAAAAGAGTGGTTTTTGACACAAATACCTTTTATCGTCATTACACTGATCAGTGCCATTCTGCTCCCGCTCAGCATTCGAAGCAGAAAGGCACGGGAGCGCCTTGAAGAGAAATTAGAATATGCAAATGAGCGAATCGCCGATCTTGTGAAGCTGGAAGAAAGGCAGCGCATCGCCCGGGACCTTCACGATACACTTGGACAAAAGCTCTCCTTAATCGGACTGAAAAGCGACCTCGCCCGAAAGCTGATTTACAAGGACCCCGAACAGGCCCGCACTGAGCTGAAAAGCGTGCAGCAGACGGCCCGCACCTCCTTAAATGAGGTCAGAAAAATCGTCTCATCGATGAAAGGCATCCGATTGAAGGATGAGCTCGGCAATGTTCGGCAAATTCTTGAAGCGGCAGGAATTGAATTTGTGTATGAAGAAAAAGAAGCGCCAAAACATATCTCTCTGCTGAACGAAAACATCGTCAGCATGTGCATAAAAGAAGCCGTCACCAATGTCGTGAAACACAGCGGCGCCAAAGTATGCCGCATCACCATTCAGCAGCTTTGGAAAGAGGTTGTCATTACGGTGGAAGATGACGGCAGCTTTCAATGCAAAGAAGACCGCTTTTTTTCAAAGGGGCACGGCCTGCTTGGAATGAGGGAACGTCTTGAATTCGCAAACGGCAGTTTAGCCATCGATACAGCCGCCGGAACAAAGCTGACCATGAGAATCCCGAATGATTCAAAATCAAAAGAAAAGGATGGTAGCAGATGATCAACATCTTCATTGCCGAGGATCAGCAAATGCTGCTCGGCGCACTCGGTTCACTGTTGAATTTAGAAGAGGATATGACGGTTGTCGGCCAAGGCACAAGCGGCCAGGATGCCATCGATTTCGTGGAAAAACATGCGCCCGACATCTGTCTGATGGATATCGAAATGCCCGGGAAATCAGGTCTTGAAGCGGCAGAAGAACTCAAGGACAGCGGTGTGAAAATCATCATTTTGACGACCTTTGCCCGCTCCGGCTATTTTCAGCGGGCGCTAAAAGCAGGCGTCAGCGGGTACATGCTCAAGGACAGCCCGAGCGATGAGCTCGTCAGCGCCATCCGCAGCGTCATGAAAGGAAGACGCGTCTACGCACCTGAATTAATGGAGGACATCTATAGTGAAGAAAACCCGCTGACCGAACGGGAAAAAGAGGTGCTCGAGCTTGTCGCAGACGGAAAAAACACGAAAGAAATCGCAAACGCCCTCAGCATTAAAAGCGGCACAGTCCGCAATTACGTTTCGATGATCCTGGATAAATTAGAAGTGAAAAATCGAATTGAAGCCATTACCCGATCAAAGGAAAAGGGCTGGTTTAAGTAACCCGCCCTCAGCTTGTTCAGCCAGTGTTTTTGCACTGGCTTGTTTCTTTTTCACCGTCACTCCGTCTCTTCCTTCCACTTCTTATCAATCAGCATTTTTCCCGGCCAAGTGTATGCCATGATGCCGCCGTCTGCGGTGATGTCTTCTCCCGTGACGTAAGAGCTGTCGTCTGAAGCGAGGAAGAGCGCGACGGCTGCCATTTCTTCCGGTTTTCCGAGCCGGCCGAGCGGCGTGATCCATTTGTTGGCTTCACGGAACGCTTCGCCCATTTCGTCTTCTGTCGTGCCTGCCAATTTATCAATGAGCGGCGTTTCAATCGTCCCCGGCGATAAGGAATTGACGCGGATTCCGCTTCTGGCGTAATCAATGGCCATCGCTCTCGTCAGGTTCGTGATTCCGCCTTTTGCGGCGTTATAGCCGGAGCGGTCAAGGTCTGCGGCCCGGCCGGACATGGAGGAGGTGTTGATGATGGAGCCTCCTTTTTCGAGCATGAGCGGAATCAGGTATTTGCTGCACAGAAATGTGCCGCGCAGATCGACGGCGATGATCCGGTCAAACAGGTCGACCGGGTATTCATGGACTTTTCCGCCCTCTTGGTCAACACCGGCATTGTTAAACAGAATATCAATTGTTCCGTACTTTTGCTGAATGCCGTCCGCAAAAGACTTTACGTTTTCTTCGTCTGATACATCAAGGTGAAAGGCTTCTGCTTCCCCGCCGTTTTTTCTGATGGCGCTGACGGTTTCATTCAGTTCGCTTTCATTGATGTCACCGCAGATCACGCGGGCGCCTTCATCGGCGAAAACCCGTGCCGTCGCTTGTCCGATGCCTGTCGCGGCCCCTGTGATGATTGCGGTTTTGTCTGTTAATCTTCCCATTTTGCGATTCCTCCTTTTTTTATATCTGTTCCCGCTGAATAGGGGGATAAACATACGGCGGTCTGTTTCTAAATACCTATTAAATATGTTAATATTATGTATATACATCATTGGAGGTTTGCATATTTTGAAGATACAGCATAAGAAGGAGATAGCGTTTTATTGTTATGCCATTGTTCCTATGGGATTTGTGATTTACACCGTTATCTCTATTCTATTTCAGGACATCACATTTCCTCTCACTGTAAGAAATGTTCTGCATGAGTCTTTGCGAAACTTGGGATCTCTTATCTTATTTAGTTTGTTTTTCTACCCGTCATACATATGGATGAAGAAGGAATTCGGCCGCCGGAAAGAAGCAGAGAAGAGAGGATGATCAACATTCTCTCTTTTTTATTAATAAAATGGGTGAAATGAATCCATTAACATGTTAAATTTACAATATATGCATCTGCTAATGCTAGTTGACAATTGTCACTGTATATGATAAATAGATGCTGAAAAGATTTTACATAACATCAAAGCATAATTAAAGGAGAGATCTGAAGTGCGGAAAAAAAAGTTTAAAGCAGAATCCAAGCGATTGCTGGACATGATGATTAACTCCATTTACACGCAGAAGGAAATTTTTCTCCGCGAGTTAATTTCCAACGCGAGCGATGCGATTGACAAAATCTATTACAAGGCGTTAACCGATGATTCATTAACGTTTGATCAAGACAATTACTACATAAAAGTGACGGCGGACAAAGAAGCGAGAACGCTCACCGTCACAGACACCGGTATCGGGATGACAAAAGACGAGCTTGAACAGCATCTCGGCACGATTGCGAAAAGCGGTTCACTCGCTTTCAAGCAAGAAAATGACTCGAAAGACGGCCATGACATTATCGGCCAGTTCGGCGTCGGATTTTATGCGGCGTTTATGGTGGCTGATAAAGTCACGGTGAAAAGTAAGGCGCTCGGCAGTGACGAGGCGTATGTATGGGAGTCGGAAGGGGCTGCCGGCTACACGATCGCGCCGTGTGACAAGGAAACCGTCGGTACGGAAATCACCTTGAAAATAAAAGAAAACACAGAAGATGAAAGCTATGATGAGTTTTTAGAAAACTACCGCATCAAAGCGATCGTGAAAAAGTACTCTGATTTTATCCGCTACCCGATCAAAATGGAAGAGACGGTCAACAAGCCGAAAGAGGGCAGCGAGAACGAATTTGAAGAAGTTCAGGAAGAACAGACGGTCAACAGCATGGTGCCGATCTGGAGAAAAAATAAAAGCGAGCTGACGGATGAGGATTACGAGGCTTTTTACGCCGAGAAGCATTATGGTTTTGATAAACCGCTGACTCATGTGCATATCAGCGTCGATGGAGCGGTGCGCTACAATTCGATTTTGTTTATTCCGGAAAACATGCCGTTTGACTATTATACGAAGGAATTCGAAAAAGGATTGGAGCTGTATTCCAACGGCGTGCTGATCATGAACAAATGCGCCGACCTGCTTCCGGACCATTTCAGCTTTGTAAAAGGCATGGTGGATTCTGAGGATCTGTCGCTGAACATTTCCAGAGAGATGCTGCAGCATGACCGCCAGCTGAAGCTGATTGCGAAAAACATCAATAAAAAAATCAAAGCCGAGCTGAAGAGCCTGCTGAAGAACAAAAGAGAAAAATACGAATCTTTCTATGAATCTTTCGGCAGACAGCTGAAATTCGGCGTCTATAATGATTTCGGCGCGAATAAAGACGTATTAAAAGATCTGCTTCTCTTCTATTCATCTAAGGAGAAAAAGCTCGTCACTCTGGACGAATATGTGTCCAGAATGCCTGAGGATCAAAAATATATCTATTACGCGTCCGGCGATTCATATGAGCGGATTGAAAAGCTGCCGCAAACTGAAATGGTGGCGGACAAAGGCTACGAGATTTTATATTTCACGGAGGATATTGATGAATTCGCGATCAAAATGCTGACAAGCTATGAGGAAAAAGAGTTCAAATCCGTATCCAGCGCCGATTTAGGCATCGACAGTGACGAAGATGAAAAGCAGACTGAAGCCGAAGAGAACGAATATAAAGACCTGTTTGAAAGCATGAAAGAGATTCTTGCGGATAAAGTCAAGAACGTCAGAGCATCGAAACGTTTAAAATCTCATCCTGTATGCTTTGCGACAGACGGCGAAGTGACGATCGAAATGGAGAAAGTGTTAAACGCCATGCCTGAAAGCCAGCAGGTCAAAGCGGAAAAAGTGCTGGAAATCAACCCGAATCACGAAGTGTTTGAGACGTTAAAGAACGCGCACGGACAAGATCGGGAAAAGCTTGCATTATACACAAACCTGCTGTACAATCAGGCGCTTCTGATTGAAGGGCTGCCGATCCATGATCCGGTCGAATTTACGAATGACATCTGCAAAGTCATGGTTTGACGCTAAAAAGGAATCGCCCAGCGGGGGCGATTCCTTTTTTTATTATAATGTGCGCTGTTTAAGAATTTGATTTTGTTTGCTGCGCTTCTTTAAGGAGAACCGGTTTTTCAAGTGCGTTTCGATTTCTTCTAAACTTCTGCCCTTCGTTTCGGGAACGATGTAAGCGGCGAAGAAGAAGGATGAGAGGCAAATGACTGAGAATATTCCGAATACCCAGCCGATACCCATGGCGCTCAGCATAAGCGGGAATACCAGTGAAACGATCAGGTTGGTTGCCGACAGAATCAATGTCGTAAATCCGGTTGCGGCCCCGCGTGCGTTTGACGGGAACAGCTCCGGCATCAGAACCCATACGACGGGACCCCATGTCGCCTGGTAGAAAACGATATAGATGCCGAGAAACAGCACGGTCAGCCATGCCGTTGAAGCTGACAGGCCGGCCAGAAGGAGAATGGCTGATAGGGACGCCAGGCTCAAGGTAATGCCGACACTTCCCCACATCAGCAGTTTTTTCCGGCCGATCCGGTCAATTAAGATCATGGCGGTGATACACATGATGACGTTTAAGACACCGATGCCCATCGTGCCGAGAACGGACGCCGAAGTGCCGAGTCCGGCCTTTGTAAAGATGGTCGGCGCATAGTAAATCACCGTGTTGATACCGACCGCCTGCTGGAAGATGGCGAGGCCGATCCCGATCAGCAGCATAGGACGGATCCATTTGGCTTTCAGCAAGCCGAGCGTAGATTCTTTTTTCTCGGCTTCACCTTGTTTCATTTCCGCCAATTCAACGGCGATATCCTCTTTGTCGTGAGTCATTTCCATGACTCGTCTGGCTTCCTTCTCACGGCCGCGTTTGACGAGCCATCTCGGAGATTCCGGCATAAACGTGATTCCGATTAATAAAAGCGCCGCCGGTACTGCGGCGAGACCGACCATCCAGCGCCAAGCTTCAAACGGGGTGAATATGTAATTCACAATATATGCGAGTAAAATTCCGGTTACAATCATTAAGTTATTCAATGTGCCGAGCGTTCCGCGTATTTTTGTCGGCGCCATCTCAGATAGATAAACGGGAACCAGTGCCGTTGAGCCGCCGACGGCTAACCCGAGTATGACACGGGAGATAATCAGCATAGTGACGGTTTGCGAAGCCGCACAGGCAAGCGCGCCGATAATAAAAATGAGTGAAAGGACGAAAACCACTTTTCTCCGGCCCCATCGGTCAGAGCATGTCCCGCTTAAGGCGGACCCGAAAATCGCACCGAGCAGCAGCATGCTGACGACCAATCCTTCGGTCAGCGTGTTTAAAGGAATATCATTGTTAATAAATAACAAAGCCCCTGAAATCACACCGGTGTCATAGCCATAAAGCAGCCCGCCTAATGCTCCGAAAAAGTAAATCAGGTATTTTTTGGTGTTTTTCTTCACAGATGATCCTCCTCATCTTTTGGAACGCATAATAGTTTATTTAGATAACTATTTCATTCCCCGAAGAGAAAAATATAAACATAAAAAAAACACGCCCCTTTTAAAAGGCGTGTTTTTTTTCTTTCTTAGGAAAACAGCTTGTCGATAAACGCGATTTCTTCAGCAGATAGCGTAATGGAGGCTGCTTTCATGTTGTCTTTTAATTGATCCGCGCGTTTGGCGCCCGGAATCAGGATATCGATTTCAGGTCTCGCCAAGTACCAGGCAAGCACGATATGCGCCGTATCGGCATTGTGCTTTTCGGCAATCGGTTTGAGCTGGTTGACTTTTTTGATGTTTTCTTTAAACTGCTCCCCTTGGAAATGCGCCTGGTCATTGCGCAGGTCGCCTTCAGGGAAGGTTGTGTTCTCGTCGTATTTGCCGGCCAGCAGTCCGGATACGAGCGGGAAGTACGGAATGAATGAGATGCCGTGTTCTGTCGTATAAGGGAAGAAAGCCTTTTCCGCCTCACGGTTCAGCAGGTTGTATTCTCCTTGAATCACGTCGACTAAGCCGTCTTTATTGGCTTCTTTCAGCTGCTCCAAAGAGAAATTGGATACGCCGATTGAACGGATTTTTCCTTCTTTTTTCAGCTCATTCAACGCTTGAACGGCTTCGTCCTTCGGCGTGTGCTCATCCGGGAAATGGATGTAGAATAAATCGATGTAATCGGTCTGCAGGCGTTTCAGGCTGTCTTCGACCGATTGTTTCAAAAAGGCCGGTGAGTTGTCGAAAACAAAGTCATCGCCTTCTTTTCTGTGAGCGGCTTTTGTGGCGATGAAGACATCCTTGCGGTTATAGTCTTTCAGCACCTCGCCGATTAATTCTTCAGAACGGCCCACACCGTAAATATAGGCGGTATCTAACATGGTAACGCCGCTTTTAATCGCTTCCCGGACCAATTCTTTTCCTGTTTCTTCATTCAGATTCGGATAGAGATTGTGTCCGCCGACCGCATTTGTTCCCAAACCGATCGGAAATACCTTTAGGTCAGTTTTGCCGATTGTTACTTTGCTCATGTTTTCGCCCCCTGAAAAAATTGGATATCATAGCGACTGCCGGAAAAATACGGCAGCGTTCTCTATTAACTATAACGCTATGCCAAGTGAATGTCGATTTGATGCTCTTGGCAATACTTCGTATATTCCTCATCGAGCTGCTGAGAAGTGACAATGCTGTGAAGCCGGTCGAAAGGCGCGTATGTCAAAAGCGTGGATTTGCCGAATTTGGAATGATCCGCGAGCAGATACACTTCGTTCGCCTTTTCGGAAATTCTCTTTTTCACCTCGTATTCCAGTAAGTCGGAATTCGTCAGGCCGTGGGTGATCGTTGTCCCGGTAGCGGACATGAACGCCTTGTTAATGTTGTATTTATTGAGTGTGCTCGGATCATCAATGCCGACAAACGACCTTGTCTTCCGTTTGTAGTTATTGCCGATGATGATCAGGTCGATATTTTTCATGGATGAAGCCGCGTTAATAATATCAAGGCTGTTCGTCAAAACCGTTACATTCTTATCGGGATCAAGCGTCTCCAGCATCGATTTGGTCGTCGTGCCGGAATCAATAAACACAAGATCGTGATCCTCGATAAATCGTGACGCATAGCGGGCGATTTTGATTTTTTCATCCTGATGCTGAATGGTGCGGTTTTCAAAAGGGACGAGCACAGATTTTTCAGCTGACGTCACGCCGCCGTACACCTTTTTGATAACTCCTTTTTCCGCAAGCTTATTAATATCGCGTCTGACCGTGTTTTTAGAGACGTTGAATACCTCGCACAGCTCATCCAGCGAAGTGGCTCCGTGTTTGAGAATGTATTCTTCCATCTCCTGAATCCGCATCAGTTTCATAAAAAAACTCCTTCTAGAATTCTTAAAGTAATTAAAATATATAATAAACACCAGAAGTTAATCAATAGTTACTTAACAAATGATAAAAAAGAGGGTTCACACCGTACGATTCGACACGGTTCTCCAAGTTCCTGTTTTCCCGTTCAAAAAAAGTATGATAAAAATAATGAAAAAATTTTGATTTTTTAGATTGACTTGAAGAGGTGTTGGGCTTACAATGTAACCAAGAAATGACCAAAATATAACCTGTAAAATCAAAATTTAAAGATGTAACCGTTTGCTTTTTTCCGTCACATGATCAACTTTTACATGGAAAGATTGGGAGTCACCATTATTTTAGCATTTGTAAGCGTTTAATTCATGTCTTTTATATGCAAAAGATGAATATATTCATCCATTATTACCCAGCTGAACAGGATGTTTACTATTTAAGGAGGCAATGAGAATGGCAGAGATCAGAAAACTGAAAAACTACATCAATGGTGAATGGGTTGAAAGTAAGACAGATCAATATGAAGACGTTGTCAATCCGGCTACAAAAGAAGTGATGTGCCAGGTTCCGATTTCTACGCGGGAGGATGTGGAATACGCCGTCCGCTCAGCGTCAGAGGCGTTTCAAACATGGTCAAAGACGGCAGTGCCGCGCCGTGCGAGAATTCTATTTAACTATCAGCAGCTTCTCCAGCAGAACAAAGAAGAGCTTGCCCGTCTGATCACTTTGGAAAACGGTAAAAACACGACAGAAGCACTCGGTGAAGTGGGACGCGGAATTGAAAACGTCGAATTCGCAGCGGGCGCGCCGTCACTCATGATGGGCGATTCACTCGCCTCCATCGCGACGGATGTAGAGGCAGCGAACTACCGCTATCCGATCGGGGTGGTCGGCGGTATCGCACCGTTCAACTTCCCGATGATGGTTCCCTGCTGGATGTTCCCGATGGCGATTTCACTAGGAAACACTTTCATTCTGAAGCCGTCTGAGCGTACGCCGCTGTTAACGGAAAAACTGGCAGAGCTGTTTGAACAGGCCGGTCTGCCGAAGGGCGTCTTCAATGTCGTGCACGGCGCGCATGACGTCGTAAACGGCGTTCTTGAACATCCGGAGATTAAAGCCATCTCATTCGTCGGTTCAAAACCTGTCGGCGAGTATGTTTTCAAAAAAGGCAGCGAACATTTGAAACGCGTGCAGGCGTTAACGGGCGCGAAAAACCATACGATCGTGTTAAATGACGCCCACCTTGAAGATACGGTGACAAACATTATCGGCGCGGCATTCGGTTCGGCAGGAGAGCGCTGCATGGCATGCGCGGTTGTGACGGTTGAAGAGGGAATCGCCGATGAGTTTATGGCGAAATTACAGGAAAAGGTCGCAGACATCAAGATCGGAAACGGACTGGATGACGGCGTGTTCTTAGGCCCGGTCATCCGCGAGGACAACAAAAAACGGACGCACAGCTATATTGAAAAAGGCATCGAAGAAGGAGCGAGACTTCTTTGTGACGGGCGTGAAAACGCAACGGAAGACGGCTATTTCGTCGGACCGACAATTTTTGACAACGTGACGACGGATATGACGATCTGGAAAGATGAAATCTTTGCGCCCGTTCTGTCGGTCATCCGCGTGAAAAACTTAAAAGAAGCGGTGGACATCGCCAACCAGTCTGAATTTGCGAACGGTGCGTGTCTGTTCACTTCAAATGCGAACGCGATCCGCTACTTCCGTGAGAATATTGACGCGGGAATGCTCGGCATCAACCTTGGCGTCCCGGCGCCGATGGCATTCTTCCCGTTCTCTGGCTGGAAGTCTTCTTTCTTCGGCACATTGCACGCAAACGGAAAAGACAGCGTCGACTTCTATACACGTAAAAAAGTCGTGACGGCACGATACCCGTCTCCTGACTTCAATTGATCTGACAGCCGGCCCGGACGGCTTTGTGATTCCGTCCGGGTTTTCTTTTACCATCAATTAAGGAGGAATAAACATGAGTCATTTGCTGCGCAAACCGCAGGCCGATGAGATTTCTCAAGGCGTGAACATCATACATGACGTCACTTCAGCCAATTCAGACCTCAAATACGTCGGATTTAAAGTCGTTGACCTCACTCCCGGTTCCACATATACAGAAGATTTGAAAAAGACGGAGTGCTGTATCGTTGCGGTAACGGGAAAAATCACCGTCACTGATTATGATCAGACATTTGAAAGCATCGGCACCCGTGAAAGCGTATTTGAAAGAAAACCGACGGACAGCGTTTATGTGTCCAATGACCGCTCTTTTGAAATCACAGCGGTCAGCGGGGCGAGGGTCGCGCTGTGCTATTCTCCGTCCGAACACCAGCTTCCGACAAAGCTGATTAAAGCGGAAGACAACGGTGTGGAGCATCGCGGCAAGCTGGCAAACAAACGAACCGTTCATAATATTCTCCCCGATTCAGATCCATCGGCAAACAGCCTTCTCGTTGTTGAAGTTTACACGGACAGCGGCAACTGGTCGAGCTACCCGCCTCATAAACATGACCAAGACAATCTGCCGGCTGAATCCTTTTTAGAAGAAACCTATTACCATGAAACGGACCCGCCGCAGGGGTTTGTCTTCCAGCGTGTGTACACGGACGACCGCTCGATTGACGAGACGATGACCGCAGAAAATGAAAACGTTGTCATCGTGCCGGCGGGCTATCACCCGGTTGGTGTTCCGGACGGGTATACCTCTTACTACCTGAATGTAATGGCGGGACCGACACGAAAATGGAAGTTTCATAATGATCCGGCCCATGAATGGATCTTGGAACGCTAACAAGTGAGGAGTGGCAGATAACGATGAAATATACGTTTAATGAAGAAAAAGAGTTTGATATTGTCGCGATCGGACGCGCGTGTATTGATTTGAACGCGGCGGAATACAACCGGCCGATGGAAGAAACGATGACGTTTTCTAAATATGTCGGCGGTTCCCCGGCAAATATTGCGATCGGCAGCGCCAAGCTCGGATTAAAAGCCGGTTTCATCGGCAAAATTCCGGATGACCAGCACGGCAGATTCATCGTTTCCTATATGCAGGAAAAGGGCGTTGATACGTCACAAATGACCGTTGACAAAGAAGGGCGCAAAGCCGGGCTCGCTTTTACGGAAATTCTCAGTCCCGAAGAGTGCAGCATTCTGATGTACCGGGATGACGTGGCGGATTTGTATCTTGAGCCGTCCGAAGTCAATGAAGGCTACATCGCAAATGCGAAAATGCTGCTCGTATCAGGTACGGCGCTTGCGAAAAGCCCGTCGCGCGAAGCCGTCTTAAAAGCGGTGCATATCGCAAAAAAACATGACGTAAAAGTCGTGTTTGAGCTCGACTACCGTCCGTATACATGGCAATCGGCAGAAGAAACAGCCGTGTACTACACGCTGGCGGCGGAACAATCCGATATCGTCATCGGTACGCGTGACGAATTTGACGTAATGGAAAACCGCAGCGGCGGAGATAACGATGAAACCGTCCGCCATTTGTTTGCGCACTCCGCTGACCTTGTCGTCATTAAGCACGGCGTTGACGGATCATACGCATACAGCAGATCGGGAGAAGTTTTCCGGGCGCATGCCTATAAAACAAAGGTGCTGAAGACCTTCGGAGCGGGTGATTCCTATGCGTCAGCCTTCATCTACGGACTTGTCAGCGGCCGGGATATTGAAACGGCTTTAAAATACGGGAGCGCTTCCGCTTCCATCGTCGTCAGCAAACACAGCTCCTCAGAAGCAATGCCGGCTGCCGGTGAAATCATCGAACTGATTGAAGCGCAGCACAGTCTTAACGGTAAATAGAACGTATAAAAGGTGGGATCGTTTGTGGGTAATACAATTCGCTTAACGACAGCACAAGCGCTGATAAAATTCTTGAACCGGCAGTACATTCATGTTGACGGAAAAGAAGAGCCGTTCGTTGAGGGCATCTTCACGATTTTCGGCCATGGAAATGTGTTGGGGATCGGGCAGGCGCTTGAGCAGGACGCCGGGCACCTGAAAGTCTATCAAGGCAAAAACGAACAAGGCATGGCGCATGCCGCGATGGCATACAGCAAGCAGATGCTGAGAAGAAAAATTTACGCGGTATCTACATCAGTCGGTCCGGGTGCCGCTAACTTGACGGCTGCCGCGGGCACGGCGCTGGCTAACAATATTCCGGTGCTGCTGCTTCCGGCCGATACCTTTGCGACGAGGCAGCCTGACCCGGTGCTTCAGCAGGTGGAGCAGGAATACAGTGCCGCCGTCACGACAAACGATGCGTTAAAGCCCGTGTCCCGCTATTGGGACCGCATCACCCGCCCCGAGCAGCTGATGAGCAGCTTAATCCGGGCATTTGAAGTGATGACAGATCCGGCAAAAGCGGGTCCGGCGACAATCTGCATATCTCAGGATGTAGAGGGAGAAGCATTTGATTTTGATGAAAGCTTCTTTGAAAAACGCGTTCATTACATTGACCGGATGCAGCCGAGCGAGCGTGAGCTGAAAGGCGCCGCGGAGAGAATTAAGGAGAGCAGCCGTCCCGTCATTTTAGTGGGCGGAGGCGCGAAGTACTCCGGCGCGCGTGAGGAATTAATCGCGCTTTCTGAAACATACGGCATTCCGCTTGTCGAAACGCAGGCCGGCAAGTCAACGGTTGAAGCCGATTTCGCCAACAATCTGGGCGGCATGGGCATCACGGGCACACTCGCCGCAAACAAAGCCGCCCGCCAGGCTGATCTGATCATCGGTGTCGGCACACGGTACACGGACTTTGCGACATCCTCGAAAACGGCGTTTGATTTTGACAAAGCAAAATTTTTGAATATCAATGTCAGCCGCATGCAGGCATACAAACTTGACGCGTTTCAGGTCGTAGCCGATGCGAAAGTGACGCTCGGCAGGCTGCACGGCTTATTAGACGGATATAAAAGTGCATTCGGCACGGCGATTAAAGACTGGAAAGATGAATGGCTGGCTGAACGGGACCGGCTCGGCAAGGTCACTTTTACACGTGACGCGTTCAAGCCGGAAATTAAAAACCATTTCTCACAGGACGTGTTAAACGAGTATGCCGACGCGCTCGAGACTGAGCTGCCGCAAACAACGGCGCTGTTGACCATCAATGACACGATTCCTGAAGACAGCGTCGTCATCAGTTCGGCGGGATCTCTTCCGGGAGATTTGCAGCGGCTGTGGCATTCCAATGTCCCGAATACGTACCATCTGGAGTACGGCTATTCCTGCATGGGATATGAAGTATCGGGCACGCTCGGCCTCAAGCTGGCTCATCCCGACAAAGAAGTCTATTCACTCGTCGGCGACGGAAGCTTTCTGATGCTGCACTCAGAGCTGATTACCGCCCTTCAATATAACAAAAAAATCAATGTCCTGCTTTTTGACAACTCGGGATTCGGCTGTATCAACAACCTGCAGATGGATCACGGGAGCGGCAGTTATTTCTGCGAGTTCCGCACAGAGGACAATCAGATTTTAAACGTTGATTACGCGAAGGTGGCAGAGGGCTACGGCGCTAAAACATACAGAGCCAATACGGTTGAAGAACTGAAAGCGGCGCTTGAAGATGCGAAAACGCAAGACGTATCCACTTTAATTGAAATGAAGGTTCTGCCGAAAACGATGACGGACGGCTATGACAGCTGGTGGCATGTCGGCGTGGCGGAAGTGTCGGAGCAGGAAAGCGTTCAGCGGGCATACGAAGCGAAAGAGATGAAGCTGAAGTCTGCGAAGCAGTATTAGAGGGGAGGCATCACGATGGGCAAACAAAATATTCTGTGGGGCATCGCTCCCATTGGGTGGCGCAATGACGATATGCCGGAGATCGGAGCCGGGAATACGCTGCAGCATTTGTTAAGCGATATTGTTGTCGCCGGTTTTCAAGGTACGGAAGCGGGAGGGTTTTTCCCTGAACCCTCCGTCCTCAATAAGGAGCTGGCTCTCCGGAACTTGCGGATTGCGGGGAAATGGTTCAGCAGCTTTATCATTCAAGACGGTATTGAAAAAACGGCTGAACAATTTACAGAACACTGTGATTATTTGCAGAAAGTCGGAGCGGATGCCGCCATCGTTTCTGAACAGACGTACAGTGTCCAAGGCTTGGACATTGATGTATTTAAGAAAAAACCGCACTTCTCAGATGAAGAATGGGATACACTGTGCCAAGGCTTGAACCGTCTCGGGAAAATCGCTGACGAATACGGGCTGGAGCTCACGTTTCATCATCATCTCGGCACAGGCGTCCAGACGGCGGAAGAAGTTGACCGGCTGATGGATGGAACGGACCCGCGGTATGTTCATTTACTATATGATACCGGCCATGCCTATATCTCGGACGGAGACTATATGACGATTCTCAACAAGCATATGGATCGGATCAGACACGTTCATTTCAAGGACGCGCGGTTTGACATTATGGAGCGGTGCAGACAGGAAGGCAAGTCATTCAGGCAGTCGTTTTTACAAGGCATTTTTACGGTTCCCGGAGACGGATGCATCGATTTTACCGAAGTGTACCGAGCGCTCGTCCGTCATGATTATTCAGGCTGGATCGTCATCGAAGCCGAACAAGACCCGGCAGTCGCCAATCCGCTTGAGTACGCGCTGATTGCGAGAAAGTACATCGACAGTGAACTGCTTGATCCTGCAAATTAGAGGGGGACTTATATGAATAGTGCCAAGGCGGAATCAGCTTTCAGCAAAAGGACCATCGCCGCAGCATTAGCAAATTACATTGATGCAGGTTCCATTGTGGCAGGATCAGCGGGTTTATCTATGTGGGTCAGCTACTTGAAGCTGTCCGACAGTCAGATCGGATTGCTCGGCGCCTTCAGCGCAAATGCGATATCAGCGGCCGTCGGAGCGCTGCTCGGCGGGTATTTGGCTGATAAGGTCGGCCGAAAAGCTGTATACACAAACAGTATGCTCGTCTACGCCTTAGGAATTTGTTTGGTTTTGTTTGGATTCAACTTTCCCATGCTGTTATGCGGATACATGATTATCGGGATTTCTGTAGGCGCGGATATTACGGCTTCATGGACCATTATCGCGGAAAACGCCCCCGAGAAAAACCGGGCGAGGCATTGCGGAGTGGCGCAGGTGGCGTGGGCCGCCGGAGCCGTTGTGGTTCTGCTGTTATCCGTTTTGGTCGGTGACCTCGGGCTTTTAGGAAATAAAATTGTCTTTGCGCATCTATTGGTGATCGCCCTGATCACATATGTGATAAGAAAGCGTTTACCTGAGTCGGATGCCTGGAAAAACAGTGAAGAGCGGCCTGCCGCCGTGAAAAAAACATCTTATTTTGACCTGCTTCAGCCGAAATTTTTCAAGAACATTTTGTTTTTAATGGGTGTGTTTCTCGTATGGAATCTCGCAGCGGGCGTCATGGGATTCTTCATGCCGTACATCTACCAGCAGGTCGGCGGCGTATCCGCAAATACGGCCAACATTCTGCAGATGGCCCTGTTTATATTCACCGGGCTCGGCGTCGCCTGTATCTTCATGCCTTTTGCAGATCAATATCGGAAAACGGTGTTCGGTATCTGCGCATGTATGGCCGTTGTCGGCTGGTCGCTGTTTTTACTGCCCTTTCAGGGACTCCCGATGCTGCTTTTGTTTGTTTTAGCGATCGGCATCAATAACGGAGCCGGCCAGCAGGCGAACTACCAGCTGTGGGCAAGCGAGCTATTCCCGACAGAACACAGAGCGTCAGCACAAGGGCTCATGTTCTTTCTCGTCCGTATTTCAATCGGCATTTGGAGTTTATTTGTGCCGGTCATCATGTCACAATTCGGCATCGGTTTTATGGCCGGTATTCTGCTCATATGTGTGACGGCCAGTATGATCATCGGGCTTGTCTTCGCACCGAATACGTCCGGCAAGTCGCTTGAACAGATACAGAAGGAACTGTACGGCGCTCCTCAGGACGGCAGTGAGAAAAGAAAGACGAGAACCATTATTTGATTATCAGAAGGAGTGGCGATCAATGAATTTACGTATAGGTGTTATCGGAACCGGTGCTATCGGAAAAGAACACATCAACCGCATCACAAATAAGCTGTCGGGTGCGGAAATTACCGCTGTCACAGATGTGAATCAGGAGGCCGCGCAGCAGACCGTTCAGGATTTCAATTTGAACGCCTCCGTTTATCCTGATGACGACAGCCTCCTCGCTGCTGAAAATGTGGATGCCGTCTTAGTGACAAGCTGGGGCCCGGCTCACGAGTCCAGCGTTTTGAAAGCGATTCAGCACGGCAAGCACGTGTTTTGTGAAAAGCCGCTTGCGACAACGGCAGAAGGCTGTATGCGCATTGTCGAGGAAGAAATGAAGACGGGAAAACGATTGGTGCAGGTAGGTTTCATGCGCAGGTATGACAGCGGTTACGTTCAGCTGAAAGAAGCGATTGACAACCGCGTGGTCGGCGAGCCGCTGATGATTCACTGTGCGCACCGCAACCCGACAGTCGCATCGAATTATTCAACGGACATGGCCGTCGTCGATACGCTCGTTCATGAAATTGATGTCCTCCACTGGCTCGTCAATGACGACTATGAATCCGTACAGGTCATCTATCCGAAGAAATCAAAAAATGCGCTGCCGCATCTGAAAGATCCGCAGATGGTCATCATCGAAACAAAAGGCGGCATCGTCATCAATGCCGAAATCTACGTGAACTGTAAATACGGCTATGACATTCAATGTGAGATCGTCGGGGAAGACGGCGTTATCAAGCTTCCGGAACCGTCAAGCATCAGCTTGAGAAAAGAAGGGACATTCAGCACCGATATCCTGATGGACTGGCAGCGCCGATTTGTGGCTGCGTATGATGTGGAAATTCAAGACTTCATTGATTCGATCCGGAATAAAGGCGAAGTCAGCGGTCCGACGGCATGGGACGGTTATATTGCCGCGGTGACAACTGACGCGTGCGTAAAAGCTCAGGAATCCGGCCAGAAAGAGCCAGTGGCGCTTCAAGAGAAACCGGCATTCTACCAATCATTTACGACTGTGAACAAATAATAGATCGGGAGTGAAAGAAATGAAACTGGCCTTAGATCCATCCATGTATCGCGATGATTTAACTTTGGAGGAAACGGTCTATAAAACGGCGGAACTCGGATACGAATATATCGAACTGTCCCCGCGCGAGGATTTTTGTCCTTTCTATAAATATCCGAAAGTCGATTCAGCAAAAATCAAACAATTGAAGCGCCTTTTAAAGGATACAGGTGTGAAGCTGTCTTCTCTTCTTCCGCTTTACCACTGGGCGGGTCCTGATGAAGACCGCCGACAGGCCGCCGTGCGCAACTGGAAACGGGCGATCGAAATTGCGGTTGAACTTGAAGTGGATTTGATGAACAGTGAATTCAGCGGTTCAAAATATGATCCGTTGACAAGTGAAGAAAAATTCATCAAATCCATGGATGAACTGCTGCCCGTCTTTGAAAAAGAAGGCGTTAAACTCAATCTGCAGGCTCATCCATACGATTTTATCGAAACGCACAAAGGCGCGATGGATATGATCCGCGCGCTCGACAAGGATTGGATCAATCTTGTCTACTCGACTGCGCATACGTTCTTCTATGATGACGGAAAAGGCGATATTGCGACCATGTTTGATGAAGCCGGCGACCGCCTCACACATGTTTTATTTGCAGATACTTTTAATCATAAAGCGGCGCACGGCCTGCGCTACATCGTCAACCCGCCTGACGCGAAAGTAACGGTTCACCAGCATTTGGACATCGGGCAAGGCGAGGTCGATTTTGAGACGATTTTCAGAAAGATGAGAGAGATGAAATTCGACGGAATCGCGACGAACGCCGTTTTTGCTTGGGTCGGCGAAAGAGCGGATGAATCAAGCCGGACCACGCTTAAGAAATTAAAGGAAGAACTGGGTATGGCATAAGCTGAGTATGGAGTTCGGCGGAGCGGGGCAAACAAGCCCTCCAGCCGGACTCCCTTCATATCGAAAACGCGGATGGGAGAGGCTGACATGAAACTTTGCTTTAATGAAGCGACTACGCTGGAGAATTCAAACCTGAAACAGGATTTAGAACTGTGCGAAAAGCACGGCTATGATTATATTGAAATCCGCACAATGGATAAGCTGCCGGAATACTTAAAAGACCATTCACTGGCCGATCTGGCGGAATATTTTCAAACACACCACATTAAACCGCTTGCCCTGAACGCACTGGTTTTCTTTAACAACCGTGATGAGAAGGGCTATAGGGAGATCATTTCGGAATTCAAAAGCATGATGGAAACCTGCAGGACGCTCGGCGTGAAATATGTGGTGGCCGTGCCGCTTGTGACAGAGCAGAAGATTGTAAAAGAAGAGATCAAAAAGAGCAGTGTAGAGGTGCTGACTGAGCTTTCAGATATCGCGGAGCCGTACGGCGTAAAAATCGCGCTTGAATTTGTCGGCCACCCGCAATGTACGGTCAATACATTTGAACAGGCGTATGACATCGTGAACGCTGTCGGCCGCGATAATGTCGGACTGGTGTTTGACAGCTTCCATTTCCACGCGATGGGCTCCAATATTGAGAGCTTGAAGCAGGCGGACGGAAAGAAAATTTTCATCTATCATATCGACGATACAGAAGACTTCCCGATCGGCTTTTTAACGGATGAAGACCGCGTCTGGCCTGGACAGGGTGCGATTGACTTAGACGCCCATCTGTCAGCGTTAAAAGAAATCGGATTCAATGATGTTGTCTCCGTAGAGCTGTTCAGACCTGAATATTATAAGCTGACTGCGGAGGAAACAATCAAAACGGCAAAGGAAACAACGAAAGCCGTCGTATCAAAATACTTCATGAAGGAGGCGTGAACATGGCTTTTGTCACCATGAAACATCTTCTTGCAGAAGCGAAACGGGAGCATTATGCAGTCGGCCAATTTAATATCAACGGCCTCCAATGGACGAAGGCGATTCTGCAGGCGGCGCAAAAGGAGCAATCGCCGGTCATCGCCGCGGCTTCCGATCGTCTGGTCGACTATTTAGGCGGATTTAAAACGATTTCCGCCATGGTCGGCGCGTTAATGGAAGAAATGGCGATTACCGTTCCCGTCGTGCTCCATCTTGATCACGGAAGCAGGGCGGAACGCTGCAGACAGGCCATTGACGCCGGATTCAGCTCAGTGATGATTGACGGCTCCCATCATCCGATTGATGAGAACATCGCGATGACAAAAGAAGTCGCCGATTATGCCGCAAAACACGGCGTGTCAGTAGAAGCAGAAGTCGGCACGGTCGGCGGCATGGAAGACGGGCTGGTCGGCGGGGTCCGCTATGCCGATATCACTGAATGTGAGCGGATCGTCAAAGAAACCAATATCGATGCGCTGGCCGCCGCCCTCGGCTCCGTCCACGGCAAATATCAAGGTGAACCGAATCTCGGGTTTAAAGAAATGGAGGCTATCTCCCGCATGACTGATATTCCTCTCGTTCTTCACGGAGCATCCGGGATTCCTCAGGATCAGATCAAAAAAGCCATCACCCTCGGCCACGCGAAGATCAATATCAATACGGAATGTATGGCAGCCTGGACAGACGAAACACGCCGCATGTTTCAGAAAAACAGCGATCTGTACGAACCGCGCGGCTACATGACACCCGGCATTGAAGCCGTGGAAGAGACGGTGCGAAGCAAAATGAGAGAGTTCGGATCAGCCGGTAAAGCCGTAAAGGAGCAGGTCGGCTGATGAAAAAGCACTCACAACATCGTGAGTGCTTTCGTCTTTCCGTTTATTTCCTTCTCGCGTTTCACCAAAGTATCACAATCAAATCAACCTGTTCATCTTTACAGGCCCTTTCAATCCAAGCGAATTGTATACAGCTTGCCCCCTCGTTTACTATAGTTATGAAAACTAGAATTCGTTATTATCCTTTTCTTTATCGATGACGTCGGTAACTTTCTTTTTTGTTAAAATAATCTATAAGTCATGTATCTTTGTCTTTCGCAGTGATTTCATTATTACCTTGTCTCGAATTCTCATAAGTTTATACCGCATATACCCTACGTAAGGTCTCGTTTAGTAAAATTTCTTATTCCGTAAACCAGGAGACCGAGACATGTTATTACCATAATTGAGTAAAATAGGAAGTTTGATTGAATCGGTGATTCATCTTCGGGTGACATTGCTAACATAGGCTGTGTCCATGGATATACTTGACCTAATGGTGTACTGGCAATAATAATGGCCGGTAATGTAAAAACAATGCTAACAGCGAGTGGTATGCCAAATGTTTTAGACCTGATTGAAACAATAAGCTGCAATAAAATTAATGGTAAACAAGCTAAGATCCCTCTAATTCCATAACCTAGAATTGTAAGTAAAGGAAGAGTCCCGCTTATGCCTAACATATAACCGAATCCAATAAATAAGAGGATTAAAATGAACATACTAATGAATATCATGCGGACCACTGTCAGAAACTTTCCCAGAAAGATATCTGAGTGTTTGACTGGTAAGGCTAGAAGCTGTTTCCAACCGCCTCCTACATGTTCCCCCCTGCAAACAAGGGCGGCGAAAATTCCCACTACGATAGGCAATACAAAAGGGCCCATAAATAAGGCAACTTGTGTCCAAGCCTCTACCCAGGGATTGTCTCCAGGATTCATAAAAAGGTTATAGTTTTTAATAAAGTTAGTGTATGCCAGGGATACACCTAACAAAGGCCCTAATAAATAGATGATCCATAACTTTGATCGCTTAAGCTTTAAACGTTCTACAAATAAAATGTTTTTCAAGTATTTCGCCTCCTTTTTACAAAGCATCCCGTTTAGCAAAATGAATAGAGCCTAGAAATAATATAATTATCCCTAAGAAAAGGCTAATGCAAAGGTAAGATGAAAGATCTGGGTTATATCCTATCCCTTCATACTGCAGAATGACTGTCGAAGATTGACTAGGATAAGCAAGCGGAAACCATCTCGTTGATTGAGCAGCTGCCAAAAACAAACCCATTATAGATGATACTGATCCTACAAGAATTGAGAATGCCTGGTTGCTAAACACCATAGATAACCATATCTGGAATGCCATTATAGGCAGTACTGTAACTAACATGCTGTAACTATCTCCAAACAAAAGTCCCCAAGGTACACTACCTTCGAATCCTACCAGTTTGCCCAGCAGTACCATGCCGAGCAAGAAGATTGTTGACGAAATAAATAAACTGACTACTAAGCAAATAAATTTGCTTACATAAATTCGCATTCTAGATACGGGAAAAGAAAGGGTTTGCTTCCATCCGTTTGCTTGATGCTCTATATTTGCTATTATTGACGCAGAAAGTGTGGCGGCTAATGGAAAACCCAGACCAAATAACAAACTGTTATCATACAGTAAATACATCCACATTGATCCAGCATGGAACATTTCAGCTTGTTTTTCCACGTATTCAGATCGATAAGTAAGATTTACCAACTCATATGCTATAATGAGTAAGGGAACCAATAAGACTACAATCAATAACGACGAACGTTTCAGTTTTAATTGATCTGCCCATAATAACTTTTTCATAGACTTCCCTCTGTACCAGTTAATTCTAAAAAAATATCCTCAAGCGATCGTGTCTTTTCTTCAAGTCGAAATACAGACAGCCCTGAATGAAGAAGTATGGAATTGATTTCTGAAACAAATTCCGGTTCTGTTTGAGACAGCCACAAATAATTTTTTTGTAAATCAACCTTTAATCCTTTCCTGTTTAATATTGTTTTTGCTTCGATTACGTCACTAACACCGACTTTTAATAGTGGTTTTCGTTTTTGATGTAAACTTGCAATCGAGTCCTGAAAAATCATCCTTCCATTGTTGATAATTCCCACTTGAGTAGCCATTTGATCTATTTCACTCAATAAGTGGCTGGATACAATAACACTCATTCCCGATTTAGGCAATTCTTTAATTAGCTCTCTTATTTCTTGGATACCGGATGGATCTAAACCGTTTGTCGGTTCATCCAGAATTAATAAATCAGGACTGCTTAACAGGGCAACTGCAATTCCCAAACGTTGTTTCATTCCAAGGGAATACTCCTTAGTCAGTCGATTTGCTACTTTAGATAACCTTACAGTTTCCAATACTTCATTGACCCGTTGTTCCGGAAGTCCTCGTAACCTCCTAACAGCTTCTAAGTTTTCGTAACCTGTTAAATTTCCATAATAAGTTGGAGATTCTACCAGTGACCCGATTCTTTGCAATATCTGCAAACGATTCTTGTTTAGGTTTTGGCCAAAGATTTCAATGTTTCCTTTTGTTGGTTTAATTAAACCTAATAACATTCGGATGGTTGTTGTTTTACCAGCACCATTCGGTCCAAGAAAACCATAAATTTCGCCGCGCCTCATCCTTAAGTTTAATCCATCAACTGAAGTATGCTTTTTATACTTTTTAGTTAGATCGTGTGTTACCACTATTTGATCATTCATTTGTCTCTCACCTCACTTTTATCATAAGCGATGTTCTTTAAACACAAACGAAACTCTTCCTAAACATTCACTTAACGACATCCATGGTTTATTGACTGCATATAGTAAAATTGATTATTTGATAAGAATATTCTGAAATCTAAACAAAAGCTAAATTCTTTCCTTTTCCAACTCTTATGTATTCGATTTCATTTAAAATGAGAAAAAAAGGAGGGTAACTTATGACGTTAGAAGAGAACAAAATCCTCATGGTGGATGATGACGAACATATCTTAAACTTATTAATAACTTGCTTTGAAAAGGAAGGTTTCAGCAATATTTCCACAGCTATGACAGGGAGCGAAACCCTTCTGAAAATCGATCAGGAACTTCCAAATATTATTTTGTTAGATGTCATGCTTCCGGACACTGATGGCTTCACCTTATGCAGCAAAATACGCTCCCATACAAATGTGCCGATACTCTTCTTAACAGCAAAAACAACAGATTTAGATAAATTGCAAGGGTTTAGTTTTGGGGGAGATGACTATATTACTAAACCATTTAATCCACTGGAAATTGTAGCTCGTGTAAAAGCCCAATTAAAGAGAACGACTCAGATCTCTTCTTCTTACCATCTAAAACAGGTATACGATTATGAACATTTTAAAATAGATCCCAATACCGGAAGACTTGTTGTTAACGGGACAAGAATCGATTGCCCTGCTCAGGAAATGAAACTTCTGATTTATTTCTGTGAACATCCCAATCAAATTTTAAGTAAACACCAAATTTATAAAGATGTGTGGGGGGAGTTTTACGGCGGAGATAGTACTGTAATGGTACATGTAAGACGATTACGTGAAAAATTAGAAGAAGACCCGAGCAGACCAAGATGGATTAAAACGGTTCGAGGACAGGGCTATATATTTGAAGCAGAGCCTATAGATGAGGATTTATTTTGAAGCTGAGAAATAGGATAGCATTTTACTTCGTATCGAGACTTTTTTTACTCATGTTTATTTGGGGGCTGCTCATTGTGGGCAGTATCATATTTTTCAGCCTCGTCTTGGGTCAGAATAAAATGGAAACGCCGCACTTATCCTTAAAAAAAATTGTTGGCCAAACAGTTGTTGCAGATAAACAATTTTCAATAAATACGAAAGCAAAAGAAGATTTATTAGAGAACCGAATGTGGATTCAAATTTTAGATGAACAAGGAGATGAGGTTTTTTCTTTTAATAAACCTAAAAATATACCTAAGCATTATATTCTTGGAGAGTTAATATCAGATTACATGTATCCTGCCAAAAAAGGTTATCAATTATCTACGTGGTACGAAACGAAAAACAATCAGGATTTAACATGGGTATTGGGAAAGCCGATGGAAAAAAATAACCCTTTTTTCTATTGGGTGAATAACTTGTGGATAGTTTCTATTATTATGGCAGGGATTGTAATTGCAATATTTTACGGAAAAAAACTAGGTGCTCCCCTGCTGTTTATTGTATCTTGGATTGAGAATTTGTCTAAAGAAAAATATGAAGAACCTTATGATTGGAAGTTTCATTCAAGCAAATATAGACATAATAAATCTGGATATAAGACCTATCAAGAATTAATGCAGGCTCTGTCTGAACTTACCTCAACGCTTCAAAGGAATAAGGCTGAGCGAGAATTATTGGAAAAGACACGAGAAGAGTGGATGGCCGGTGTCTCACATGATTTGAAAACCCCTCTTTCGGTTATTAAGGGATATACGGTTCTTTTATCTTCAAATGAATATGAGTGGGAAAATCAGCAAGTGCGTGATTTTTCCTTAATAATGGAAGAACGTGTCGAATATATGGAAAAGCTGATTGAAGATTTCAACTTAACTTTTCAATTGAAAAATGAGTCGCTTCCAATCGATCTTGAAGAAAAAAACGTAGTGAAAGTAATTCATGACACTTTAGAAAAAATGAAGTTGCTACCGGAGTCAGAAAATAAGAGATTCGCTATAGAATCCAGTCACAATAAGATACTTTTTAATATAGATGAAAGGTACCTAAAGCGCGCAGTTGAAAACTTGATTGCTAATTGTATTAAACATAATCCTCCGGGCACTAAAATAAAGGTCATATTATATCAGGACGTGTTACATGACAATGAAATACAAATTATAATAGAAGACGATGGGATAGGAATGGACGAAGAGACGGTTGAATGTTTATTTGATCGGTATTTCAGAGGGACAAGCGCTTCGTCAAATAACTCAGGGACTGGATTAGGAATGGCTATTGCTCAACAAATTATCAAGGCACATGGGGGAAATATTGATATATATAGTCAGCCGGGAATTGGCACAAGATTTAAAATTACCTTTCCGAGTCCGCCATCTAAGTATAACAATGTCAATTAGAAATAATCGATCTTACATTGAGAAAGGGAGAAGCGGGTCTTTTATAAAGGCCCGCTTTCTCATGTTGCAGAGAACCGATGAAAGCATTATGATGGGGGCATCAAATAATGAGGGCTCCGAAAAGCCGTATCCTTTTGGAGGATGGTTGCATGAATAAAATCATGATTGTGGAAGACAGTGAAGACATTCGCGGACTATTGCAGAATTACCTTGAAAAATACGGATATCAAACCGTGGCCGCCGCGGATTTCACGGCTGTTCTTGATGTTTTTTTGCGGGAAAAGCCTGATGTGGTGCTGCTTGATATCAATCTGCCGTCTTATGACGGCTATTATTGGTGCCGCCAGATCCGCCAGCATTCTACAAGCCCGATCATTTTCATCTCAGCCAGAAGCGGGGAAATGGATCAGGTGATGGCGATTGAAAACGGCGGAGATGATTATATCGAAAAACCGTTTTCTTATGATATTGTGCTGGCGAAAATCAAAAGCCAGATCCGCAGGGCATACGGAGAGTACGCAGCCAAGCAGGGAGAGAAAGTGGTTGAATATGCCGGTGTGCAGCTCTTTGTGGAACGGTTTGAACTGCGTTTTCAGGACGAAAAAAGCGAGCTTTCTAAAAAAGAAAGTAAGCTCTTGGAAGTGCTGCTTGAGCGGGGAGAAAAGGTGACGAGTCGGGACCGTCTCATGGAAAAGACGTGGGACACCGACATATTCATCGATGATAATACACTTAACGTGTATATCACGCGGCTCAGAAAAAAACTGCGGGAGCTGAATGCGCCTGTTTCTATTGAAGCGGTGCGGGGCGAAGGCTACCAGCTGAGGGCGCTGTCATGAAGCTGTTTCTCCGGTCTCATGCCGTTCTGATTCTGCTTTTTCTCCTTCAAGGGCTGTTTGTCTTCTTTTATTACTGGTTTGCGGGTCTTCATTCTTTTTCTCACCTGTTTTACATATTGGGCGTGCAGCTTCTTATTTTAGCGGGGTATCTTGCCTATCGCTGGTACAAAGACCGCGGCGTGTATCATTGGCTCAGCTCGGAGCAGGAAGGGACGGACATCCCGTATCTCGGTTCTTCAGTGTTTTGTTCAGAGCTTTATGAAAAGCAGATGGAGCTGACCCGGCTGCAGCACCAGAAGCTCCATGAGACTGAAGCCAAACTCGACGCGCGGGTGACGTATATGAATCAATGGGTGCACCAAGTAAAGACGCCGCTGTCGGTCATTAATTTAATCATTCAAGAAGAGGATGAGCCCGTTTTTGAACAAATCAAAAAAGAAGTCCGGCAGATTGAATTCGGGCTGGAGACGCTCCTTTATTCATCCAGGCTTGACCTGTTTGAGCGGGATTTTAAAGTCGAAGCGGTTTCCTTATCAGAGCTTCTCCAATCAGTCATTCAAAGCTATAAACGATTTTTTATTCAATACCGCGTCTATCCGAAAATGGACATTCGCGATGATCATCAGATTTACACCGATGCAAAATGGCTCAAATTTGCGATCGGCCAAGTGGTCACAAATGCGGTCAAGTATTCGGCAGGCAAGAGTGACAGACTGGAGCTGTATGTCTTCCGCGATGAAGACAGGACGGTGCTTGAAGTCAAAGATTACGGTGTCGGGATTCCCTCGCAGGACATCAAGCGGGTGTTTGACCCTTATTACACCGGCGAAAACGGGCGGCGTTTCCAAGAATCTACGGGAATCGGCCTCCATCTCGTCAAAGAAATTACGGGCAAGCTCAATCATACGGTGGACATCACTTCGTCCGCCGGTGAAGGGACATCGGTCCGATTTTCATTTCTTACAAAAATGTAAGACTGCGTTAAGAAAACAACATAGCTCGTTTTGTTTCCCCTTGATAACATGGATTTACGTCAAGGGGATTTTTATGTTAAATGCCCCGGCACTACATGAAAGCAGCCCAGACCAACAAGAATAAAACCATAAGGAGGATTTTCATGGCGAATATGCTTGAAGTCAAACATATAAATAAAACCTATAAAGGACAAGTATCTTATCAAGCCTTAAAGCAAATTTCATTTTCAATAGAAGAAGGCGGGTTCACGGCGGTGATGGGGCCGTCCGGGTCCGGAAAAACAACGCTTTTGAATATCATTTCAACGATTGACCGTCCAGATTCAGGCGATATCCTGATTCACGGAGAAAACCCGCATCGCCTGAAGCGGACAAAGCTCGCTCATTTCCGCCGCAAGCAGCTCGGATTTGTGTTTCAGGATTTCAACCTTCTGGACACGCTGACAATCGGTGAAAATATCATGCTGCCGTTAACGCTTGAAAAAGAAGCGCCGTCTGTCATGGAAGAAAAACTGCACGCCATCGCGGCAAAGCTTGGTATCGAAAACCTGCTTAACAAACGGACGTTTGAAGTATCCGGAGGCCAGCGCCAGCGGGCCGCCATCGCAAGAGCGGTCATTCATAAGCCGTCACTCATTCTGGCCGATGAACCGACGGGAAACCTTGATTCCAAAGCGTCAAAAGACGTCATGGAAACGATGCAGAGCCTGAATCAGGATGATCATGTCACGGCTTTGATGGTGACCCACGATCCGGTTGCGGCAAGCTACTGCCGCCGCGTCATCTTTATAAAAGACGGCGAACTGTTTAATGAGATTTACCGCGGGGAAAACCGCCAAGTATTTTATGAACAAATTCTCGATGTGCTGTCTATGCTGGGGGGAAACGCAAATGACCTTTCTTCAGTTCGCTTATAAAAACGTCACGAGAAACAAAAGGGCCTATCTTGCATTCTTCTTGAGCAGCGCTTTTTCCGTTTTGATTTTCTTTACCTTTGCGATGTTCCTGTTTCATCCGGCATTAAAGGAAGGCTACCTGAATAACATCGCCAGAAAAGGCTTAACCGCCGCGGAATGGATGATCTTTGTTTTTTCTTTCTTATTTGTTCTGTATTCGGTTAACGCATTTTTGAAATCGAGAAATAAAGAATTCGGTATTCTGCTGATGCAGGGCATCACGCCGGTGCAGCTGAGAAAGCTCATTACGGCGGAAAACATGATCATCGGCGTCATGTCGATCGCAGCCGGGATTATCGGAGGCTTCATTTTTTCGAAAACGTTCTTTACGGTCGGCGCTTATATTTTAGAAATGGACGCGCTGCCTCTGTACATGCCTTGGAAAGCGCTCGGCATTACGGCCGGCGGATTTCTGCTTTTATTTTTCCTTTTATCGCAGTTCACGATCCTTTTTGTCAGATCAAATACGGTGATCAAATTAATAAAGGGCACTGACAAGATTAAGCCGGAGCCGAAGCCGTCCGTGCTTCTGTCCTTATTCGGCATCGCCTGTCTTTGCGGCGGGTACGGCATGGTTCTGAAAGGCAATGTCCACGGGACTGAACCGTTCATCATTTTACTGCTTACCGTTATCGGCACGTATTTCTTTTTTAGCCAAAGCAGCATCTGGATTCTGCGCGCGCTGAAGAAGTGGAAAACCTTTTATCTGCGCGGGAAAAATGTCATTTGGGTTTCTGATCTTGTTTATCGTTTAAAAGACAATGCCCGCCTGTTCTTTATCGTCAGCATTATTTCCGCGGTTGCGTTTACGGCGACGGGCGTGCTCGCGATGTACAAATCGACCGTCGGGGCGGAAGAGTCCGCTTATGAGATGGAGTATGTATCTTTCAGCAATAATCCAAAAGAACAGACTCATTTGAAAGATATTGACCATGAACTGAAAACACACGGCTTTACGTATAAGAAAGACAAAATAGATGTTTCCTATGTCCGCTATCAGGAAGGGGATACTGTTCCGCCTGTTTACATGATCAGCGAATCGGAGGCGGCGAAGTACTTCCATGTTAAGCTGAACGGCCTGAAACATGATGAGGCCGTCTATTTCCCGGGCACGTATGACCGCAATTTCAAAAACGAAGCGCCGGATCAGCTGAAGCTGCTGAACCAAAAAGGCAAGCCGTCTGACCAAAAACTGACGGTAAAAGAAGTCAAAAAACCGCTGATCTCATTGAATGCCATCATCGCGGTGAACGATCAAACCTTTGATCAGCTGAAATCACTCGGTGAGAAAGCGTCATTATACGGCTACAGCTATGATCATTGGAAAGACAGTCTTGGGATCAGCCAATCCTTGAAAAATGAGATTTACGGCAACTATATCGACGTCCATTCTGATTTTATGGCAAAAGCTGGGACGTACTATGATACGGTGCAGCTGCCGAGCCTGAGTTTATTCATCGGCCTGTTTATCGCAATCGTCTTCTTTGTCGCGGCAGCAAGTTTCTTATATTTCAGGCTGTTCACTGATTTAGATGAAGACCGGGAGCGCTACCGTTCATTGGCCAAGATCGGTCTGAGTGAGCGCGAAATGGCACAAAGCGTAACGATACAATTGGCGATTTTGTTCTTCTTCCCATTTGTCATTGCCGTCATGCATACGCTGTTTGCTTTGAGAACATTGGCCGTGGAAGGCTATTCCGATGTAGCGGGGCCGCTCAGTCTGACCATCGGAGGATTTTTCATCTTTCAGCTTCTGTTCTTCCTCGCGGTGCGGACAAGCTATTTGAAAAAAATGAACAAGTAAGGGGAGTGCACTGATGAAAAAAGCATTGGCAATCCTGGCCGTCTTGGCGGCCGCTGCCGTCATATACGGACTTCTCTTTTTTCATAATGATGTTACAGACAGATTTAATCCGTTTATTCACCAGCAAGATGTCTATGTGCAGATTGATCGAGATGGCAAACATCTTAGCCCGGGCGGTACTGAG
Organism: Bacillus sp. SIMBA_026; assembly: GCF_046535335.1. Taxonomy (NCBI): domain Bacteria; kingdom Bacillati; phylum Bacillota; class Bacilli; order Caryophanales; family Bacillaceae; genus Bacillus; species Bacillus sp. SIMBA_026. Next base: position 905,298 of record NZ_JAWRWX010000002.1, on the reverse strand, counting down.
TATACATTAGACGGATACAACGCATCCGGGAAAAAAGAAGAAGTGACCTTTTTCGCCGGGAAAGACCTTCGGAAGAACGCGTATTTGAAGGTGAAGGCGAAAGGAAAGTATGTCGAGACCTGGGAAGAAGTCAGATTTGAAGAAATGCCGGGCTCCGTACAGTCAAAATTAAAGTGAACATGAAAAACGGCACAGTGTCATGACTGTGCCGCTTTTTTTATTTTTTATTTTCTTCAGCCCGTTTGATCAGCATGTCGGTGATAATATCCATCTGTTTGCTGACGGCAATCGGGTCATACGGATAGAAGGTGTTGAAATCGTTGATAAAGACACGATTGTGTTTTACGGCATCGAGATTTTTCCAAACGGATGAATCTTTCAGACGCTCAAATGTTTTGCTTTCTCCATTCGGATTGTAATCGGTAATGAACATATAATCAGCCGCATATTGAGGGATGACCTCTTGGGAAACCTGTTTCATGGCGCCCGTTTTCATGATGTTTTTTTCAATTTTGGCCGGCGCTTTCAATCCGAGCGCGTTATAAACGGCTTGGCCGCCGCGGCCTGAATTGTCATTGAAAACCCAGATCTCGCCTTTATCCGTCGTTTCATAAAGGCCGACTGTCTCGTCTTTGCCGATCACGTTTTTGAGGCGCTTTTGATTCGCTTCGGCTTTTTTGTTGAAGTCTGCCATAAAGCTTTTGGCTTTATCCTTCGCCCCGGCAATGTCGCCGAATAGGCTGACCGTATCTTTCGTATTCTTTGCGGTGTTAAAAGGAATGACAATCGTCGGCGCGATTTTTGATAGTTTCTCGTATTGGTCTTCCTTCATCAGCACGATTAAATCAGGCTTCAGCTGCATCACTTTCTCCACATTGACGGGATTGCCGATGTCAGTAATGTTTTTCAGCTGTTTTTTGATAAACGGATTTTTGAAAGTCCATGAGCCCGCCCCGACGACATTTGCGTCAACGGACAGCAGCTCACCTGCATAAAAGTCAGTGACGATCCGTTTCGGATGTGCGGGTATGTCAATATTTCCTTTTGTTGATTCATATGTACGCATGTCTGTCTTTCCTTTGCCTGATGCCGATCCGTTGTTTTCCTTCGCGCCACTGCAAGCGCTTAATGCGAAAACAAGCAGAAGTGCCAGGCCGATCAGCCATGATTGTTTCTTCATAATGATCCCCCTATTTCGGTGATAATGATTATCATTATTAATATAGCAGGAAGACGTCATTCCGTCTATGTTTTTTATAGAAAACCTTCCTTGATTATCCATGTTATAGTAGTAAAGGAGGAATGAATGTTGATTACGAAAAGAGGGACTTGGTGGGAAGTGCTGCACAGCTGGCTGCTGCTGACTTTTGCGCCGTTTGCGCTGACCGCTTTCTTGGCCTTTTTCTATATCGGCTACCGGGCCAAGAACAAAAAATGGCTGAAATACGGACTTATCTATTTTATTATTTTAGCAATTGCTTTTGTGCTGCCGAGCACGCCGGGCGTGTATATCGTGCTGCCTTTATGGATCATCTCCATTATCCACGGGCTGAAAGTGCGGGCGGCTTATTTAATACAGCTTGATGTGTTTAAACAAAACGTCGAAGCAAGAGCGTTTGAAGCGGTAAGGCATGAGGCTGAAGCAAAATTCGGCGGAAAACCCGCTCATCGCATTGATCTGACAAAACAGAGATAAAAACAAATGACAAAGCCGGTATCTCGTGCTTTGTCATTTGCATGACCGGCCTATTGCTGGTATGAATGCTGCTGAAACGGTGTGTGATGCTGGGTTTGCGGGAATGAAGAAACATTAGCGTTTGCCATCGGTGCAGGCATGTGTCCGCTTACTTCCTGCTGAAGCTGATTGCACACATTCACGATTTGCTGGCATTTCTGAATGGCCAGTTCATGCCCCTGCAGCGCTTGCTGAATGGTATGAACGGCATGCTGTTCATGGTTAAGCATCTGCTGAAGCATTTGAATGTTTTGCTGTTCCTGCTGGAGCATTTGCTTGTACTGCTGACTGCTTTGCTGTGTCTGCTGAATGAGCTGCTGTGCTGTTTGGCGGCATTGCTGCAGCTGATTTCCGCTGTATTGGTTTTGATACATCATGAAGACCTCCTGAAGTGATTGATTTTACACATTTATCATGTGAAAGAATAGGAGAGGCATTCATGCAAGAATGGGATTCAATTATTTACCTGTTATGTACAGAGCGGAATACAAGGCTCGGGATGGCCTGTCGAGCTTTGTATTCCGGCCCTTTTTCTCAGAAGCCGCCTTCTGTAGCGTGAAAAGGAATATTGAGTCTGTTTTCGACTGCGCGCAGGCGCTGATTCAAACGGTTTAAGCGGCGGGTATGGATTTCAATGGACTGGCTCAGCCGTCTGATCTGCTCATTCATACGCGTGATTTCCCGGTTTTGGCGCTGGTCTTCTTGTGAGAGGCGGGTGAGCTCTCTCGTTTGCTCGGCGTTTTGTCTTTCAAGCTGGGCAACTCTCCGTTCTAAACCTGTCGGCTGCCGCTCTTCGGACTGAGGGGGCGCATAATAATAGCTTTCCTGCTGCTGATACGGCTCATACTCAACGCGGCTCACTTCGTATTCCTGCTGCTGAGGGAAATAGGCAGTCGGGGTATAGTACTGATATGGGTTCATTCATCATTCTCCTTATCTAGTGAAGTCTTTATACACTATGTAGTCAATTGCACAGTGCCACGGCATCCGCCTAACTTACAGACGTAAAAAAAGCTTCAAAGGAAGGTGATCATGTTGCGGAACATACGGATTTTCATCATGACGGTTCTTGTTTTCGGATGCGTCATGATAACAGGCTGCTCGCAAAAGAAAGCAGACGAACCTCCTTTTTATTACGGGACATGGGATGCGGGGCTGAAACCGGGCCCGATGGACGGGGTCAGATCTGAAACCGTCACGTTTACGAAAGACAGCGTGCTGACCAAGCAGGTCATTAAAGGCCGCGGCGAGGTTCCCATGCCCTCGGATGTGTACAAGGTGATCTCACAAAACACGGACGGAACGATCGAGATTGAATACCTCGGACATCCGCACCCCGTCAAAAGCACGTTGAAAAGAGGAAAAAACGGTACGCTCATTTGGAAGATATACGGAGAAACAAAAACAATGACAAGAATAAAAACCGGCGGGGAGGATGCACATGAGAAATAAGGCTGCCGACAGACTCGTTTTGACGGGTGTCATCGTACATATCATTCAATGGTTTTCACTGTTATGGTTATTTTTTATGCTTTTTGATCAGTTCGGGCGTTTTACCATTTACAATCCCAATGTCGTCAACGGCAGCATGCAGTCTTTTTCATTCTTTGATATGATGCGCGCTCTTCTGTTTTCCGGCACGCTGCGGAATACGCTCCTGCTGTTTTTGTTTGCGGCGATGCTCATTTACTTGTGGGTGAACGCTCTGTTTATCCTGCTGGAAATCGTTTCTTATATCATGATCAGGCGGAACAGCCGTTCATTATGGGCATACTTTCCCGCAGCGATGGGAATAAAGCTTGCCCTTCTGGACATAGCGGCCGTCCCATTCTTTGCGGCGGGGCTGATGCTCTTGAAGCAGAAAAGAGATGACAGCGGCGAACAAGCTGACAAGAGGAAAAGACGGCCCCGCATCCGGAGGCAGACCCGGTATACGAAGAGAAGGCGGAGAAACTTGTCCGTTTGATTTTTCATTGAAACGAAAAAACGATATGATGAAAGCATAAGAAGAAAAGGATATAAAGGAGATGCAGGATGTACAAGTTAATCGCAATAGATATGGACGGAACACTACTAAACGATCATCATGAAGTGACGGCTGAAGTCCGCGGGGCGCTTGATGCCGCCAAAGCGGAAGGGGTCAATATCGTCCTGTGCACGGGCCGGCCGATCGGCGGTGTGCGTCGGTATTTGGAAGAGCTGAACTTACAGGAAGAAGGCGACTTTGTGATTGCCTATAACGGCGCACTCGTCCAAAATACGTATACAAACGGTGTCGTGGCCGAGCAGTCATTAGGTTATGAGGATTTGAAGTCGCTTTACGAGCTGAGCTTACAGCTGGATACTCCGATGCATTACTTTGACACAGCCAATCTGTACACGCCGAACCGGGATATCAGTGAATACACGGTATACGAATCATACATTACGAAAGTGCCGCTTCATTTCCGCACGATCGATGAAGTGCCGAAGGATATTCTGATTCCGAAAGTCATGTTCATTGACGATCCGGACAAGCTGGAGAAAGCGATCGCTTCCATTCCGGAATCATTCAAGGAAACATACACAATGGTCAAAAGCGCGCCATTCTTCCATGAGATTCTTCACCCGAAAGTCAGTAAAGGAAACGCAGTCAAGCTGCTGGCCGAAAAACTCGGCATTGAACAGAAAGACGTCATGGCAATCGGCGATAACGGCAACGACATGTCCATGATTCAGTGGGCCGGCTGCGGTGTGGCAATGGCCAATGCCATCCCGGAAGTAAGGGAGATTGCTGATTTTGAAACGAAATCAAATAACGAACACGGCGTGGCGCATGCGATTCAGGAGCTTGTGCTGAAAAAATAGGCACCCCATCAGAGGGTGCTTTTTTACCGCGTGTTTTGGTGATATGATAAGCGGAGAGGGGAGGCGCGACATGGATCGTGAAAAACAGCAGCTCAGCATAGAAGCGGCAAAACTATATTATCAATCAGATTACAGCCAGCAGCAGATCGCCGAACGGCTTAATCTGTCACGCCCCACCGTTTCAAGGCTGCTTCAGTACGCAAAGGAAAAAGGGTATGTGCAAATTCGCGTCATGGACCCGTTTGAGGATCTGGACGAACTCGGCGCGAAGCTGGAAGAAAAATACGGGCTGCTTGAGGCGCACGTCGTCTTTTCTCCAAGTGACGATTACCAGGCCATTACACATTACTTAAGCCGCTATGGCGCAGACTATATGCATAAAACCGTAAAGGACGGCGATATACTCGGCGTAAGCTGGGGGACGACGATGTACCAGATCGCAAGCCGCATGGAGCCGAAGCAGGTAAAGAGCGTTGAAGTCGTGCAGCTGAAAGGCGGCATCAGTCATTCCAATGTCAATACGTATTCGTCAGAAACGATTCAGCTGTTCGCCGAAGCATTTCAGACCATGCCGAGGTATTTGCCGCTTCCGGTTATATTTGACAGCGCCGATGTGAAACAGATGGTCGAGCGGGACAGACATATTAAGCGGATCATTGAAATGGGCAGACAAGCCAATATCGCCCTGTTTACGGTCGGAACCGTCCGGGATGAGGCGCTGCTTTTCAGACTCGGTTATTTCCGGGAAGAAGAGAAACAATTGCTGAAAGCGCACGGGGTCGGCGATATTTGTTCGCGCTTTTTTGACGAGGAAGGCAGGATTTGCAGCAGCAGCATTAACGGCAGGACGATCGGAGTCGAGCTCAGCGACTTGAAAATGAAAGAGCGTTCGATTCTGGTGGCGGGCGGCAGCAGAAAATGCAAGGCCATTCACGGCGCCCTGAAAGGAAAGTACGCCAACGTTTTGATTACCGATCAGCATACGGCTAAAAAACTCATTTAAGAATTGTGACAATTCATGAACATAATTTCAATTACCAATTTACATATGTTCAAAATTCGGTTATTCTAAACGTATCCTAGGAAAAAGGAAGTGCATACAATGTCAATTGCAAGTCAAATAGACCATACTGCTTTGAAACCGCATACACAAAAAGCGGATATTTTACAACTGATAAAAGAAGCAAAAGAATATAAATTCGCTTCCGTTTGTGTAAACCCGACTTGGGTCAAACTCGCAGCGGAGGAACTGAAGGGTACGGGAGTTGACGTTTGCACCGTTATCGGATTTCCTCTCGGCGCAACGACATCGGAAACAAAAGCATTTGAAACGAAGGATGCCATCTCAAAAGGAGCCACTGAGGTTGATATGGTCATCAATATCGGCGCATTAAAAGACGGCGATGATGAAGCGGTTGAAGCTGATATCCGCGCGGTAGTTGAAGCAGCTGATAAAAAAGCGCTCGTCAAAGTGATCATCGAAACATGCCTTTTGACAGATGAAGAAAAAGAGCGCGCGTGCCGCTTAGCGGTATCAGCAGGCGCCGATTTCGTCAAAACGTCTACCGGTTTTTCTACAGGCGGGGCAACGGCTGAAGACATTGCTCTCATGAGAAAAACAGTCGGACCGGACATCGGGGTCAAAGCATCAGGCGGCATCAGAACAAAAGCTGATGTTGACAGCATGATCGCTGCGGGCGCGAGCCGGATCGGCGCAAGTGCGGGCGTCTCTATCGTGAGCGGCGGAGACAGCGGCAGCAGCGACTATTAATCAGCAGTGCGGAAGCTGAAAGCTTCCGCCATCCTCTTTCTTTGTTGATGCATAAAAAATTGTAAGCGAATACAAATAAAAGGAGAACACATATGAAGTATCTCATCGGAATTATCGGAATCATTGTGTTTTTAGGTCTTGCCTGGCTTGCCAGCAACGGCAAAAAAAGAATCAGAATCCGGCCGATCGCCGTCATGCTCGTGCTGCAGCTGATTCTCGGTTATATTCTCCTCAACACCGGTATCGGGAATTTTCTTGTCGGCGGTTTTGCAAAAGGATTTAACTACTTGCTGGAATATGCATCAGAAGGGATTAACTTTGTATTCGGCGGGCTTGTGAATGCGAAACAGACGACGTTCTTCATGAGCGTGCTTCTGCCGATCGTCTTTATATCCGCTTTAATCGGAATTCTGCAGCACTGGAAGGTCCTCCCCTTCATCACGAAGTATATCGGTCTTGCGTTAAGCAAGGTGAACGGAATGGGGAAAATCGAATCTTACAACGCTGTCGCATCCGCGATTTTAGGGCAATCAGAAGTCTTTATCAGTTTGAAAAAACAGCTCGGTTATCTTACTGAACAGCGCTTATATACGCTTTGCGCGTCCGCAATGTCGACGGTCTCAATGTCGATCGTCGGTTCTTACATGATGATGCTGAAGCCTGAATACGTCGTGACGGCGCTTGTGCTGAACTTATTCGGCGGATTTATCATCGCTTCTATCATCAACCCGTACACCGTCAGCAAAGAAGAGGATTTGATCGTCGTTCCTGAAGAAGAAAAGCAATCCTTTTTTGAAGTGCTCGGTGAGTATATAATGGATGGATTCAGAGTCGCCGTCGTCGTAGCGGCGATGCTGATCGGATTTGTTGCACTCATTGCCCTGGTCAACGGCGTTTTTAACGCGGTCTTCGGCATTACATTCCAGGCGCTGCTCGGATATGTATTCGCGCCGTTTGCGTTTTTAACCGGTATTCCGTGGAATGAAGCGGTGAGCGCCGGAAGCATTATGGCGACGAAAATGGTATCGAATGAATTTGTGGCGATGCAGACACTCTCATCCGGCGATTTCCATTTCAGTGCGCATACACAGGCAGTGGTATCTGTATTCCTTGTCTCATTCGCGAATTTCTCCTCTATCGGGATCATTACCGGTGCGGTGAAAGGGCTGCATGAAAAACAAGGAAACGTCGTCGCGCGGTTCGGGCTGAAGCTGCTGTACGGCGCAACGCTCGTCAGCTTCCTGACAGCGGCGATCGTCGGATTGATTCACTGAACATAAATGAAGGACAGGTGATAGATCATGAGAATGGTAGATCTTATTGTAAAAAAACAAAATGGAAAAGAACTGACAACAGAAGAAATTCAATTTTTCGTAAAAGGATACACGGACGGAAGCATCCCTGATTATCAGGCAAGCGCGCTGGCTATGGCGATTTACTTTCAGGATATGACGGATCAGGAGCGCGCCGATCTGACAATGGCGATGGTGAATTCAGGGGAAACGATTGATCTTTCCGCCATTGAAGGCATTAAGGTCGACAAGCACTCTACGGGCGGGGTCGGCGACACGACAACTCTCGTACTCGCACCGCTCGTCGCGGCGCTCGGCGTTCCCGTTGCTAAAATGTCCGGCCGCGGTCTTGGCCATACGGGGGGAACCATTGATAAGCTGGAAGCGATCGAAGGCTTCCACGTGGAATTGTCAAAAGATGAATTCATCAAGCTTGTGAACCGCGACAAAGTAGCCGTCATCGGACAAAGCGGCAATTTGACGCCTGCCGATAAAAAGCTGTATGCGCTGCGTGATGTAACAGGTACGGTGAACTCCATCCCGCTGATCGCAAGCTCAATTATGAGTAAAAAAATCGCCGCCGGAGCAGATGCCATCGTGCTTGACGTCAAAACGGGAGCCGGCGCGTTTATGAAAACGGATGAAGACGCCGTGAACCTCGCCAAAGCAATGGTCCGCATCGGAAACAACGTCGGCCGCCAGACGATGGCCGTGATTTCTGACATGTCGCAGCCGCTCGGTTTTGCGATCGGGAATGCTCTGGAAGTACAAGAAGCCATTGATACGTTAAGAGGGGAAGGGCCTGAAGACTTAAACGAACTCGTCCTCACGCTCGGCAGCCAAATGGTCGTATTGGCGAAAAAAGCTGAGACATTGGAAGAAGCGAGAACAAAGCTTCAGGAAGTCATGAAAAACGGCAAAGCGCTTGAAAAGTTCAAAGAGTTCCTGAGCAATCAGGGAGGAGACGCTTCCGTTGTTGACGATCCGTCCAAACTTCCGCAGGCGGCGTACAAAATTGACGTTCCGGCGAAAGAAGCGGGTGTCGTTTCAGAAATCGTCGCCGACGAAATCGGCGTCGCAGCGATGCTGTTAGGCGCGGGACGTGCGACAAAAGAGGACGAAATCGATCTTGCCGTCGGCATTATGCTCCGCAAAAAAGTCGGTGACAACGTCGAAAAAGGCGAGCCGCTCGTCACCCTTTACGCCAACCGCGAAAACGTTGACGACGTGACTGCCAAAGTCTATGACAACATCCGCATCTCAGAAAAAGCGGAAGCGCCGAAACTGATTCATACGCTGATTACGGAATAAGGGAAGTAAGGCACATACCTCATCAGTATGTGCCTTTTTTTATGGCATGGTTTTATCCAAATGAATGTCACGGACGGATTGTTTCGGCTGTTTCTTTCTCAAAAAACGAATGAGATAGCACAGGATCATACAAGGAATTCCGCAGAAGAGGGCGATTCTTTGATTGGGATCAAATGCAAGGCCTACGCATGAAGCGAAACATAAGATCACAGCGGCGATCGGAACGAGAGGGTATAACGGTGTTCGGAAGGTCAGATCCGAGACGCGTCCGCCGTTTTTCATATAATGTTTTCGAAATAACAGCTGAGAAAGGGCGATGCTCATCCACACCACGACGCCGGCAAATCCGGCTATTGCCACGAGCACCACGTAGACCGTGCCCGGGGCGGCGATGCTTGAGATCAAGGATATGCAGGAAACGGCCATGCTGGCGAGCAGGGCATTCAGCGGAATGCCTTTCGGCGTGACTTTTTTGAACCGGGCGCTGATCATGTTTTCATTCGCCAGAGACCACAGCATCCGGGTGGAAGCATACAGTCCGGAGTTGGCGACCGAAAGCAAAGCCGTTAAAATCACGAAGTTCATGATATCTGCGGCGTATGGGATACCGATTTGGGAAAAGACCGCGACAAACGGACTTTCAATCACACCGGCTTCCTTCCAGGAGATCAGTCCGGACAGCACAAAAATGGCGCCGATAAAAAAGATAACCGTTCTCCAGGCGACATTTCGGATCGAACGCGGAATATCTTTTGCCGGATTGGCGGTTTCACCCGCCGTAATTCCGATCAGCTCTGTCCCTGAAAAGGCGAAGCTTACGGAAATCATTGCGATGAAAACCGCAAGAAAGCCGTTCGGAAACAGTCCGCCGTGTGAGGTGAAATTCGACAGCATTGGAGCTTCACCCGAACCGTGCAATGAAATCAAACCGAACATCGCGGCGCCGCCTAAGATGATAAATAAAAGGATGGTAACGATTTTGACGCTGGAAAACCAAAACTCTGTTTCTGCAAACAATTTAACGGAGAATGCATTGGCGGCAAAAAGGAGAGCCGCGAAAATCGCGCTCCACATCCAGACGCTGCTGTGGGGAAACCAGCGCTGCATGAGGATACCGGAAGCTGTAAACTCCGATCCTACCGTCACCACCCAATTCACCCAATACATGATACCGACCATAAAACCTGTGGACGGCCCGATAAACGTTGTCGCATACGTTTGAAATGAACCGGTCACAGGCATGGCTACTGACAATTCTCCGAGACACTGCATGACAAGATACATCATCAAGCCGCCGATCAGGTAAGCGGCGATCGTCCCGCCCGGCCCCGCCTGGCTCAATGTATACCCTGTGCTCAAAAACAGCCCCGTGCCGATGACTCCTCCCAATGAAATCATAAATAAGTGCCTGCTTTTCATCGTGCGCTTTAGTTGATTGCCGCCTTGATCAACATCCATCGTGATCTCCCCCTTTTTGCGTGGCGTGAGAATCTTCCGGCAGCAGAGAGCACGCGTGCCGGATTTGACTTTAACGTGACAATTTAAATCCCTTTAATGCATGTAAAATGACGTGTGCGGCTGCCCGGCTTGTCATATCGCGAAAATCAAGTGTCGGATCAACCTCAACGATCTCAATACCCGAGATGTCAGCCTCCTGGGCTAAAAACCTGACCGCCTGAAGCAGTTCTTCGGTATACAGACCTCCGGGGCCGATCGCAGGACAGCCGGGCGCATGAGCTTGATCCAGCACATCCATATCAACCGAAATAAAAATGGCGTCGGCTCTTTTTTGAACGGCCGGCAAGACCTCTTGTATCGTTCGGAGGAGCCCTTTCTCCCGGATCATCTCCATTGTATGCACGTCTGCCTGCCGTTCTTTTACATATTGTTCATATGCCAAGCTGTTGCTGAACTCCCGGATTCCAAGCTGAATCAGGTTTTGTCCGCTTATGATATTTTCATCTAACAGCCGGCGGAATGGCGTGCCGTTTGTCGGCCCTCCGTCTTCTGTGTTGCGGACGTCGTGGTGGGCGTCGAATTGAAAGACGGCCGTTGTTCCTTTCGTTTCCGCAATGGCTTTAATGGTGGAATAACTGATGGAGTTGTCGCCGCCGAGAATGACGGGCACCCAGTCAGGCTGGTCCGTCAGAATGTCATGAATGGTCCGATAAATGTGTTCGTGAGATTTAACGACATCCGTGACGTGAATCTGAATATCACCTATATCGTACAGATGGTCAATGACATGCTCCCGCAGCTCCGCGGAATATGCGGAAATCCCGCCGAGCGCCCGGCGGATCGCACCGGGGGCAAAGCAGGCGCCGGAATGGCTGATTGACGACTTAGAAAGCGGAACGCCGATCAAAGCCGGCCCTTTGATCGTTTGTCCCGCCCACGCTTCCGTCACATCGCCGACCCTTGTCACATGGCGGTCGTTGAAGAGGGAGCCGGCTTTTTGCAGAAACGGATACTTATCCAAGAGCGGCTCCCTCCCTTGAAACGACCGTCTTTCCGTTCTTGATGACACGGCGGACATGATTGACGCCGTAATGATACGGGATATACATGTAATTCGGCGCTTCCCAAATGACAATGTCAGCCGCCCGTCCGGCTTTAATTTGTCCGGCCTCTTCGCCTTTTCCGATCGCATACGCGGCATTAACGGTGACAGCGTGCCAGATTTCTTCTGCGGTCATTTTTAAATGAAGTGCGGCAATCGACATAATGAGCTGGAGATTTTCCGTCGGTGAGCTGCCCGGGTTGAAGTCAGTCGCCAAACTGACCCGTACGCCCGCATCAATCATCTCCCGGGCTCTCGCATAAGTGTGTTTGCCGAGATAGAAAGTCGTGCCCGGCAGCAGGACGGCGATCGTTCCGGACTCCGCTAGCTTTTCGATGCCTTCGTCAGACGCCCCCACCAAATGATCGGCAGAAACAGCATGCAGCTCTGCCGCCAATTCCGCGCCGCCGAGCGGGTCAATCTCATCAGCATGGATTTTCAGGCCGAAACCAGCTTCAGACGCCTTTTTCAGGTAGTCCCGTGACTGGCTGACGGTAAAGACGCCTGTTTCTGTGAAAATATCGGCAAATTGCGCGAGGCCTTTTTCTTTTATTTCAGGCAAAAGCTGCAGCATGCGATTCAGAAATTCGTCCGGGCTGTTCCGGTACTCAGGCGGAATGGCGTGTGCCCCCATAAATGTTGTGACAAGGTCGACCGGCTGGCGCCCGCCCAGTTTTTTCGCCGCGGTCAGCTGTTTCAGCTCCGTGTCTTTGTCGAGTCCGTACCCGCTTTTTACTTCCGCGGTCGTGATGCCGTATGACAGCATGCGTCCGAGGTGAAAAAGCCCTTTTTCAATCAGTTCTTCTTCGGAGGCGGCTTTCGTGTCTTTGACCGTTGACAAAATGCCGCCGCCTTGTGCCAGAATATCCAAATAGGACTTGCCCTGAATTTTTAAATTCAGTTCTTTTTCCCGGGACCCTCCGAATACAAGATGGGTATGGGGATCGACGAGGCCTGGGGTGACGAGCCGACCCCCGCAGTCGATGATGTCTCGTGCCTCGTATCCTTCCTCCGCTCCTTGATGTCCGGCAAAAACAATGCGCCCGTCGTGAATGCCGATGACGGCATCTTCCGTGACACGAAGATCCTGCATGCTTCCGCCTGATCGGGGGCCGCCGGATTCCATCGTCAGCAGCTGGCCGATGTTGGTGAGTATGGTATCTATTTGTTTCGGCATGTTACCGCTCCTTTTTCATCGGTATCATAATGTCTTGTTCCTCGGCGACTTGAGCCGCTTTTTCATAACCTGCGTCCGCATGGCGGATGATGCCCATTCCCGGATCGCTTGTCAGAACGCGGGAAAGCCGTTGTTCCGCAAGGATGCTGCCGTCAGCGACCGCGACCATTCCCGCATGAAGGGAATATCCCATGCCGACGCCCCCGCCGTGGTGAAAAGAAACCCAGCTTGCGCCTGAGGCGGTGTTGATCAGCGCGTTCAGCACCGCCCAATCGCCGACCGCGTCGCTTCCGTCTTTCATCGCTTCTGTTTCCCGATTCGGAGAGGCGACAGATCCGCAGTCTAAATGGTCTCTTCCGATGACGATCGGGGCTTTCAGCTCGCCGTTTCTGACCAATTCATTGATGGCGAGTCCCATCTTTTCCCGTTCACCGTAGCCGAGCCAGCAAATACGGGACGGCAGGCCTTGGAATGTGACTTTTTTCTGTGCCATGTCAATCCAGCGGTGAAGGGCTTGATTTTCTGGAAACAGCTCTTTTAATAAAGCGTCCGTGCGGTATATATCTTCAGGATCGCCCGACAGCGCGGCCCAGCGGAACGGCCCTTTTCCTTCACAAAATAACGGTCGGATGTAGGCGGGAACGAATCCCGGGAAATCAAAAGCATCGGCGAGACCCTCATCTTTGGCAACCTGGCGGATATTGTTGCCGTAATCAAAGACGATAGCCCCTTTTTTCTTGAAGGCAAGCATGGCTTCCACATGCTTTTTCATACTTTGCTTGGATAGCCTTACGTATAAATCGGGCTGATCCCGGCGCAGGCAGTCGGCCTCTTCAAGTGAGTATCCTGCCGGAATATAGCCGATCAGCGGGTCGTGAGCGGAAGTCTGATCGGTCACGATGTCAATATGGACGCCGCGGTTCAAAAGCTCATGATGCACCTCAGCCGCATTGCCGAGAAGACCGATCGATAAAGGTTCTCCGGCTTGTCTGGCTGCTTCGGCCCAGCGCAGCGCTTCGTCAATTGATGCGGTTTTACGGTCGCAATAGTTTGTTTCCATCCGTTTATCAATCCGTGTTTCATCCGCTTCAACGGCGATGACCACGCCATCGTTCATCGTGACGGACAGCGGCTGGGCGCCTCCCATTCCGCCAAGACCGGCCGTCAGCGTAAGGGTTCCTTTCAGACTGCCGCCGAAATGCTGTCTCGCAAGCTCTGCAAAGGTTTCATAGGTGCCTTGCAAAATACCTTGTGAGCCGATATAAATCCAGCTGCCGGCCGTCATCTGCCCGTACATCATCAGCCCTTTTTTCTCAAGGTCATGGAAATGCTCCCAATCCGCCCATTTCGGCACGAGAACCGAATTAGCCAGCAGGACGCGGGGCGCGCGGCTGTGCGTGCGGAACAGTCCGACCGGTTTTCCGGATTGAATCAGCAGTGTTTCATCATCTTTTAACGTTTTGAGGGAGCGCTCAATCGCGTGAAAAGCATCCCAGTTTCGAGCGGCCTTGCCTATGCCGCCGTATACGATCAGATCCTCCGGCTTTTCGGCAACCTCCGGGTCAAGGTTGTTTCGGAGCATGCGGAGCACGGCTTCCTGCTCCCATCCTAAGCATTCAAGTTCGGTGCCGCGGCCGGCGCGGATTGATTTCTTTACATCAGTCATCTTGTCATTCCCCCTTCATTGGTCATCAGTTTTTGGTGATGTTCATTCGGCAGAAAAGACTCCTTCTTCAGCCAGTCACTCAGATGCTCGATGTCATAAGAAAACACGCGGTCTTCTTGTATGGACGGCACGATGTTTCTCATTTCGAGATAGAGCTGTTTTGTGTACGAAGCGCAATGTTCCGCACCCCGGTATTCCACGGCCTGCAGCGCGCAAATGGCTTCAACGGCAAGCACCCGTCTCGTATTCGCAATGATCTGGTAGGCGTGCCTTGAGGCGATGGTTCCCATGCTGACGTGATCCTCCTGGTTTGCCGATGAAGGAATTGAATCGACACTGGCGGGATGGGCCAGGGTTTTATTTTCTGACACGAGGGAGGCCGCCGCATATTGCATGATCATCGCTCCGGATTGTAAGCCGGGCTGAGGGCTCAGAAAGGGCGGCAGGTCATTCAGCTGCGGATTCACAAGCCGTTCGATACGGCGTTCAGAAATATTCGCAAGTTCGGCCGCCGCCACTTTGAGAAAATCCATGGCAAAGGCGATCGGCTGTCCGTGAAAGTTTCCGCCTGAGATGATTTTGGCGCCGTCTTCGAAAATGAGCGGGTTATCTGTCGCGGCATTCATCTCAATTTCTAATTTTTCTTTTACATACGCTAATGTCTGCCATGATGCGCCGTGGACTTGAGGAATACAGCGGATCGAATAGGCGTCCTGGACACGCAGCTCCCCTTGGACGGTCGTCAGCTTGCTGTCTGACAAGTAATAGCGGATTCGCTCTGCGACATCCATCTGTTCCTGATATCCGCGGGCGGCATGAATGTCCTCGTCGAACGCATCGATAATGCCCTGAAGGCCTTCGATCGTTAAGCTCGCGATCCGTTCCGACTGATAGGCCAGCTTTTCGGCCTCGAGGTAAGCGATCAGACCCATCGCGGTCATGGCCTGCGTTCCGTTGATCAGCGCGAGCCCTTCCTTAGAGGTCAGGACGGCCGGCTGAAGGTTTGTCTTTTCTAAAGCATGAGCTGTCGGCATCCGGGCCCCTTCGTAAAAGACTTCGCCTTGCCCGATAAGCGCCAGTGCGAGATGAGAAAGCGGCGCCAAATCTCCGCTCGCCCCCAGTGACCCTTGCTGCGGGATGACCGGGTGAATGCGATGATTGAGGTACGCGAGCAGTTGATCAATCAGCTCAGTCCGCACGCCGGAAAAGCCTTTCAGCAGGGCATTGGCTCGCAAAAGCAGCATGGCCCGCGATACAGATTCCGGAAACGGATCACCGACGCCGCACGCGTGAGAAAGAATCAGATTCAGCTGCAAATCCGCGGAGTCTTCTTTTTGAATCAGCACATCGCTGAACTTGCCGAATCCCGTCGTAATCCCGTAAATGGTCTTCTCTTCTTGAACGATCCTTTCAACCGCCGCCCTGCTTTTTTTCACACGTTCCATGCTTTCGGCAGATGCCTGAACCTCTTCAAAATCAAACAGCACACGCTGGGCATCTGCGGTTGTCAGTGAGGAACCGTCTAACGTCACCATCATTTCAACCCCTTTTCCTTTACTTTGGTAAAGCGCCCATACAAAAAGGAGCTATGCCATGAAAATGATATTTCACGCATAGCCCCCTATCATCTGAAATCTATGGGCTGATTCATATGTGATTAATTCCGACTCCGAATGTTTCGTGCTCAAGCCCCTTAATCGGAGCTCCGATCGTGCCGTAAAGTGAAACGGCGATCCAATCGCCTTCCGCCTCGCTTTCATACGGATTTCCCCGCAAGACGGCAAACTTCAGGCCCACGGTACGAAGCAGCGAGCCAAGCAGCATTTCGCCCCGCGTCACTCCGTGCAAAGCTTCCATTGTAGCGTGATACAGCGCATGTGATTCGCGATAACCCTCAGATTGAATGACGCCGCTCTTTTTGGAAGCGGTTTCAATTGCGGCTACCACCTTATGCGCATCCATTGAACCCACCCTGCCGAGACAGACTTTCCAGCCGTCCCGTTCCAGCCGTCTGATCTGCTGGTTTTCTTCAGTCTCATGAAGCAGAAGAAGGACGGACAGTCGCCCGATGCGGCGGTCTTTGTGTAAGGTCATATATGCTTCACTCAATTCTTAAATATTCTGATAACTAGTAACTGTTTTTTATATTAAGTGTTTGCGAATCAGAAGTCAAAACTTTTTTTCCAGTCTTTCACAAATCAGATTGCTATCGAAGTAAAGCGGTACATCGTGAAGCCGGCGCTGTTGATCACATATTTCCGCCAGCCGCATCATAAAATGGAGCGTTGTCTTGAAAGCGTTTTAAGAAAAGAAGAGAGCGAGGAGATTTCAGAAAATGAAAACCAGTTTCTTTCGTGTGTGCCTGGTATCAGCAGCGGTCATCGGGTTCACCCTGCCGCAGGCAAAAGCCCAGCATCCGGTTTTTTCAGAGGTCAGCGTGCATGATCCGTCCGTCATTAAAACAGGAGATACATATTATGTATTCGGCTCGCATTTGGCTTCCGCCAAGTCGAAAAACCTGATGCAGTGGCAGCAGATATCTTCAAGCGTCAATCCCAATAATCCCCTGATCCCGAACGTCTACACCGAATTAAAAGAGACATTCGACTGGGCCCAGTCTGATACGCTGTGGGCGCCGGACGTCGCCCAGCTGTCTGACGGGAAATATTACATGTACTATAACGCCTGTAAAGGAGACTCGCCGAGGTCCGCTCTCGGTGTCGCCGTGAGTGACAAAATTGCAGGGCCCTACAAAAACAAAGGCATCTTTTTGAAATCGGGCATGGAAGGAAAAAGCGAAGACGGCACGACGTATAATGCAAACGTTCACCCGAACGTCGTAGATCCGCAAACGTTTTTTGACCATAAAGGCAAGCTCTGGATGGTGTACGGCTCTTACTCCGGGGGGATTTTTATACTAGAAATGAATCCGAAAACCGGTTTCCCGCTCCCGAACCAAGGATACGGAAAAAAACTGCTCGGCGGAAATCACAGCAGAATCGAAGGCCCGTACATCAGCTACAATCCGGAAACGAAATATTACTATCTGTATCTGTCATTCGGCGGACTTGACACAGCCGGCGGCTATCATATGCGTGTGGCGCGCTCTAAAAACCCGGACGGTCCGTACTATGACGCCGCAGGCCATAACATGCTTGATGCCAAAGGAAAAGACGGCAGCTTCTTCGACGACAAAGCAATTGAACCGTACGGGGTCAAACTCATGGGCGGCTACAGCTTCGCCTCACAATCTGAAAAAGGCACAGGCTACATATCACCGGGACACAACTCCGTGTTTTACGACGGGAAAACGAAACGATCTTACCTCATTTTCCACACCCGTTTCCCGAACAGAGGCGAAGAGCACGAAGTCAGAGTGCATCGGCTGTACATGAACAAAGACGGATGGCCCGTTGCAGCGCCATACCGCTATGCGGGAGAACCGGATACACACATATCGGCGGCCGCCGCATCCGGAACCTACAAACTCATCCAGCACGGAAAAGACATCACAGCTACGATCAAAACCCCAAAAAACATCCGGCTTAACAACGACGGCACCATTTCCGGGGAAATGACCGGAACCTGGACAATAACGGACAGCAGCAAAGCCCGACTCAACCTGAACGGCACAAATTATGACGGCGTCTTCCTGAAAGAATGGGACTCGGCGAGAGAGAAAGAAGTTGTGACGTTTAGTGTGCTGAGCGGTGATGGGGAGGCTGTTTGGGGAGTGAAGTGAAAAAGCACCTACTCCAGTTTGGAGGGTGCTTTTTTCTTGCTAATTAGGAGAATGACCTTCTATTGCTTTTAATAAACTAATTGAATTATGATGGACTCAACCTCTATCATTTGTAGTGAATAGTATAAAATTGAAAACAAAAATTTGAATACATACCTATGAAAAAACGAAAGGAAGTTTAATTTTGAAAAAAACAATAAAAGTAGCCGCCGCAGTCATACAAAATGAAAACAATGAAATTCTATGTGCTCTACGTTCTCCAACAATGTCTCTTCCTAATCTGTGGGAGTTTCCTGGTGGAAAGCTTGAAGAAGGAGAGAATGCACGAGAAGCACTTGTAAGAGAAATTGAAGAGGAACTTGACTGTAAAATTGTTGCGGGCGATGTGATAGCCGATATTCATCATGAATATGAGAAGGTCATCGTCAATTTAATTTCAATAAAAGCGAAGATTGCATCAGGAAAGCCGGTAGCAAAAGAGCATGCGGAATTCAGATGGGTGCCTATACGTGAGCTAGAATCACTAGAGTGGGCACCCGCTGATCTTCCGACCGTATCTGCTTTAATTCGTTAAATCCACATACAAGTTTTCTGGGACAGGCTGATGGAGCTTCCATTTGACATTCATTGGCTTGTCTCCGTGGCTTGATACATAATCCGCTTCTCCTACATAAATAAATGGTAAAGTGATGTTGTGCATTTCGGTGAATTTCCTCACAAATAAATGAATATGGTATCCTTTTTCCTTATGGTGAATAAAGTTTTGCCCTACGCTTGATGTATGTGAGGTTTGATTTTGACTTTGCCAGTGAAAATGGCTAGGATCAATAAAATAATCTTTATATAGCAAATGATCTTCTACTTTTTCTGACTTATTCAAATTGATAAAGATTAAATAGTGATTTTTAACTCTACGTACACCCTCTCGCCAAGTCCCTTCCTGATCAGTTGACTGAAAAAGATAAATGAGCTCATTTCTTGTATAGGTCTGATACAATGTTAGCTTAATCTCTTTTGAAGCAAGGGCTTCTATATTGTTCATACGTCTAAATTCAATCAGTCCATAGTGGACGCGCTCCTTAATATACGGTCCGAATAATGGATCGTTTAATATCTCGCTCACTTCTGTATCTAACTTGAATGTATCACCTTGTAATGTACCAAAGCGCCAATTCTGTTTTTGATCTGATTTCGTTAAACGCTCCATTGCTCGCTGAATGAGGTCATCATGTGTATCTGTTGTGATTTGAATATGAAACTGTTTTTCTAACGATTCTTTTACATCTTCTATTGTGATGATATTTTTGTGAAAACCGCTCTGTAAAATTAACCATTCATAAGGCCATTTAATAGGTAATTGCTGTTCTAATTTTGCTACTATCCCTACAACCAAGGGGTTATTGAGAATTCCTTCATCTGTAACATTCAAATCGTCCATTTTCTTTTTGGTCTGTACCCACGATTTGTATTTCTTTATAAAAAAAGTAAGCCCAGGTGCCTGTTCAGAGTATAGAAAATCAATTAATTCTGGAGAGCGTCCTAGCTCTTGTTTAAATTGCTTATATAACGTTTTCAGCATGGCATCTGAATTTAGTTTAATATGATCGATCTTATTTAAAATTTCTTTCTTCGTTACGGCTGAAAGGTCAACATAAGATCCTCCAGGTAAATCTGAAAACTCATGCGTCACGGCCACTCGGAGGGAATCTCTATCAAACGATTTTTGGCTTGTTTGTCCAGATAGTGCGAGTGGAATAACGAATGACTTTTGGTAGTTTCCGATAAAATCCAGTATCGTTACAAACTCTTTGTCGTCAGTTTTTCTAAGTCCCCGTCCTAATTGCTGAATGAAAATCGTTGGTGATTCTGTTGGTCTAAGGAACAATAGTAGATTGAGCTTTGGAATATCTATTCCTTCGTTGAAAATATCTACTGTAAATATAATTTCTAAACTGTGGTGAGGGTCCTCTAGTTGACGAATGACCTCTTGTCTTTTTGCAGGAGAATCATTTCCTGTTAAGTAAGTTGTGTAAAATCCCAATTTATTAAATTCATCACTCATGTATATTGCGTGTTCGACGTTTGTACAGAAACCTAAGCCAACCATTTTCTCGCCGTGGAATCCATACATGTTGATCATTTTGATGATATATTCTACTCGTTTATGAGTTTTTAAATGATCTACTAGCGATTTCTCTTCATACATTCCATTTTTCACTTTTACTTTTTCGTAATCTACAGTATGATCTGAAATTCCAAAATAGTGAAATGGTGCAAGTAGCTCTGCCTTTAGAGCATCGCGGAGTCTAATTTCGTAAACAACATTATGATCACAAATCTGAAGAACGTCTTTACCGTCAAGGCGCTCTGGAGTTGCAGTTAAACCTAATAAAAACTTTGGTGTAAAGTAGTTTAATACAGCTTGATAGGTAGATGCTTCTGCATGATGGAATTCATCAATCACAATGTAGTCAAATTCATCTGTTGAAAAGGATTCCAACGTTTCTTTTTTATGTAGCGTTTGTACTGTGCTAAATAGAAAACGTTTATCTCTTTCTTTTTTGGTTCCAGTCAATAAACCAAAATCTTCATGATTATTGGTGACTTTCTGAAATGTTTCGATTGCTTTTGTAAGTAACTCTTCCCGGTGGGCAAGAAAAAGATATTTATTTGGTTTAAATTGTTCAAAATCAAATGCTGCTAAAAATGTTTTTCCGGTTCCAGTGGCGGCGATGATGACTGCTTTTGTTTCCCCTTCATTTCTTGTTTTTTTAAGCTTTTGCAACGCTTCTTTTTGCATAGCATTCGGGGACATTTTCGTTTTGTAAAGAGAGTTTTGAGCAGAAAAGGAAGCACTTACCTTTTGGCTTCCTGCTTGGAATTCCTCATAGGCTTGTAAAAATTGTTCGTCAACAGGCTGTGTCTTTTCATTCCAAATAGTGTCAAACAAATCTTTTGTTTGTTGATAAACGGGGAGATATCTGGTTTCAGGTAGTCTAACATTTAACTCATACCCGGTCGTAAGTGCAGCTTGTGATAGATTTGAAGATCCTACAATGACACTATGCTGTCCAGAACAGCGTTCAAATAAATATGCTTTCGTATGGAAAGATTTTTTATATTCATTTACAATTCTCAACTCAACATTTTCAAATTGAAGAAGATGTCTTAACGCTTTCGGTTCTGTAATACCCATATAGGTAGATGTAATGATGCGTACAGGGACATGTCTTTTCGCAAGCTCCTGAAGCGGAGGGATCAAAAGTTGAACACCAGACCACCTTGTAAAACTAACCATAAAGTCTACCCGATCCGCCGTTAACATCTCGTGTTTTAATGCTTTGAAAAAGTTATCATGAGTTTGATGATTTCCTAGCAGTTTCAGACGATGTAGAGAAAATTCCTCTGAAATAGGAAGTTCCATTTCATTTAAACTATAAAGCACTGTGGAAAGTGGTAATGAAAAATTCGTATGTTGTCCAAGCTGAGAAGCAACCTTCTCGCTCAGCTGAATCGCTTGTTCATATTGATCTTGATCCACAAGTGTTTGAAATGTCTCGCTCAGTTGCTTTGCCGTATGTAAAGTCAAAACCTCTGCATATTCTTTTGGGCTAACCGGTTGAATGCGATGTGATGTTGGATAAAGTTTTTGTTGTTGCTGAATTTCCTCATGGAAGCCTCTATGATTTCTCATCATAATCTCCTTTTTTATATCAATAATTCCATTTTATCACTACTCTTGCCAATAGGTAATACTAAAAAAGAAGAGAATAAAGTCCTATTTATTAAGCGCTAAAAAAATAACGCTGAGGTAGTTTGGTGGAGTATGGAGTATTCTTACATTGGAAATGAGGTTACTGTTGAGGTAATGGGCATGAATTGACTGCATGATCTAGTGTCTGCTCTTATCAACTGAAAACAGGTACCAGTTTAACCGTTGTGGACAAACTAGAGAAGAGGAATTAGGGCGAAATTTAACTTAAAGCTACTTTACCAGAGGTACTTAACATGAGGGGTCTTTTAGTTAATATAGTAGTTTATATATTTAAATTAGTACATCTTTTGAAATGTAAGCGTTAACAACCCATAAATCCAGTGCTAAGTATACATATCAGCCCAATATCATTCACCCAGGATTGTTACTGCAAACCGTAGGCAAAACCTAAATTGCGTCAGACAGGGAAACCCCGTGTTCTGTGCAGTTTAGGTTTTTTTATACCCTTTTTTCGGAGGTGATGCTGATTTCATAACAAAAAAAGCCGGAGAAAGGCGGCCGCCTTTCGTCCGGCAGTTCCCCCATTTTAAGGAGGCAGACTCATGGACGATCATAAAATATCAAAAGAGATTTTACAACTTGTCGGCGCGGTTGATCAGCCCGAGGAGGACGGAACCATTCAGGATGACTGCCGCATCAATTATCTGCGTGATCATTTAATAGAGGCAAGAGAGGCGATTGAAGACGGCGTCGACCTGATCGGCTGCACGTCGTGGGGGCCGATTGACCTCGTCAGCGCCTCAACGGCAGAAATGAAAAAACGCTACGGCTATCTATGTCGATTGGTATAAAGACGTCATCGCTACAAACGGATAAAGTCTGTAAACGCAATGTTCCAAAGCAAGCCGGCAAAATTGACATTCAGCAAAGAGAGGAGGACAATAAAAGCAGAAAGGCGGGATTCATATGTTTAAAAAAATTCTTGCAGCAGTAGACGGTTCAGACATGAGCGGCAAAGCTTTGGAAGCAGCGATCCATCTGGCGAAAGAACAGGAGGCTGAACTCACCATTCTCTACGCGGGACGTGAAGCCGTTGTCTCCACATCAGCCTTAACAGGGATTGTCTATGTTCCGGAAAACTTCATTGAAGACATCAAACATGAAGTCGAGCAAAAAGGAGCGGCCATTCTGGAAGAGGCCAAGCAGAAAGCGGCTGAAAGCGGG
This sequence comes from Bacillus sp. SIMBA_026, assembly GCF_046535335.1. NCBI lineage: Bacteria > Bacillati > Bacillota > Bacilli > Caryophanales > Bacillaceae > Bacillus > Bacillus sp. SIMBA_026. The sequence goes on along the minus strand of NZ_JAWRWX010000002.1, from coordinate 882,258 downwards.
GTAAACGCGGAAAGCCTGTACGTCCAAGGCGAACCTGCGCATCAAATTTTAAACATAGCGAAAGAACAGCATTTCAATCTGATTGTCGTCGGAAGCCGCGGAATCAGCGGATTTAAAGAAATGATGCTCGGAAGCGTGAGCCATAAGGTCTCACAATTGTCTCCTTGTCCTGTACTGATCGTTCATTAAACAGAAGGCCCTGCTGATGCGGGGTTTTTTTAATGAGAAAAGACCGCCGTCTTTCGAAAAATAGGATGAAATCTTCCTCTGAATCAAGTAAAATGGCTGTTAGTATTTGTCTGAATAAACAGTCAATGATATGGAGGAAGCAAATCAATGCAAGCTGAACAAACATCAAATGCCGTCATCAAAATGGTCATTTCCATGGTCATTTTCGGATCAATCGGCTTTTTCTCGGAACATACGAATGTGCCTTCAATTGAACTGGTCTTTGTGAGATGTCTGTGCGCCTCATTGTTTCTGGGCGTTTGCTGGTTTGGTTCCGGACGGTACCGCACCGAACAATGGAACCGGCGTGAGGTGCTGCAGACACTGGCCTGCGGATTTTTTCTCGTGCTGAACTGGGTGTTTTTATTTAAATCATTTGAGGAGACATCAGTGACGATAGCGATTTCCGTTTATCATCTGGCTCCGGTTCTCGTCCTTCTCCTAGGGAGCCTTATATACCGGGAGAAACTGCATATTGTGTCCGTCACTTCCATCGTGATTTGTTTTCTGGGCACCGCCCTGATTTCCGGCATTAACGGAAATACATCTTTTTCTCAGCTGATGGGATCGGGTATTATTTGGGCCGTGCTGGCCGCCCTTTTTTACGCCTTTACGACACTGGCCGGGAAAGGCATCAACAGTCTCAGTCCATATGCGGTCACCTGTTTGCAGACCGGATTGGGCGTTATCATTCTTCTTCCGTTCGTCCGTTTCGGCGCTTTTTCTGATTTGTCGCATGTGAATTGGATCATGATTGTGTCAACCGGTATCATTCATACGGGAATTGTGTATTTGCTCTTTTTTGACAGCTTGCGGTTTTTATCCACCCGGTTTATTTCAATCATCGTATTTCTTGATCCGGCGGTGGCGATTGTGCTTGACACCGTATTTACGGGATTTCGCCCCGACCTTTATCAATCTTTGGGGATTGTATTGATTTTTGCGGGAATGGCGCTGTCCCTGATTCGAAAGCAAAAAGCCGTGCCGGCGGAAACTCAGGCAGACAGCACCCGTATATAGGCGGCCGTACCGGCTGCTTTTTTTGTTTTGGGTCTTTTCAGCCATAACGAAAAAGCAGACAAACAGATCATGGAAAAAGAGGATAGTAATTGTATAATACTTCATGTGTTTACAATTTAAGAGATTAAAGGAGTGAAGGGCATGAAAAAGAAGACGCGTCATCTCGCTTTCTTGGCTGCACTCGGCTTTGCGCTTTGTCTGGCCATCGTATGTTCCGCATCAAAGCAGGCAGAAGCGGCAGCGGCTTATCCGGATGTGATGCAGGGACTTACCGGATTCGCGGGAAATGCGAAGGATCATAACGGAAAAGCAAAATCCGCCGTATCGGGAGGCCAGGGCGGCCCCGTCGTCTACGTCAGCAATCTTAATGATCTGAAAAACAATGCGGGAGGAACGGACCGCAAAACCATCGTCATCACAAGTGATATTTCTTCCCCGGGTAAAGCCGTTGTGACAGTCGGCGCCAATAAAACCATCGTCGGCTCTTATACCAGCCACAGGCTGACCAACATCTATCTGACCACCGGCTCCGGCTCAAACAATGTGATTTTCAAAAATCTCATTATCAGCCATAGTGCCGCCATTACGGGCAACAACGACATTCCGATGTACATAGCGAACGGACAGAATTACTGGATTGATCACGTGTGGTTTGAAGGACACAGCTACAATCCGAACAGCCACAGCGATTTGGGAAAGCTTCTGTATGTCGGCGCCAAAGCGGATTTTGTGACGCTGTCTAACTCTAAATTCACAGACCATCTGTACGGCCTGATTCTCGGTTATCCGAATGATGATAACGAAGGACGCAATTATATCGGCTATCCGCATATGACGATCACAAACAACTATTTTAATAACGTCTATGTCCGTTCACCGGGCCTGATGAGATACGGCTATTTTCACGCGAAAAACAACTATGTGACCAATTTCAATTTAGGATTCACCATTCATACAAACGCGACTGTCTTCTCAGAAGCCAACTATTTCGGTAACGGAAATGAAAAAGGCGGAATGATAGACGACTACGGGACTGCCCAATTCACCGACATCGGTTCATTCCCGTCGCTCAAAGCCCCGAAATCACCGCGCACCGGCTGGAATCCGAGATCAAATTACAGCTACGGCACGCTTTCAGCCCAGGATGCTAAAAACTTCGCCCAATCCTACGCGGGAGCGCAAAATACAAATCTCCGCTATCCATAATACGAAAAACCGCCGGCAGCCGGCGGTTTTTTTTTTATGAATAAAAGGTTCAAAATACCTATAATCCTTAAAATAACCTTAAATACCTAGGAAAATATTGATAAACAATTTCAATAATATTACTATTGTTAAAACTGTTTTGCACAAGAAGTGGAACTTAACTCGCCCTAACTCATTAACTGGCTATGGAAAGAGGATACGGCCAGAATACTAAGGAGTAATATGAAAAAAATCAACCTGAATTCTATTACACAGAAAGAAATCTTACAAATAGAAAAACAATTTGAACGAATCGCATTAAACAAAATAAGAAACAATCAAGAAAAGTTTAGAAAAATGGGGTTGAAAATTGAAGCTGCTTTTGGGAGAGTCGGAGACGAAAAAGAGATCGGAAAAGAGGTACAGCCCTCAGATTGTTTTGAGAATAGTTATAACTCATTAATATTTTTTTCTGTAGCTTATTTGGATGGTACCGACTTTCATGATAATGAAGATGGCTATTGTATAGACCATTTAGATATATGGATTTGTGAAAAAAAGTTGTTTTCAGGTAAAGCGGGATATTTATCAGATCTAGAAAGTGATGAAAAAATAGCTAAAGAAATCCAAAATAAGATAAATCAATTGTTTTTAGAAGCTACAGATATAATAAAAATGTTAAAAGATTGATTTATAGACTTTGGTTATTTTTGGATAATGGATGGAGAGGTTAACAATCGATACCGCTACGCAGGCTACCAATACGACGAAGAAACCGGCTTATTCTATCTCATGGCGGTTTACAGTGTATAAAAGATAGAAGGAGAGAATTAAATGTACTATTTTTATGAAATATCAACTCTCAATGACTATGATTGGGTTGAAAAAGAGTATAAAACAATAGAGGATTTAATATTTGTTATATTAAAAAATATGGAAAATAAACAATATGCAATGTATTCTTACTCTCTTTCAAATAAAGATACTAATGATTGTATTTTCTCAGCGAGCTTAAAAACAAATACTTTGTTTAATAAAAAAATCTCTTTTATGAAAACCTCAGCAGAAGAGTACAAAAATACAATAGTTGCGCATGAAAATATAATCTTATTGGAAAAAGATGTTGAGTTAAAAGATATATTAAATGGTGCTCCTTTAGCAGAGAAAACAATTATTAAAGATTTACTGGATTATGTTCTTTATCATATAGAAATAACAGATTCCGAGACAATCAGAATAGGATCTAGTTATAGAGAAAATATTATAAACATTATTAAATAATGGCATTAAATAAAAAATAGATGAGCCTGCGGATTCTTTTTTTAAAAAAAATATAAGCGGGTTGGTGATTAGAATCGAGACAGTAAAAGGTGAACAATCGATTGAAACTTAGCTTGACTTTCAGAGCGTCATTCAAATCATTTACTACTAAATTAAAGCTATTAAGTAGAGAACGAGGAGACAGCATGGCCAGAATTGGAGACGGCTGTCTGGAACTTGAAATAACAGAGAAGGTATTACGAAGCGGAGGATGATCCTTTTATCTCAACAATGTTTGAACTGTTGGAACCTAATAAAGTAATCGCCCGCGATTACTCCGCCGCTTTACTAGAAAGTGAATATAAAATGCTGATATCAGGGATTGAAGCATTATTAGCGGGGAAACAAGACAGGATACGTTTAGAAACAATTGAACCATTTTTTATTTTGAGTATAGATAAAGAAAACGAATATTCGTAATGAAGAGAAGCTAGAACTTTTCGTGTAGACTTTAAAATCAGATCTCAAAGACTCCAAAACTTCATTAGGGAGATAAACGGTGTACAAGACAATTAATGAATGGGTAGATTATATAGACCGAGGGTGCGCTGTCCTTCATTTTGACTTTCATGTGTTTAGAAAAGAGCTTTCACTTAAGATTCAGGTCGTTGAAAATAAATCCGAATATACGCATAACATTCTTTTTCAAAATGCAGCATCTGTTTATTTTAGTGCAGATATTGGTGATATGAGATTAGAAAAAATAGATCCTGAAGAATACAATTGGCAAGTATTTGAGATGAGTTACCACCCGGAAGGAATCGGAAATCTATCAAATGCTGTAATTCCGGAGTATCAATCAAATGCTAATTTTCTCATTGACATGAACAGAATGCTGATTGCTGTAGAAGCTGAAACAGTTCGCTTTGATGATCAATCATTTTATGCGTATCATTCGAAATTATAAATAAACAAATAAGAGAGGTTCCCAGCCCTCTCTTTTCTTACATAACGAAATCGTTCGCGGAGGTAAACATGAGCAGCCCTTTAAATATACAAAAAGAATCATTGAAGGCTATAGGGAATCTGGATGTGATTAATCCGCTGAAATACAACTCGATATATTCATGTGATCTAGTGAGTAAAGATATTCTTTCTCATGGATTTTATAGATTTTGAAGGCCGGCTGCTTTCTAACAGCTTTATTTTAGTTGAGCCGTCCTTCTCATTTGCTATCTGTTTATTTCACACAGAATACGGCTGTGAGCTTGTGTATAAACCGCTGAAAAGAGGTTCAAAATGCATCCCTTTTTTATAAAAAACACAAAGGAATCGGCGGTTTTTCAATCCCAAATATATTCCTTATTTCATGAAAACAAAACGTTGCCCGAACAAGTATTTAAACAACGAAAACATTATTATCTATTCGAAGAATTCCACTGGGTCTTGTCTGAAGAAGGCTGGGAGATGCTCAAAAGTTTGGCGCATCATCATCACGATGATTTTATCTTAATGGCTGTTCTGGCACAACTGGATGATATGAATCGGTTTTACGAGGAATTCGGTTATTTTAACTGGTTAAAGATTCCTTTATATATAACCAAAGATGAATATCTTTCAATCTTAACTGATTATCCAAAGTACAGTAAAAATGACAGCATAATGAATATTGCATCCCGCGTCGTATGGGCTTCACCGACTTTCAAGTGGGCGATTTACGGAGAGAGAGAATTTGAAATTTGTATTTTAGGCATTGATCAGGAGATTGCGGGAAAAACGTTAGAATCATGGAGGCTGTTAGATGATCATGTTTTAGACTGGATATCAGTTGTATTCCCGGATCAGACTGTTTCGGATGAATTTCAAAAAAAGCTCACCACGCATTATAAATACAAGGGGCAATGACATGAAAATAAAAATGAACAAGATACACGATGAATCAGTAAAAGGATGTGTTTGTCACTTTGACAACTGCGGACGTCAGTATCTTGGTCAGCATCAGAATGGCAGTCTTTCATTTACGATCACGGAGGAATCCGGCGATACCCGAGAGGTTCATATCGATGAACAAATTCCGTGTGAGGATATTATGCTGTTTCAACAGAGTTCGGCTGCCAGGTATGTGTTGATTTTCTTTGAATCGCATGAGTATAAAGTGAAAGTATTTTCAGCAGAAGGAACAGAACAAAGTGCATTTTCTCTGCCTTCAGGGGTTTCATGCAGTCTTTTGGATGAAAAACAAAACCTGTGGATCGGTTTAAGTGATGAAGGTATTTATAGTGATGAAAATCCTGAAGGGCACAGTGTGCTGTGCTTCACTTTAGACGGGCAGCTAAAGAAAACTCACATTGATCAGCAGCTTTCAGAAATGTATGCGCCCGCGGCAGATGACTGCTATGCACTTGCAGAAAAAAACGGACTGATCTACATGCTGTATTATTCATATACAGTCATTGCTGCGTTTGATGAAACCGACGTGAAACGAGTGTGGATTATTTCTGATAAAGCATGTTCAGGAGTTTACGACCAGCTTGCGATTTCAGGTGACGGGTTTTGGATATGCAAAGATGATCATTCACTGTCCCTCATTCCGGCTGATGTCAGTCTGCCGGTGCAAGAGATAACGTGCTGTGATGCGGATGGTGATGAGCTTTCCGGGCATCAGCTGAAGCTGACTGGCAATGCCATTTACGCGGTCTCGAATTCGGGGATTTATAAGCGGGATATCAGTAATTGGAAAGCGTCAAAATGAGATGATGAAATCCAACAGATATTCTTTAAATGATGACGTCATCCGAAACCTGAAATTATACAAAAAAGAATTAGAGGGTCCGCTGCCCGCAGATGCAGGGAGTTTTGAAGAAGCCTTTGAGGGGGTTGCCTGCGCGGGAGATTTTTATGAATATTTCGCGCTTATCTGCGGCAGCTTAGATTTTGTTTTGGCGAATAAACAAATGCCTGCGAGGCAGCGTAAAGCCTTATATAAATCCTTTTTTGAGCTTTATCCGCAATATGCGCAGCTGAAAAATGCTTTAACGGATTATCCGGAGCTCAGCCGGGAAATCGGGCGGCACGAACGGGCCCGGAGGCTGTTGGTAAGCATTTTAAACAAGAAATGAAAGGCAGGATTCTGACGTGACAGAACCCACAAGAGCAGAATGTGAAGAAGGCTGGTCTGATCCTGAACGGTCAAGCGGCGAGGGAAGAAGTGTCGGATTGGGCGTGCGAGTACGTGGCTGCAGATGATCCGGCGGTTGAGGACGAAACCGTTTGGGAGATGCTCGTATATTTGAGCGGGTTTGATCTGAAAGATTCGCCTGATTCGTATCTGCATACGTTAGAAGAATTAAAAGATTGGATGCAGACATATATGAAAATGCATGAAGAAAGGGTGCGTTCATGTCGGAATTAGTCTTTACAAGAATTCATACAAAAATCAACTCAAGCGGCCCAATCATCCTGTCCATGAATGCAACGGAGCTCATCGTACTGGCTCAGGAAAAGCGGCAAGATGAATATATCAACCGTATTTTCATATTCCGGAACAGGGATGGATACTTACGTCATCGCTATCAAATTGAAACATCTAAGAAAATCATCGGCGTTCAAAAATCAAGAGATTTATTTTTGTTTCTTATCCATAAGGACTATGAGGATGGGATGGTTTATGAAGAACCGAATATTTATGTATGGCACCCGATTAAAGGATTTTACCATTCGTTTTACGGGGGCCGTTACATCCGGTCAATGACCGTCGATTCTGCGAGTAATTTGTGGCTGGGTTACGATGAATCGGGAATATTTTCTTGTCTGGACGACGATATCAGTTCAAAAGGCGTGACCCTCTTTCCTTTTGCAGACGGAATTTGGAAATCTCGTTGTGATTCTTTCTGTACGTCTCCGCACCTTATTGATCATTTTTATGGGGCGTATGCAGAAAAGGATGCTCTTTATCTTCATTACTGTACGCTTGGTGAAGATTATATCCGGAAGGTCGATTTGCAAGGCGAAACGTTAAGCTTTCATAAGGCAGACTTTGACTTTAGTGTACAATTCAAGATTGGTTCATCATATTACTTTTTGATTCGGAATGAAGCTTCGTGCCGAATTGACAAGGCAGTAAAATTTCATAACATGGCGAAACAGGCTGGGGAATATCAGCTCACTGATAAAGTCTCAAGAAAACCTCTTCGTTTTACACAAGTGGCTGCATATCAAGATAAAGCTGCGGGGGTTGATGAGAGCAACCGGCTTTACTTACTAAGCTGACAGGCAGCTTTTGAAAAGGGACGGGCAGAGGTGAAACGTTTGAAGCTGCGGGAGGAGTAATACATGAATTGGCACTGTTTGAGTGAATAGGAGACAGAGCGCTTGTGGCGCAGGGTAAATCGCGCAGTGAAATGGAAACCGGGCAGTATATTTGCTTCTATAAAACCTCCAAATCCGTTTCAGATCTTTGATGTATCTCAAGGATTCAATGATGAAAAAGGGCGTATCGGCTTTCTGGAAGATGCAGAGGTGCAGTTGCTAAAGGCATTTCAATCTTGTACGTTAAAGCAAGAGTTTATATATGCGCTGGACTGGCAGCATGAATGTTATCTATTTAATCCTCATGCGCCAATTGATAAAGATGAATTCGGTGAATGGCTGGTCCCCGTTATTCCAAACGGAGACTATTGTTTCTTTATTCATCAGGACTTCCAGTGGGGGCTGCTAGGGGATCCGCGGCAGCAAACCATTACGGTTTTTGGCTCACCGCTAATAAGGGCGATAGAAAGAAACGCTCCTGTCTTATTTCAAAAGTGAAGACCCCTTGCGAATGAATCTCATGCTTTTACGGGAGGAGGAATAACAGGATGACAGAAGAAGAGTTCAGAGCTGCGGAAAAAAGCTTGGGAGCAACTTTTCCGAAAGCATATAAACGGCTGATTCATAAAAAGAACCCTGCGGAAATCGGAGAGTGGATTTTTTTTCCTATCCGTGAACAAAGCCGCTTACAGAAAACCTGGGATGATGTGATCAGGCAAAACAGTGTATGCAGAGAAGAAAGCATGCCCGACGATTTGATCGTAATTGCCGACAACGGAACCGGGGATAAGCTGTGCTTGAAAAAGACGGACAGCGTAATGGAGGAGACTGTTTATCTGTGGGATCATGAGACTGCCGATGTTGAGTTGTATGCCGCTTCTATAGGAGAATTTATAGAAAATGAAAAAGAATAAGTGGCTGATTCAGGAGCTTTTAGAATTCCGTCTCCTCCGGGAAGGGGAGATTTCTGCAATTGAGTTGGCACTTTCCTCCGAGTATGAACATCATCTCATTCGTGTAAGGCTCACATGCAAAGACGTTTCTTCCGTTCAAATAAAAGAAATGGAGAGTCAAACGGCTGGCTCAGGCATTGTAACAATTGATCCTGCTGACGGCGATGATGGACAGCATTTTCTCGTGGAGGAGTGGGAGAACCAAACGTTCCGCTTTTACTGCCGTCAATATGAAGCAGCAGAGAAGAAGGTGTTAAGTAAGGAGGCACAAAATGGAGTGGCACAAACATGAGAAAGCAGTTCTGCTGGGGCCGGATTCGCCGGGTTGTTTTGAATTGACGGAGTTTACGTTCTATAACGGGTATAACGAGTATTATGATAAAATCCCGGTGTTTGAGCTGAAGCTGACTGATGGACAGTATGATGCCGTGCTGCGTTTTGAGGATGTGAGGGCTGCCCGGCTGGATGATCTTGAAAGCATCACCGACATCCATCTGGATATCAGCCCGGTCGACGGCGGCTGGGAATCGATCCGCTACTATGTCGATGACGGGGAAGGAAGCATGAGCTTTTATTGCGCCAAATGGGTCGTGCTTGACATGAAGAAAAAGCAGTCCCCCGAATGGCCCGGCAAAACGTCAGGGTAAAGCGGCGGCATTTCGCGTATAATGAGGGGAGCCGGACAGAGAAGGAGTTTAGTCATGAATGAGTTTAATGAATATGCGATCAGCCCCGAGATCCGACGGGCGCTGAATGGCTTGCAATACACCGAGCCGACTGAAGTGCAGCGGCGCGTCATCCCCGCCGCGCTGCAAAAAAAAGACCTCGTCGTCAAATCGCAGACGGGCAGCGGCAAAACCGCGGCTTTCGGCATTCCGATCTGCGAGCTTGCGGAGTGGGAGGAAAACAAACCGCAGGCGCTGATTTTAACGCCGACCCGCGAGCTTGCGGCGCAGATTAAAGAAGATATCACGAATATCGGCCGTTTCAAACGGATAAAAGCCACGGCGGTTTTCGGAAAAGCTTCTTTTGACAAACAGAAAACCGAACTGAAGCAAAAAAGCCACGTCGTTGCCGGAACGCCGGGGCGTGTGCTTGATCATATAGAGAAAGGGACGCTGCCGCTTGAACGGCTGGCGTATGTAGTGATTGACGAAGCGGATGAAATGCTGAATATGGGATTTATTGAACAGGTGGAAGCCATCATTCAGCATCTGCCGAAAAACAGAGTCACTATGCTGTTTTCAGCGACGCTGCCGGATGACGTCGAGAAGCTGAGCCGCACATATATGAAAGACCCTGAATTGATTGAAGTAAAAGCGGAAGGCCTGACGACAAAAGACATTGAGCATTTTGTCACCAGAACAGAAGAAGAGGACAAAACATCTTTGCTGCGTGATGTCCTGATCACCGAAAACCCGGACAGCTGCATCATATTCTGCCGGACAAAAGAAAGAGTCATCCAGTTAACCGATGAGCTGGACAGGCTGGGCTACCCTTGCGATAAAATTCACGGCGGCATGGTGCAGGAAGACCGCTTTGACGTTATGAATGAATTCAAGCGCGGCGAGTTCCGCTATCTCATTGCGACCGACGTTGCCGCCAGAGGAATTGATATTGAAAACATCAGCCTCGTCATCAATTATGATATTCCGCTTGAAAAAGAAAGCTATGTACACCGCACCGGCAGAACGGGCCGCGCCGGACACCGCGGACTGGCCGTTACGTTTGTGACGCCGTCTGAATCGCGGTTTCTGAATGACATTGAGACATATATCGGTTTCCGCATCCAAAAGCGTGAGGCGCCGTCTGAGAAAGAAACAGCGGAACGGAAAGCGGCTTTTGCGGAAAAATTGAACGCCCGCCCCGATGTCAAAACAGACAAAAGCGAACAGTTAAACAAAGACATCATGAAGCTGTACTTTAACGGCGGGAAAAAGAAAAAACTCAGAGCGGTCGATTTTGTCGGAACGATTGCGAAAATCGACGGCGTTTCAGCCGATGATATCGGGATTATCACGATTCTGGACAACGCATCGTACGTCGAGATTCTGAACGGCAAAGGCCCGCACGTTCTTGACATCATGAAAAATACGACGGTCAAAGGCAAAAAACTGAAAGTCCATAAAGCCAAGAAATAAAAAAGAAAGCCTGCCGCGCGCAGGCTTTTTTTACGCCGTCTCCTCGGGGACGAACGCAAGGATGGCAATGCCGATCAAAAATAACAAAATCAGGCTGAACACGGCGGCTGACGAATTTCCGGTCAGCTGGGCGGTCACGGCAATCAAAAGAGGGCCGATAATCGAAGCGAACTTGCCGAAGATATTATAAAAGCCGAAAAACTCATTGGCGTTCTGTTTGGGGACAAGCTTGGCAAAGTAAGAGCGGCTCAGCGCCTGAATACCTCCTTGGGAAGTGGCGACAAGCATAGCCAAAACCCAGAAATCAAAAGCGGAATCCATAAAATAAGCATACGTGCAGACAATCATATACACGCCGATTCCGGCATAAAGCATGGTTTTTCCTTTAAACCGTTCGGCCAGCCGCCCGTACAAAATCGAAAAAGGCGCGGCGACGACCTGAGTGACAAATAAAACAATCAGCAGATTGGCCGCGCTGATGCCGAGGTCAGCCCCGTATGACGTGGACATCGTAATGATGGTGCCGACCCCGTCGATGTAAAAGAAATAGGCGAGCAGAAACAAAAACAGCGCCCGGTGCTTCCTGATCTGCTTCAGCGTGCCGGCCAGCCGTATAAAACTGCTGAGTACAAGCCGCGGCTCCCTCTCGATATAATAGCGCTGGCGGACGCGGAGAAGGAGCGGGATCGAAAACAGCCCCCACCATGCCGCCGTAATTAAAAAGGCAATGCGGCCGGCAGCCTGGGCGGACAGCGGAATAACCTCCGCTTGGGCTGAAAGAATGACGGCAATGCTGAGGAGAAAAGGGATCGTGCTGCCGATATAGCCCAGTCCAAATCCCCTGGCGGACACCATATTCATCCGCTCCTTTGCGGCCACATCAACGAGAAACGCATCATAAAACACATTAGACCCGGCAAAGCCGATCGTGGAAATCGTATAACAAATTAATAACAGCATCCAAGATTCGCCGGGAATCAAAGCCAGCGCGGCTGTGCCCGCCACACCGATCAGAAGAAAGAAGGCAAAAAACCGTTTCTTGCATCCTTTGTAGTCGGCAATCGTTCCTAAGACGGGACCGAGCATCGCCAAAATAAAAGTCGCGGCGGCAATCGTATAGCCCAAATAAGCGGTAGAATCAGCCGCGCTGACACCGTTTTCCGCCGCCGCGGCTTTAAAAAACAAGGGGAAAACAGCCGTCATAATAATGACCGAATAAGCTGAATTGGCCCAATCATACAGCATCCAGCTGCTTTCTTCTTTCGAAAACCGTTTCATCACACACGCTCCTTCCCAAAAACCGGTTCTCTGCATTATATGCGCCTCATCCGCATCGTTGGACAAAGATTTCTGAACGGCGTTTTCTGATTGACCTGGAGATATTGAACTAGTTCAAAGGTGTAGCAGGTAAATGGTCAGGCGGGAGGTAGACAGAATTGAAGATTGCGAAAGTCATTAATAATAATGTTGTCAGTCTGCTCAAAGAAGGCAATCAGGAATTGGTCATCATGGGCTGGGGCATTCCATTTTAGTTTCCTTGTATTTATTTTGTCTTACATTCACATATGACTTGGTTAAGGCAGGCAAAACCTAAATTACAATGAGCGCGGATTATCTCTGTTTGTGCTGATGGTAATTTAGGTCTTTTTAAGTTTCGTTTTTATCATTATTCTGACTGATGTTCCCTTTTACAGAATCATGTATGATCGATAAAGAAATCGCTTTCAAAGAAAGGGGAATGCCAACATGTTTTATCGTATGAAACGAGTGCTGCTGCTTCTTGTCACTGGATTATTTTTGAGTTTGTGTGCGATCACTTCTACTGCATCAGCTCAAACAGGCGGATCGTTTTTTGAACCTTTTAACAGCTATAACTCCGGATTATGGCAAAAAGCAAATGGTTACTCCAATGGAGATATGTTCAACTGCACGTGGCGTGCAAATAATGTGTCCGTGACGTCATCAGGTGAAATGCGTTTGGCGCTGACAAGCCCGTCTTATAACAAGTTTGATTGCGGGGAGAACCGCTCCGCTCAAACATATGGCTATGGACTTTATGAAGTCAGAATGAAACCGGCTAAAAACACAGGGATCGTTTCATCGTTCTTCACTTATACAGGTCCAACGGATGGTACCCCTTGGGATGAGATTGATATCGAATTTTTAGGAAAAGACACGACAAAGGTTCAATTTAATTATTATACAAATGGAAAGGGAAATCATGAGAAGGTTGCGGATCTCGGATTTGATGCGGCCAATGCCTATCATACGTATGCGTTCGATTGGCAGCCAAACTCTATTAAATGGTATGTCGATGGGCAATTAAAACATACTGCGACAAGCCAAATCCCGACAACACCGGGAAAAATCATGATGAACTTATGGAATGGGATAGGTGTCGATGACTGGCTCGGTTCCTACAATGGTGTAAATCCGCTATACGCTCATTATGACTGGGTGCGCTATACAAAAAAATAATGTACAGAAAAGGATTTCCGCCAGCGGAAATCCTTTTTTAATTAAAACGAAATAATCCCAATCATAAGCGCCGCAATCGTCATCACAATCGTTGTCCCCACGGCCCATTTAATAGTGAATTTTTGATGATCGCCAAAGCTGACGCCTGCCATTCCGACCAATAGATAGGTGGATGGCACAAGCGGGCTGAGCAGATGCACAGGCTGCCCCAGCAAGGAGGCTCTTCCGATTTCAGCGGCGTCTATTCCGTAAGCGGAAGCGGCTTCAGCGATGATGGGAAGCACACCGAAGTAAAAGGCGTCATTCGACATGAAAAAGGTGAAAGGCATGCTGGCAATCGCAGTGATCAACGGCAGATGCGGGCCCATGGCATCAGGGATGAGGGAAACGAGAGAATGCGCCATCGCATCGACCATTTTTGTGCCTGAGAGAATACCTGTAAATATGCCTGCCGCAAACACCATTGAGACAACGTTTAACGCATTACCCGCATGTGCCGAAATCCGTTTCTGCTGCTCTTTGACATTTGGATAGTTGATCATCAAGGCGATGGCGAACGCAATCATAAAAAGAACAGGGAGCGGCAGCAGGCTGGTGATCAGCGCGGCCATCAGAGCGACAGTCAGCAGCAGGTTGAACCATTGGAGAGCGGGACGCTTCAGCGGCGCTGCCTCCGGATCAGAAGACGGCGCGTGTTCAATCGAAATGATGCCGAGCCGCTTCCGTTCTTTTTTTCCGAGGAGATAAGCAACGGCGATCACCCAGAGAATGCCGGCGATCATAGCGGGAATCAGCGGCGTAAAAACTTCTGACGTGTCCAATTTCAAGGAAGCCAAAACCCTCGCCGTCGGCCCGCCCCACGGAATAATATTCATGACCCCCGAACCGAGCATCGCAATTCCGGCCAGCACCAAACGGTTCATGCCGAGCCGTTTGTAAAGGGGCAGCATTGCCGCAATCGTAATCATATACGTTGTTGTCCCATCTCCGTCCAGCGAAATGGTCATCGTCAGAACCGCTGTGCCGATGGCGATTTTTAACGGATCCCCTTTGACAAGCGATAGGATTTTGGCAATGAGGGGATCAAACAGACCTGAGTCAATCATAATGCCGAAATACAGGATGGCGAATAACAGCATGATCCCGGTAGGAGCGAGGTCTGTAACGCCCTGAATCATCATCCCGCCGAGATCTTTGCCAAATCCGCTGATCAGGGCAAACACAACAGGAACGACAATCAAAGCAATAAGAGCGGAAAGCCGGTTAGACATAATAAGATACATAAAGACAATCATCATCACAAAACCGAGTATGGCAAGCACGATATGACCTCCCCTGTTCAACAGTTGTATTAGTAAGCGCTTTCACGATTTATTTCTGTGAAAATGGCTTATTTCAAAATGTGTATGACCGCATATGTAAATACAGACCTAAAATCCTAATGAGCAGATCAGCAGTTTATATGAAGAACGCCGCGGGTAAATGTGCTGTAGAATGTTTCGTTTTAAAAGGGGGAACTGACATGAGTGATGATCAAAACAAACGAGTAAATGAACACTCAAAGGACGAACAGCTGGAGCAGTACCGGTCTGATAACAGCGGCAAAAAAATGACGACCAATCAGGGGCTTCGCGTGTCTGAGGATGAGCATTCTTTAAAAGCGGGCGTCCGCGGCCCCACGCTGATGGAGGATTTTCATTTTCGTGAAAAAATGACGCACTTTGACCACGAGCGGATTCCGGAACGGGTCGTTCATGCGCGCGGGTACGGCGTTCATGGGCATTTTCAGGTGTACGAACCGATGACGGAATACACGAGGGCGAAATTTTTACAGGATCCGTCTGTCAAAACGCCTGTTTTCGTCCGTTTCTCAACAGTGGCGGGCTCCAAGGGGTCAGCCGACACCGTCCGTGACGCCAGGGGATTTGCGACGAAGTTTTATACTGAAGAAGGGAACTATGACCTCGTCGGAAACAATATTCCGGTGTTCTTCATTCAGGACGCGATCAAATTCCCGGATCTCGTTCACGCCATAAAACCGGAACCGCACAATGAAATGCCGCAGGCTGCGACGGCTCATGATACGTTCTGGGATTTTGTCGCAAACAATCCTGAATCCGCGCACATGGTCATGTGGACGATGTCTGACCGCGGCATCCCGCGAAGCTATCGGATGATGGAGGGCTTCGGCGTGCATACGTTCCGTTTCGTCAACGAGAAAGGAAAAGCGCGCTTTGTAAAATTCCACTGGAAACCCGTGCTCGGCGTTCATTCCCTCGTATGGGATGAAGCGCAGAAAATTGCCGGGAAAGATCCCGATTTCAATCGCCGCGACCTGTGGGAAACGATTGAAAACGGCGGCAAAGTCGAGTATGAGCTCGGTGTTCAGATGATAGACGAAGAAGACGAGTTCAAATTTGATTTTGATATCCTTGATCCGACAAAACTGTGGCCGGAAGAATTGGTTCCCGTCAAGCTGATCGGAAAAATGACCCTTGACCGCAATCAGGACAATGTCTTTGCGGAAACGGAACAGGTCGCCTTTCACCCGGGAAATGTCGTGCCGGGCATTGATTTCACCAATGATCCGCTTCTTCAAGGCCGGCTTTTCTCTTATACAGATACACAGCTCATCCGTCTTGGCGGGCCGAATTTTCACGAGATTCCGATCAACCGGCCGGTCTGCCCGTTCCATAACAACCAATACGACGGCTACCACCGGATGACGATTAATAAGGGCCCTGTCGCCTATCATAAAAATTCTCTGCAGAACAATGATCCGTCGCCGGCCTCAGAAGAAGAAGGCGGATACGTTCATTACCAGGAAAAAGTAGAAGGCAGAAAAATCCGCCAGCGCAGTGAGAGCTTCAATGACTATTTTTCTCAGGCCAAGATGTTCTGGAACAGCATGTCTCCCGCCGAGAAAGAACATATCATCTCCGCGTTCTGTTTTGAGGTCGGAAAAGTGAACAGCAAGGATGTGCAGCAGCAGGTGGTTGATGTCTTCAGTCATGTCGACGCCGGGCTTGCCGAGCGTGTTGCGAAAGGAATCGGCGTGAACCCGCCGCCGAAGGACCGTGAATCTGATGAAACGTTCACTTCCCCGGCCTTAAGCCAGGAAAACACGGTGAAGATGGCAGCGACAAGGCAGGTCGCGGTTTTAACCGACAACGGGTTTTCTGATGAGAAAGTCAAACAAGTGCTTGACGCATGCAAACAGGCGGGAGTCAGAGCCGATATCATCAGCCCCGCGCTGGGAACTATCAAGGGAGAAAACGGTACAGAGCTGGAAGCGTCAGCCACTTTCCTGACAGCGGATTCCGTCCTGTACGACGCTGTTTTCATTCCGGGCGGAAAACAAAGCACAGACAGCCTCAAAGCCCAAAAATCGGCCAGAGACTTCGTCAGCGAAGCTTTCAGCCATTACAAAGCGATCGGCGCCTCCGGTGAAGGAAAAGAACTTCTCGCCCTCGCCGCCGGAACCGAAAGCGGCCCCGGTCTTGTTCCGGACGGAAACTGCGAACAATTTCTGAAAGCCGTGGCTGAGCATCGGCATTGGGACAGAAACATATAAGAATGAAAAAGCGCCTTTTATGAAGGGGGCGCTTTTTTCTTGTGAAAGTGAAATATCTGAGGAGAAAACGAAAATTGCTTCCGTGCAAATCCGTACCTTCCGCTGTCCGGGACATTCAGACAACAGTTTTAGAGAGTCAGGGCATGCGCCATTTAAAGCAGGCGGGTTGATGAAATAATATGTTTCACCCTCTTTGGTTTACTTCCGCTCTGTGTTTGTGTATCTTAGGGGTAGATTTTCTGGAGGAGCGAATGATAGTGAAGCCGTTTACCGAAAAACAACTTGAAGAATATTACCGGCGTGACGAAAACATGATGATTTTGGTGTTTGCCCAATGGTGCGTCAATCATGACCTTGATCCGATGGCCATTTACAGCAAGGCTTATCCCGGACAGCCTTTAAACGAAGAGCTGCGAAAAACGGCTGAAGAGCTTGTCGTGCCCAAGGAGGAATCAGAACCGATTCCTGATCAAACCGTCATCGGCGTTTTGGAGATGTTCGGCAACTCCGATTTGGCGGAAGCCGTTTATGAAGCCATTGCGCAAAGACCTTCACGGTAAAAGAGGCGTGGATTTTCCATGTCTCTTTTTTTCATGGAGAAAATGTGAAAGAAGGCCCAGAAACAATTTGCTGATCCGCGCTGTCTATAGAGTGTAACCCGTTTTCAAAAAGGGAACGGTATTGAAAAGGAGGAGTTGTGATGAAAAAGGCATTCAAAATGATGGCGGCCGTGCTCTTAACCGTGCTGACAGCCGCGCCGTTCGGAGGTTTCGCGCCTTCAGCCGAGGCCGCGCAAACCGCAAAGCCCGTTGTCAAAAGCCATACGTATAAGCATGTAAAACAGCTGACATACCCCGAGGTCACAAATACGGGAAACGCATCTTTTGAAAAGAAAATCAATCAGGACTTCAAGCGCTATATTGAACAATCGTACCAAGAATATGTAAAAAACAAAAAAGCCGGTGAGAAACAAGGCTACAAAGCGGAATACCAGGCAGATTTCAAGGTGAAGTATAATCAAGACGGCAAGCTCAGCATTCAGACGGAAGACTACAGTTACACAGGCGGCGCACACGGGCTGACATCCGTTCAGACCTTTAATTACGACTTGGCCGCAAAAAAACGGGTCACACTCAATGATGTGCTGAATACAAAAACGAAAGCTAACAAGACGAGAGACTATCTTTACGGCTACATCAAGAAACATGATGATCTGTTCGATCAGGACGTTAAAAAACAGGAGATCATCCTGAATAATGAAAGATCTTTCTTCTTTACGAAAAACGGCATTGCCGTTGTGTTCGGACAATATGATCTCGGACCGTACGCAGCAGGAATCCGGGACGTTTTCGTACCTGCATCCGTCTATCAATAAAAAAAAGCGATATCACTCCAAAACGGAGCGGTATCGCTTTTTTTCTTTTACCAGACAAACAATCCGACAATTGCCGCGCTCAATAAGGAAACGGCAATTCCGCTGACAAGCAGCTTCCAGACGTTTTTTCCGATGATGGCTGATTTTTCACCATCAAGCAGAGATTGATAAGATCCGTAGATCATACCGATGGTGCTGAAGTTTGCGAATGATGTCAGAAATGTCGTAGCCACGGCAATCGTGTGCGGCGGAAGTGAATTCAGCTGCCCTTTCAGATCGGCCATTGCCACAAATTCATTCGTCGCGAGCTTGATGCCCATCAGCTGTGCGACATACATCGCGTCATGTCCGCCTAATCCGAGAAGGAAGGCAAACGGACTGAAGATGTATGAGAAAATCTTTTGAATGGTCAAACCGTGCACGAACAGTCCGAGTACGCCGTTTAACGCGGCCGTTAACGCCACATAGCCGATTACCATCGCTAAAATGACAATGACCATGTTCATGCCGACAAGCATACTGTTAGAAATCGTGGAGAAGAAGTCTTTTTTCTCCGCTTTTGAAGGAACGTAAATAATATCATCCTCTTTAGAAACGTCCACGGGATTCAGCATATTGGCGATTAAAAGGGCGTTTAAGCAATTCAGCGGGATGGCTGTAAACACATAAGTGGACGGAACCATCGTCAAGTACGATCCGATGATCGAGCCGCTGATGCTGCTCATGCTCATCAGCCCGAATGTCAGAAGCCGGTTGTTGCTGACGGCGGCAAGCTGCTGGCGGATGACGGCTAAAGCTTCCGTATTTCCTAAAAACATCATCTGGATGGAGAAAAAGCTCTCCAGTTTCGGCAGACGGGATATTTTAGAAATCAGCCAGCCGATTTTATCAATGAGCCACGGCAGAATACCGAAATACGACAGCATATCAAAGAAGGTCACGACGAAGATTATCGGCAGCAATGCGCTGAAGAAAAAATCAACCGTCGGGTTCGCCATGACAGACGGAAAAGCGAACGCAATCCCTTGACTGGCGCAGGAAATCAGCCATGTAAAGAACGCGCCGATCTTCCCGATGACAAAGCCGCCGATTTTTGTCCCTAACATAAACCAAGTAATCAGAAACTCAAAGACGAGGAGCATGACAATCGGACGCCATTTAATCTTCTTCTTGTTGGGAGAGCATAAGAAAACAACAGCCATGACAACAATGAGACCGACAATGTTCAATAAAAAGTACATGTGAGCAACTCCTATAAGGGTATTATGGAAATAAAAAAAGCTCTTATTCGTCACAAATTCCTGAAAGCCAGAAAGTGTGATAAATAAGAGCCAAAAGAAAAGAATAGACAGCGTCATATGCTTTTCACTCGTTCAAATTTATGCAAACTTTCTTGTAGTCTAGTCTTTTACGGCACTAGGTAGAAACAATCAGACCATATTACTGATCATATACAAGAATAACGATATTACATGAGATAGCAGTATTTTATCGTTTCAATTTTTGAAAATCAACCTTTTTAGATATTTTCAAAATAATAAATTTATATTATAAATAAAGAAAATAAAGGATGTCTATAAGTAATTGGATAATAAAGGTATAAAATACCCCCAAAACCGTTCCGGTTCATTGTAAAGACGGGATGCAGCTGATAAAATGGATCTGAGGGCACAGCCTTCAAAAGACGGCAGAAAAGGGGGCATTTTCGTGATCATCCAATTCATTCGTTACAGATAATGAGAGGTATAGATAAACAGGTTAAACCTTCCAATTTGGCAAGGTTTATTTGTCTATGCCTTTTTCATTTCATCGGAATAACGAATGAATGAGGTGTTTTTTTTGACGTCTATAAAAAGAAAACGCGCGGAATTACTGCAATCATGCCAATCCGTGTTCAGGTGTCCGCTATGCCGGTCGGCCATGGCGGTCTCACAATACAAAAGCTTGATTTGCGGACACGGGCATACATTTGATATATCAAAACAAGGATATGTGAATTTCCTCAATAAATCGGTCAAAACCCGCTATGACAGGCAGCTGTTCGAAGCGAGACGCGAGCTTTTTGACAGCCGGGAATTTTTTGGGCCGGTTCAAAAGGAGATCGCCGCCATCATCACCCATATTCAATCTCCGCAAACATCGGCGGCGGTATTGGATGCGGGATGCGGAGAAGGCTCTCATTTAGCCGCCGTATGCAAATTGCTTCAGCCCGCTTTTTCCGTGACGGGAATCGGCATTGATCTCTCGAAAGAAGGTGTGCTGCATGCCGCAAAGGCCTTCGGGAATCATTTGGTTTTTGCCGTCGCTGATGTGGCGGATGCGCCGTTTGCCGACAGCTGTTTTGATGTCGTGATGTCTGTTTTATCACCTTGGAATTACAAGGAATGCAGCAGGCTTTTACGAAAGGGCGGCACAGTCATTAAAGCGGTGCCGCGGCGTGATTATTTGAAGGAAGTAAGGGAATTCTTCTTCGGAGACAGCCCTCGGCGGAATGACACCGCCGATTCTGCGGCCGGACGATTCCAAGCGGGCTTTCAAACCTTTGAGCGCAAACGGCTGTGTTACACGAAGACCTTAGCGCAGCCTGACCTCGAGCGGCTTGTGAAAATGACGCCCTTAACATGGAAATGTACTGATGACAGCATCCGGCGGTTCATCAGCCGGAAAGAGGCTGCTGTCACGATAGATATCGATATTTTAATCGGGACCGATCCGCTGTAAAACGGAAAAGACACGCTGATCGCGTGTCTTTTTTTTATTTCCAGACTTCACCGGCAATGTTGACGACATGGCGCAGTTTCGCCCATTGCTGTTCTTCTGTGATCAGGTTTCCTTCCTCAGTGGAGGCGAATCCGCATTGCGGGCTGAGGCAAAGCTGGTCCAGGCTGACATATTGTGAAGCTTCTTCAATCCGGCGTTTAATCGCGTCCTTGTCTTCAAGTTCGCCATGTTTCGACGTAATCAAGCCAAGCACAAGCTGAAGATCAGAGCGTTTGACATAACGGAGCGGTTCAAAGCCGCCGGAGCGGGAATCATCATATTCCAAGAACAATCCGTCAAGGTCAAGCCCGTCAAAAATCGTTTCAGCCGCTGCATCATAGCCGCCTTCAGCCGTCCATGTGGATTGGAAGTTGCCGCGGCAGATATGCATCGTAACCTTCAGATCGTCAGGGCGGTCCTTGATGGCGTCATTAATGGAAGCGGCAAACAGCTTGCGCAGTTCATCCGGCGTCGTGCCGAAAGCTTCAATCTGACGAAGCCCCGCTTCTGATAAGAAAACGGCCCATGCGGTGTCATCGAGCTGAAGATAGCGGCACCCGGCGTCATAGAAAGCTTGAATCGCTTTTTTATACGCTTTTGACACATCATGCTGAAATTGTTTGTAATCATTCTGGTAGGACGCTTTTTCCAATTTTCCGCGGAAAAACAGCATATTCGGACTGGGAATGGTCATTTTCGGAACAGCATCGCCGGCAATGCTGTGCAGGAATTTATAATCTTCGAGCATCGGATGCTGAGAAAAATCGATATCTCCCGTTACTTTAATGCCGCGCGCTTTCGTCTGTACGTTGTGAAACTGAATGCCGCTTTCAGGCGTAAACGCTTCAACGCCGTCTAAATTTTCGAGAAAGTCAAAATGCCACCAGGCCCGGCGGAATTCGCCGTCAGTCACGACATTGAGGCCGGTTTCTTTCTGCTTTTTCACACTGCGGATGATTTCTTTGTTTTCGATTTCGCGCAGCTGTTCTGCCGAAATCTCACCCGCCGCTCTTTGCAGGCGGGCTTGCTTCACAGCCGACGGCCGCAGCAGGCTTCCGACCTGATCCGCGCGAAACGGCGGGTTTTTTCTTAGAAGCGTATGCAATGGTTGTTCTGTGTTTTGCTGTGACATGAACGATTCCTTCTTTCCTGATGAAATATAAAAAAACTCTTCCCTCGGATAGGGAAGAGCTTGCGTCCGCAAATCTCAACCTTATCTTCAGGATTTAGCACCATTCTGCTGAACAGCGGTTGCCGGGTATCATAGGGCCAGTCCCTCCACCTCTCTTGATAAGGAAATATGCTATTTTTCAGAATAAACTGTAATACTCTTAATCTTAGTATGTTTTCTCATATTGTCAATATATTTCGATAAATATTTTTATTTATCACCCTCAAATAGAATCATATCTATCACAATGGCGATCGCGAGACAAAGAACGATATCCTCTTCCTTTTCAATCTGCAAATGATAGGAATCGCCCCAGCTCATCCATGATTTGGTGACGGTCATCCGGTTTGATTTTCCGTCTGTCACTTGAAAATTCCGGCCCCACACATCGCCGGTAAGATTCCAGCCGAGTCCGGAAATTTCAAATTTCGGTTTGAAAAACGTGACTTTCTTGATGACTTGGCAGACGGGTTTGCCGCTGACGGAAATCTCGTAACGGGGAACGAGCGACATCAGTTTCTGATTGACGCTGGCTAGCGTGCGGCCGTCCAAATCAGTCAGCTTCAGTTCATCACCGAATGAAAACAGCTTTCCTTCAACATTGTAGACTTCTTTTCCGCCTTCAAGAAACACTTGAAAACGATTCTTAAATGTAAACATTCGCTCTTTGATGTAAAAATGGTACATAAAAAAACTCCTTTTTTATGTTGTACGAAAAAAGGAGGCGGTTGGTTTCATATCGGCCGGGTGCATAAAAAAAGGCTGCCGATTTTGCGGCAGCTGTCGTTTTTATGATAGCGGCATCCGGCGTTTTTGACGGATCGCATTTAAATCAATGATGTTATTCGTGTCGGCAGCTGTCACCAGCGGGCTTGTCTTTGGCGTTTTCCGGCGGTTGTCCTTACTGAAAGAGAAAACAAGATACCCTGTCAAAGCAGCAAAAATAAGTAGCATCATTTTACATACCTCCCAAAAAAAGTTTTGGTATTATTATTGTACGAAAAAACAAACGAAAAGTATTCAAACAATTGTCACTTTTTTAAAAAATAACGTCATTTTCCGTAAAAATAACTATGGGTTGAAGAAATTTTGCTCTTGTTGTGGTTCTATAGATTGTATCGGCTGATGAATGATGATCGTTTATATAACTTTTTCACTATTTTTTGTAAGTGTCTAAATGACTATTTCGGTGTTTTCGTTTGCCTTGTGTTATTCAGTACCCTAAAAAACCTTATAATATGCAAAATAACTGCTTCTAACAGATGACTGCTAGTTGACAGCGCTTTCTTTATTTTTTTAAAGAAAACGAGATGTTATCTTAAAAAAATCGTTTGAACATTTTCCGCAGTTTTTTAAAAGGGTTTGATTTCGTCTCCAGAACACGCGGGTCTTTTAAGGTTTTTTTCAATTCTTTCGCTACAGTCCCTCTTGCCATAGTCTTCACTCCTTCTTTCCATTTCATACCTTATATACGGAAAGAAAGAAGGAAAGGTTTCATGTGAAAGAAAAAAACCAAAGCAGGGGGCTTTGGTTTTAAGCGCGCTCTTCAAAGAGCCTGGCGATTTCAACAATGACGTTTACCGCCTTTTCCATATGATCGACGGAAATGTATTCATATTTTCCGTGGAAGTTTTGGCCGCCCGTAAAAATGTTCGGTGTCGGCAGTCCCATGTAAGAGAGCTGTGATCCGTCGGTTCCGCCCCGGATCGGTTCGATAATCGGTTCGATGTCGAGGTTTTTCATGGCTTGATAGGCGACATCGACTATCTCTTTGACCGGTTCGATTTTTTCTCTCATGTTGTAATATTGATCACGCAGTTCAAGCTTGATGCTTTCGTTGCCGTATTTGGCCGCCAGCGCATCAGCGGTTTTCTGCATATATTCTTTTCGTTCTGCAAAGCGGTCTCTGTCAAAGTCTCTGATGATGTACGACAGGGCGGCTTCAGAAACGTCTCCGTTCATGGAAAGTAAATGATAGAAGCCTTCATACCCTTCCGTATATTCCGGCGCTTCTTCTTTCGGCAGCGCGTGATGAAATTCCATCGCGATTTTTGAAGCGTTGACCATTTTGTTTTTCGCCGTTCCCGGGTGGACGCTTTTTCCGTAACAAGTAAGCTTTGCGGCTGCTGCGTTAAAGCTTTCATATTGCAGTTCGCCGAGGGGGCCTCCGTCTATCGTGTAGGCGAATGCGGCGTTGAAGCGGCCGACATCGAATTTGTGAGGGCCTCTGCCGATTTCTTCATCAGGCGTGAACGCGACCCGGATCGTTCCGTGTTTGATGTCCGGATGTTTGATCAAGTACGCCATTGCCGTCATGATTTCAGCAATGCCCGCTTTGTTGTCGGCTCCGAGCAGCGTCGTGCCGTCTGTTGTGATCAGCGTCTGGCCTTTATAGCGGGAGAGCTCCGGGAATTGCTCAGGCGACAGGACGACATTGAGTTTGTCATTCAGAACAATATCATGTCCGTCGTAGCTCTCAATAATCTGAGGATTCACATTTTTTCCGGTAAAATCGGTCGCGGTGTCCACGTGAGCCAGAAAACCGACAGTCGGCACGTCTTTATCCGTATTCGCCGGCAGAGTCGCCATGACGTACCCATTGTCATCGACTGTGATGTCTGTCATGCCGATCGACTTTAATTCATCTGCCAGCATGTTGGCCAATGTCAGTTGGCCGGGGGTTGAAGGGCAGTTTTCATTGTTTTCGTCAGACTGTGTATCGACTTTTACATAAGAGGTAAAGCGTTCAATGATTTCATTTTTCATACCGTCATCTCCTTTGTCTTATCTTACCATGCGCGGGGGAGGGATTTCTATTTCGTAACCGTTTTGAATCGAGGGCTCTGTTTTTTACGCGAATGAAAATAAATTATGAAGAAACGATGACTAAACGATTAAACTTTTTGGAAATGGATGATTGAGGAAGAAAAAACCGATATAATATGGTCAATTCATTCAATAGGGGAGGCTTTCTTCATGGCGATTTTAGTGACAGGCGGAGCGGGTTATATCGGAAGCCACACATGTGTCGAGCTGTTAAACGGCGGCTATGACATCGTGGTTTTGGATAATCTGTCAAATAGTTCACCGGAAGCATTGGAGCGTGTGAAAGACATTACCGGAAAAGGGCTTGTATTTTATGAAGCGGATCTCCTTGACCGTGACGCCGTTCACCGGGTGTTTGCTGAAAATGAGATTGAAGCCGTCATTCATTTTGCGGGATTAAAAGCCGTCGGTGAGTCTGTGGCTGTTCCGCTCCGTTATTATCATAATAATCTGACGGGGACGTTTATTTTATGTGAAGCCATGCAGGCACACGGTGTGAAAAAGATCGTCTTCAGTTCTTCAGCGACGGTTTACGGCGTTCCGGAAACAACGCCGATCACTGAGAATTTTCCATTAAGCGCGACCAATCCTTACGGGCAGACAAAGCTGATGCTGGAACAGATTTTACGCGATCTGCATAAAGCGGACTCTGAATGGAGCATTGCGCTGCTCCGTTACTTTAATCCGTTCGGCGCGCACCCGAGCGGGCGGATCGGAGAAGACCCGAACGGCATCCCGAATAATTTAATGCCGTACGTCGCACAAGTCGCTGTCGGCAAGCTTGAGCAATTGCAGGTGTTCGGCAATGATTATCCGACAAAGGACGGCACCGGTGTGCGGGATTACATCCATGTCGTTGACCTTGCCGAGGGCCACGTCAAAGCGCTTGAGAAGGTGCTGAACACAACAGGCGCGGATGCCTATAATCTCGGCACGGGAAGAGGCTACAGTGTTATTGAGATGGTCAAGGCGTTTGAAAAAGTATCAGGAAAAGAAGTGCCGTACCGTTTTGCCGCCCGGCGCCCGGGAGACATCGCCGCATGCTTCGCAGACCCGGCAAAAGCGAAGGCTGAATTAGGCTGGGAAGCAAAGCGCGGGCTTGAAGAAATGTGCGCCGACTCTTGGAAGTGGCAGTCCTCCAATGTGAACGGGTACCAAAAGGTGTAAAAAGAAAGAGACCTTCAAATGGCGAAGGTCTCTTTTATTACGGTCATTATTTAATTTTCACTTCAACATCGTTGCTGAACTTTAATTTCCAAGTGCCTTTAGAGTATGCGTTTTTATCAACTTCAAAAGCTTTTACGTCAGTAACTTTAATGTTCGGGTTCAAGTCACTTAAAATTTTACTGTTGTCTACTTTTGTTTCTGTTGCATAGCTTGAAGAAGCATCAATATCTGAATCATAGGATGTTCCTTTAGAATCTACTAATTTCGCTCTTGGAATGGAGAAAGAGCTTAACGGCTTGTTTGAAACATTTTTAACTGTGTATTGAACAGCTACGATAACGCCGCCGTCAGACGCTTTTTTCTCGACAAATTGAGAGCCTACTGAATCTCTTTTTTCCACTTTGGTAACAGTAACTTCAGTTTTCTCAGTCTTAACAGTGTCACCGATGTTATACAGTTTTTCCTTGGATTCCGCAGCTTTTGAAGACGCGGTTTTAGATGATGAAGATCCGCCTCCGCCGCCGATGTTTACGAGAATGATAATAACCACTACTGCCAGAAGCAATGTGATAATTTTATGTCTCATAAAAAAGTTTCTCTGATCTTTACCGCAGTTTGGGCATTTTTTAACGCCTTTAGCGATTTCTTTGCCGCATGCCTTACAAGACACTAGGTTGCCTGCCATAATATTTCCTCCTATGTAAACTATTTCTTGAAAACTACATACTATAATGCCTGTAAAATAACCTATAGTCAATGATATTTTGAGAAAAAAAGTATTTTAATGATTTTTTAGTCATGTATTTTGAGGAGCTTTTTTAGTATCGGCAGATCGTTCGAATTTTTTATAGGTTTATTGAAAAAAGAGTGGTTGAACATGTTCGTGATTTCCCGTATAATCTTGAAAGATATACAAAAACTGAACATAAAAAACAGTGGTTTTCTAGGGTTCCGCAATGCTGAATTGGTCTGGACCGAGAGAAAACACACAGCAGGTTCCTGCTGTGACACGTTGGGATAAAAGCCCGGGAGTTTCTGCTCTTTTAATGAAGAGTGCTCTCCCGGGTTTTTTTGATTTTATATAAAGGGAGTGTCTGGGATGAAAAAGAGATTGCTGGATGTGCTGATGCTGATTATTGGGGCTTTTATCTTTGCTTTGGCCGTTAATTTATTTGCCATTCCGAATGATCTTGGAGAGGGCGGGGTAACGGGAATCACCCTGATTTTATACTATGTGTTTGAATGGTCGCCCGGGGTGACGAATATCATTTTGAACGGGATCTTATTGATTATCGGATATAAATTTTTAGACGGAAAAACAACGCTTTATACGATCATTACCGTTGTCGCCAATTCACTGTTTCTGCATCTGACGCATGATTGGCACTCGCCTTCACATGAACTCATTATTAATACTATTTTTGCGGGTGTGTTTGCCGGTGTCGGAATCGGGATCATTATTCGAGTCGGAGGCACGACTGCGGGTTCTGCTATTTTGGCGAGGATTGCTAACAAATATCTCGATTGGAATATCAGCTATGCGCTTTTGTTCTTTGATCTGATTGTCGTCTTCAGTTCTTATTTCATCATCGGTGCGGAAAAAATGATGTTTACCATTGTCATGCTGTACATCGGAACGAAGGTGATGGACTTTATCATTGAAGGCCTGAATACGAAAAAAGCGGTGACGATTATATCTGAGCATAAGCACGAAATCGCTGAACAGGTCAACACGCTTATGGACAGAGGGGTTACGCTGCTGTCGGGTAAAGGAAATTACACGGGGCAGTCGAAGGAAATTTTATATATCGTCATCCAGAAACAAGAGCTTTCCATGCTCAAAAAAATTATTAAAAGCTGTGATACAAAAGCGTTTGTCATTGTTCATGATGTGCGTGACGTCTTTGGTGAAGGCTTCGTCGATATCTCTAAATAAAAAGGATCCCTCTGCCGGCGCGGAGGGTTTTTTCTTATGCCGGCAGAAGCTGTTATGATCCGTTTCCCGGGAAATAGCCTGAAAGTTGTTTCTTAAAACGAAGTGGATACAATCGGCCGGACGTTTTATACTGAAAATATGATAGAGCGATAGAGAGGAGCGCATATGAACCCGTTATTGGCAATTTACCCGAGGGCTGTGTTGTCTGATACGTGCTGTACGGCGGAGGATGTCTTTTGCTTTTATGATGAGAAAAGGCGGCTCTATGTCACCATTCCGAAGGAGGATATTACCCCGAAGGAGAAACTGCTTCTGGAATCATTTTTGACGCCCGCTGAAGAAAAAGGCGTTTTTTTTCCGGAGACGGCGGCAGCAAAGAGGTGGCGGCGGTTTCTGCTGGAAGAGGGTTCGGTGCCTGATGTCAAGGAGCCTCGTGTCCGTTTTATCCATTATGACTTATTGAGAGAACGGGACTGGGGGGCATTTACGGAAGCGCTGCGCCATTTCTGGCCGGTTTCATATACAGTTGTCCGGACGGGAAGGGATCAAGGCGTGATTGTGGAGGAAGAAAAGCTGGAAGCGCCAGATTCGGATGACATCGCATCTTTTGTGAAGATTCTCGAAGGCGATTTTTATTTCAGTGTCCGTTTTTTCATCGGAAGGTATTACGGCGCGGGAGAACGTCTGCGCCTTCATTATCGGAGAGAACAGCAATATTGTCAGATCGGCCGGCGTCATCTCCCGCAGCTGAGCACGCTGACCGCGGAAACGGTATTTCCGGCCATGCTCATGGAAGAAAGCAGAGAAAAGCTCTCAGCCTTGCTTCACGAAGAAGCGGCGCTGCTGTTTCAGAAAGAACCGGGGCTGAAGCATACGATTCAGACTTTTATTGAACATAACTCGAACATGTCGCTCACATCGAAAAAACTGCATTTGCACCGCAACAGTCTTCAATATCGGATTGATAAATTTGCGGAACGCTCAGGTATTGATATTAAGACATATCGGGGCGCCCTGCTGGCTTATTTCATTTGTCTGCAGTATGAAAAATCACATTAAATGGGAAATGTGCACGAAGGCAGCGGACTTTTTTTATGAACATTGCCTATATCCGCCGCCGCCTGACGCTGTTACAATCCTATTTAAGAAAGCGTTTACAAAAAAGGGGAGATGACATGGCGGAACTTCGGCTGGAGCATATTTATAAGTATTATGATCAAAAAGAAGCGGCTGTCGATGATTTTAACCTTCATATTAAAGATAAAGAGTTTATCGTGTTTGTCGGTCCGTCGGGGTGCGGCAAGTCGACAACTTTGCGGATGGTTGCCGGGCTGGAGGATATTACGAAGGGTGATTTCTATATCGGTGACACGAGAGTGAATGACATCGCTCCTAAAGACAGGGATATCGCCATGGTGTTTCAAAACTATGCGTTATATCCGCACATGACGGTCTATGATAATATCGCTTTCGGTCTGAAGCTGAGGAAGATGCCGAAACCTGAGATTAAAAAACGGGTCGAAGAAGCGGCGAAAATGCTGGGGCTCACAGAGTATCTGCACCGCAAACCGAAAGCGCTCTCCGGCGGGCAGCGGCAGCGGGTTGCATTAGGACGGGCGATTGTCAGGGATGCCAAAGTGTTCTTAATGGATGAGCCGCTGTCAAATCTGGACGCAAAGCTTCGGGTGCAGATGCGGGCAGAAATTATTAAGCTGCATCAAAGGCTGCAAACAACCACAATCTATGTGACGCACGACCAAACAGAAGCACTGACGATGGCGACACGCATCGTAGTCATGAAGGACGGAAAAATTCAGCAGATCGGCACCCCGAAAGACGTGTATGAACATCCGGAAAACGTATTTGTCGGCGGGTTCATCGGCTCCCCGGCGATGAACTTTTTCAAAGGAAAGCTGACGGACGGCGCCATTCAGATCGGTTCAGCCGCTCTCAGCGTGCCGGAAGGGAAAATGAAAATGCTACGGGAAAAAGGGTATGCCGGCAAAGATGTTATCTTCGGCATCCGCCCGGAAGACATACATGACGAGCTGATTGTGGTGGAATCCTATAAGAATTCATCCATCACAGCTAAAATCAATGTCGCGGAATTGCTCGGGTCAGAAATTATGGTCTATTCCCGGATCGGGGATCAGGATTTTATCGCCCGGATTGACGCCCGCCATGACATACGTGCCGGTGAAGAATTGACCGTCGCTTTCGACATGAATAAGGCTCACTTTTTTGACAGTGAAACAGAAATCAGAATCCGCTCATAACGCAAAGCCGGACAGCTGGATGTCCGGCTTTTTGATGTAACAATTTATGACGCATAACCGATATAAAAAGTAAATAGAAGACAGAAAGCAGGAAAACGATGAAACGCATGATCATGTGCATGTGCCTTTTGGCTGCCGTGTTTACGCTTGCCGCTTGCTCGGGCCATGAGGCAAGCGCCGAACAAAGCATTCCGAAGGCAGAAGCGCACCACGATAAAAAATCTGTAAAGCGCCAAATCAAAAAAGAGCCGGATACGTCCGCCTGGGTTAAAACGAAAGGAACGGCAAGACTGCCGATTCTGATGTACCACAGCATTTCTGAGGGAAACAGCCTGCGTGTGCCGAAGGAAGAATTCCGGCAGCATATGAAGTGGCTTCATGATCACGGCTATTATACGATGACTCCTGAAGAGGCCTATCTGATGCTGACGGAGGATAAGGAGCCGCGTGAAAAATGTGTTCTGATCACATTTGATGACGGCTATACCGACAATGTGAAAGCGGCTTATCCCATTTTAAAGAAATACAAGATGAAAGCGACAATCTTTATGATCGGAAACTTTATCGGGCATAAGAATCATCTGACTGAGAAGCAGATGAAGGAGATGGCCGCCCACGGCATTTCCATTCAGAGCCATACGATGAACCATCTCGAATTGAACGGGCTCACACCGCAGCAGCAGCGACGTGAAATGAAGGACTCTAAGCGTTTATTTGATCAAATGTTCGGGCAGCGGACGTCTATGATCAGCTACCCTGTCGGACGATATAATAAGGAAACATTAAAAGCCGCCGCCGCGTCAGGCTACCGTATGGCGGTCACGACGGAGCCGGGAGCGGCGTCAAGAGATCAGGGGCTTTACGGGCTTCACCGCGTCCGTGTGTCGCCGGGCATGTCCGGCGCGGCATTCGGCTCTTATATTCAAAATGTGATGAAATAACAGAGCCTCCGCATATGCGGAGGCTTTTTTCAGTTTAATAGAATTGATGAAGCAGCAGAAGGGTGACACTCACGGTAATCGCTCCGCCGATCCTGGTCGACACTTGGGCGAACGGCATAAGCTCAAGCCGTTCAGCGGCGCTCAAGATCGCGACGTCGCCGGTGCCGCCCTGGCCGGAATGGCAGGCATTAATAATCGCCGTCTCAATCGGGTACAGATTCAGCCATTTTCCGGTCAGAAAACCGACGGCCATCATCGTGACGACAATTGATAAAATGGTAATGATGTTGCTGATCGTAAACGCCGCAATCAGCTTGTCCCACGGTGTCATTGAAACGCCGATCGCAAATAAGAGCGGATAGGTCACGGCTGTCGAGAAAAAGCGCGAGACGCCGAAGGCTCCGTTTTCAATCGAAGCCGGCGCCAGCCTGAACAGCTTAATGAGAACGGCAAGGACGAGCATCACGACAGGAGCCGGAAGCTGAAAGAAATCATGCGCCAGCATGCCGACCAAATAGAGGGAAACCGCTAAAATACCGCCCGAAGCGAAAAATGACAAATCAAACGTTTTATCATTGGTCGGCTGTTCCAATGCGGGAGCGGAATGATCAGACTTATCAACCTTCCCGTTGCCCGTCCATTCCGGTTTGCGTTTCCCGATGACATTCAGCAAACCCGATAACATAATGGCGCACAGGCTGCCGAGCATGATGGACGGCAGCACAAGCGCAAAGGCGTCTCCCTGGGACATCGGCATAATATCGGAGTAGCCGATGGATAAAGGAATCGCGCCTTCACCGACACCCCCCGCCATAATCGGAACGACAATATAAAGCAGCGTGTGCTGAAAGCCGAGCCCGAGCAGCGTCCCGACGCATAAGCCGACGATGGCGGCCGCGATCGAGCCGGCGATCAGCGGAATAAAAATCTTGACGAAAGCTTTGACGAGCGTCTCTCTTTTCATCCCGAGAATACTGCCGACGACGATACCGGCAATAAATAGATAGAGAAAGTTGGAGCTTTCCGTGAATTTTGTTGTTGAAGTAATAATGTCTTTCGGAAGCAGGTGGTAGTAGACGACAGCGGATGGAATAAAGGTTGCGAGAATCGCAGGGCCGCCGATGGACCGCACGATCGGAATGGATTTTCCGATCTGGCCGAAGGTAAATCCGAAAAAACTCATGACGGCAATTGATGTCAGAATGTCGCTTTTTACATCATGGCTCATGACAAACACCGTAATAAGCAAGAAAAGCAGGATATAGATAGGAAGAGGAATAATGCCGATTCTTATATTCATTGCTCTGGCAAACCAGTTATCAGTCCGTTCCTGTTTTTGGATTGAATCCGTTTGCAATTTTGGTTGAAGTTCTCCCATGCTTGTTCCCCCAGTCGTTATGTAGTGAAAAAATATCCCCATTTAAAGTATACTAAAAAATTTAAATTGTTCATATATTATGAATTTACTAGAGGGCATGCTTTCTTCACATTTTCTTTCTCAAAATGGCGATTTGGCGGGCTTTTTCACCGAGAAAAGCATTTTGTTCGCCACACGAATAAAAAAGAGGTACGATATCAAAGGGACAAATATCCTAGGTGCTGACATAAAATCTCTACAAATCCGACAATAATCGGTCACAATTTCAGCCTTATTTTAGGTATATTGATCTTTTTTTTTAGGCTGAATCGTTGTAAAGTAATGATATTGAATCATTTCTATGACAGCCGCTGTCCCCCGGGGTGTACAGGCTGATATTTCAATAGTTTTGACGAATTTGTGAAACATTGAGCAAATATATCATTTTTTGTGAAATACCGAGCAATGATCTCGTTATGTTTGTGAAATGTTGAGCAATTTACCAGATTGGAGGAAAAACATCATGAGTGAGTTGGTATTAGCCCGCATTCAATTTGCATCTACAACATTGTTTCACTTCTTGTTTGTGCCTTTGTCTATCGGGCTTGTGTTTATGGTTGCTTTGATGGAGACGCTTTATGTTGTCAAAAAACAAGAGACCTATCTCAAAATGGCTAAATTTTGGGGGCATCTCTTTTTAATTAACTTCGCTGTCGGCGTCGTCACAGGGATTCTTCAGGAATTCCAGTTCGGATTGAACTGGTCTGATTATTCCCGTTTTGTCGGAGACGTATTTGGAGCTCCGCTTGCGGTTGAAGCGCTTTTGGCGTTTTTTATGGAGTCTATTTTTATCGGATTATGGATTTTCGGCTGGGACCGTTTATCTAAAAAAGTGCATTTGCTTTGCATTTGGCTTGTGTCCTTCGGAACGATTATGTCATCTTTCTGGATTTTGACGGCAAACTCATTCATGCAGGAGCCGGTCGGCTTTGCGATTAAAAACGGCCGCGCGGAAATGAATGATTTCGGGGCGCTTCTGACAAACCCTCAGCTTTGGGTTGAATTCCCTCACGTCATTTTCGGGGCGCTTGCGACGGGTGCTTTCTTTATCGCCGGTGTCAGCGCATTTAAATTATTGAAGAAAAAAGAAGTGCCTTTCTTCCATAAATCTTTCAAGCTTTCGATGATTGTCGGTCTGATCGCCGGTATCGGCGTTGCGTTCAGCGGACATATGCAGGCTGAGCATTTAATGGAATCTCAGCCGATGAAAATGGCTGCCAGTGAAGCGCTTTGGGATGACAGCGGTGATCCTGCCGCGTGGACGGCTTTTGCAAATATTGATACGAATAAAGAAAAAAACACATCAGAAATTTCAATTCCTTACGCACTCAGCTACTTGGCTTACCAGAAGTTCAGCGGCAGTGTGAAAGGGATGAAAACACTTCAAAAAGAATACGAAAAAACGTATGGAAAAGGCGACTATATCCCGCCTGTTAAAACGACGTTCTGGAGTTTCCGCATTATGGCGGGAGCGGGTGCGCTTATGATTTTTGCCGCGATTGCCGGTTTTATTCTGAACCGCCGCAAAAAGCTTCATACGAGCAAGTGGTATTTACGGGGCATGATCGCACTGATCGCATTCCCATTCATTGCGAACTCTGCCGGTTGGATTATGACTGAAATCGGCCGCCAGCCGTGGACGGTCATGGGGCAATTGACGACCGCACAATCCGTTTCTCCTAACGTAACGACGGGATCTCTGCTGTTTTCAATTATCAGCTTCGGCGTCATGTACTTGATTTTAGGCGCGCTGCTTGTTTTCCTATTCGTTCGTGAAATTAAAAAAGGTGCGGACCATGATGATCATAAGGATGTTCCTGTATCAACGGATCCGTTCAGTCAGGAGGTCTACCATGGGGTCACTTCATGATCTTTGGTTTATACTCGTTTCAGTTTTGTTTGTCGGATTTTTCTTTTTAGAGGGTTTTGATTTCGGTGTCGGCATTTCGACCCGATTTCTTGGCCATAATGAATTAGAACGCAGAGTGCTGGTTAACACCATCGGCCCATTCTGGGATGCGAATGAGGTGTGGCTTATCACAGGTACGGGAGCGATCTTCGCGGCATTCCCGAACTGGTATGCGACGATGCTGAGCGGATATTACATTCCGTTTATCATCATTCTTCTTGCCTTGATGGGGCGCGGCGTGGCATTTGAATTCCGCGGCCAAGTGAATAATCTGAAATGGGTCAAAACATGGGACTGGGTGATTTTCTTCGGCAGCCTTATCCCGCCATTTGTATTCGGACTTATTTTCACAAGCTTGTTCCGCGGTGTGCCGATTGACGGACATATGAACATTCACGCAGGTTTTTCAGATATTGTGAACGTGTATTCCGTTCTCGGCGGAGCGGCCGTCACCCTTCTTTCATTCCTGCACGGTTTAATGTTTATCACCCTGCGCACGATCGGTGATTTACAAGAGCGTGCGAGAAAAATGGCAAAACGCGTAATCGGTGTTATCTTTCTTGTTGTACTTGCTTTCTTTGCGATGTCTGCATACGATACGGATATGTTTACACGCCGGGCAAACATCACGATTCCGGTATTCGTGCTGATTGTCATCTGCAACGTTCTTGCCGTTGTGTTCATGAGCAAGAAAAAAGACGGCTGGGCATTCGGTATGACCGGCGCGGGTCTTGCTTTGACAGTTGCGATGATTTTTATCTCTCTGTTCCCGCGCGTCATGGTCAGCTCGCTGAAAAGCGCGTATGACTTAACAGTAGCTAACGCGTCTTCCGGTGATTATTCACTTAAGGTCATGACAATTGTCGCACTGACTCTGCTGCCGTTTGTTA
This sequence comes from Bacillus sp. SIMBA_026, assembly GCF_046535335.1. Classification (NCBI taxonomy): domain Bacteria; kingdom Bacillati; phylum Bacillota; class Bacilli; order Caryophanales; family Bacillaceae; genus Bacillus; species Bacillus sp. SIMBA_026. The sequence continues at coordinate 846,443 of NZ_JAWRWX010000002.1, read as the reverse complement.
TCGGCAGTCAGATCTGGAGCTATTATGTCTTCCGGAAACGCGTCAGCCATAAGGAGCCTATGACTTATTAATGGGAAAAGACCTGTTTCTTTATAAAGGAATGAAGCGGATTCTTGCGATCATTACGGGATTAACGATTATACAAACGGCCGCCATCATCTTGCAGGCGGAATGGCTGAGCCAGGCGGTAACCGGATTATTTAACGGGAAGCGGATTGCTTCTCTTTATCCGGTTATCGGCTTTTTCCTGCTTGCGTTTTTGGTCCGGCATGCGGTGACAACGGTCCGGCAGAAAATCGTGTACCAATATGCCGCGCAAACCGGCGCAGACTTAAGAAAAAGATTTCTTGAGCAATTGTTCCGTCTCGGCCCCCGCTTTGCGAAAAAAGAGGGGACAGGCCGGATGGTGACGCTGGCGATGGAAGGCATCAGCCAGTTCCGCCGTTATTTAGAGCTGTTTCTGCCGAAAATGGTCAGCATGGCGATTGTGCCGGCGGCCGTTGTTATTTACGTGTTTTTTCAGGATAAAACATCGGCATTGATTCTGATTCTTGCGCTTCCGATTTTGATTGTATTTATGATTCTGCTCGGACTTGTGGCACAGAAAAAAGCCGATCGCCAATGGAAGTCCTATCAGACGCTTTCCAATCATTTCGTGGATTCGCTCCGCGGACTGGAGACATTGCGGTTTTTAGGATTAAGCAAATCACACAGTGAAAACATCTTTCATGTCAGTGAGAGATACCGCAAGGCGACGATGAGCACGCTCCGGGTCGCGTTTTTATCATCATTCGCCCTGGATTTCTTTACGATGCTGTCGGTGGCGACAGTGGCGGTGTTTCTCGGCTTGCGGCTGATAGACGGACAAATTCTGCTCGGGCCGGCATTGACCGCGCTCATTCTCGCGCCTGAATATTTTCTCCCGGTCCGCGAAGTGGGGAATGATTACCACGCGACGTTAAACGGGCAGGAGGCGGGGAAAACCATTCAAGCGATTTTGGCGCAGCCCGGTTTTAAAGAAGAAAAGCCGCTCGAACTTGATACGTGGACTGACGGGGATGAATTACAGCTTACGCGTTTGTCCGTCCGAGAATCGATGTCTGAATTTCATCTGTCCTTTAAAGGGAAGAAGAAAATCGGGATTATCGGGGAAAGCGGTGCGGGAAAATCGACACTCATTGATGTGCTGGGCGGCTTTTTAGAGCCTGCGTCCGGTGAGATCAAGGTAAACGGTGAATCCCGCTCGCATCTGCAGTCGGACGGCTGGCAGAAGCAGCTGCTTTATATTCCGCAGCACCCGTACATTTTTGATGACACGCTTTTGAATAATATCCGGTTTTATCATCCTGATGCTTCCCGTGAGGAAACGGCGCAGGCCGCTGCTTCGGCGGGTCTTGCCGAACTGATCCGTGATCTGCCCGGCGGTCTTGACGGCCGGATCGGCGAGGGCGGACGGGCGCTCAGCGGAGGGCAGGCTCAGCGTGTCGCGCTGGCCAGAGCCTTTTTAGGAAACCGGCCGATTCTCCTTTTGGATGAGCCGACCGCTCACCTTGATATTGAAACAGAATATGAAATAAAAGAAACGATGAAAGACCTGTTTGAAAATAAGCTTGTTTTTCTGGCCACTCACCGTCTTCACTGGATGCTTGAGATGGACGAAATTATCGTGCTTGATGACGGCGCGGTGGCGGAAATCGGCACCCACGACGAATTGATGGCGAAACAAGGCGTATACGCCAAACTTGTAAAGGCGCAACTGGGGGAAAGAACATGAGAAAAGAAGAATGGATTCTGCCGTATATGAAGCAAAATGCCCGTTTGTTTGTTCTTGTGATTTTTTTAGGCGCGGTGACGATTTTTTCGGCGGCCTTTCTCATGTTCACTTCCGGTTTTTTGATCTCTAAGTCGGCGACCAGGCCTGAGAATATCCTGCTGGTGTACGTTCCGATTGTGGCCGTGCGCACCTTCGGGATTGCCCGTTCAGTCTCACGGTACGCCGAGCGTCTGACGGGGCACCATATCATTTTGAAAATCGTGTCCGACATGCGGGTGCGGCTTTACAATATGCTGGAGCCGGCCTCGCTCATGCTTTCATCCCGTTTTCGGACGGGCGACATGCTCGGCATTTTGGCTGAGGATATTGAGCATTTGCAGGATGCGTTTTTAAAAACGATTTTCCCGGCGGTTTCCGCTTTGCTGCTGTATGCGGCCTCCGTTATCGGACTCGGCTTTTTTTCCTGGCCGTTTGCCGCTTTTGCGGCGATTTACCTGTTTATATTGGTTGTATTGTTTCCGGTTGTGTCGCTTCTTGTGACGAGAGCGAAAAACATGAGGCTGAAAAGCGGCCGGAATACGCTCTACAGCCGGCTGACAGATGCCGTGCTCGGCGTGAGCGACTGGATGTTCTCGGGACGCCAAGCGGCCTTTATTTCCTCTTATGAAGAGAAAGAGAAGGCGTGGTTTGACCTTGAAAGCAAACGTCAGCGGTTTACGAGATGGCGTGATCTCGCCGCGCAATGTCTTGTCGGCGGCTTCATATTGATTATGCTGTTCTGGACGGCGGGTCAGTATGCGGACGGCAGCATCGCTAACACGATGATTGCGGCCTTTGTGCTTGTCGTATTTCCATTGACGGAGGCGTTTCTGCCCCTTTCGGATGCGCTGACGGAAGTGCCTTCTTATCAGGATTCCATCAAAAGAATGAGTAAGGCGGCTCCGGAGCTGCGAAGTGGTGAGGTGAAGCAGACGGATGAGAAACTGGATGTATCGGATGTGACACTTACATTTGATAACGTGACGTTTTCTTATGATCAGCACAGTCATGTGCTTGACCGTTTTTCCTTCACTCTCCGCCAAGGTGAAAAAATGGCGCTGCTCGGCAGGAGCGGCTCTGGTAAGTCGACCTCTCTCGCTTTAATTGAAGGCGCCTTAGTTCCCGATTCGGGCAAAGTGATGCTGAACGGGCTGGAAACTGCGGCCGTGCAGGAGCAGATTTCCTCAGCGGTGGCCGTTTTGAATCAGAAACCTCATCTCTTTAACACGAGCATTATGAACAATATCCGGCTCGGAAACGGCAAGGCGAGTGATGAAGATGTTAAGCGTGCGGCGCGGCAAGTGAAGCTGCATGATTATATTGAATCATTGCCTGACGGATATGAAACGTCTGTGCAGGAGACGGGGATTCGTTTCTCAGGCGGGGAACGGCAGCGGATCGCGCTTGCCCGTATTCTTCTCCAAGACACGCCGGTCATTATCCTTGATGAACCGACGGTCGGCCTTGATGCGGTCACTGAACGCGAATTGCTTGATACGATTTTTGATGTCTTTAAAGAGAAAACGATCCTCTGGATTACACACCATTTAGCTGGTGTGGAAACAGCTGATAAAATCGTCTTTTTAGAAAATGGAAAAGCAGAAATGGAAGGAACCCATCAAGAGCTGCTTGCAGAAAACGAACGGTACCGGAAGCTTTACCGTCTTGATGTTCCGATCAGAACATAAACAGCCGCAAACGAGCGGCTGTTTTTTTGTGCGGTTTAAAATCTCTTCTTGTTTGGAATATAAATAGGAGACAGAAGAGGAGGTACAGAGATGAATATAATGGATTGGACGGAACAGGATGTGAAAGATACGCTGCCGAAGCGGGAGGCAGACAGCCATAAAGGAACGTTCGGGACGGCGTTATTGCTGGCCGGGAGCGATGACATGCCGGGAGCCGCCCTTCTGGCCGGATTGGGCGCGATGAGAAGCGGTGTCGGCAAGCTCGTCATCGGTACATCGGCAGGCGTCATCCCGCTTATCGTCCCGGTGCTGCCGGAAGCGACGTACTGGCGTGACGGCTGGAAAAAAGCCGCGGCGGGCCAGCCCGGGGAAACCATCCGGGCCGCTGCCATCGGGCCGGGCCTTCCTCAAACAGACGAAGTGCAGCAGGCGGCTGATCAGCTGCTTTCTGCCGATTATCCCGTCATACTGGACGCGGGCGCCATTACGAAAAGAACCTATCCAAAGAGGAAAGCCCCCGTGATCTTGACGCCTCATCCCGGCGAATTTTCCAGAATGACAGGCCTTCCGATTCAAGAGATTCAGCAGAACAGAGCGGGATATGCCGCGGAATGGGCGGAGCGGCTTCACGCCACGATTGTCCTGAAAGGAAACGAAACCATTATCGCTTTTCCCGACGGGGAATGCCGCAGAAATACAACCGGAAACGGCGCGCTTGCAAAAGGGGGGACCGGCGACACGCTGACGGGAATGATTCTCGGCATGCTGTGCTGTCATCAAGACCCGAAGCATGCCGTATTGAACGCCGTCCGCCTTCACGGCGAATGTGCGGAATTATGGACGAAAGAGCGCTCCGCCCATACCTTATTGGCGCAAGAACTTTCTGAACTGCTGCCGCGTGTATGGAAGGAATATGAATAAAGAAAAGGCGTCTTCATAGGGAAGGCGCCTCTTGTTGTTTTACCCTTGATTTCATCAGGACATAATACAGCAGCGACGGAACGGCCAGGCCGATGACCCAGGCAATGTCGCCTCCGCCGAATATTTCAGCGAGCGGCCCGATGTAAAAGGATGTATTGATGAACGGGATTTCTAATATAATCGACAAAACGAAGGCGGCCGCTGTAATCCAATTGACCCTGCCATATTGTCCGTTGACGTCAAACATCGATTTGACGTGGTATTTTCCGCGTCGGATAAAATAGTAATCCACGAGGTTGATCGCCGTCCATGGAATTAAGAAATAACTGATGAAAAAGATGAAATTTAAAAACAGTTCCATGAAATTGCTTTGGCCCAGTAGACTTAATACAGTACCCGCTGCCGTCACACAAAGGATCATTACCACTCTCGTTTTCGGCGTCACCTTCAGTTTTAAAAACGGCTCCAAAGTAGTCGTCGTTGACATAAAGGCTCCGTATAAATTAAAGACGTTGATCGCCATTTGTCCGAACAGGACAATGATCAGCATAATAAAGGAAAACGGACCGAACAATCGGACAATCTCATTTCCCGCATTAGCGGTAAATTCCGGGAGCGCCGTCGTCAAAATGGCGCCGAGAAGCATCATCCAGATGGAACTGACTGACGTACCTGCGTAGCTGTACCAAAAGGTATGCGATGCCGGTGTTTTGACCGGCAGATAACGGGAATAATCTGCGACATATGGTGCATATGCCAGCTGCCATGTGGCCACCGCGCTGACCGCCACTAGAAAAACAGGCAAGTCTAATGAGCCGGGCACCCAGCTTCCTGAAGGAATCGGCAGTTGAAAAATAAGAATCGTTGCAGCAAAAAAAACGGCAAAGGAGGTCCAAGAGAGGATTTTCTGCATTTTGTGAATCAGATCATGACCGTAGATCGTGAGTAAAAAACAGATGGCGCTTAAGCCGATAATACACCATGAAGCCGGAATCGGTACAAAGCTGCTCAGTGTACCGGCTGCGAGAATCGTACTGCTCGCAAAGAAGCCCAGGTAGATAAACATGACCAAAAAGAGGGGCAGAATCGCTCCGATCACGCCGAATTGCGCGCGGCTTTGAATCATTTGCGGAATTCCGAGCTGAGGTCCTTGTGCGGAATGAGACGCCATAAAGATTGCGCCGATAAAGGTTCCGATAATAATGGCGGCGATACTCCAAAAGAGATCGAGTCCCATTGTAACAGGCAGTGTGCCTGTGACTAACGTCGTAATATGCATATTAGCCCCGAACCAGACGGGGAATAAATCTTTAGCCTTTCCGTGTCTTTCGTCATGCGGAATATGTTCAATCGTTCGCCTTTCTACTTTCAATAGATAATCTCCTCCGTATGTTCTTCTTTAACATAAAGACATAGCTTAACAGATTGACCTGCCGTTTACAAATTCCAGCATGCAGGAAAAACATTGTAAAGCCTCGCTGACAGCCGTTCAAAGGTTTTTTTGAAAAACGGTACAAACACTGCCGCCAAAACGATTTGCCAAGGTTTAAAAGGCATGGATATGCTTACGGACTAATATGTATTAAGGAGAAATGTGTCAATCTTTTGACGAATGGAGCCATTATTCGTTAAGCTGAAAGAATAGTTTACTTTGTGTAAATTTCATTAATGAAAAGGGGATTGATGATATGTGTACAAGTCTTACATTGAAAACGACAGACGGTAATCACCTATTGGCGCGAACGATGGATTTTGCATTTCAGCTCGGTACGGACGTCGTGCTTTACCCTCGTCAGTACAGCTGGAAAAGCGAAGCTGACGGCAGGATGCATAAGACGAAATACGCATTTATCGGCATGGGGAGAAATCTCGGCAATGTTCTGTTTGCCGATGGCGTAAATGAAAAAGGGCTGTCGTGTGCGACGCTGTATTTTCCGGGTTTTGCGGGATACGAGAAAGCGGAACGGGAGGGCACCTGTCACATCGCTCCTCATGAGTTTGTCACCTGGGCCTTATCAAACTGTGAATCTCTTGAAGACATAAAGGAAAAGCTCTCAATGCTGACGATTGTAGAGAAGAAGTTAATGTTATTGGATACGGTGCTGCCTCTTCATTGGATTTTATCAGACCGCACGGGCGGCTGCATTGTCATCGAGCCGACACCGGAGGGAATGAAAGTATATGACAACCAACCCGGAGTGATGACCAACAGTCCGGAATTTCCTTGGCATGTGACCAATCTGCGCCATTATATCGGAATCAGGCCGCAGCAGTCAGAAAGCAAAACATTGGGCGGAATGACATTAACCGCTTTCGGCCAAGGATCTGGAACGATCGGGCTTCCCGGTGATTACACGCCGCCATCCCGATTCATCAGAGCCGCTTATCTGAAAGAGCATTTAGAGCCTGCCGCTCATGAAACGGATGGCGTTACGGCCGCTTTTCACGTGCTGTCCAATGTGAATATTCCAAAAGGCGCGGTGATCACAGAGGAGAATGAAATTGATTATACGCAGTATACGTCGGTCATGTGCTGTGACACCGGGAACTACTACTTTCATCTGTACGACAACCGGCAGATTCACAAAGTAAGTTTATTCCATGAAGATCTTGACCGTCCGGAGCCGAAAGTATTTGCGGCCGCGGCGGAGCAGAATATACAGGAGCTGAATTAGCTCAAAAAAAACAGGACGCGATTGTCCTGTTTTTTTATTTAATACGGATCAGACGGATGGCTTTCCTGTTCAGCCTGTTTTGCGGCTTGTGCCGTATCTGTAGTGCCGATCGGCCCGCCGCTGTTGCTTTCGGAGGCTTTTTTCAGCCCTTCCGCAACACGTTTTCCGTAGTCCGGATCTGCTTTTGTGAAATTCTCAATCATTTGATCCTGAATGTCTTTCCGGCAGGAAGAAAGCGTATTGACCAAGTTTGTGATCAATTCGTTCCGTTCAAATTCCGAAAATCTGCGGTATGTTTCTCCGGCCTGGCCGAAGTTATTCGACCGGTCGATCGCTTCCCGCTTCACATCGCCTTCGACATGAGGTGTATGGTCTTTCCCATCCTGCTTTGCTTCGTTGAGTCCTCCCATAATGGACGGCTCATAGTTGACGTGCGGGTTTTGTCCTTCTGCCCGATCGACCCGATACTGCATTTGCCCGCCTTCCTGGTTGGTGGCGACATGCTTTTTCGGCGAGTTGATCGGAAGCTGCAGGTAATTTGCGCCGACCCGGTACCGCTGGGTATCTGAATAGGCGAATGTCCGCCCCTGAAGTAATTTGTCATCTGAAAAATCAAGGCCGTCCACAAGCACGCCCGTTCCGAATGAGGCCTGTTCCACCTCGGCATGGTAGTTTTCCGGGTTTTTATTCAGAACCAATTTACCGATCGGCTTCCAAGGGAAATCGTCTTTATACCACAGCTTGGTCGGATCAAGCGGATCAAAATCCAGCTCGGGGTGTTCATCATCAGTCATGATTTGCGCATACACTTCCCATTCAGGGTAATCGCCTTTTTCAATCGCTTCATACAAATCCTGTGTCGCATGGTTAAAGTTTTTCCCCTGAATCTCTTCCGCTTCCTTCTGTGTCAGGTTGCGGATGCCCTGTTTCGGTTCAAAGTGATATTTGACGAGCACGGCTTTACCTTCTTCATTGACCCATTTGTAGGCATGGACGCCTGAGCCCTGCATCTGCCGGTAGTTGGCCGGGATGCCCCACGGCGAAAACAAGAAAGTGATCATATGAGTCGCTTCCGGTGATTGGGAAATGAAGTCGAAAATACGCTCGCCGTCCTGAATGTTCGTAACGGGATCAGGCTGAAATGCGTGCACAAGATCCGGGAACTTCAGCGGATCACGGATAAAAAAGATTTTCAGGTTGTTGCCGACCAGATCCCAGTTGCCGTCTTCGGTATAAAGCTTAACGGCAAAACCCCGGGGATCACGCAATGTTTCCGGGGAATGCTTTCCGTGGTTGACGGTAGAAAACCGCACAAACGCCGGAGTTTTCATTCCTTTCTTTTGAAACACTTTCGCTCTTGTGTATGTAGAAATCTCCTCGTCTCCAAAACTTCCGTACGCCTCAAAGTATCCGTGTGCCCCGGCGCCGCGCGCGTGAACGACGCGCTCGGGAATCCGTTCGCGGTCAAAGTGGCTGATTTTCTCCAAAAAATCATAATTCTCCAATGTCGTCGGTCCTCTATTGCCGACTGTCCTGACATTCTGGTTGTCAGTGACCGGATGGCCCTGCCGGTTTGTCAGCGTGTCTTCTGACTCGCCTTTACCGGTCGTCTTACTGGAAAGCGTTTCTTCGCTGTTTTTGTTATTTTCCATTGTTGAACCCTCCTTTTTGAACGGTAACAATATGCCCAGCAGAGCCGTTTCTTAAAACCGATTTTTAAAAGAAGCAGTTATTCCGCAATCGGCGTCAAGGACCCGCCGTTCCATATTTCGCCCTTGTTCAGCGTCCAGCTGTTTTGATAAAGGCTTTGCGCGCCTTGATTGGCCGCCGGACTTAATTGTTCATCCCATGTCAAAAAGTACGTGGTCTCGGGATACTTTTGCCTGATCGCATTGATAAAAGCAGCATAATCAAAGCTTTCGATATTGCCGGACGGACCGGTTTCGGCAAAGGCAAACGGTTTTTTCAGAGACAGCATTTCATCATAGCCTGATATCGCATACGGATCAGTGAAGTAAGCGTCCAGACCGGTAATATCCACATAAGATGAGCCTGGGTAGAAGTCTGTTTTAAAGTCTCTGTTGGCATCCGGCGAATACACCCACAAAAGGTTATCCAATCCTCTTGTCTCTGTCATATAGCGGTATATCTTCTTGTAAAGCTCTTTGTACAGCGAGATTCTTTCCGTGTCTTTTTGGTTGTAGCCTGTCAGCCCCCACCAGAACCACTCGCCGTTCATTTCATGCAGCGGTCTGAACAGAACGGTGACGCCTTGATTTTTCAGCTGAGTAAGGCCGTCGGCGATTTTGCTGAGCAGCGCCTCAAGGCGTTTTCCTTCAACAGTTGAAGGGTCCAGGATGTTTTTGTACTGGCTGTTTGAGATGGCCGTTTTATAGTTTCCGGATGGAAAAGCCGGATTTGCGAGATGCAGGCTGACCTGAGGGAGGCCGCCGCTTTTCCAGTATGAGATTAAGCTGCTGTTGCAGCTGTAATCGATAGTATCGGTGATATCCGCTGTTTCAAGCCATCCTCTCCCATAGTCACAGCCGTAGATGGCGGGAGACTGTCCCGTCGCGTTTTTCAAGCGGTTTTCCTCTGTCATTGAAAAAGTGACATCGCTGTACCCGCCGAACGCCCCGGACATGACCCTGTTTTCTGAACGGTTGGGCAGGTGCGCCAGCCAGTTCATGATATCTTTTGTCGTCTGCTGGGCATTTGGGTTGACGGGATAAACGGTGTGAGCCGATATCGGACTGGCGGCTCCTGAGAGTAATAAAACGATAGACAGGCAGACGGCTAACTTTTTGAGCATATAAAAGACCTCCTGATTTTTAGGGTGATGAAGGATGTGAAACGATAACCTCACAATCTCCTTCTATAACAAAATCTCCGGAATCCGCCGGCACGATAAAGTGATCGCCTTTGTGAACGGGGCATCCATCCAGTTCTCCGCGTCCTTTAATGACGCTTGCGAGTAAATACCGGCCGGGGGCGGGGAATGATGCTTTCCCGCTCACATTCCATTGATAAACTGAAAAGAACGGTGTCTCTGCGAGTATTGTAATGAGAGCATCTCCGATCCGATGCTTTGTGCTTTTTACTTTTTCATCGGTATGAGGAATCTCTGTTACGTCAATTGCTTTCTGAAGATGAAGCTCGCGTTTATTCCCGTTCCCATCCGTCCGGTCATAGTCGTAAAGCCGGTAGGTGGCATCAGAGCTTTGCTGGATTTCAAGAACGAGCGTACCTTCACATAAAGCGTGCAGTGTGCCGCTCGGGACATAGAAAAAGTCGCCGGGTTTAATGGGGATGCGGCGGAGCAGGTGATCCCACTTGTTTCGTTCAATGAGCCGAACGAAGTCTTCTCTCGTTTGGGCGCGATGCCCTAAAATGAGCTCCGCGTCTTTTTTGCAGTCCAACACGTACCAGCATTCCGTTTTTCCGAGTTCGCCGTTTTCATGCCGATGTGCATATGCGTCATCCGGATGCACCTGTACGGATAAGTCCATATTTGCGTCAAGAATTTTTGTGAGCAGGGGAAAAGCGTCTTCTTTCGGATGTCCGAACAGTTCAGGGTGTTCATTCCAGAGACGGTGTAATGATGATCCGGAAAAAGGCCCGTTCCGCACGATGGATGTGCCGTGCGGATGAGCTGAAATCGCCCAGCACTCGCCCGTCCGCTCAGAAGGAGTCTCATACCCGAATGTATCGCGCAGCTTCGTCCCGCCCCATAATCTTTCTTTAAAAACCGGTTCCAAAAATAAGAGCTTCGTCATTTTCCCGCCTCCCGGTTTGCCGCTTCTAAGGCCTGCTTCGCCAATACGAGCGAACCGGCCGCACCGGAGTGAATCCCTAATTGAGGGGGAACGATGTATTTTTCAATATCGGGCAGATCAATATATTGATTCAGCCGCTTTTTCACGTGCTGACGGATAGAAGAGAACAGCTGCCGCTGCTTCATGACGCCCCCGCCGAGAATGATCTTTTCCGGCGAAAGTATGAGAATATACTGCACAAGCGCTTCGGCAATATAATAGGCCTCAAGCTCCCACACTTCCTGCTGATCCGTGAGCAGAACTGCTTTTTTCCCCCAGCGTTTCTCAATGGCGGGGCCTGCCGCGAGGCCTTCCAGACAATCTGTATGGTATGGGCAATTGCCCTTGTAGCCGTCGTCCGGATGTCTTCTGACATAAATGTGGCCCATTTCAGGATGAGACAGCCCTTGAACAAATCTGCCGTTCATGATGGCGCCCGCGCCGATGCCTGTGCCGACCGTCAAATAGAGGCAGCTGTCCGCGTTTTTGGCCGCGCCGAAAGAAGCTTCTCCAAGCGCCGCCGCATTAACGTCGGTGGTGAAGCCTGCGGGAATATCCAGAGCGCTTTTGATCGTTTGAAGAATAGGGCAGTTCCGCCAGGCTGTCTTCGGCGTCGCGGTGATGCACCCGTATGTTTGACTGTCGGGACGGATATCAATCGGCCCGAATGACCCGATGCCGATGGCGTCTATCGGGAAATCTTTAAAGTAACGGATCACCTGTCTGAGTGTGTCATCCGGTTCTCCCGTCGGAAACTCTGCTCTGTCCAGAATGGTGCCGTCTCTTTGTCCGGCGGCACAGACAAATTTCGTGCCGCCGGCTTCAATACCTCCAAGCATGGCCGTCCCTCCTCATCTGTTAAAATCCGTTTTGATCGGAAACGGATTTGAACCAGCGGCCGCTTTTTTTGACAGTCCGTTCGCCCCCGTTTTCCAGATTGACAGATACAAAGCCGTAGCGGTTTTTATAAGCGTTTGTCCAAGACCAGTTGTCCATGAAAGTCCACAGGTGATAGCCTTTTACATTTGAACCTTCTCCGATGGCCCGATGCACCCATTTCAGATGTTCCTGGATAAATTCAATCCTGTAATCATCCTGAATGATGCCGTTTTCATCGCGGAAGCGTTCCTCGCCTTCTACTCCCATGCCGTTCTCAGAAATAAAACACTCGATATTTCCGTAATGTTCTCTGAGATTGGTGAGAATGTCATAGATTCCTTTTTCGTAAATTTCCCACCCGCGGTGAGGGTTCATTTTCCGGCCGGGCATGACATACGGATCGAAGAAACGCTCAGGCAGGAAAGGGGCATGCGGATTCGGAACATGTTCTTTTGCCTTGACGCGCCTCGGCTGATAGTAGTTCACGCCTAACAGGTCGACCGTATGCTCCTGAATGAGGCGGAGATCTTCTTTCTCATAATGCGGCAGAAAGCCTTCCGCCTTGAGAATCTCGACAAGCTCCTCAGGAAATTCGCCCTTTACGGCGGGATCTAAAAATGAGCGGTTGAAAAAGGCGTCGGCAATCCGGGACGCTTTGACATCTTCAGGATGTGAGCTTCTCGGATAAGAAGGCGTCAGATTCAGAATGATTCCGATTTGTCCGTCCTGTTTCAATTCTCTGTAGGCTTTGACAGCCCTTGCATTCGACAGCAGGGTATGGAAGCCGGCCTGCACCGCTTCTTGAAAATTAACATGATTCGGGTAGTGAAAGTCGTATAAGTAGCCGCCTTCAATCGGCACAATCGGCTCGTTGTGAGTGAACCATTTTTTCACTTTGTCACCGAATAGCGAAAAGCAGGTTTTGGCGTAATGTTCAAACGCGTCAACGGTGTCCCGGCTGACCCAGCCTCCCTTACGCTGAAGGGCAAGCGGCATGTCAAAGTGAAACAAATTGACAAACGGCTCAATATGATGGGCAAGCATTTCATCGATGACGTCCTGATAAAACGCGACCGCTTTCTGATTGACCTCGCCAGTTCCGTCCGGAATCAATCTTGACCAGGAAATAGACAGCCGGAAGGAGTTGTGGCCGATTTCTTTCATCAGCCGGATATCCTCCTTGTATTGATCGTAAAAACGTGACGTGTCGCCGGGACCGACGCCGTTAAAAAAACGGCTCGGCTCTTTTTCATACCAGTAATCCCATATGTTTTGGCTTTTTCCGTCTCTGTCGGCGGCGCCTTCTGTTTGGGTGGCGGAGGCGGAAGACCCCCACCAGAATCCTTCCGGAAAACGATATTGAATATTTGATTCAGTCAATTGATTTCTCTCCCTTACTGCGATTTTGATTACATACTCATGCTGTCATCCCGGGCATGCTGCTCGGTCTCAGCTTCTTTTTCCTTTGCCATGTTTAATTTGTCCAGCGCTTTAAGAAACGGGAACCAGATGACAAACACAATACAGAGGTTGACCAGCTGCATGATGCCGCCCATGACGGAATTGGTCGCCATAATCCCGTTAATGAATAGGGGGACGGTCCAAGGCACGGTCACGCCGGTAGGAGGGGGCACGATCCCCGCCGACATGGCCAGGTAGGTAACAAGTGTGACAACCATCGGCGCGATCACCCACGGAATGATAATGATCGGGTTCATCACGATCGGCAAACCGAAAATAACCGGCTCATTGACGTTGAAAATGCCCGGCGCGAGACCGAGTTTGGATATCTGTTTCATCTGTTTGCTTTTCATAAAAAGCAAGATGGCGATCACTATGGCCAATGTCATTCCGGTTCCGCCCATTCCGACGGTGTAAATCTCCATAAACGGCTTAGAAATAATATGGGGAATCTCTTTTCCCGCTGTATAAGCTGCCAAATTTTCGACCTGTAATGTATTCCAGATCGGGTCCATCACGGAGTTGATAATGATTTGTCCGTGAAGTCCGAAAAACCATAAAATCTGAATAAAGAAAACAGCGATTAATGTAGGAATGATGCCGCTTCCAAGTCCGACAAGCGGGGCTTGAACCGTATGATAAATGACATCATGCAGATTGGTGTGAAAGATCTGGGTGACAGCCGCATTGATCAAGAGGAAGACGGTAAGTGTGATAAAAGCCGGAATCAATGCGGCGAACGATTTAGCAACAGCCGGAGGAACACCGGCAGGCATCTTAATCGTTAAGTTTCTCTGGACGATTCTTCTGTAGATTTCACCTGACAAAAACGCGGTAATCATGCCGAGAAACATCCCTTTTGCTCCAAGCCGGTCAACCGGAATGACGCCTGCGATCGCTTTGCCCGTTTCCGGCTCTAAGACGAACGGGGTGAGCAGCAGAAAAGAAACCAATGCGATCGCTCCGCCGAATACGGCCTCCACTTCGTAGCTTTTGGAAAGGTAATAGCCGATCCCGAAGACGACAAAAATGGACATAATCCCCATCGTCGCCGTCGAAGCGCCGCCAAATCCGGATTGAAAGACAGACAGTGCGGAGCTGCTCATGATTTTGTTTAAAAACGGCAGGTTCGTCAGCACGACGAACACCGAACCGAAAATGGTCAGCGGAAACGCCAGCATAAAAGCATCCCGTAAGACTTGCAAGTAGCGGTTATTGTTTAATTTGCCCGCGATCGGAATAAGGAATTGGCTGATTTTCTCAAACACGTCTTCACCCCCGGCTTTCTATAAATTTTTTGATTGAAATAAGTCGAGCATTTCTTTAACGAGCTCTTTCATTGAAAGCGCTGACATTAAGTGGTCTTCAGCATGCATAAAAAGCAGAGAGACATCCGTCTTGGCGCCGCCGGCTTCTTTTTGAATCATCTGAAAATGGATGTCATGCGCTTTCCCCAGTTCTTCTTCAGCCTTTGTCAGAAAGGTGCCTGACTCATCTGGCCGGCCGTCTTTATATGCGCGTATCGATTGAATAATATTGCTGCGGGCATTGCCGCTGTGAAGAATCAGCTGAAAACTGATCTGTTCATCCGTGTACGTTTCCATGCTTATCGCCTCCTTTATTTGTTCTCTATCAAGGCAACGGCCTGTTCGTAAGCTTTTTTGCCGTCCCCCATGCCGTATGCCATCATATCAATCACATCAACGGTGATGTGAAGCGGGTCCGCCTCTTTCTGAAGCTCACCTTTTAAAAAACTCATCTGCGGGCCGATCAGTACGACGTCTGCATCTTTCATCGCTTCTTTTGCTTTATCCTGTCCGACTGCCCAAATCTCGGCTTCCTCACCGATGGAGCGGGCGTAATTCTGCATTTTCGTGACAAGAAGGCTGGTGGACATGCCTGAGCTGCAGGCTAATAAAATTCTTTTCATGAGGAATCCCTTCTTTCATAAAGTTAAAACGTTTTCATGAATATTATAATCTTTTCAAATTAAATGTCTATACTTTTAAAATATAAAAGTTTTACTTTTCGGATTTTTGACACAAAAAAACCTTTTAAGATTCAACTTAAAAGGTTTTTCATCTCAAGCGAGCCATAACAGCCATAAATAGAGTCCGATCAGGGTGATAAATAACGTCGGAATGGTTAATATCAGACCTGTCTTGAAATACATTCCCCAGGAAATTTTCACGTTTTTCCGGCTCAGCACGTGGAGCCATAACAATGTCGCCAGCGATCCGATCGGCGTAATTTTCGGCCCGAGGTCCGAACCGATAACATTCGCGTAAATCAATGCTTCTCTCATCAGCCCGTGAGTGCCCGTTCCGCTGATGGCTATGGCGTCAATCATCACCGTCGGCAGGTTATTCATAACGGAGGAGAGGATCGCAGCGATAAACCCCATTCCGAGTGTGCCCGCAAACAAACCGTGATCCGCCGCTTTCTGAATAAGCTGAGAAAGAAGATCCGTCAGTCCGGCATTCCGCAAGCTGTACACGACAACATACATGCCGACAGAAAAAAACACGATGGCCCACGGGGCGTCCTTGATGACTTGTTTCGCAGGGACGGCGGGGCTTCGCTGCGCCAGAATGAGAAAAATGACCGCGATGGAGCCGGCAACGAAGGAAACGGGTATCGACAGCAGTTCGCTGACGAAATATCCGATCAATAAAACGGCCAGCACAGCCCACGATAACCGGAAAAGGCGTTCATCCTTAATCGCGGATGCCGGATGTTTCACAAGACCGGTGTCATACCGTTTCGGAATGTTTTTTCTGAAATAGAGATACAGCACCAAAATGCTTGCCGCCAGAGAAAAAAGGTTGGGCACCAGCATGCGTGATGCATATTCAATGTACCCGATATGAAAGTAATCGGCGGATACAATATTGACCAAATTGCTTACAACGAGCGGAAGCGAGGTGGTGTCGGCGATGAATCCTCCGGCGATAATAAACGGAAAAACCAGCTTTTCAGGTAAATTCAAAGCCCGCACCATCGCCAGTACGATCGGCGTCAAAATGAGCGCCGCTCCGTCATTGGCAAACAGGGCGGAGACAACAGCCCCTAAGACCGACACATAGAGAAACATCCGCAGCCCGCTGCCTTTGGCCGCCATGGCCATATGCAGCGCGGCCCACTCAAAAAAACCGATACTGTCAAGAATCAATGAAATGATAATAATGGCGATAAAGGCAAGTGTCGCATTCCAGACGATTCCCGTCACTTCCGCGATATCGTGCAGGCTGACTGCTCCGGCGATCAAAGCGAGGACCGCTCCGCCGCAGGCAGACCAGCCGATTGATACATGTTTCGGCTGCCATATGACAAACACAAGTGTCAGCACAAAAATCAGCGCTGATAAAACCGCAACTCCCAAGAATATATCCCCCTTACCGGCATGTAACAGTGACTTCTTTTTGCCGCAATGTCTGTAAAACTTCGTCCTTTTCATCTATCTGCTGCAGAATCGAGCAAACCAGCGCGTATTCCGGACCGGACGGATGAATGGCATAGTACCGCCACTGGCCCTCGCGTCTTTCCCGCACAAGGCCGGCGTTCTTTAATTTCCGCAAGTGCTGGCTGATGCCGGGTTGACTTATATCAAAAATAGCCGTCAGCTCGCAGACACAATATTCCTTATCCTCCAGAAGCTTCAGCATCAAAAGCCTCGTCCGGTCGCTTAGAAGCTTGAGGCACTGGCTGATCCCTTCGGAACTTAAAGCATGATGCCGCCGTTCCATGCGCTCACTCCTTTTTCACACTATTATATAAGCAGATGTTTATATAAGTAAACGACAATATAAAAAAAGCCGGTCTTGCACTTTTTGCAAAACCGGCTCATGTTTATTTTTGGAACAGTTTTTTCGCTTCATCCATTGCTAATTTATTTCCCAGTGCTGAATAATCAAGCCAAGGCTGATCGGCAATTTTATAGACGTGGTTTGCTTTCACGGCCTTCAGCCCTTTCCATACAGCGCTTTTTTGCAATTCTTTATAGGCTTGCTGTGACTTGTCGTCTCTGTTAACGACGACGAAAATCGCATCTGCGTTGTAATCAGGCAGCACTTCTTGAGAAATGACTTCATAAGGGCGGGAGGTGTTCATTTCTTTAATGCCGTCAGCCGGTTTCAGCTTCAGATCGTCAAACAGAATCGGTCCCATCGGACGGCGTGTGCTGAAGACGCGAAGCTCTTTTGCGTTCACGCGGATCGCCATGACTTTGGCGTTTTTCCCCAATTCCTTATTCATCATGGATCTGACTTGTTTTGTTTCATCTTCGTAATCTTGAATAAATGTTTTCGCTTCTTTTTCACGGTTGACGATTTTTCCGATGTCTTTTAAATGATCGCGCCAAGTGCCGTTATCAAGGTCGAAAACGTGTGTGTTTCCGATTTTCTTGTATTTTGACACATCTTTTCCCGCAAATTCTTTATCAAGATAAATGTTGTCTGGATTCAGCTCAAGTAAAGCTTCCATATCCGGGTCTGAGGCAGGTCCGAGTTTTTTCGTGTCTTTCAGCTGATTTTTCACATGAGGGAGAAAATCTTTTAATTCTCCGCCCACGACGGAACCGGCCGGTGTAACGCCGAGAGCCAGCAGATCATTTGTCAGGTGAATGGACATCGAAGCGATTTTATGATCGCCGGATTTCTTTTTTGACTCCGGCTGTGTTGAATCGGATTGGCAGGCAGCCAATAAGAAAATACACATGAAACTGATGAGCGCAATTATTTTTTTCATGGGAATACTCCTTGTTTTATGATTTGATTTTCATGACGAGATAGAGAAAATACGGCGCGCCGATGGCTGCCGCAACCACGCCGGCCGGAATGGCGTTCGGCTGAAACAAAGACCGGCCGATGGTGTCTGCCGCGACAAGAATGACAAGTCCGATTAATCCCGCAATCGGAATAATATGCTGATGCATGGTGCCGACGAGCCGTCTTGCCAAGTGAGGGGCGGCAAAGCCGATAAAGCCGATTCCCCCGGCCATCGCGACGCTCGCGCAGGACAAGCCGACCGCTATGGCGATCAGCATGATCCTTTTTCTCTGCACGTGTGCGCCGAGCCCCGCGGCTGCCTGGTCACCGAGCATTAAAATATTCAAAGACCGGGCGTTCAGCCATGCAAGCGGTGCGAGAATGCCGATCCAGGGCAATAGCGACCACACGTGAATCCAATCCCTGCCCCAGACGTTTCCCACCAGCCAGCGGGAAGCGAATGTATAGGTTTCTTCATTCAGGCGCAGCGACATAAACAATGTAACGGCGCTGAAGCCCGCGGAAACGGCGATCCCGACTAACAGCATGCGGATCGTTAAAAAACCGTTCAGCCTGTCGTACGTAAGCACTACGATCAGCAGGGCGGCGAGTGTTCCGCCCGCAAACGTAAACAGCGGGATGAACATCGATGCCTGCGCCTCCAAGGAATGAAAGAATGTGATATACATCATCAAACCGAAGGAAGCGCCGGCATGCAGTCCGAGAATGCCCGGATCGGCAAGCGGATTTCGGGATACACCCTGCAAAATAGCGCCCGACACTCCTAAACCGATGCCGGCCAGCATCGTCACCAGAATCCGGGGAAGCCGGTAATCGAATAAAACGGTTGTGCTTTGAAACGTGCCGTATCCGAACAGCGTTTTTCCCACGGTGAGAGGAGAAAGCCGGAATGAGCCCGTATGCAGCCCGATCAGAATCATGCAAACGGCGATGACCAGCAGAATGAGTCCTGCCGCCGCCGCTTTTTTTGTTTCTTTCTGCACTTTCATTTATAAGTCTCTCCCTTCCTTGCGGGCAATATAAAGAAAGAAAGGGACACCGACAAGTGCGACCATAATGCCTATCGCCAATTCCCTCGGGGGACTGACCGTGCGTGAGGCCAGGTCAGCCAAAATCAATAGAATCGCGCCGAGTAACGCGGACATCGGAATAATCAGCCTGTACGTAACGCCGACGATCTTTCGCGCGATATGGGGAATAACCAGCCCAACAAAGCCGATCGCGCCGGCAGCGGAAACAGACACACCGGCAAGAACGACGGCGATCATTAATCCGGCGGCACGCGTCAGAGCCGTGTTCACCCCTAAATTCGCCGCCACGTCATTTCCCATTGAGAGAAGGGTGACGGACCGGCCCATGAATGTCGCGAGAATGATGAAGACCGCAATCACGGGAACAAGGACTTGTAAATGAGCCCACTTGATCCCTGACACCCCGCCGGCGTACCAGAAGGCCAAATCCTGGCTTAAATCGTAATAAATCGCCACACCGGTACTGAGTGAATGTAAAAGAGCGGCCACGACCGCTCCGGCAAGCGTCACCTTTAAAGGTGTCATGCTGCCTTTTCCCGCCGCACTGATAAAGAAAATCAAGCCGGTGCTTGCCAGTGCTCCCAAAAATGACATCACCATCAGCAGGGCGTATGACAAATGAGGGAAAAAAGCAAAGCTGAGTGCAACAACAAACATGGCGCCCGCGTTTACGCCTAAGACACCCGAATCGGCAAGCGGGTTTCTCGTGACACCCTGCATGAGGGCGCCGGCTGCGGCAAAAGCGGCTCCTGTAACGGCCGCCCCGAGCACCCTCGGAAGACGCAATTCATGAATGATCTGCTGGCCCGTTATGTTCGGATTGTAATCAGCAACAGCCGACCAAACCGTATGTAAAGTAATGTCTTTCGCGCCGAATGAGACGGCGAAAAAAATAGATACAAGCAGCCCGATCACCGCGATCAGGAAGAAAACCCCGTTTTTTAAGATGCTGATCAGACGGTTTGCGGACGTGACAGAATCGCTCAAAAATCAATTCACCTACTTTTATGATCATTGTCCGGTATTTATTGAATATGAGAATCATTTTCATTTGAACCATCATATTATACCGAGCTGATTTTCAAAACGCAATAGAGCGTTCAACAATGATGTCCTTTTTTCTCTCATGTTTATATTGTAAAAAAGAAGTGAAAAACGTGAAAGAGGAAATCGCTATATTCAGAAAGGAGGGAGGCAAATGGCGGGAGAACGAAAGCCTTTGCCGATTGAATTTTACCAGAGACCGTCAGTGGAGCTTGCCCCTTTATTGCTCGGCTGTCTCTTGGTGAAGGAGACGGACGAGGGAACGGCTTCAGGTTTTATCGTGGAAACGGAAGCTTATATGGGAGCGGATGACCGGGCGGCGCACAGCTTCGGCAACCGGCGCACGAAACGGACGGAAATTATGTTCCATGAGGCGGGCCGCATTTATACATACGTCATGCACACTCATACATTAATGAACGTCGTCGCCGCGGACATCGGCATTCCGCAGGCCGTGTTAATCAGGGCGGCGGAGCCTCATGAAGGACAGTTCCTGATGGAGAGCAGGAGACCGGGCAGACCCCCGAGAGAGTGGACAAACGGCCCGGGAAAACTGACGAAGGCGATGGGCATTTCAATGAACGACTACGGCGGCATGATCACGGAACCGCCGCTGTATATTACCGAGGGCTTTACGCCTGAACATATATCAACAGGCCCGAGAATCGGGATTGACAACAGCGGAGAAGCCCGGGATTATCCGTGGCGCTATTGGGTGACGGGGAACCGGTATGTCTCACGCTGACCATGTTTATAACCGCTGATAACAGGGGAAAGACAAGGTAAAAGAAAGGGGATTCAGACATTGAAAAAATTTTTCAAAACGATTATCAAATGGGCGCCCGTCATCTATCCGATCATCAGAAAAATCATAAAAGAACGGAAGGCATCTAAGCGGAACCGCATGTCCGCATCCCGAACAGCCGGCTGATCCGGCTGTTTTTTTACGGGCTTGGCATCGGATTGCCGCATTGACTTGAAATCCTTCCCATTATAGAATTTACATACATTTACCCCTTCCTCATTCTTTTTGCCCATTTTTCACGTCTGCATCTGATCTGATAGGAGGTTTTTCTCATGCTTCATGGGCGGCTTCGTGAACTTCTGCGCTTGCTTTTAGCTGCTGAAACACCGGTTACAAGCTCAGTCATCGCTGCAAATGTAAAGGTAACGACACGGACGGTCCGCAATGACATAAAGGAACTGCAAACCATTGTAGAAAAACACGGCGCATCCATTCAATCTGTCAGAGGGAGCGGCTATAAGCTGCTGATCCGGAATGAACAGCCGTTTAAAAACTGGCTTCAGGACAATTTCCAGCAGAACAGCACCGTGCCGATTTTTCCCGATGAACGGATAGATTACCTTATGAAAAGAATGCTTCTGACCGACGGCTATCTCAAGCTGGATGACTTGGCGGAAGAACTGTTCATCAGTAAATCCACACTTCAATCTGATTTAAAAGAAGTCAAAAAGCGGCTCCGCCCCTATGACATCATTTTGGAAACAAGGCCGAACTACGGCTTTAAGCTGCGCGGCGAAGAGCTCCGCCTCCGTTATTGTATGGCGGAATACTTAGTGGACGACCGCGAGCCTGAGCCTGATCTCCTGAGTGAAAAGGCTGGTATTCTGCCGAAAGACGACATTCATGTGATCCGCACAGCCATTATGAAGCAGGTTCGAAACCATAAGATCCCGCTTTCTTTCTTCGGCCTGAACAATCTCATCATCCATATCGCCATTGCCTGCAAACGAATCCGGACAGAAAACTATGTATCTCTCATTCCGGAAGATCTTCATGATATTAAGCTTGAAACAGAATATCAGTCAGCGGAAGCCATCGTAAAAGAGCTTGAATCTGCGCTTTCGGTCACCTTTCCCGAACAGGAAACCGCCTATATCGCCATTCACCTGCTCGGGACAAAGCGCATGACCCAGTCACAACTGGAAGGAAAAGAGCTTACAAGGCTGATAGACGGAGAAACCAGCCGTTTGACGGAGGCCATGATCGAAGCCATTGAGCGGGAGCTGAAGCTCGGAATCACGGACGACAATGAGCTGAAAGCGGGTCTTGCGCTCCACATCAAGCCGGCGATTAACCGGAACCGGTACGGAATGAACCTGAGAAATCCCATGCTCGCCGCCATAAAGGAAAATTATCCGCTCGCATTTGAAGCGGGAGTGATTGCGGGAATCGTGATCAAGGAGCAAACCGGCATTGATATTCATGAAAATGAGATCGGATATTTGGCGCTTCATTTCGGAGCCGCCATCGAAAGGAGAAAGACGGAACGGCCGCCTAAGCGCTGTCTGATTGTCTGTGCGTCCGGCGCCGGCAGCGCGCAGCTTTTAAGAGAAAAGCTCCGTTCCCGGTTCGCAAAGCGTCTTGAAATCGTCGGAACGGCTGATTACTGCAGCCTTGACCAGCTTTCCTTTGAGTCGATTGATTTTGTGGTCAGCACAGTGCCGATCAAAAAAGACCTGCCCGTTCCCGTATTAAAGGTTCAGACGCTGTTGGGCGGCGGGGATTTTACAAAAATCGACGCCATGCTGGAAGAAAAGCGGGAACAATTGAACTTTCTGAAACCGGAACTGGTATTTTTGCAGCAGGATCTGGAGACGAAGGAGGACGTCATCCGTTTTCTCGGACAGCAGGTTGCAGAAGCCGGCCTCGCTTCTGATTCTCTGACCGATTCTATTTTTGAAAGGGAAGCGATTTCTCCTACGAGTTTCGGCAATCTTACGGCGATTCCGCACCCGCTCGTTCCGCAGACAGACACGACGTTTTGGGCGGTATGCACGCTGAAGAAACCGATTGACTGGGCGGATAAGCGTGTCCAATTTGTCTGCCTGCTCTGCGTCGAGAAGGAAGGAAAAGCCGACCTCCAGCATATGTACAAATGGCTCGGCGGGATGTTAGATGATCCGGCCGCGGTAAGCCGTCTCTTAAAATGCACAACCTATCAGGAGGTTTTACGAGTATTCAGAGACAAACGATCAGAGAAAGACCGGGATACACCTTTTTTCCGTTAGCAGCGGAAAAAGCCTGAGTAGTTATGAAAGCGATTTCATAATATGATGGTACTAACATCGAGACATACAAAATATCAAACTTTCAGGAGGTCTTTTACATGAATATATTACTCGTTTGTGCAGCAGGGATGTCAACAAGCTTACTCGTCACCAAGATGGAAAAAAGCGCGCAGGAACAAGGAAAAGAATATAAAATCTGGGCGGTGTCAGGCGATTCAGTCAACCAGCATATTGATAAAGCGGACGTATTGCTGCTTGGGCCTCAAGTCCGTTATTTGCTTCCGCAGCTGAAAAAATTGGGTGAATCAAAAGGAGTGCCGGTTGAAGTCATCAATACCGTCCATTACGGCACGTGCAACGGAGCGGAGGTTCTGAAATCAGCGGAACAGCTCGGAAACGCATCGTAGAAAGGGGCGGGCCGTGTGAATAAGGTGAACCAGTTTTTAGAAGAGAAAGTCATGCCCATTGCCGGAAAAATTGCCTCCCAGCGGCATCTGCAAGCATTGCGTGACGGGATCATCCTCACCATGCCGCTTATCATCATCGGTTCGTTTTTTCTGATCATCGGCAACCTGCCGATTCCGGGATATGCGGATTTCATGGCAAAGACGTTCGGAAGCGCCTGGTCTCAAAAACTGCAATATCCGGTTGATGCGACCTTTGAAATCATGGGTCTTGTCGCCGCTTTCGGAATCGCCTACCGCCTGGCCGAAAAATACGGGGTGGACGCTTTATCGGCCGGTGCGATATCTTTGGCGGCGTTTCTCTTGGCAACGCCGTACAAAGTTCCGTTTCTGCCTTCCGGCGCCAAAGAGGAAATCATGGTGGGCGGCGGCATCCCGCTGTCTCTCATGGGAAGCAAAGGGCTGTTTGTCGCGATGATCATCGCCATGCTGTCGACGGAAATTTACCGCCTGATCATCCAGCGGAATTTCGTCTTCAAAATGCCGGACGGCGTGCCTCCGGCGGTCAGCAAATCATTTGTCGCTTTAATTCCCGGCTTTGCCGTCATCTTTCTGATCTGGGGCGCGCGTTTAATTGTCGAAGCGACGCCGTTTGAAAGCCTTCATAACATTGTAAGCGTTGTACTGGGGACGCCGCTCTCGATTCTTGGGGGAAGTCTCGGCGGAAGCCTGATAGCCGAAGCGGTTCAAATGCTCTTGTGGGCGTGCGGATTACACGGGGCAAACATAGTCGGCGGCGTCATGGCGCCGATCTGGTTCGGAGCGATGGATGCCAACCGGATTGCGTTTCAGGCGGGCGATGCGCTTCCGAATATTTTCACCCAGCAGTTTTTTGAAATCTGGATCAACATCGGCGGAAGCGGCGCGACACTGGCGCTCGTGGTCACCATGTTTCTCCGTTCGCGAAGCAAGCAGATGAAGCAGCTTGGGAAACTCGCCATCGGGCCGGCCGTCTTTAATATTAATGAGCCGATTATTTTCGGAATGCCGATCGTCATGAACCCGATGCTTCTCATTCCGTTCATTATCACACCGCTTGTCACACTGGTCTTTACCTATATCGGCATGAGCACTGGCCTCGTCGCTAAACCTGCCGGCATTGCCGTCCCATGGACGATGCCGCCGATTTTCTCCGGCTATCTTGCCACGGGCGGAAAAATATCAGGGGCTGTCATGCAGGCGATTAATATCATCACAGCCTTTATCGTGTACTATCCGTTCTTCAGAATGTGGGATTCGCAAAAGCTGAAAGAAGAAAACGAACTTGAACAATCGCAGGCGCCAGCCGTACAGGGAGACGAAAAAGCCGTGCTGTAGAGAAAGGGAGTGAAACACATGAATGAAAAAATGGAACAGACCATTTTTCAGATCATCCTGCATGGCGGCAACGGCAGAAGCGCATCAATGGAAGCCATTGCCGCCGCAAAGCGGGGGGACAGAGCCATGGCGGAAGAAAAGCTTCAGGAAGCCGCAAGGGAACTGACCGAAGCCCATCATTATCAGACAGAACTGATCCAAAATGAAGCCGGCGGAGAAAAAACAGACATGACGCTTTTGATGGTGCATGCGCAAGATCATTTAATGAATGCCATGACCGTGAAAGACTTGGCCGCTGAGTTAGTCGAGATTTACGAAAAAGTGAGTCTGCAAGGGGGAGCAAAAATATGACAAAAGGAATTAAAATTGTAACGATCGGCGGAGGTTCAAGCTATACACCGGAGCTTGTGGAAGGCATCATTAAGCGCTATGAGGAACTGCCTGTCAGAGAATTATGGCTCGTCGACATTCCTGAAGGCGAGAAAAAACTCAATATCGTCGGCACGCTTGCAAAACGCATGGTCGAAAAAGCGGGTGTTCCGATAGAGATTCACCTGACGCTTGACCGGAGAGAAGCTTTGAAGGATGCGGATTTCGTAACGACTCAATTCCGCGTCGGCCTTCTTGAGGCCCGCGCCAAAGATGAACGGATTCCGTTAAAATACGGCGTAATCGGCCAGGAGACAAACGGTCCGGGCGGTTTATTCAAAGGGCTGCGCACCATCCCGGTTATTCTGGAAATCGCGAAAGACATCGAAGAGCTTTGTCCGAATGCATGGCTCGTGAATTTCACAAACCCTGCCGGCATGGTTACCGAGGCCTTGCTCCGCTACTCGAATCTCACAAAAGTCGTCGGCCTCTGCAATGTGCCGATCGGCATTAAAATGGGCGTCGCAAAAGCATTGGATGTGGATGTCAGCCGGATCGAAGTGCAATTTGCCGGGCTGAATCACATGGTCTTCGGATTAGATGTTTTCTTAGACGGCGTCAGCGTGAAAGATCAAGTCATTGAAGCCATGGGAGACCCGGAAAACGCCATGACGATGAAAAATATTTCAGGCGCGGAATGGGAGCCTGAATTCCTGAAGGCGCTCGATCTGATTCCTTGCGGCTACCACCGCTATTATTTCAAAACGAAAGAAATGCTCGAGCATGAAATAGAAGCGTCACAGACGGAGGGCACACGCGCCGAGGTTGTACAGAAGGTTGAGAAAGAACTGTTCGAACTGTACAAAGATCCGAATCTCGCCATCAAACCGCCGCAGCTTGAAAAACGGGGCGGAGCGTACTACAGTGACGCGGCCTGCAACCTGATCAGCTCCATCTATAACGACAAACATGATATCCAGCCCGTCAATACGATAAACAATGGCGCGATCGCCAGCATTCCGAATGACTCAGCGGTCGAAGTGAACTGTGTCATGACGAAAGACGGTCCGAAACCGATCGCCGTCGGTGATCTGCCGGTGTCTGTCCGCGGACTCGTCCAGCAAATCAAATCATTTGAGCGCGTCGCCGCTGAAGCAGCCGTCACGGGAGATTATCAAACGGCGCTACTTGCGATGACGATCAACCCTCTCGTCCCGTCAGACTCCGTGGCAAAGGCCATTCTGGATGAAATGCTTGAGGCTCACAAAGAACATCTGCCTCATTTCTTTAAGTCGATTGAAGCATAAGAGCAGTAAAAAAACCCGGATTCGCTTCCGGGTTTTTTGCTTATTTTGATTCGCTTAGTGAGGCGACTTCTGTCGTCCAGCCGAACACGTCGGCTTCCGCGCCTTTTTGAATGCCTGTAATGGTATCGTACAATTTCTTCGAGATCTCTCCGGTTTCACCGCTGCCGATGACAAGACTTTCATCATTCCAGATCAGTTCGCCGACCGGAGAAATGACCGCCGCCGTACCGGTTCCGAATGTTTCTTCCAATCGGCCGTCACGATGCGCCTGAATGATTTCATCGATCGAAATCTTTCGCTCAGACACAGTCAGTCCCCAATGTTTGAGAAGGGTGATGACGGAATTTCTCGTAATTCCTTCAAGAATACTTCCGTTCAGCTCCGGCGTCACGATCTCGCCGCTGATTTTGAAGAAGATGTTCATGCTGCCGACTTCTTCGATGTATTTTTTCTCAATGCCGTCAAGCCATAAAACCTGGGAAAATCCCTTCTCTTCCGCAACCTGCTGCGCTTTCAGGCTTGATGCGTAGTTGCCGGCGGTTTTCGCGTTTCCGGTGCCGCCTTTGACGGCGCGCACGAATTCGTTTTCCACGGCGATTTTTACCGGTTTAATGCCTTCTTTGTAATAAGAGCCGACCGGGGAAAGAATGATAAACAGCTTGTACGTATGGGATGCCGCTACACCGAGGAAAGGCTCAGTCGCAATAATAAACGGACGGATATAAAGGGAAGTGCCTTCCGCTTTCGGAATCCAGTCTTTGTCGATGGCTACGAGCTGTTTCAGGCCTTCAAGAACAAGCTCTTCATCAATGAGCGGGATGCAAAGGCGGTCATTTGACTGGTTCAGGCGCTCCATATTTTTCTCCGGTCTGAACAGAAGCACTTCCTGATCCTTCGTTACATACGCTTTAAGCCCTTCAAAAACGGTTTGGCCGTAATGATAAACCATAGCCGCAGGATCCATTGAGATGGACTGATAAGGGATAATTCTCGGATCGTACCAGCCTTGATCAGCATCGTAATCCATAACAAACATATGGTCGGTGAAAATTCTGCCGAACGCAAGGTCATGGGGGTCCGGTTTCGGTTTTTTGGCTGAAGTCAATTCAACACGAATATCTTGTTTCATAATGTTCTGTCTCCCTATTGGTGTTATTGTCAAACTTATTTGAAAATAATTTATATTCTATTGTATACTTTCAACAAATATTCGCAATAGTTTTCCTCAAATTTGTGAAAAAATCAAATCACATAAAAAGCAGGGGAGAGAATGCCCCCTGCGTGTTCGTTTTTACGTATTCTGTCATCACCGTGCTCAGTGAACCGTCACCTTGCCGGTTTTGTAAAACTGCTCCATTGCTTTATCGACGTACACCCAGCCCTTCCAGGCGATATGGATGGTGTCTTTCATAAAGTACGGATCATATTCGTGCCCGGATAAGTCGGCAACCTGAAAGCCCTTCGCTTTAATTTGCTTAGTGACTTTTTTGTAGTAATCAGTCCGGCCTTTTTTCGGGAATTCGGTGTAGTCGTAAAACTTCCCATTTACGGGAATGACGACGAACATCGGCTTAGCCCCGGCATCCTTCAGAATAGTAAGCATATCTTCAAAATCTCTGAACTCCAGTGACTTTTTATAGGCGTATGTTCTGCCTTTGTTTGAACCTTTGGCTTTAGGCACTTTATTCTTGATCGTTTTATAAACAGAATCGTCTATAAAAAACGGATTAGAACGCGTGTGATCTTTACCATATTGAGCAGCCAGTTTTTCAAGCTGGGACCAGGACTTTCCCTTTAGGTTATTATTAACGAAACGTTTTGGTCCTTGCGGCTCTTCTATCGAATAATAAAGGTCCTTCTTTTCTAAGATATTATAATAAAGCTTCGCAGCCGGTGTTAATGCGTTTACTTTCCAAGTCTGACCTTTTACAGACGCTTTATACAGTTCAGACAGGACTGCATCATTCTGTACAACTTTGTAGTGCAGCATACGCTTCATCATTTGTTTTTTCAGTTTTGGCTCAATGTTGTGATTAAAAGCCAAGTCAAGAGCTTGCAATGATGAGAAATTAGGAGCAAAATGCTGCTCATTTGAACCATGTTTTGTAAACCATTGCGGTGATACAATAAATACCATCTTTCTGCCTTTAAGCTGATCAGCATGAGCGGCAAAATTTATGGCATGAATTAAAGATTGCGAACCGCCTTTTCCGACAAGATAAGGCGTAAAGCCTTGGTTGTTCACTTGGAAATAGTTGGACGGGTGAAACTCATCCAGTCTTGAAAGCTCGGAAGAACCGAAAATCGGCATATACTTCGAGTCTTCGAACATTTTATTTTGCAGATAGAGCCCCTGGAACATATTCGGATTTAAGGCTGCCGCCGACTCTTCGACACGTTTTTCAGGAATGAAGCGCGTAAGCCATGAAGCCGGAACTGCGATAGCTCCGACAAACAGGACGAACGCTAAAATAATTGGTCCAAAGAAACGCTTTTTCATTTACTTCAACTCAGTCAGTTTGTTTACAATGTTGTTTGGCGTATTCCACTCGTCACGGTCAAATTCAGTGATCGGCACTGTAATGCCGAAGCGGTTTTCGATGGCGACCAGCAGTTCTACAGTTCCGAAAGAATCAAGCAGTCCTTCTTCAAAGATTTCAATATCAGGATTTTCTTTCACAGCGTCCTCCTGACAAACTTCAGCTAATACGTCTAATACTTCCTGTTTAAATTCCATGTGTTTTCAATCTCCTTTAGTGATGAAATGGTTTTCCTGAGAAAATATAAAATCCGAAACATACGAAATGGAATGTGATGACGATGGCTAAAAAGGCCGTAAAACGATTGGCGGGCAGCCATTTGTATTTCTTATTCCATTTCTCAAAAAAGTTATACCCGGTCATTAATACGGCGTGGTACAGGCCGTATACAATATATTGCAGGGCGAGTCCGTGCCAGACGCCCATCAGCATGAACAGCAGGAAATACCCGATGTTCGAGACGGCCATCCGGTTCTTTATCCATTTTTTCTTTGTCATCCAGAAAACAAAGCGCATAAATACGTAGTCTCTGAACCAGAAGGATAAGGACATGTGCCAGCGGTTCCAGAAGTCTTTAATGTTTTTGCTGATAAACGGTTTATTAAAGTTTTCCGGAGATTTGATACCCATGATATAGCTTACACCGACGGCAAACATTGTGTAACCCGCAAAATCAAAAAACAGGTACAAGCTGTATCCGTACATGTACAGCACATTACCCCACAGTTTGCTGTGGGTGATATGAGACAGATTCATAATGAAATACGTGTTAATCGCATATCCGATAATGAATTTGTATAAGAAACCGATAAAAATTTTATGAATGCCGGTATACAGTAAATCAGCGTATTCTCCCTTTGTCCATACTTTCTGTTCGTCCTTGGCAAATCTGCGGTATCTGTCGATCGGACCGGAAGAAATGGTCGGGAAAAACATAATAAAGTACAAAAGGCGGTGAAGCGGCATTTTTTCTTTAATCAGTCCGTCTCTCGTTTCCATGATCAGCTGGACGCCTTTAAATGTCAAATAAGAAATTCCTAAGAAACTGATCAGGTTATGAACCGGGTGATGAGGCGCCGGCGGAAAGAAAAACGGCCATAATTTAGATAAAAACAGGGGTAAAATGGACGCGATTACGGCCATACTGAAGACAAAGCCGCTGTTGGCTTTCAGTCTGTAAGCGAGATAACCCCTGATTAAAAGCACCTGCCACAGCGTAAAGATACATAGTGCGATCACGCCGTGCAGATCATGCGCGAAAATCAAAGCCAATACGATGATGGATATAAACATGTTGTATCCTTGGAATCTCTTGCCGTTCAGCCCTAAAATAATCGTCGGCAAAAGAAGGATTCCAAGTAAGATAAAGAAGAAAAACGAGCTGTAAGGCGTCATACAAGAACCTCTTCGCCAATGCGTTTACGGTCGATTTTTCCGTTCGCAGTCATTTGAATGTGATCCTGATAAATGAATTTTCTCGGAATCATGTAGGCCGGAAGCGAAGCGGCCAGTTCTTTCTTAATGGCGCTTGTCAGCTGGAATTCTTTTTCAAAATCGTGTTTTTCAGGCACGATGGCGGCAATTAAATATTCGACAGGTCCGTTAGGCTGATACGGGATGACAACCGCCGTGCGCACATATTGAGACTGCCTTACATGTACTTCGATTTCCTCGAGCTCCATGCGGTAGCCGTGAAGCTTAATCTGGAAATCAAGACGTCCTTGGCAGAAAATCTGACCATCCTGAACATAACCGGCATCACCCGTGTGATATGCCCACTGGCCGTCGATCGGGAAAAACGCTTTTTCCGTCAGAGAAGGCTCTCCGAGATAGCCTTTGCTCACGCTCGGGCCCGCGATGATGATTTCCCCTTTTTCTCCGTCCGGAAGCTTATTCCCGTTTTCATCCATGATGAAGATATCCATATCGGGTTTTGCAAAACCGACAGGCAGAGATTCATGTTCATCGATGATCTGCTGTGTAATTTCAACGGAGGTGACGGCAACCGTTGTTTCAGTCGGGCCGTATGTATTGAATACACGGGCCTTCGGAAAACGGTTTAACAGCTCCTGTGCCACGGCAGCCGGAAGCGCTTCTCCGCAAAACATAAATACTTCTGCCTCAGGCAGGAGCTCCTGCGTAAAGCCGGGGTCCATCAGACACATTTGGACGAAAGACGGCGTCGATGTCCAGACGTTCAGTTTGGATTTCTCCAGTTCTTCAAATAGTACTTTCGGTTTATTGATTTTGTCTTTCGTTACGCAATGCAGCGTACCTCCCGTTTGAAGCGACGGGAAAATGTCCATGACAGATAAATCAAAAGAAAACGGAGCTTGGTTTAAGAAAGTCTTACCCTCGCCCACAGGAAAATCCCTGCAGATCCAGTCAGTGAAGCTTTGCAGGTTATCAGCCGATATCTGCACGCCCTTCGGATTTCCCGTGCTGCCGGACGTGTAAATAATGTAAAACGTATCCAGATCTTTTACCCAGTTCTCACGGCTGAGGTCTGCATCTCCGTCAGCTGCAAGCTCTTCGGGCGTAACGGTTTTAATCAGATTGCTTCCCGTATCGACTGCATCGCCTGATACGCTGATAAGCAGCTCTGCGCCTGAGCTTTCAATGATTTTGACGATCCGCTCCGCCGGAATGGAAACATCGACAGGGATGTAAGGGCGGCCCGCTTTGACGCTTCCTAAGAAAGAAACGATCATATTCGGCTCCATATGTCCGTAAACCAGGACAGGCGCTTTCGAACCGTCAGCTGTATGTTTTTGAATGCCGGACGCAACCCGCTCCGACAAATCCCATAATTCCCCGTAAGTGAGGGAATGATCTAAGGAACGAAACGCTTCGGCCTGCGGCTTGGCGTCTGCGTATGTTTTTATAGCATCAAGTAGTTTCATAGTTATCCTCCCCGATTAGAAATCGTTGTAAATATAAGTGCCGGTATTCGCTGTATGAAATCCATACATCCAAAAAAGCAATACTAATATCAGAAAATAAAAGCCCGTATGAAACGTCCATTTGATCAATGTATTTTCATAAGCACGTTTTAATTTTTGCATCATATTCAAAATTCCTTCCCCGCGTATTCAATAATTACACCAGTATATGACGATTAGATTAACAAAAAGTTTCAAAATATGTCTAATATCCTAAGCTTAAAATTTCCTTAAAAATGAATGAGAAACAAAAGGATGGAAAACACGCATGTATAAATTGGCAAATGATCATACTAAAAAGGCGCTGTTCAGGCGGGATTTTTAACTTATCGTAAATATAAACGAGGTAAAAAAATTTTGGCGGCTTTTTCTTAAGCAGGCTTGTGCCGAACCCCAATGGAGAAGGGCGAAAAGCCGTTTCCGGCAGGATAGCCGATAAAGCGCCGCATCTTGTGAAATGAGGAAGAAATTATTATGATAGATAAGGTAGCAGAAACGTGAAAACCCCAATTCAACACTACTGTTATCGGCTGACTGTGAAAGCCTTTTAATAGAAAGGAAGAGGAAAATGAATCAAAACAATATGGGGGGCAGCCAAAAGACGCCCGAGAAAGAAAGCATGGGCCGCATTTTGTGGCAGCTAACCCGCCCTCATACATTGACGGCATCGTTTGTGCCCGTACTTCTCGGCACCGTACTGGCGATGTTTTACGTAAAGGTTGATTTCCTGCTGTTTTTGGCCATGCTGTTTTCCTGCCTTTGGATCCAGATCGCCACGAACTTATTCAATGAATATTACGATTTTAAACGCGGTTTAGATACGGAGGATTCCGTCGGTATCGGCGGAGCGATCGTCCGCCACGGCATGAAGCCGAAAACAATTCTGCAGCTGGCGCTCGGCTCTTATGCGATTGCCCTCGTGCTCGGTGTTTATATCTGCATGAGCAGCAGCTGGTGGCTTGCGGCTATCGGCCTTGCCGGCATGCTGATCGGCTATCTGTATACGGGCGGCCCGCTGCCGATTGCGTATACACCGTTCGGGGAACTGTTCTCCGGCATTTGCATGGGCTCTGTATTTGTCCTTATTTCTTTCTTCATTCAGACAGGCAGAATTAATGAACAGAGCATTTTGATTTCTATCCCGATCGCCATCTTGGTCGGAGCGATTAACCTGTCCAACAATATCCGTGATATTGAGGAAGATAAAAAGGGCGGACGTAAAACGCTGGCCATTTTGATGGGGCATAGAGGGGCCGTCATGATACTGGCCGCATCATTTGCCATCGCTTACATCTGGATCGTCGGTCTTGTCATCATGGGTTACACAAGCCCGTGGCTGTTCCTGGTCTTCCTGAGCGTGCCGAAACCCGTTCAGGCCGTGAAAGGCTTTGTGAAAAACGAAATGCCGATGAACATGATTATTGCGATGAAATCAACGGCGCAAACCAATACATTCTTCGGATTCCTGCTTTCAATCGGACTCCTGATCAGTTATTTCCGCTGATCAAATGAAAGGCAAATGTCATAACCGGCATTTGCTTTTTTTTATGACATAATCTTCACGATTTTGTAAAGAACCTGACTGAGGACTGACACGTCTTATATACGGACAGCAAAGCAAGGAGATGAAAAAAATGGACTTGTCAACAGCCCATATGGATGATTTGAAAACGGTCATGGAAGATTGGAAAAATGAATTATTAGTTTATAAATTCGCTTTAGATGAGCTGGATACGAAGTTTTCTATCATCAGCCAGGAATATAATCTGATTCACGGGCATAACCCGATCGAGCATACAAAATCACGCGTAAAAAGTTTCGAGAGTATCGTCAATAAACTGATGCGCAAAGGCTGCGATGTGACGACGCAGGAAATGAAAGAGCATATTCATGATATTGCGGGTGTCAGGATTATCTGTTCCTTTATTTCCGATATTTATAATGTCGCTGAGGTTTTGAAGCAGCATAAGGACCTGAAGATCGTAAAGGTGAAGGATTATATCAAACATCCGAAGCCGAACGGCTACCGCAGCCTGCATTTGATTATTGAAATTCCCGTTTATTTGACGAATCGTGTGGAATATGTGAAGGCGGAAATTCAAATCCGCACCATTGCCATGGATTTTTGGGCGAGCCTTGAACATAAAATTTATTACAAATTAAATAACGAAGTCCCAAAGCATCTGACCGACGAGCTGAAGGAAGCGGCGGACATCGCCCATTATTTAGACGAAAAGATGCTTGGGATTAAGAAAGAAGTCGATTAAACGATTGACGCATCACAAACAGCCGGACCGCTTTTATGTGCAGTCCGGCTGTTTATTTATCCAATGACGCTCACCGTTTTTCGCTGTCGACCTTGATCGTCTTGCCTCCGTTCACATAGACCTCGCAGCTAAGATCATTTTCTTTCCTCACCCCAAACAAAGAAGAAAGATATCAAATCGCAAACAGCACATTCCCGCAGAAAAAATGTGTAAGATTGAGGTTTACTTTTAAAAAAAAGGGAAAGACATTTGTACAACAAAAAGGGAGATGAATATCAGTGGGAAAGAATGAAACAATGCATATCGTATCATGTGCCGATGATCATTATGCTCGTCATTTGGGTGGGATGTTCGCTTCTTTATTGATGAATATGGATAAAACAAGGGATGCCAAATTATATGTGATCGACGGCGGAATTACTGCCGAAAACAAGGACAAGCTTGAACAGACCGCGATGTCATTCGGGACGCCGCTTGAATTTTTAGAAGTAGACGCTGATCAATACAAGCATGCAGTCGAAAGCAGCCACATTACAAAAGCGGCTTATTACCGCATTTCCATCCCTGATTTAATTAAGGATGAGTCCGTCAAGCGGATGATTTACATTGATTGCGATGCAATTGTGATGGAAGATATTTCGGTTTTATGGGATTTGGATATTTCCCCGGCAATAGTTGCGGCGGTAGAAGACGCAGGACAGCATGAAAGACTGAAAAAAATGAATATCAGCGACACTGCCAAGTATTTTAATTCCGGCATTATGATTATAGATTTCGAACCTTGGAGAAAACAAAATATTTCCGAAAAGGTGATTGATTTTATCAACGAAAACAGCTCGGAGGATTTTCTCGTGTTCCATGATCAGGACGCGCTTAACGCGATCTTATATGATCAATGGCATGAACTGCATCCGCGCTGGAACGCGCAGACGCATATTATCATGAATGAGAAAACGCCTCCTGAACTGATCGACCGTATACGTTACAGAGAAACACGTGCCGAACCGGCCATCGTCCATTTCTGCGGCAGCGACAAGCCTTGGAATACAGGCACCTCGCACCCGTATCGTGATCATTATTTCCGATATATGTCCTTTACGAAATGGAACACGATCGACCGCCCGGCCATGAACCAATAGGCAGGTGTGATGAAAACGCTTGTGAAGCCGTTATCCGGCTCATAAGCGTTTTTTTTATTATTTCACCCGAATCGCACGCACGCGTTTTTGCAGGCCGGTCTTTTCGGCAGACGGCTTCAATCGGCTGACTGCTGTTTGCGCCGCTGATTTTGCTTTTTTCGTCTTGGTTTTTTCCGCCGCTTTTACTTTGTCTCCAGCCTGCTGCCGGTTGAGTTTATCTTTTATCCGGCCAAGCCGTTTTTCCAGAGCGGTTTTTTCTTTTCCCGGCTGGATTTCGCTGACTGCTTTTTGAGCTTTTGCGGTGTTGGCCTCAGAGGTCTTTTTTTCCGCCTGCTTGACGCTGGCCTCAGCTGTTTTCAAAAGGCTTGAGTTGACAGCGTTAAGCCGCTTTTGCAGTCCTTTTTTCTCTGAACCGGCCGGTAATTTGCGAATGGCGCTTTGTGCGGCATTGACGGCGGTTTTTTTCTTTTGTTTTTCGGCAGTCCGGACTTTGTCTCTTGCGTCCGTCACATTTCTTGCCGTCTGAACTTTATTGATCCGGGACTCGAGAGCGGTTTTTCCCTTTGACTTGGACAGCTTGCTGACGGCCGTTTTTGCTTGATTGATATCTGCCTGTTTTTTGGTCTTTTCCGCTTTTATTACGGCCCGTTCGGCAAAGCTCTTTTGCTTTACGTGATATTGCACCAGGCCGTACCCAAATCGGCTGTCACGTCCGGGAGCGCCCAGATCCTTGACGTTTTGCTGCATCTGCTGCCGGAGCTGTGTATTTGTTTCCTCCGGATATTTCTGCCTGAGCAGCGCGAACATGCCGGTGACGTGTGGTGCGGCTTGAGATGTGCCGTCAGCCGTGGCGTACATTTGATTCAGATACGTGCTCGTAATATTGGTGCCGGGTGCGGCAAATTCAATTTGTTTTCCGGTCGTGGAAAAAGCCGCGAGCCCGTTTTTTTCAGTTGACGCTGAGACTGCCGTTACGCTGCTGTAGGCGCCCGGATAATTGACGGGTTTTTTGTTGCCGTCGTTTCCTGCGGCGGCTACGATCACGATTCCTTTTTTGTATGCTTTGTCTACGGCGTCGTGAAGAATTTTGCTGTCTGCGTTAGTTCCGAGACTCATATTGATGATGTCCATTTTGTTGGCGATCGACCAGTCGATCGCTTTAAGCAGGCTTTTAAGATCCCCTGCACCCTTTCTGTCTAATGCTTTAACCGCATATAACCGGACATCCGGCGCGATGCCGTCAATGCCGTATCCGTCATGTTTGGCCGCAATGATTCCGGCGACATGCGTCCCGTGTCCGTTGTCATCTTTGTATGAGGAAGTATAGCTGACTGCGGAATAGCCTCCGGCAATGGAAAGGTCATCATGAGGGTAAATGCCGCTGTCAATGACAGCCACTTTCACCTTTTTCCCCGTCAAGCCTTCTTTCCACGCCTGCTTGACCTGAGTCGGTTCTATATCCCATTGCGGCAGCGCGTAACTGCTGCTTTGGACCGCTGATAACGGGCGGATATCAGAACCGCCTGCTGCCTGAAAGGATACATTGTCTTCTACATATAAGATGTCAGGGTCCTGTTTCAGGTCTTTCACCGTTTGTGAATCGGCTGACACGGCGACTGCCGGGAGATGCTGATAGGTCTGTTCCACATCCGCTCCGCTGTCTATGGCGGATTCCTTGCCGTTTTGATTTTTGTACACCACGATAACGTCCCGGTCGTGCGTCTCGGCGTGCGCGGGCGCCGCGGCGGAGAACAGGCTGACGCACAAGGCCGCGGCCATTATCGGTTTCAGGGTGTGATACATTGCAATTCCCCCTTTTTCTTTATATATCGGCAGTGCGGAATTCTTTTTTTCCTGAGGGATAAGGAAAATTTCTGTATGCAAATGTAAGCGTTTCCAAAATATGATGGAGAAAATGCTTTAAGACATCTGCGCAATGAACTCAAAAAGGGGGTTTTTGATAAATGAGTACGTTCAATCGGGTCATGGAAGAAAAAATCATGCCTGTCGCCGGAAAAGTCGCCGGTCAAAGGCACTTAAGAGCTTTGCGGGACGGCATTATTTTGACTATGCCGCTTATCATCATCGGATCGGTTTTTCTGATTCTGACGAGTCTTCCGATTCCCGGTTATGCCGATTTTATGGCTGGTCTTTTCGGTGAAAATTGGGTTGAAAAGCTCGGGTATCCCGTGAATGCGTCCTTTGACATTATGGCGCTTGTCGCCGCCTTTGGGATTGCTTACCGGCTTGCGGAAAGCTATGAGGTGGATGCCCTGTCGTCGGGAGCCATTGCCCTTGCCGCCTTTTTATTGGCGACGCCGTATCAGATTCCGTTTATTCCTGACGGCTCGGCAACAGAGATTATGGTGGGAGGCGGCATTCCGATTTCGCTGCTCGGAAGCAAAGGTCTGTTTGTCGCGATGATCATTGCAATGCTGTCTACGGAAGTGTACCGGTTTATCATACAAAGAAATATCGTTATTAAGATGCCTGACGGAGTGCCGCCTGCGGTCAGCAAATCGTTCGTTGCGCTCATCCCCGGTTTCATTGTTATTACGCTTGTATGGCTGGCCCGTCTGTTTATTGAAATAACTCCTTTTAAAAGCCTCCACAATGTCGTAGGCGATCTGCTGGGCACCCCGCTGTCTATTCTGGGCGGGAGTCTCGGCGGAAGTCTTATCGCCGAATTCGTGCAAATGCTGCTTTGGTCGTGCGGCATACACGGCGCGTCCATTATCGGCGGCGTCATGTCGCCGATCTGGTACGGGGCGATGGACGCCAACCGTTTGGCTTTTCAGGCGGGAGAGGCGCTGCCGAGCATTTTTACGACACAGTTCTTTCAAATATGGATTAATGTCGGCGGAAGCGGAGCGACGCTTGCCCTTGTGCTGACCATGCTTGTGCGCTCCAGAAGCAAACAGATGAAACAGCTCGGCCGTCTCGGCATCGGGCCCGCGATTTTTAACATTAACGAACCGATTATTTTCGGGATGCCGCTCGTCATGAATCCGCTGTTAATCGTGCCCTTTATCATTGCGCCGCTCTTGACCATTACGGCGACGTACATCGGGATGATCACGGGGATGGTGGCAAAACCGGCGGGAATCGCCGTGCCGTGGACGATGCCGCCGCTGATTTCCGGTTATTTGGCGACGGGCGGGAAAATCTCCGGTTCGGTCATGCAGCTGATCAATCTCCTGATTACATTTATCATCTATTATCCGTTTTTCCGAATTTGGGATCTTCAAAAATGGAGAGAGGAGCGGGCGGCGGAACAGAACGCCACTGAAGAAACATAAAAAAAACGGGCGCTTTCGCCCGTTTTTTTTTAACGCTGGAAAAATTCGATCCATTCGCCGTCAGGTCCTTCAATGTAAAAGTAGCGGTACCCGTTCGGAAGCGTCGTGATTTCTTCATCGATAAATACGGCGCCCTGACGCTTCGCATGCGTGAACTCCGCCGCGATATCTTCAGTTAATAAAGCGACATGATGCACTTTTCCTTCTGCGGGAAGCTCGCTGCTGTAGCCCTGGATCAGCTCAATTTCTGTCTCCGGCCCTTCCTGAAAGCCGAGAAAGGCAAGTTCAATAATGCCGTTCGTATGAGTGATACGATCCTTTAACTGCATACCGAGAACGTCTTGATAAAAGGCGATGGATGTTTCAATATCTTT
Organism: Bacillus sp. SIMBA_026; assembly: GCF_046535335.1. NCBI lineage: Bacteria > Bacillati > Bacillota > Bacilli > Caryophanales > Bacillaceae > Bacillus > Bacillus sp. SIMBA_026. The sequence goes on along the minus strand of NZ_JAWRWX010000002.1, from coordinate 807,278 downwards.
GACCATAATGCCTGTATGGTCGATTCTTTTGGCTGTCATGGTTTTCCCCCTGTTTTGAATTTTTCGGGACAATGCGGTGTTGATCATGTTTTATGGTACGATAAGAGAAAGCAAAACGAAAGAGGAATGCACAATGAAGCTACTTACAGTGAAAGATACATTTGCCGGAAAGCTGAAAAAAGGATTCCCCCTGATTGAAAAAGACGCTCTGTCCGGAAGCTCGGCTCACTTAACAGAGGGCGATCTTTTTGATGTGACATCCGAGAAGGGTGAGTTTATCGGAAAAGGCTATTACGGCTTGCAGAATAAAGGAGTCGGCTGGGTGCTGTCCCGCGCGAGAGATGAACGGATCGACGGACGTTTCTTTCTGGACAAGCTGAAAAAAGCGGCTGAAGCGAGAGCCCATCTGTTTAAGGCGCCCGATACGACGGCGTTCCGGCTTTTCAACGGTGAGGGCGACGGCATCGGCGGCGTCACGATTGACTTTTATGACGGTTATCTGCTGATTCAATGGTACAGTAAAGGCATTTACGCTTATAAGGACAGCATGATTGAGGCGATTGACGGACTGGAGCTTTCTTATAAAGCGATCTATGAAAAGAAACGATTCGATACGGCCGGGCAATACGTGGAAGACGACGATTTTGTCAAAGGCGAAAGAGGAGATTTTCCGGTCATTGTTCAAGAAAACGGCATACAGTACGCGGTGGATTTAAACGACGGGGCGATGACGGGCATTTTCTTAGACCAGCGTCATGTGCGCAAAGCGATTCGGGATAAGTATGCAAACGGCAGACGGGTGCTGAATACGTTCTCTTATACGGGGGCATTTTCCGTTGCGGCGGCGCTTGGAGGAGCTGAGAAAACGACCAGCGTCGATGTCGCCAACCGCAGTCTCGCAAAAACGATTGAACAGTTCAGCGCCAACGGAATTGATTATGAGGCGCATGACATTAAAGTCATGGATGTTTTCAAATACTTCGGCTATGCGGAGAAAAAAGGGCTGGAGTTTGACCTCATCATCCTTGATCCGCCTTCTTTCGCCCGCACAAAAAAACGGACGTTCAGCGCGGCGAAAGATTATAAAAACCTGCTGAAGGAAACGATCGCCATCACTGCAAAAAACGGCATCATCGTCGCTTCGACAAACAGCAGCGCCTTCAATATGAAGAAATTTAAAGGTTTTATAGAGACCGCCTTTAAAGAAACAAATGAGCGTTACGACATTTTGGAAGAATATACGCTTCCGGAAGATTTCAAAACGATTCCCGCGTTTAAAGAAGGGAATTATTTGAAGGTTGTTTTCTTGCGGAAAAAATAGGATGATCATTTATAGCGTGGAAAGAGGGGAAAAGAAAACCCTCTTCCATCGCTTTAATACGGGATAAAATAATCTTCATTCTTAAAGAAACAACCCGCTATTACTTAGTATCTCATCTGTGCCAAGTAAAGTGGCCTCACTAATCCCCACATTGTTGGCTTTCATGAAGGATTGCACCGCTTGGTAGCCAACCGCATAACCGGCAAACGGTGATAAGCCGACAGGCTGATAACCTTGTTCGGCTGCAAAGGTGTCACCAAACATGTAACTGCTGACCTCAGCAAACCCTTTCACATTTAATGAGTCTTTGATAATTTCTTTTGAGTATTCTAAGTCTTCTTTTTCAAAAGAAGTAACCCAGGGACCTAATAGAGCTTCTCCGTAAAGTTCTTTGGCAAACGATTCTGCCAGCCCCTCTATAATTAAGTAATCACCAACCGTTACGTTCCCATAGTCCCAATTGAAATACGAAAAACGAATATTATGATGAAATTCATGTGCAATTACAGCAGGCAGTCTCGGTATGTTATATGAATTGGGGAATATTGAAACTTGAATAAATCCCGGAATTCCTCCGAATCCACAATACCCTCTATGTAATTCAAGCTTTTTTTGATTGGCCAGATACATCCCAAACCTTATTTCATCAGCATTTATTTTTAAGCGGTTTTGTTTGATAAATTCTACACAATGAGTTAAAGTGCCATATGCAATTTGAAGAGCTTGAATTTCTTTTAGATTCTCTAATGCTTTTCTTCCGGTTTCCGTATCAAATATGCTCAGATAGCCCAGCATATTTGCAGCCATGATTACATCATATCCGTTAGGCTGCTTTGCCTTTAAGGGAACATTAATCTTTTTCCACATATCTTCAAAAGGTTTCATCATTGAATACCGATAATAATCTTCTCTATTTTCAATCATTGAAAATAATGTTTCGTATTGCCCAATTGTATCCTCGATAATGATTTTAATGGGTACCACCCTTTTTTTGATGATCTATATAAATTGTAATGGCATCACTCATGAGCTTCGCCAGCCCTTCACCATACCGGTCGATGTTCTTAGTGAAGCGTTTATCTTCAATATAGAGTTGACCTAATCCGTAAAAGGCATCAAAAGAATATTCACCAAAATTTTCATTGAGAAAATCAAACCACTCTTTGATAGCTGTTTGTACGTCTGGGGACTTGGGAGATTGGTTAATAAGGAGTGCAAATTTATTGAACATTGCAGTCCACTTATCAGATAAATCTTTTTGCTCACCATCAGTCATGCTTTTCAATCTAATATTTACCTTATCGACAGGTTGATCACCCCACCGTTTGCGAGCTTCTTGCTCATAAAGATTATGATTGAAGTTCATTCCCTCAAACCGCTCTTTGTTCGTCATGCAAATCTCTCCCATCATATGTTTGATTGATTTATCGATGGTTTCAATCATCTTATCGACTCTATTCCGTTTATCAATCAACATTTTCTTTTGTAAAATTAATGCCTCCCTTCGATTAAATGAAGGACTATTAATGATGTCTTTAATCTCTTTTAAGGAGAAATCGAGCTCCTTGAAAAATAGTATCTGCTGCAGCTGTTCAAGATTTTCTTCAGAATAAAGCCGATAACCGGAATCGGTCGTTTCCTGAGGAGTCAATAATCCAATTTGATCGTAATGATGGAGAGTACGTATGCTTACTCCAATCAGTTCAGCTACTTCTTTTACTTTCATACCCATCACGGTTGCCGCCTCCTTAATGGCTACTCTAAAGTATTACGCAGCGTAAGAGTCAATAGTTGGTTAAAGATTTTTTGTATATAAAGGGGAACATATGAGGATTTCATTGCTGAAATTAAAGAAAAAAAGCCGGGCGTGAAGCTCCGGCTTTTTTCTATTCAATAATGTGCTGCACCCGGCCGATTCGCCCGTCTTCAAGGCGGACCTTAATGCCGCGCGGGTGGAAGCTTGAGTTCGTCAAAATATCCTTCACGATTCCTCTTGTCAGCTTTCCTGAACGCTGATCGGCTTTCAGGACGATATCGACTTCAAGTCCTTTTCTGATGCTGCTTCGCTGCTGGCCGTTCATATGACACATCCGTTCTTCAGTCTTTTCACTTCATATCTTATCATATCGTGTTTTCGTCTTTTTATGAAGGACAGACGAATCAATCCTTCATAGCAAATAAAAAAAGACCGCTCTGTAAGGAGCAGTCTTTTATGACATAAACGAAAGCAAAATCGGGGCCGCGCACAGCGTCATAATTGCGGCGAGAATCATGGACACGCTTGAGATCGTTCCTGATACGGAGCTGAGCTCAAATGCTTTAGATGTTCCCGCTCCGTGCGCGCTGGTTCCGAGCAGCACGCCCCGGGCAATTTCGTTATCAATGCGGAAATAGCGGATGACCATCGGCCCGATGATCGTTCCCAATAAAGCCGTTAAAATGACGAAAACCGCTGTAACGGCCGGCATCCCGCCGATCATTTCTGAAACGTTCATGGCAATCGGCGTCGTCACGGATCGCGGCACGAGACTGTCGACTAAGCTGCTGCCGAGATGGAACCATTTGGCGATAAAGGCCGTTGACAGAATGGCGATACATGAACCGACCGCTACGTTCAAAATAATTTCCACGGCGTATTTCTTTAAAATCGGGAAATATTTATAAAGCGGGATAGCGAACGCCACTGTTGCCGGCTGAAGCATATCGGTCAGCAGTCCGCCGCCGAGATTGTATGTCTGATACGGGACATTGACAAGAAGCAGCAGTACGACCAAAACAGCGGGCGTAATCAGAAGCGGCGACGTATACACCCGCGGAAAACGAATGTAGAGTTTTTTCGCGCCCAAATATACTAAGACAGTTAAGAATAAACTTATGATTCCGATGAACACGTTTGTTTTTTCTCCTTTCTTTTTGCTATCAGCTGTGTAAGCGTACCTGTTGAAACCATCACGACAAATGTGCTGATGACGACGACAAGTAAAATGCTTACGCCGAATTTAGACATAATATCTCCGTATTCAATCACTCCGACGGCAGACGGGATGAAAAACAGCAGCAGCTCACCGAGGAGCCATGCTGCGCCAAGCTCAATCCATTCAAGTTTGATAATCTTGAAATGCAATAATGTGAAAAGGATCACAATCCCGATTATACTGCCGGGAATATTTATATGAAGAGCCGCCGTGACCCAATTGATCAGACGCGCAAATATAAACAGCAGAGCGATTTGAATAACGGTAAGCAGCAATTTTTTCATAATGATGCCTCCCTTATATTTATATTGTACAGAAGGTTTTGCTATAGGTAAAATACATATAAAGAATAATGTGTATTCCTTTTGTCTATAGAAAGGATGAAATGTAATGGATATCCGGCACTTAACGTATTTTTTGGAAGTGGCCCGTTTGAAAAGCTTTACGAAGGCTTCACAGTCGCTGTATGTTTCACAGCCGACAATCTCAAAGATGATTAAAAACCTGGAGACGGAGCTCGGCATAAAGCTGTTTTACCGCAATGGCCGGCAAGTTGAACTGACTGACGCCGGGCAGAGCATGTATGTGCAGGCGCAGGAAATCACAAAGTCATTCCAAAACCTGACGTCAGAGCTGAACGATATTATGGAAGTGAAGAAAGGGCACGTCCGCATCGGTCTTCCGCCGATGATCGGGTCCGGCTTTTTCCCGAGAGTGCTCGGAGACTTCCGCGTCACATATCCCGATGTGACGTTTCAGCTTGTTGAGGACGGCTCTATTAAAGTGCAGCAAGGAGTGGAGGACGGCTCGCTTGATATCGGGGTCGTCGTGCTTCCCGCGAATGAAGAGATTTTTCATACGTTCACAATCGTCAAGGAAACCCTTATGCTCGTCGTCCATCCGTCACATCGGCTCGCTGACGAGAAAGAATGCAGTCTTCACGAATTGAAAGAAGAGCCGTTCATATTTTTCAGGGAGGATTTTGTCCTTCATAATCGAATTATGACGGAATGCGTGAAAGCCGGATTCAGGCCGCACGTCATTTATGAAACGTCACAGTGGGACTTTATCAGCGAAATGGTATCCGCCAATCTCGGTATCGGCCTGCTGCCGGAAAGAATCTGCCGCGGTCTTGATCCTGACAAAGTCAGAACCATTCCGCTCGTTCATCCGGTTATTCCGTGGCATTTAGCCATCATTTGGCGGAAAGACCGCTATATGTCCTTTGCCGCCAGAGCCTGGCTGGAGCATACGAAATCGTATTTATGGAATCCGAAAAAGAGAAAAAAGGATGATTAAGCATGGACGCACAAACCGCAGCTCAACACTTGAGTAAAGTGCGGGATCAAAACCCGCTCGTTCACAGTATCACCAATAATGTCGTCACGAACTTCACCGCTAACGGACTGCTCGCGCTCGGCGCATCGCCCGTTATGGCTTATGCAATTGAGGAGGCCGCCGACATGGCGAAAATCGCAGGAGCGCTCGTCCTGAATATAGGCACCCTCAATTCGGCGTCGGTTGAAGCTATGATCGCAGCCGGAAAATCGGCCAATGAAAACGGTGTTCCGGTCATTTTTGATCCGGTAGGCGCAGGCGCCACGCCGTTTCGGACGGCATCAGCCCGCAAGATCATACAGGAGGTCCGCTTGTCCGCCATTCGCGGAAATGCCGCGGAAATCGCCAATATTGCCGGCGCCCCTGATTGGAAGATAAAAGGCGTGGATGCGGGGGAAGCCGGAGGAGATGTGGTTCAGCTCGCTAAGACGGCTGCAAGCGGGCTGAAGACGGTCATTGCGATTACCGGAAAAACCGACGTCATCTCCGACGGCGCCGACACATACGCCGTACATAACGGTGATAAACTGCTGACGAAGGTGACGGGGGCGGGATGCCTGCTGACATCTGTAATCGGAGCCTTCTGCGCAGCGGAGCAGGACGTTCTGCAAGCGGCCGTTTCAGCCGTTTCTGTATACGGAAGCGCCGCTCAGCTTGCCGCTTTGGACACCTCCCAAAAGGGGCCGGGCAGCTTCCAGATTGAGCTTTTAAACAAGCTGGCAAGCATCTCAGAACAAGAAGCGGCCGAGCTTGCTGCAATTGAAAGGGTGACAGAAAAATGACGCGTATTTCTCGGGAAATGATGAAGGATATGTTATCGGTTTATTTTATTATGGGATCAAACAATACAAGCGCAGACCCCGTTTCTGTGGTGAAAAAAGCCATTGAGGGCGGCGCTACGCTTTTTCAATTTCGGGAAAAGGGGAGCGGTTCTTTAACAGGGGATGAACGTGTCCTGTTCGCGAAGCAGGTGCAGGATGTCTGCAGGCAGGCCGGGATTCCTTTCATCATTAATGATGATGTCGAATTGGCCTTGCGCCTTCAGGCGGACGGAGTGCATATCGGACAGGATGACGCAGACGCCGAAGAAACGAGAGCGGCAATCGGCGATATGATTCTCGGTGTGTCAGCACATAACGTCTCCGAGGTGAAGCGGGCGGAAGCCGCCGGAGCCGATTACGTCGGAATGGGCCCGGTCTATCCGACCGAAACAAAAAAAGATGCTGAAGCTGTGCAGGGCGTTACATTGATTGAAGAGGTGCGGCGTCAGGGCATCAGCATTCCGATTGTAGGAATCGGCGGCATTACGGCTGACAACGCGGCGCCCGTCATTGTAGCGGGTGCAGACGGCGTCAGCATGATCAGCGCCATCAGCCAAGCCGAAGATCCAAAAGCGGCGGCGCGCAAGTTTTCAGAGGAAATTCGGCACTCCAAAGCAGGGCTGTCCCGATAGGGCGGCCCTTTTTCTGTGTGCGCAAAAAGGCAGTGACGGACTTGGAGAATATAAGCCGTATGTCAAGAACAGGGCAATCAGCTTGCAATATCGACCGAAGTGTTTGACGGCTCTATCGCCTTGCTCAAAGTGATGCCTGAACCAATCACCGCCGGCGCCGAAGGCTTAAAAGCACTCTATGAACCAGTAAAAAGCGCGCAGTGAGAGATCATTTCGAGGTCACGGAAAAACTTGATGCGGAATTCAGCGAATTTGAAGTTTTGATGTCGAAATACAAAACGTGCGATCAATCGTATACGTCTTGTGATACATTAAGTACAGATCAAATCAGGGAGATAAGCACGAAGCTGACGGCCCTTTCTGAAACCATGTCGAAGATTGCCGATGTGCTTTAAAAGGAGTTAAGACACAGCATGAGCGATGAACAAAACAAGGAAAAACAGATCCACAGACGGGATGTCCTGAAGTGGGGCGCCGTCGCGGGCGCCGCCGTTGCTGTCGGAGCGAGCGGCCTCGGAGGACTCGCGCCGCTCTTCAAACCGGCGGCCACCGCTTCAAAGAAGAATGATGAAAAACGTGATCGTGATCAAATCGTTCCTTTTTACGGAAAGCACCAAGCGGGAATCACAACGGCGCATCAGACGTATGTGTATTTTGCAGCGCTTGATGTCATGTCAAGCGACAAAGCCGATGTCATCTCCCTTTTCAAACAATGGACAAGCCTGACGCAGCTGCTGACTTCAGGCGCCGTCCCGTCGGGCGAACAGAAAAATAAATATATGCCTCCGCAGGATACCGGGGAGTCGCAGGATCTGGCCCCGGCGAATTTGACCGTTACCTTCGGCTTCGGCCCCGGGTTTTTCGAGAAAGACGGGAAGGACCGCTTCGGACTGAAAGATAAAAAACCGAAGCACCTCGCCGATATTCCACCGATGCCTAACGACAAGCTCGATAAGAAACAAGGCGGCGGTGATATCGTCATACAGGTCTGCGCGGATAATGAACAAACGGCGTTTCACGCGGTGCGCAACCTGATGAAACAGGCAGCAGGCGTGTGCGAAGTCCGCTTTCTCAATAAAGGTTTCTTAAGCGGCGGGAAAAACGGGGAAACGCCGCGCAACCTCTTCGGATTCAAAGACGGCACCGGCAACCAAAGCACAAAGGATGAAAACCTGATGAATTCGATCGTTTGGGTTCAATCAGGTGAGCCGGACTGGATGACGGGCGGCACGTACATGGCGTTTAGGAAAATTAAGATGTTTTTAGATATATGGGACCGTTCATCCTTGAAGGAACAAGAGGACACGTTCGGGCGGGTGAAAAGCTCGGGCGCGCCTTTCGGACAAAAAAAGGAAACCGATCCCGTGAAGCTGAATCAAATTCCCGCCGACTCGCATGTCAGCGTGGCAAAATCAACCGGCAGACAGATTCTGCGCCGGGCATTTTCCTATACGGACGGAATTGATCCGAAGACGGGCTATGTTGACGCAGGCCTGCTGTTTATCTGTTTTCAAAAAGACCCGGACCGCCAATTTGTCCCGATGCTGAAGGCTTTGGCGGCAAAGGATGCACTGAATGAATACACACAAACGATCGGCTCTTCCTTATTCGCCTGTCCCGGCGGCTGTAAAAAAGGAGAATATATCGCCCAAAGGCTGCTGGAATCGTGACACCTTTCATATGGAGGGTGTTTTTTAAAAAACACTTGTAACTATATATGTTACAACTTAAAATGAAAAGGAAAGGAGACTTACAATGACACTGCAGATTAAAGTATATTCTGATTATGTATGTCCGTTTTGCTTTGTCGGCAAAGCGGCGTTTGAAGAAGCAATCAAGGACAAGGACGTACAGGTGGAATGGATGCCGTTTGAATTGCGTCCGAGCCCCTCGCCGAAACTTGATCCGGTGAATGATCCCGCCAAGCGGCAGATGTGGAAAAACTCCATTGAGCCGATGGCGCAGTCTTTAGGCGTTGAAATCACGTTCCCCCGCGTGTCACCGCATCCTTACACGGATTTGGCATTTGAAGGCTTTCATTTCGCAAAGGAACATGGGAAAGGAAGCGAATACCATACACGCGTTTTTCAGGCGTTCTTTCAGGAAGAACAAAATATCGGTGACGTTGGCGTGCTGACAAAGCTTGCGGAAGAAGCCGGACTTGACGGCGCTGCCTTCAAAGAGGCGCTTGAGACAAGAGCGTACAGACACGTACAGCGGGAAGCGCTCCGCCATGCTTATGAGGAAGCCGGCATTACGGCAGTGCCGACGTTTATCATCGGCGATGAGAGAATCCCTGGCGCGGCGGGGAAGGAAACCTTTGAACAAATCATTGAGCGGGAACTGAATAAACGTTAACCCGAAAAAAGCCCTCTCGATCAGCGAGAGGGCTTTGCCATATAGTGTTTGACAAATGTTTGTCTGTCCGCTTCATAAGCCGCGGCGTCAAATGAGTCGCCGCAAAAATGAAGGCACCAAGGGTCTTTTTGGCAGGCGACGCCGACTTGATAGCCGTGTTTTTGAAATTCAAGCGACTGTGATGTGTCGTAAAAATGAAAGCCGCGAAACAAATCCTCCCGCCACTCCACGTCATATTGAGCCGCCATTAACAAGCCGTCAATGGCGTCAGCGGGCGTAAACAGTCCGTCTTCATCACCGTGCTCAAAGACCAGCGAATGATAAGCATTCCCCCGGTATTCAATCACTTTTCCCATCCGCTCTCCGCTTTCCCACCAAATGCCGTTCGGCGGCAGGGTTTTGCAGCCGGCGACACCGAGAAGGCCGAGCTCCTGATGAGATTGAAAGATATGAAGCATGTCATGAAGGAAATGCTGATGAATGATAAAGGTATCCTGATGCAGATAAATTTTATATTTGGAGGGGTGTCTCAGCGCTTTGTTGTAGGACGAGGCTATGCTTGCTGAATCGTATATCGGCATGATATCAACGGAGTATGAAGGGGGGACGGTAAGCTGCATGATATGGCTTTTGCACCGGGAGTACAGCGACTCGTCATTCACACAGACGACAAACAGAAATGAATGTGAATCCATTACATGCTCCTCTCGGCCTCAATCACATATTGATACGCCGATGCTTCTGTCATAAAGTCATGCCTTATGCCAAGCTGTACGCATACTTCGTGCAATGATGCGATGGCTTTGTGATAAGAGGGGTGATCAACGCGGATCGCCTCAATGCGTTTCACCTCATAGCCGGCGGCTTTAAATAATGAAAGCGTCTCTTCACGGGTAAAAAAACGCAGGTGGGTCTGATCCATTAATCCGGCGTCCCTGTAAGTCCATTTGCCGGCTAAAAGCTCCAGCACCACTGAGATGTGGCCGACATTCGGTATGCATGCAAGCACCGTGCCGTCTTTTTTTACATACGGGCGAAGCTTTTTCAGCACGGACCACGGGTCGATAAGATGCTCAAGAACGTCTCCGAACAGCATGCAGTCGAATTGTTCTGATTCGTACGGAAGAATGGCGGATTCAATGTCGCCGCAAAGCACGTGGCTCAATTTGCTTTCCGCCTTTTTTGCGGCTTCGGGATACGCTTCAATGCCGTAAACCGTTATTCCGCGGTGTTCGATCGCCGCTCCTAAATTGCCTGTGCCGCAGCCGACATCAAGCACTGTCCGCCAGTTTTCGTCTATTTTGTTCAATAAATAAGGATTCAGGCCTTCGTAGTAGTTCTGTTGTTTTTCATCATAATAGGGATTCGTATCCATCTGTGTATCACCTCATAAACGGGCATATACACAAGATATGCAGCGGGGGGATCTCATATCACCATGTTTGGCTGTTCAATTGCGGAATGCGGACGGGAATGGTTGTCCGGTATACGGTTTGTTCTCTGATTCCCCTCTTATTGCGGATGTTCCTTTGAAAACTCGGGTGCGGGCGGACTGTGGCAGGTCATATAGTAAAAGGATCCGCCTGTAATCTTACCGCTGGCGGATGGTGTTTTTCATTGGTGTTTTTTTCTTCACCGCTTTTTCAGTATTTAAGAAGCGCCTCACATCGTCAATGTGCAAACCCATGATTCTAGCCTCTTGAATTAACAATTGCCAATCTTGATCTATATCTTTCATTACATGAGTTTTCATAAGAACCTCCAATTGAAAAATTGATTTGCCCAGCTACAGCAGCCAATGTATAACAAATATCACACATAGTTGGCCGGTAATCCCAAATTGAAGATGAATTCACCTACCTATTCCCTAAGAAAATGACTGAAATAACCAAAATCCTTCAAGAATTCTTACGTATAATAATAAACAAATAAATACTGACTGGATAGTATGCAAATAAAAATAAATCATATGACCTATTAATATTTACCCTCAAAGCGTCGACTAGCATATTCTTTTTGCATAAAAAATACCGCAAAAGAATGATTCGGTGTAAGATAAAGTGAATGATCAAACAGCTGGGGTAAAAAATGAAAAAAAACAAATTTCAAATTAAGAGAGAAGAAACATTTGAAAGTTTTATTGACGCAGGCCTTCATCTCCTGATTGAAAGAGCTTACGATTCAGTCTCAATCGATGACATCAGTAAAGCGGCGGGTTTCAGCAAAGGTGCGTTTTACGTTCATTTTGAAAGCAAGGAAGATTTTCTGAAGCATTTGTTAGACAGGCGTCAGATTAAAAAAAGGATCATCACTGGCTATCTCGACGAATTAGAAAAGCAAACAGCGCGGCCGTTGACGCTTTGTGAAGCTGCGGCAAGCGCGGCCAGCCTGTTGATGCGGTTTGTAAACAGCAAGCCAGCCTGGAATGTTGTGTCTTTTGCCGTTCATATGCCTACTTACAAAGTCGTCAGTGAATATGAAGCTTATATCCGTCTTTATAAATTATGGATAGAAGAAAGCACCATGTACATAAATTGGCTCAAATCGAGGAATTTAATAGAAGACCATATAGATACCGAGCATACCGCTAACATGATGTGCGCGCTCATCGACGGGATAGTTAAGCAATCCAATGTGCTGGGAAGGCCGGTTACTTTCCGCAGCATGTTTGACGCGCTCTATGTTTTTGTCAGCGGAAGAAAATCGGGGTAACGTTCTTCTTGATTTGACAAAAGGTTTAGAAAAGTCTTTCAGAAAGCGAGGAACTGCTATGCGCTACAGAGAAATTATGATGTATATCATTATGGGGATATTCACGACCATCGTGAATATCGTCAGTTTTTACATTCTGACGTCGGCCTTTGAGATGGATTACAAGGCGGCGACCGTCGCTGCTTGGATTCTGTCCGTTCTATTTGCATATGTCACGAATAAACTGTATGTATTTCAGCAAAAGACCGCGGGGATGCGGAGTCTGATGAAAGAATTGACGGCCTTTTTCAGCGTGCGGGTATTGTCTCTCGCCATCGATCTCGCCATGATGATTCTTCTGGTCAGTCAATTTCATATGAACGAAACGTTGGCGAAAATCGCCGATAACGTCATTATCGTAGTCGTCAACTATGCGGCCAGCAAGTGGATTGTCTTCAGAAAAGCGAAAGAAGAGGGCGTGTCATAACGGTTTCTTTCCGCGCCCCGGGGGAAAGTGTAATGGTGAAAGGGGATGCGTATGAAGCACAAAATAAAGAAAGCGTTTGCTGATGTATTCGGGGAATCGGAGGACCTGCGCATTTTCTTTGCGCCCGGCAGAGTGAATCTCATCGGAGAGCATACGGATTATAACGGGGGCCACGTCTTTCCGTGCGCGCTGACGATCGGTACATATGCAGCCGTCCGGGAGAGAGGGGACAGGCTCGTCAGAATGTACTCTCATCAATTTAAGGAAGCGGGCATAAAGGAATGCAGTCTCGATGATATCCGTTATCAAAAAGAGGACGGGTGGGCCAACTATCCGAAAGGGGTCATGGCGGAATGTCTCGGCAGCGGTTTTTCCCTTCCGCACGGCTTCGATATTGTGTTCTGGGGAAACATCCCGAACGGCGCGGGGCTGTCATCTTCGGCTTCCATTGAACTTGTTACGGCGGTCATTCTCAAGGAATGCCATGAGCTTGAGGCGGATATGCTCGACTTGGTGAAGCTCGCTCAGACGGCGGAAAATTCCTTTATCGGCGTCAGCTGCGGAATAATGGATCAATTCGCCATCGGAATGGGAAAGAAACATCATGCGATTCTGCTGAATTGCGGGACGCTCAGCTTTGAATATACAAAACTCGGGCTGTCGGGGCTGTCGATCGTTATTGCAAATACCAATAAAAAACGAACGCTTGCAGACTCAGGCTATAATACGAGGCTCAAGGAGTGCGGGGAAGCGCTTTGTGATCTTCAGAAGCATCTTTCCGTTCAATCACTGGGAGAGCTGACCCCTTCCGCCTTTGACGCTCATGCGGAGCTGATTCAGAATGAAGTGAACAGACGCCGGGCGAAACACGCCGTCTATGAAAATCACCGCACAATAGAGGCAGCCGACATGTTCAGTAACAATCAGCTTCATCATATCGGTGAATTAATGAGGGATTCGCATCTCTCTTTACGCGATGACTACGAGGTGACGAGTCATGAGCTGGATACACTGGCTGAAGCGGCCTGGCGCCACGGCGGGGTGATCGGATCAAGGATGACGGGAGCCGGTTTCGGCGGCTGTACAGTCAGTATCGTCAAGGACGATGCGGTTTCGGATTTTATTGAAACGGCAGGAGCCCGCTATGAGGAAAAGACAGGGAGAAAAGCTGACTTTTACACGGCGGATGTCGGAGCCGGAGCGAGAGAACTAAAGGGGGATGACGATGGCAATTGAGCGGCACGCGGAACGTTTAATCCGGTACGGATTGCAAAAAGAGCTGATTTCCTATCTTGATATTGAATATACAAGAAACCGTTTATATGAAGCTTTGCATATCACCCATCCGGAAGTTTCAGAACAGAAAGAAAATGAATCGGCGGCATCATTGCCGGACATATTGGCCCCGATTTATGAATGGGCGGCAGAAACGGGCCGGATTGCAGCCGATACAGACACCTATCGCGACCTGCTGAGCGCGAAGATCATGGGCTGCTTTGCCCCGCAGCCGTCCGAGATTGTCCGTCGTTTTGAAGAAACAAAGGCGGTGCACGGGCCGGAGCAGGCGACAAAGGCGTTTTACCGGTTTTCAGAGGATGTGTATTATATCCGTTCGGACAGAATACAGCGGAATGTCGGGTGGACGGCTGAGACGGCTTACGGAAAGCTGGACATCACGATCAACCTTTCAAAACCGGAAAAAGATCCGAAAGCAATTGCCGCTGCCAAAGAGCAGCCGCAATCCGATTATCCGAGATGTGTTCTTTGTAAAGAAAATGTCGGGTACGAGGGGAGACCGGATCACCCGGCGCGTCAAAACCTTCGTGTCATTCCGGTGATTCTCGGCGATGAGCAGTGGTTTCTGCAATTTTCTCCGTATGTGTATTACCGGGAGCATTGCATCGTTTTGAAAGACCGGCACGAACCGATGAAGATCAGTAAAAAAACGTTTGACCGGCTGCTGTCGTTCGTCAGCCAGTATCCTCATTATTTTCTCGGTTCCAATGCTGATCTGCCGATTGTCGGCGGCAGTATTTTAAGCCACGACCATTTTCAGGGGGGCAATTATGAATTCCCGATGGCGAGGGCGGAGACAGAAAGCCGGTACAGGCTGTCTGACTATCCGAAAACGGTGTTGGGAATTGTGAAGTGGCCGATGTCGGTCATCCGCCTGCAAAGCGAGAGCGCGTCTGAGCTTTCCGGCGCGGCGGATGCCATCCTGCGGGCGTGGCGCGGTTATTCCGATGAGGCGGCTGATCTCCTCGCCTATTCAGGAGAAACACCGCACAATACAATTACGCCGATTGCCCGGCGGAAAAAAGGTTTATTCGAATTAGATCTCGTCCTCAGAAATAACCGCACCTCTGATGAGCATCCGCTGGGAATTTTTCATCCCCATCAGGAAGTTCATCACCTGAAAAAAGAAAATATCGGACTGATTGAGGTAATGGGGCTTGCGATTCTGCCGGGCCGCCTTGAACAAGAAATGAAATACACGGCTGAAGCGCTGTGCTCACCGGACCCGGAAGCGGTCTTAACGGCAGACCCTTCTGCGGCAGCGCATAAAGATTGGGCGCTCAGTGTGCTGCATAAGCGGAAGATAACGAAAGAAAACGCGGAACAGATTCTGAGAGAGGAAATCGGCCATGCCTTTGCGCGGATACTGGAGCATGCCGGCGTCTTTAAACAGACAGAAGAAGGCAGAGCGGCTTTCCGGCGGTTTATCCGCCATTTGGGCGCTCTACCGGAAAAAAGCCCCATCCCATAAGGGACGAGGCTTTTTTTTTATCCTCTGCTTCTGGCGATCAGGCTGAATAAGAATACCACGATCGCAGCTCCGATGATTGCCGGAATGATGGCAAAGCCGGCAAGGTGAGGACCCCATGTGCCGAGCAGTCCGTGCCCGATCCATGCGCCGATCAGACCAGCGATCATTGACCCGATGATTCCTCCGGGCATACTGCCTTTTACAAATAAACTTCCGATCCAGCCGATAATAATAGCGACAATCAGAGATACGATAAAACCCATAAATATCACTTCCTATTTTTTATTTATTTATGCCTATATGTTACCTTCGTTTTGTCCATATTAAACATATGAATGCGTTTTTTATAATGAACATATCAAGGCGCGTTCCGGTCTTTTTTTTCACAATGCGTTGCGTTAAAATGGAAACCGTGTGAAAAGGTGTGAGCAAAGGAAAAAATATTTCTTTTGTAGAATGTTTAACAAAATGAAACTTTTTGTTGACCAGCGTTTTTTATTATGGTAAACCTTTATTTGGTATTATTCGTTCTCACTATCTTTTTTCTCTATATATGCTAAATGATCTAAAACTTTTTATGTTTGATTTGCGCAAGTGGAAAAAGTTCATGCATTTTTTGACGATTTTGTGACATTAGGTCGAAAAAAAGATGAACTTTAGAAAAAAATAAAGCTAATAAGGGCAGATTTTGATAGCATAACAAGGTAGATAGAGAAAAGATTTTGAGAAAGTACATTTCAGATTCACTACATCAATAGGAAGGATGGTGATCTTCTTGTTCAGAGCATTTAAACCGTTACTTTTAATAGCGATGTTGGCTGTTGTTTTCGTACTGGGCGGATGCAGCGACATTTCCGTTTTAGATCCGAAAGGACCTGTAGCAGACCAGCAGAAAGATCTGATTCTCTTGTCAATCGGATTTATGCTGTTCATTGTCGGCGTCGTATTCGTACTATTTACAATCATTTTAGTGAAATACCGCGACCGCAAAGGCAAAGACAGCGGAAATTACAAGCCCGAGATGCACGGCAACACGTTCTTAGAAGTAGTCTGGACAGTGATCCCAATTTTAATTGTTATTGCACTTTCTGTGCCTACCGTACAGACGATATATTCGTTAGAAAAAGCGCCTGAAGCGACAAAGGATAAAGAGCCTCTTGTTGTTTATGCTACTTCGGTAGACTGGAAATGGGTATTCAGCTACCCAGAGCAGGATATTGAGACGGTTAACTACCTGAACATTCCTGTAGACCGTCCGGTTTTATTTAAAATTTCTTCAGCCGATTCAATGGCATCGCTATGGATTCCTCAGCTTGGGGGACAAAAATACGCGATGGCGGGAATGCTGATGGATCAATACTTACAGGCTGACAAAGTGGGAACATATGAAGGCCGCAACGCGAACTTCACCGGCGAACACTTTGCCGACCAGAAATTCAACGTAAAAGCTGTTACGCAAAAAGACTTTAACAGCTGGGTGAAAAAAGCCCAAAGCGATTCTCCAAAGCTGACGAAAGAGAAGTATGACGAACTGATGCTTCCGGAGAATGTCGGTAAATTAACGTTCTCTTCTACACACTTAAAATACGTTGACCACGGCCAAGATGCCGAATATGCGATGGAGGCGCGCAAACGCCTTGGCTACAAAGCCGTATCACCGCACTCTAAAACAGATCCGTGGGAAAATGTAAAGAAAAACGAATTTAAAGTATCCGACGATAAACAAGATTGAAATTGAACAAGAAAGGAGGAAGCCCGAATGAAATTGAGATGGGATGAATTTTTTGTAACAGGTGACCCATTAATTCTGGGCGCACAAGTTTCCATTGCGCTTTCCACTATTGCTATCATCGTTGTACTCACATACTTCAAAAAGTGGAAGTGGCTCTGGTCTGAATGGCTTACGTCTGTAGACCATAAGAAACTTGGAATCATGTACATTATCTCTGCTGTTATCATGCTGTTCCGCGGCGGGGTCGACGGCTTGATGATGCGCGCCCAGTTAGCGCTTCCTAATAACAGTTTTTTAGACTCAAACCACTATAATGAGATCTTTACGACTCACGGTACGATCATGATTATCTTCATGGCGATGCCGTTTTTAATCGGTCTGATCAACGTTGTCGTACCTTTGCAGATCGGTGCGCGCGACGTAGCATTCCCTTACTTGAACAACCTGAGTTTCTGGACGTTCTTCGTAGGTGCGATGCTTTTCAATATTTCTTTCGTTATCGGAGGTTCTCCGAACGCAGGCTGGACGAGTTACATGCCGCTGGCAAGCAACGACATGAGTCCCGGGCCTGGTGAGAACTTCTACCTGCTCGGTCTTCAGATTGCCGGTATCGGTACGCTGATGACGGGTATCAACTTTATGGTGACGATCCTGAAAATGCGTACGAAAGGCATGACGCTGATGCGTATGCCGATGTTCACATGGACGACGCTGATTACAATGGTTATTATCGTATTCGCCTTCCCTGTTTTGACAGTGGCATTGGCGCTGTTATCATTTGACCGTTTGTTCGGCGCTCACTTTTTCACGCTGGAAGCCGGCGGTATGCCGATGCTTTGGGCTAACTTGTTCTGGATTTGGGGACACCCTGAAGTATATATCGTTATCTTACCGGCATTCGGTATTTTCTCTGAAATTATTTCAGCGTTTGCAAGAAAGCAGTTATTCGGTTACAAAGCGATGGTCGGCTCAATTATCGCCATTTCCGTCCTGAGTTTCCTTGTATGGACTCACCACTTCTTCACAATGGGGAACAGTGCGTCCGTTAACTCTTTCTTCTCGATTACAACGATGGCGATTTCGGTTCCGACCGGGGTTAAAATCTTTAACTGGCTCTTTACGATGTATAAAGGCCGGATCAGTTTTACAACACCGATGCTGTGGGCGCTCGCGTTTATCCCGAACTTCGTTGTCGGCGGGGTAACAGGGGTTATGCTTGCGATGGCTGCAGCGGATTATCAATACCATAATACGTACTTCCTCGTATCTCACTTCCACTATGTGCTGATCGCGGGTACGGTATTTGCATGTTTCGCAGGATTTATTTTCTGGTATCCGAAAATGTTCGGCCACAAGCTGAACGAAAGAATCGGAAAATGGTTCTTCTGGATCTTTATGATCGGATTTAATGTATGTTTCTTCCCTCAATACTTCTTGGGGCTGCAAGGTATGCCTCGCCGTATTTACACTTACGGACCGAATGACGGATGGACTGCATTGAACTTTATTTCAACTGTCGGAGCCTTCATGATGGGTGTCGGATTCTTAATCCTTTGCTACAACATCTACTACAGCTTCCGCTACTCTACTCGCGAGATCAGCGGAGATTCATGGGGCGTGGGACGTACGCTTGAGTGGGCGACTTCATCTGCGATACCGCCGCATTACAACTTTGCGGTGCTTCCTGAAGTGAAATCTCAAGATGCGTTACTGCAATTGAAAGAAGACAAAACGGATATTCATCCGGAAAGCAAGTTCAAGAAAATCCATATGCCGCACAACTCCGGAAGACCGCTTATTATGTCAGTGGCGTTCGGTATTGCAGGCTTCGGACTTGTATTTGAATGGTTCTGGATGGGCATTGTCGGCTTGATCGGCATTCTGCTTTGCATGGTGCTTCGTTCATTTGAATATGACAATGGCTACTATATACCTGTTGAAGAAATAAAAGAGACGGAAAGAAAGATTTCCGAATAAAGGAGGCGTGATTTATGGAACATGCAGAACACGGCAATTCTAACGCGCCTATGGAATATCAATCTGAAACCGGCAGACTCAATATTCTCGGGTTTTGGATCTTTTTAGGGGCAGAGATTGTGTTGTTCTCAACACTATTTGCAACCTTCTTCGTTCTTCAAAGAAGAACAGCAGGAGGAGTCTTACCGGCTGAATTATTTGAAGTGAAGCTTGTCATGATCATGACATTCCTGCTTCTGATCAGCAGTTTCACCTGCGGGATCGCTGTTCATGAAATGCGTCGCGGAAGTTTAAAAGGCGTCGTCATTTGGACGATCATTACGCTTCTTCTCGGCGCGGGCTTCGTCGGATGTGAGCTTAACGAGTTCATCCACTATGTACATGAAGGAGCATCTCTCGGTACAAGTGCTTTCTGGTCTGGATTCTTCGTCCTTCTGGGAACGCACGGAACGCACGTAACGATCGGTATCTTCTGGATTGCCGGCATCTTACTGCAATTGAAGAAACGCGGATTAACGCCGCAGACGTCTTCAAAAATCTTTATCTCAAGTTTATACTGGCACTTCTTAGACGTTGTTTGGATCTTCATCTTTACAGGCGTCTATCTCATCGGATTGGGGGGACTATAATATGGCAAACAAATCTGCTGAACACAGCCACTTTCCGTGGAAGCATATCGTAGGTTTTGCGTTGTCTATTATTCTGACCCTGCTGGCCCTTTGGGTTGCAGTATATACGGAATTAAGCCCATCAGCAAAACTCTGGATCATTTTCGGATTCGCATTTATCCAAGCCGGTCTTCAGCTTCTCATGTTCATGCACATGACAGAAAGCGAAAACGGCGGAATTCAAGTCGGAAACACGCTCTTCGGATTTTTCGGAGCGATTGTTATCATCCTTGGTTCCATCTGGATCTTTGCGGCGCACTACCATCACGGTGACCATATGGATGGAAACCCTCCTGGCGGTGCGAAGCAACATTCCGAACATCAGGAATAAAAAAAAACCCTCTTCGTTCAGGCGAAGAGGGTTTTTTGTGCCTTTATTGGCTTCTTCTCCGGCGCAGGCGCGGAAGGCCGTAAATGATAAAGGCGGCGATATGGGCAACGATGACGTTGACGGCAAACAGGATGATCATGAGTGTGTGGCCGAGAGGGGATAGGCTGCTGGTTGCGTAAAAGTAGAAGAAAACCCACATGAGAATAATTGGCGGTATGGCCGAAAGAGCGACTTTTTTGTTATCCAGCCAGATAAAGAGGGGTGTTGCGCTTGCGACCAGTAAATAAGCAAAAAACATGTCCATCTTACATGTCTCCTTTCACTTTATGGGAGCGTTTCCAAAATGAAATACAGAGAATGAAATGTGTCTGTTTTGTGGTCGTTTTTTGAACATTTTGTTACAATTATTATACCATGTTTTCCAATTTTTGATACCGCTTTTTCGAGAAATGTATTGCAACTATTGCCTCATTTTTGGATAGGTACAAGAAACCGGAAAGGCCAAATACCCTGTCACAATTCCGGACAATGGAATGGCGCAGGCTGTGAACCTTTGCTATGGTCAAAGAAAATATGCACAGCAAGGGTGGTTTGAAGTGGACGTAAGGAAAGAAGATGTCACAGCGCCGGATGTCATTGCGCTTTTGCAGGATCATCTGAAGAGCATGACCATGCATTCTCCTCCGGAAAGTATACACGCGCTCAATGCGGACCGGCTGCGTCAGCCTGACGTTACGTTTTGGAGTGTGAGGGAAAACGGCGTCCTGCTCGGCTGCGGCGCCTTAAAGGAGTTAAACAGCCTGCACGGTGAGATCAAATCAATGAAAACCTCTCCGCATCATGTCAGAAAAGGCGCAGCCAACCGGATCCTCCGCCATATGCTTGAAGAAGCATATCAGCGGATCAGCGTGGAAACCGGTTCTATGGAGGCTTTTCTCCCCGCCAGACGCCTGTATGAAAAAGCCGGGTTTCAATATTGTGATCCGTTTGCACATTATAAAGAGGACCCGAACAGCTTGTTCATGACGTTAAACATAAGCTGAAACCCCTTTTCTGACGAGAAGGGGTTTTTTATCGGAAAAGTTTCGTCATGACCGAAACATTTCCTTTTCTGACACGTCATATGTCGTGTAGTCCCCAAACCGTAAAAAATAAAAAGGAAGCAACCTCATCATGTTTTCTTGAACAGTGTTCATGTATAATAAACAATAGTGACTTCCGATGAAAATGTAAGGCGGGATAGAATGAGTCGATATAAGAAACAGCAAAATCCCTATTATCAGGGGGATTTGATTTTTATATTTGGTGTGTTTTTAATAATTAGTGTTGCGGCGATTTATGCGGCCGGACAGTTCGGGCAGTACGGAGGCAGTGCCTGGATGAAACAGATTGTCTTCTATGTTATAGGTGCGGGATTCATCGGATTATTGCTGTACTTTGATTTAGAGCAGCTTGAGAAACTGAGTCTGTACGTATTGATTGCCGGCGTGCTGTCGCTGCTCCTTTTGCGTGTGGCGCCGGAATCCATCGCGCCGATTAAAAACGGAGCGAAGAGCTGGTTTCAAATCGGAAACTTTACCCTCCAGCCCTCTGAGTTTACGAAAATAGGAATTATGATGATGGTCGCGTCCATTATATCGAAGGCGGGCCCGAAGGATCAAAGGTCGCTTCGGGAAGATGTGAATCTGCTTTTGAAAATTGCGGCATGGACGGTTATTCCGATCGGGATGATCGTCTTGCAGGATGCCGGAACGGGTGCGATCTGTCTGTTTATCGTTATGGTGATGGTGTTTATGTCAGGTGTAAACTGGAAGCTGATCACCATCATCGGCGGTTCGGCCGCGCTCGTGCTTGGCCTTTTCTTAGTTCTCGTGATTGAATTTCCCCATGTGGCGAATTCAATCGGCATTGCGGATTATCAAATTAACCGGATTACATCGTGGATGTCTGACTCCAGTGCGGCAACGACTCAGGCAGAGAGCGATAAAAGCTGGCAGGTGGATCAGGCCGTTATGGCGATCGGATCGGGCGGCATTACCGGAAACGGCGTTCATAATCTGAAGGTGTACGTACCTGAGGGGCAGACCGACTTTATCTTTGCGATTTTGGGTGAAAGTTTTGGATTTTTAGGCTGCGCCATTGCGGTCGTCATGTTTTTCTTTTTAATTTACAGGCTTGTGGTGCTGATTGACCGCTTGCATGCGTTTAACCGGTTTGGCGCGTTTTTTTGCGTAGGATTTACTGCACTTATCGTGATTCACACCTTCCAGAACATCGGGATGAATATCGGCATTATGCCGGTTACCGGTATTCCGCTGCTGTTTGTCAGCTATGGGGGGAGCTCGGTGCTTTCTACATTAATCAGCTTCGGGATCGTATATAATGCAAGTGTGCAGCTGACGAAATATAAAAGCTACTTGTTCAATTCTTAATGTGAGACGGCTCGTTTTTCGGGCTGTCTTTTTTTGTTTAGAGCATTTCGCTTTTGACATGATTCCCTTTCGGATATGATATAGAGAGAAGGAGGCTTTTATATGAACAATACCATCGAAACTATACTTAATCATCGGTCGATCCGATCATTTACTGACGAGCTTCTGACAGCAGAAGAGATAGATACATTAGTGAAAAGCGCCCAGGCGGCGTCAACGTCCAGTTACGTGCAGGCTTACTCCATCATCGGCGTAACCGATAAGGAGAAAAAGCGGAAGCTGGCGGCGCTGGCCGGAAACCAGCCTTACGTCGAAAATAACGGGCACTTGTTTGTGTTTTGCGCTGATTTGTACCGCCATAAAAAACTTGCTGAGGAAAAAGGCGAAAACATTACCGAGCTTCTTGAGAATACGGAAATGTTTATGGTCAGCGTCATTGATGCCGCACTTGCCGCACAAAATGTGAGTGTTGCCGCGGAATCAATGGGGCTTGGCATTTGTTATATCGGAGGCATTCGAAATGAACTTGATCAGGTGACGGAAGTGCTTGGTACACCTGACCATGTGCTGCCGCTGTTCGGCTTGGTAGTCGGTCATCCCGCTCATCCGTCCGGTCAAAAGCCGCGCCTGCCGAAACAAGCCGTATATCATGAAAACACATACGATACGAATGAAGAACACTTCCGCAGTTATATGAAGGAATATGATGAAACCATTTCCGCTTATTATGATAAACGGACAAACGGCAAGCGGGTTGAAACGTGGTCTGATCAAATCCTGCAGTTCATGAAACAAAAACCGAGAACCTATTTAAATCAATATGTAAAAGATAAAGGTTTTCAAAAGAATTAAGAAAAAACCTCTCCTGACCGGGAGAGGTTTTTTTATGTTTCACGTGTAACATATTTCGACAAAATGGAACAAGGTATATAAATCTTTATCATCAGGGATGCTTATAAGCATACAGAAAGAAAAAACGGCTTAGCAGTGGTACGATGTTGATGAGGTGACAGTGATGATTTCATTAAGTATATTGGATCAATCTCCTGTATCAGAAGGGAGTTCCGCGGAAAGTGCTCTGCGGAATACAGTAAGACTGGCGCAGGAGGCGGAAAAGCTCGGATATAAGAGGTTTTGGGTGTCAGAGCATCATTTTTCAGAGCGGTTGGCGGGTTCAAGCCCTGAAGTGCTGATCAGCCATATTGCGGCGAAAACGAATGAGATTCGTGTAGGCTCGGGCGGTGTCATGCTTCCGCATTACAGCGCATATAAGGTGGCGGAAAATTTCCGCGTGCTTGAAGGGTTGACGCCGGGCAGAATCGATCTCGGATTAGGGAGAGCGCCGGGCGGAATGCCGATCGCATCATGGGCGCTGAATGACGGCGGGAAGCGTAACGCTGATCAATATCCGCAGCAGCTTCGTGAGCTGGCGATGTATTTGCATGATGCAGCCGACGACAATCACCGTTTTCCGAATCTCACGGCATCACCCCTTATTAAGACGGCGCCGGAAGTCTGGCTTCTCGGTTCTTCGGGGGAAAGCGCGCTTCTGAGTGCAGAAATGGGAGCAGGCTATATGTTTGCTCACTTTATTAATGGAGAAGGCGGAGAAAGCACGACGGCACAATATAAGCGCAGATTTAAACCTTCTCTATTAGGTAAAGAACCAAAAACAGCCGTGGCGGTGTTTGTGCTGTGCGCGGACACGGAGGAGAAAGCGGAGGAACTCGCGGCCGTCATGGATTATACGCTGCTTGCAGGTGAACAGGGGATTCCGCTTCACGGCGTACCGTCTTACGAAACCGTCCGCGGCAATACGTATACACCGTATGAACAAAGACGAATTGCCGATAATCGGAATCGAATGATCATCGGAACGAAGCAGCAAGTGAAAGAACAGATTCTGGCTCTCAGTAAAGCATACGGAACAGAAGAAGTGATGGCTGTAACCATTACTCATCATTTTGAAGATAAACTTCAGTCATACCGCCTGCTTCGAGAAGCTTTTGCCGATTAATCAGAAAGAAACCCTGCTGATGCTCCAGCAGGGTTGTTCGGTTATTCAATGATAAAAGGTTTTTCAGTCAGCACCTGGCTTGATTTCCCTTTGTTCGCGGCATAGGCCAGCATATAATATTCTCCTGCCAGCAGTGCGGTGTCACCATTGACTTTGCCGTTCCAGTCGAAATATTGATAGCCTTTATCCTGCTTTTTGTAGATGCCGGCTTGGCCGACAAAGTCAAGATTGCTGTCATATACAAGGAAAGCAAGCTCTTCGGCTCCCGCCGGAAGATAGGTTTCAATTTGGTAGGTTCCCTGCGTTGTGCCGTCCTGCACGTCGATTGACGTCACGCGCGGATAGTCCGGCTCTTTTACAATCAGCAGCGTCGGCACTTTTGCGACTGTTTTTCCGCCTTCACGCACTGTGACGGTTCCCTCATAGGTGCCTGCCTTTACTTTTTTGGCATTGACCTTTACTTTCGCATTGACCTTTCCGGTTTGATGAGCGGGGATCACGACCCGGTCTGTGCCCGAAACGGTAATGCCCGTGCCGTTGAAAGAGTACTCGAGCTGATATGATTTTCTGATGGACGATTGGTTTTCAATCGTAAAGGTTTCTTTTTTCGTTTCATTGCCTTTGTCTTTCATAAACGTTCCGTAAGAATAACTTCCCGGGGCGACAAGAGAGTCTGCTTTGATTGCCTTCATGATTCTGATGCTTCCGGCGCCTTGCGCATTATGCGGGTATACGTCACCGTCCGCGTCCGTTAAGGTTTCCGCCGTGTTCATGAGAGCGGCTTTTATTTGTTCCGGGCTCCATTTCGGTTTGGCCTGCTTGATGACGGCAGCTGCGCCGGCTACATGCGGGGAAGCCATGCTCGTTCCCTGCTTCGATCCGTAGCCGTACGGGTCGGCCGGATCATGGGTCGGAATAGTACTGACGATATTTACGCCGGGAGCGGAGACGTCAGGTTTAATCATCCACGTGTCCATAACCGGACCGCGTGACGAAAAGTCTGCCATTTGTTCAGTGAGCGATTTAGCCACGGATAAATTGAAAGTCGCTTTTGTGCCGCCCGCTTTTAATTGGCTGACGAGTTTTTCGCCGTCTTCTGATGAAAGCTTAATCGTCGGCACGGACATGCCCGGTACGTTGGCTTCAATTTCTCCCGGGGCATTGTTATACACAACCATACCGATCGCGCCCGCTTTTTTGGCGTTGTCGGCTTTATCCACAAAGGCGATGCTGCCCCGTTTGACGACCGCGACTTTTCCTTTCAGATCTTTGCCTTCAAAATCCTTTTGCTCGCCGATACCCGCCTCTATGAGCTCTGTTTCTTTTTTATTCAGTGCTTTTATGTCATCTTCTTTGTTGTAGCCCATTACTTTCGCTGAGGAATAGGAACCGAAGGAGACGGCGTACTCGTTCAGCGGCAGCTGGGTCGCTCCGACGGAGATCGCTTCTCTGGACGTTCCCGGAGAGCCGACGGTCCAATTGTTCGGCCCGCTGTTTCCGTTTGATGTAACGGCCGTGACGCCTTCTGACATCGCCCAGTCAAGCGCCGTGCTTGTCGCCCAGTCTGGGTTATTCACAGAATTGCCAAGAGAAAGGTTCATGACATCCGCTCCGTCCTGTACCGCGCGTTCGATGCCGGCGATGACGTTCTCCGTTGTTCCGCTTCCGCCCGGACCGAGCACACGGTAGGCAAGGAGTGTAGCATCCGGCGCGACGCCTTTAATCGTTCCGTTTGCCGCTACCGTGCCCGCGACATGGGTTCCGTGGTCAGTCGACGCGCCTCTCGGATCACCGGACGGCGTTTCTTCAGGATCGTAGTCGTTATCCACAAAATCGTATCCTTTATATTGTCCGAAATTTTTCTTTAAGTCAGGGTGTTTATATTCGACACCGGTGTCAATAATGGCAACCTTGACGCCTTTACCCGTATAGCCGAGCTTCCACGCGTCATTTGCCCCTATATAAGGCGCGCTGTCATCCATCTGCGGAGACACGGCATCTTTAGATAGGGTGATGTCTTTATCTTTGAGCTGATCGGTATGATAGGTGACATTCGGATAAACCGCTTTGACATCCTGATCACTCAGCAGTTTGGGGATTTCATTTGCCGGGAGTTTCATGGAGAAGCCGGAAAACACTTGCTCATATTCCCTGTTGATTTTTCCGTGTTTAACGGTTTTGAGCGCTTTCTTTTTCACTTTTGTGCGTTCGCTTTTCAGCTTGCTTTTTGTCTGTGCTTTGCCGAGTTCCTTTGCTTCCGCCAGTGACTTTTCCTTCAGCTCCACGATGACTGTCGTTTGTTTGCCGGTGGTCATATCAATGTCACCGAACACCTCAGCCTTCTCAAGATCAGGAGTTTGCGGTTTTGAAGCCGGAGCAGCCTGTGAACTTGTGGATAAGGTAAAGGATAAGACAAAAGCCGGAAGCAGATAACGGATGATTCCTTTTTTCAATCGTGTTTCCCCCTTTTTTCTTTATCTAAATTAGAAATCTAGTATATATTTCTTGAAAATTCAAAATAATCCTTGTGACATATGACTCATTTATGGAAATTGGTCTGTGAATAAGGAGGGAGTTATACACAGAATCCTGTGCATAACTGAATAAATTTGTGTATATATATTGTTGGGAACGAATGTTCCTATACAAAATATAGACCAAGTTTGTGGATATGTGGATATACCCTGTGTTTAAGCTGTGCTTAACCAAGGGATAAAGTGTGTATAACTTTTTTTATCGGCTTTTCCATTTTTCAGGTCATTTCCATCAGCTTTCAACAAAACTTCTGAAAACTAGTTTGTTTTTTCACTCATATTGTGACAAACAATTCGACCGGCCGCGTCTATCATAGAGTCATAGGGTTGCTAGACCCGCTAGTTTTTAGCGGAGAAGGATCGGCCGCCTTTTCCGTTAAAGCGGAGAGAAAAACAGGCCTGCGAACAAGCTGTCTGTCAAAAAGAAGCGGAGGGATGATTTGCAATGAAACGTTTGCTAGTATCTTTACGGGTGTGGATGGTCTTTCTGATGAACTGGATGGCGCCGGGTAACGGAAGATATCCATTAGCCGCCGTGTACGGAAACCAAGCGGCTTATCATAAGAAAGCGAACCGGACGGCTGGGGCTTTTTCGTTTGTGAGCCGTGTCCGATCGGCGGATTTGACCGATGAAACGAAATCGGCCAGCGGCAGGCTGGATAAAAACCGATGGATGCCTGTCCGCAAAGAATTGCCGAAACGGGAGCGCGCGGGTCCGACACCTTTACATCATATGAAAAAGAGGGTACAATCCCACTAAACATAAGAACGGGAGCGAACCTCTTGAGAATAGACAAAGTATTAAATAACAATGCGGCGTTAATAAAAGAAGACGGACGGGAGAAGATCGTAATGGGTCCCGGAATCGCTTTTCAAAAGAGAAAAAATGATGTGATTCAAAAGCATAAAATTGAAAAAATATTTGTCGTGCACGACGAAAATGAAAAGTTCAAACAAGTGTTAGAAACGCTTCCCGAAGAGCATATAGAGGCGGCTGAAGATATCATCAGCCATGCGGAGGGAGAGCTTGCGGCACCTTTGAGCGATCACATCCACATTGCGCTGGCGGACCATTTATCCTTTGCGATCGAAAGGATTCAAAACGGCCTTCAGGTGCATAACCGATTGCTTCATGAAATTAAGGCGCTTTATAAAAAAGAATATGAGATCGGCCGCTGGGCGGTTGAACACGTGAAACAAACCCTCGGTATATCATTGCCTGATGATGAGGCGGGGTATATCGCGCTTCATATCCACACTGCCAAGGCGGATGCCAAAAGCATGTATTCGGCGATGAAGCATACAACCATGATCAAAGAAATGATCGAAAAGATCGAATCCTTTTTCGAACAGAAGGTGGATGAAGACAGTATTTCCTATCAGCGCCTCGTCACGCACTTGCGGTATGCGGTCAGCCGGTTGGACTCAAATGAAGCACTCCATTCCATGGACGAGGAGATGCTTTATTTCATCCAAAAAAAGTATCCGTTTGCTTATCGGTGTGCGCTTGAACTGGCGGCGTTTTTAAAAACTGAATATGATTTGGAACTGCCGGAATCCGAGGCCGGCTATATTACGCTGCATGTCCAGCGTCTGCAAAAAAACCCGGAATAACGCGTCTGTTTCGAGAAACAGACTTTTTTTATGAAAACATATTGACGAAAGCGCTGTCATGAAATAGAATGAAAGCGCATTAAAAAAACTGAATCCGGCGGGATTGTGACTGGTAATGCAGGCAAGACCTAAAATTTGCGTACATGAAAAAGGGATCATGCTGATCTTTTTCGTTGGCGAATTTTAGGTCTTTTTTGATTTTAGAAAGGGGGATACATAATGAATTATCAAGAAACGGCAAAACAGCTTATCAAACATATCGGAGGGGAATCAAATATCATCAGCGCGACACATTGCGCGACGCGGCTCAGGCTCGTCATTCAAGATGAACAGAAGATCAGCCAGGCCGGCATTGAAGAAATAGAAGGCGTAAAAGGGGCTTTCAGCAGCTCGGGGCAATATCAGATTATATTCGGCACCGGCCTCGTGAATAAAGTGTATGACGCTTTTTCAAAAGAAGCCGATTTGGGGCGGGAAGATCGTGAGACACATCAGGACGCAGCGAAAAAAAAGCTGAATCCGGCCGCAAGATTTGCGAAGACACTGTCTAACATATTCGTTCCCATCATTCCGGCTATCGTGGCAAGCGGACTTTTAATGGGGCTGCTCGGCATGATGAAGGCTTTTCACTGGGTGTCTGAACAATCATCGCTGTTTAAGCTTTTAGACATGTTTTCAAGCGCGGCGTTTATCTTCCTGCCCGTATTCATCGGGTTCAGCGCGGCGAAGGAATTTGGCGGTAATGCCTATCTCGGTGCCGTGCTCGGGGGAATTATGATCCATCCGGCGCTTTTGAATCCGTGGGGGCTTGCGGATGCATCGCCTGATTTTATGCAGCTCTTCGGCTTCGACATTGCGCTGCTCGGCTACCAAGGGACGGTCATCCCCGTACTGTTAGCCGTTTACATTATGAGCAAAGTGGAAAAGGGCACCAGAAAAATTGTGCCTCACGCATTCGATTTATTGGTCACGCCGTTTGTCACGGTGATTGTCACAGGATTTATTACCTTTATCGCAATCGGTCCGCTTGGCAGGGCGATCGGATCAGGCATTACCGTCTCGCTGACATATGTGTATGATCATGCGGGAATTGTTGCCGGACTGCTTTTCGGCGGTCTTTATCCGCTTATTGTGCTTACCGGTGTGCATCACAGCTTTCATGCGATTGAGGCCGGCCTCATCGCTGATTTGGGCAGAAACTATATCCTTCCTATCTGGTCGATGGCGAATGTCGCTCAGGGCGCGGCGGGACTGGCTGTATTTTTCCTGACGAAAAAAGCGAAAATGAAAGAAATCGCTCTGCCAGCCGCATTCTCCGCTTTTCTCGGCGTAACCGAACCAGTCATTTTCGGTGTGAACCTAAGGTACCGTAAGCCGTTTATCGCGGGAATGATCGGCGGAGCGCTGGGAGGAGCCTATGTCGTGGTGACCGGCGTCGCCGCCAATGCCTACGGTCTGACCGGAATTCCGATGATTGCCATCACGGCTCCGCTCGGTTTAGGAAATCTTATAAACTATCTGATCGGAATGGGCATCGCCTCTGTCTCGGCGTTTATTGCCGCTTACATTATGGGAGCTAAAGAAAAGGAGGCCGTCAAATGAGGACACCGGATCAAGAGCTGCGCCTGCAGGCTGAGGAAGCGAAAAAGAAGCGGGGAGAAACAGCCGCGTCAGATCCATACCGCCAGAACTATCATATTATGGCGCCGGTCGGGCTTTTAAATGATCCGAACGGCGTGATCCAATGGAACGGCGTATATCACTTGTTTTTTCAATGGCAGCCATTTCATACGGGGCATGGCGCGAAATTTTGGGCGCATGTGACGACGAAGGATTTCGTTGAGTGGAAAGAGGAAGAAATCGCGCTTGCGCCGGGTGAGTGGTATGACAAAAACGGCTGTTATTCCGGAAGCGCCATCGAAAAAGACGGGCGGCTCTGCCTGATGTACACAGGCAATGTCCGTGACGAAGAAGGCAATCGGGAAACGTATCAATGCCTCGCCGTATCCGAAGACGGGATCGTATTTGAAAAAAAAGGAGTCGTCGCGCGTCTCCCGGAAGGCTATACCGCTCATTTCCGTGATCCGAAGGTTTGGAAGAAAGACGGAGCGTATTACATGGTGCTCGGCGCGCAGACAGAAAAGCTCACCGGAAGCGCTGTATTGTTCACATCAGAGAACTTGACGGATTGGACGTTTCTCGGTGCGATTGCGGGGGCGGGCTCCGGCGGTCTCGGGTCATTCGGCTATATGTGGGAATGTCCCGACCTGTTTTCCCTTGACGGAACCGACGTGCTGCTCGTATGTCCGCAGGGGCTTGAAGCCGACGGGATAAAATATCATAACAGCCACCAGGCGGGCTATTTCCTCGGCAGGCTGCATACAGAGCCGCCAGAGTTTAAGCATGGTGAATTTACGGAGCTTGACAGAGGATTTGATTTTTATGCGGCGCAGACGCTGGAAGATGATAAGGGACGGAGAATTCTGTTCGCGTGGATGGGCGTTCCGGATCAGCATGAGGACAAACATCCGACACATGCGTATCACTGGGTTCACTGCTTAACGATGCCGAGACAGCTGTCACTGTCCAACGGCAGAATCATACAGCGCCCGCTCCCGGAAATGAAATCACGCCGCACGGATGAACAAAAGCGCCGTCTTCAATTGAATTGCTCGTCTGTAAGCCTCCCGGTGAAAGATGCGTCCCGGGCTGAAGTGCTGCTGGAAGACATCACTTGCGAATCCGGTTTTGAAATCTCAATTCGGGGCGCAGCCCGGTTTATATTTCATCAGGAAGAGGGGCTGGCTGTGCTGGAGCGCACAGCTTTCAGAGAAGAAGAAAAAGAAAAGAGAAGCTGCGCCATCAGCGAGGTGCATTCCGTGCAGCTCTTTGTGGATGCATCCTCCATCGAATTGTTTTTGAATGATGGAGAAGAGGTATTCAGCGCCAGATATTTTCCTTTCCCGGGAAATGATGACGTAACCGTCACTTCGGTAGGAAAAACGGAAATAAATGGCTCAATTTGGACACTTTTGTAGAAAATCGTTCTTTTTTCTTATGTGAAACCTATGCCATCTGTGCTATTCTTCAAACGAAAGCCTATGATTCCAGGAATAAAAGGAGTTGTTTTCTCAGTTTTGAAAAATCAGAAGATGACGCCGAAATGTTTACTTGTCAAAGCCGCAGAGCAAGTGGAAGATAAGCGGGAAGAATATAAAGAAGTATTGCTTCAGCTGAATCGCATGCTCAAGAGAGCTGAGCCGCACAATGAATGGAGTGATCGGCTGATGCATACATATGAACAGATGAAGGAATATGCGCTGTTTGTGCAGTCTATTGAGATGTTTTTGCGGTCATCCGCGAAAAAAATGAAATAATCCCCCTCGATCATGAGGGGGATATTTATTTTATTTTCCGCTAAGGCGCATCGCCGAATGTTTAGTCGGTCCGATGTATTGGTTCAGCGGGAAGGATTCTTTGATTGCCGCGGTGATAAATTCTTTTGCCGCATAGATGGCTTCCTTCACTTCAGCGCCTTTGGCCAGTTCTGCCGTCACGGCGGCGGAGAATGTGCATCCGGCTCCGTGCGTGTAAGGTGTATCAATCATTTCGCTTTCTAATACTTCCGCGGTTTCTCCGTCATACAGCACGTCGATCGCTTTTTCATGTTTCAATTTGCCTCCGCCTGTAATCAATACATATTTCGCGCCGAGTTCGTGAATTTTCTTGGCCGCTTCTTTCATGTCTTCCACTGTTTTTAATTCATCCATACCGCTCAGCTGGCTTGCTTCAAACAGGTTTGGCGTGATGACGGTTGCCAGAGGCGCCAATTGGGTGCGAAGCGCTTCGGCATGCTCCGGATACAGCACTTCGTTCGCTCCTTTGCAGACCATGACAGGATCGATAACGACATTCTTCAGCTGTTTTTCTTTAATCGTTTTCGCCGCAAGCTCTATGATCTCCACGGTAGGGAGCATTCCCGTTTTCATGGCGTCTACGCCGATTCCGTCAACAATCGTCGCCAGCTGTGCGCGAATCGTATCGGCATCGATCGGAAATACTTGATGATCCCAGCTGTTCTCCGGGTCCATCGCTACGATCACGGTCAAAGCCGTCATTCCGTATACGTTTTTTTCTTGAAATGTTTTTAAATCGGCCTGAATTCCCGCGCCGCCGCTGGAATCAGAACCGGCAATAGTAAGTGCTTTGTGCATTGACATATCAATGGCCTCCATCAGTGTTTTATATCTCATTATAGTTAGATTTTCTCCCGATCACAATACGGAAGGCTTGGAGGAATGATTTGACAGCCGCAGGGGATGTGCGTACAATACCTACATAAGATTACTAGGTAAGGGTGAGAAAATAAATGCTCAACAGGGAGCTTGTAAAGGGAAGCACGGTCATTCTGGTGCTGACGCTGCTGAATGAACGGCCCATGTACGGGTATGAACTTGTGAAAGAAATGGAGAATAGAAGCGGGAATGAACTGCAAATGAAGGAAGGCACGCTGTACCCATCGCTTCATAAGCTTGAACGCCAAAGCTATATTTCTTCTTACTGGGAAAAGCAGACCAAAGGGCCGGACCGAAAATATTACCGGATCACCGATGAAGGAAAGACCATTCTAGCCGAACGGACGAAGGAATGGAATCTGTTCTCTGCTCTGATGGACCGGATGCTGAAGCGGGGCGGGCAGAATGGATAAAGACCTTTATGTGCAGGAAATCAGAAAAGGGCTGGAAGGCAAGGCCGGAAGCCGTGAATTATTAAAGGAAATCGAAAGCCATATTCATCATGCCATTTGTGATCATCTGGAAAAAGGCAAAACCGAAAGCGAAGCGATGGCGCTTATTCTGCGGGAAGTGGGGACTCCGTCTGAGATTATCTCTGCTTTTCAAAAAGCTTCGGCGGTGCCCGCGCGGACTTTTATGCTCTTTTATCTGTTCTGCAACTGCGGTCTTTTTGTGATGGGGGCGATGATTACGATGATGCACGCGTGGCGGATTCATCCCGCTGTTGACGCGCTGTGGAAAGGGATTTCCGTGTCAGTATGGCTGATTATGATCAGTTATGTGCTGTATTGGTTCCAGACGGTATGGGCTTCAATGGTGCCGAATCTATGTTTTATGTTTGTCTTTTTGTTCAATCTGGTTCCGGCTGGGCTGTTTCCTTCGGCGGTCACACCGAGTTTTGCGGCAGTATGCGCCGTTGTGACGGTATGTTTTCCGTTTTGCGGCAAAATAGGTTTTTACGCAGGCAGGCAGAGGCTTGCCTGATCTTTTTCACTATATACATAGGTAATCTATATAGGGGTGTTGAAATGAGATTAGGTTCGTGGATGTACGGCGCGTGCGCCCAAATAGCCGTTACCGTATTTACCGTCTGCGGCTTGGTTCTTGCATTGCCCGTTGTGAGTCTTTTTATTATGGTTCTGAATGGGATGCAAGACGCTATATTTGTTGTTTTCAGTATTTTGCTTCTTCTATTGTTTTATGTACTGGGATGGATTTGGGCCGTTTCGTTTGCGCGTGAGTGGAAGGTGAAACTTTTCGAGCTGCAGATCAGTTCGCTCATTCCGCTGGCGGGTATATTATACTTGTACATTGACAGCGGGGTGAGTATACCGGAACTGATTCATGATTGGGATGAGGATGGATGTGCGCTTGTCCCGCCGGCTTTTGTCTGCTTGTGCACATGCTATGCGATGGTGTTGGTGCCTGTTTATCAATCAAAACTTTGGAACGCCATGGAGGCGGGCAGATTTAATGCCAAGGCGGTATGCACTGTTTGGGGAGACCTTCTGATCATTCTCGTTTTGCTGGCGGGTATGACCTGGATTTGTTTCTGAATGGGCCGAAATCAAAAATCCCCCCTGATCTCTCCGCCGCTTTATGTTTTAATAGAACATGAGAAAAAGCAGAAGGAGCGGGTCATGAATATATCAATTGTTATAGTCACGTATAACCGGATTCCGGCTTTGTGTGAGTTGCTGGAGTCGATTTCCATGCAGGCCATAAAGCCTTATGAAGTGATCATTGTAAATGATGCCGGGGAATCGGTCGAACAAGCGAAGCAGCTGTACAGCGATCTGCCGATTCAGATTATTGATTTAGAACAGAATGCCGGACATGTGGAAGCGCGGAACGCAGGTGTGAAAAAAGCGTCGGGTGATTATATCATGCTGTGCGATGATGATGATTTCATTACGCCGGGCCATTTGGAAAGAATGGCGGCTGCACTTGCTGATGCGGATTTTGTCCATTCTGACGCGGAAATTGTGTCATTTGAAGAACGGGGCGGCACGAGATACCCGGTGTCACGAAAGCCTTTCGCCTATACGGCGGATTATGCGGATATGCGGGTATTTTCCACGTACGTTCCGTCAGGAAGCATGTACAGGCGTTCTCTGCATGACACGTTAGGGTATTTTGATCCGGATGTCCATAATTATTGGGACTGGGACTTTTATTTGCGCGCCGCAAAACAGCACCGTGTGAAGCGTGTTCCTTGCGCGAGCGTCATATATGCGTTTTTTGAGGGAGGCGGCAATCAGTCCGCGGATCTCGGCGGCAAACGGAAGCGGTACTTAGACCGGTTAAGCGAAAAGCACGGGCTTGGGGAGCTCCCGACGAAAAACTTCGCGGTTCTTCTTGAAGAGCCGGACATGAAGAGGCGGGAGGCGCCGACTGACATTGTGTGGGACGGAAAGCCCGTCCATTCAAGACTGCACAGTTAAGGGGGACGGACAGTTTGAAACAGCTTTTAAAAGACAGCTGGTGGAATCAGCTGAAAGATGAATTTGACAAACCGTATTATCAAGAGCTGAGAGAAATGCTGAAACAAGAATACAGCAGCCAAACGATTTATCCTGACAGCCATGATATTTTTAACGCCTTGCATTATACGCCCTATGAGGATGTAAAAGCGGTCATTCTCGGACAGGACCCGTATCACGGGCCAGAACAGGCGCACGGGCTTAGTTTTTCCGTTCAGCCCGGGGTCAGACAGCCGCCGTCTTTGAAAAATATTTTCATAGAGCTTCAGGACGATATCGGCTGCTCCGTACCGAACCACGGATCGCTCGTCAGCTGGGCGAAGCAGGGAGTGCTTTTGTTAAACACAGTGCTTACGGTTCGCCGCGGTCAGGCCAACTCCCACAAAGGCAAGGGATGGGAGCGGCTCACTGACCGCATCATTGATGTGGTGAATGAAAGAGAGAAGCCGATTGTCTTTATCCTATGGGGGCGTCACGCGCAGATGAAAAAAGAGCGCATTGACACATCGAAACACATTATTATTGAATCGACTCATCCGAGCCCGTTTTCGGCAAGGAACGGCTTTTTCGGGAGCAGACCGTTTTCCCGTACAAACGCCGCCCTTGAAAAAATGGGGGAGCAGCCGATCGATTGGTGCATCCCCGACCTGCCGCAATAAACGTTTTTTTGAGGCGCTTCCGCCCGGCGGAAGCGTCTTTTTTGGCGTTCAGGGCGATATGCCGTCAGAAAAAATAACAAACTCAATTCTGCGATTCGCTCAGAAATTTGATAAAATGCAGGAAGAAGACAAATTACTGCTGGAGGATTTACTCATGAACATACATATCTCTGCTTTGATTCAGAAGATGGAAGAAGAACTGAGGCAGGCGAAAACGGCGACCCGCACCGAGGAGGTCAAAATGCACGCGGCCGCCATCCGCTCTCTGTGTGATGTCGTGCTCGGCACTCAGACGCACACCGCTCCGGCGCCTGTGCAGAATCCGATTCCGAAAGCGGCGCCGAAACCTTCCGCGTCTCCTTCGACAGACCCGCTGCTGCTTGAAAAAATGATGGGCAGCGCCGGGCTGAACCAATATCAGAAAAAAGCGAAAGACGAACGTGAGGAAGACGGAAACGGGGATTCCATTTTCGATTTTTAACAGGAGAGGTTGATTGACTTGAAACTGATACTCGGGGGTTTGCAATGGACGGCATTTATGATTGCGGCTGCGATTGTAGTTCCTGTCGCCATCGCACAATCATTTCACTTGAACCATGCCGATTCTGCCGCATTGATTCAGAGCACATTTTTTGTGCTTGGCGTCGCCGCGGTCATCCAATGTCTCCAGGGACATCGTCTGCCGATTAATGAAAGCCCGGCAGGCTTATGGTGGGGCGTATACACGATTTACGGCGGACTGACGGGCACGGTGTTTGCGACATTCGGCGAGACGCTGCGGGCGCTGCAGGGG
The DNA here is from genome assembly GCF_046535335.1 of Bacillus sp. SIMBA_026. Taxonomy (NCBI): domain Bacteria; kingdom Bacillati; phylum Bacillota; class Bacilli; order Caryophanales; family Bacillaceae; genus Bacillus; species Bacillus sp. SIMBA_026. The sequence continues at coordinate 770,353 of NZ_JAWRWX010000002.1, read as the reverse complement.
GCGCTGTTATTAAGCGCTGTCTTTTTCTTTTTGTTCAGCCTTTTTAAAGTGATTGAACGGCTGGCCGTGCTGTTTACGCCGGTTGTGACTGGTGTGTATCTGCTGCTGTTGGTCATGCAGCTGAGTCAGCCGATTGTGAAAGGCCTTTTGGGCATCGGCTATTTAAAAAACAGCGTCGACGGCCTTGTATTCGGGCTCGCCATGGTTGTGACGGCGGCGATGTTCATCATGTCCCGATCGAATGTTACGTTCTTAAGACAGTATGCGATTCTCCTTTCGCTTGCCGGCGGATGGATCTTATTCGCCGTCTTCGGCGCTGCCAAACCGATTCAAATACCGGACCGCGTGATTCAGCTGCCGGCTCTTTTTCCGTTTGGAAAACCCGTGTTTGACAGCGGCCTGATCATTACGTCACTCTTCATTACCGTGCTTTTGATTGTCAACATGCTCGCGAGCATCCGGGTTGTAGAAGCGGCGGTGAAAAAATTCGGCGGCACCGTCGGGAAGCGGCGTGAGCGTCCGGCAGGGTTTGCGGCTTCGATCAGCCACCTTTTGAGCGGACTGTCGGGGGGTATTGCGCCTGTGCCGATTTCAGGGGCGGCCGGTTTTATTGAGACGACGAAGCTTCCTTCGAAAAAGCCGTTTCTTTTGGGAAGTGTATTTGTCATGATCATCAGTATGATCCCGCTATTTATGAATGCGTTCGCGAGTCTGCCCTCACCGGTCGGCTTTGCGGTAAACTTCGTCGTTTTCTCCACGATGGCGGGTCTTGCCTTTACAGAGTTTGACTCTTATGAGAAAGCGGAGCAAAAACGAATCCGCTCCATTATCGGTCTGGCGCTCCTGACGGGGGTCGGCGTAATGTTTGTGCCGGAGAGCGCGTTATCAGGGATGCACCCGATCCTGATTTCGCTCTTAAGCAACGGCCTTGTGCTAGGGACGCTGCTGGCGATAGCGATTGACCGAATCCAGCTTATCAAAAAGAAAAAATCCGACAATCTCGTGTCATCGGACGGCGGACGTTGAATTTTGCCGATGTTGGGTTATGATTGAATTGGAAACTTTAACGAAAAGGCGGGAGAAAAATAGATGAAAGTGTTTATTATTCTTGGTGCGATTAACGCTTTATTGGCCGTGGCGCTGGGCGCTTTCGGCGCGCATGGGCTTGAAGGGAAAATCCCCGATAAATATTTGCAGGTGTGGCACACAGGCGTGCAATATCATATGTATCACGCGCTCGGTCTTCTGGCTGTCGCGTTTTTGGCCGAAAAGCTTTCTGGCGCAGGCAGTGTTTCTGTTGCGGGCTGGCTGATGTTTGCGGGCATCGTTCTGTTTTCAGGAAGCCTGTACGTATTGAGCGTGACGCAGATTTCCATTCTCGGCGCGATTACACCGCTCGGCGGGGTGGCGTTTATCATCTCTTGGATTATGATTATCGTCGCGGCCGTCAAATATTTATAAAGAAAAAAAGCCAATCCTCTGTCAAGTGAGCGATTGGCTTTTTGATTTATCTCGGCGAATAAGAAGACATGGAGTACGGATAAGTATAAGCGATTTCCTCATCAAACGTGATGTAATCAAGGTAAATGGTCAGAAGCAGATAGCGGGTGCCCGTTTTCGGATCGCTGATGATGATATGGTCACGTCCCGCCGCCTGAATCACACCGCGGAAAATCTTTGAATTCCATTCTTTGCTGTTTTCAAATGTCATATAAATCGTCGCCGTTTTGCCCCGGTTCAACCGCAGAATATTTTCAATGTATGACTCTTCAATCGGCAGCATGCCGGGAACGTTTTGTGACGATGATGGACCTGACGGGATTTGAAAGCTGCCGCCGCCCTGCTGCTGCGGCTGGCCGGGGAACCCCCCGCCGAAGCTCTGCTGGCCTTGCTGCATCGGCATTGTCATTTGCTGCTGCATCGGCATCATTTGTGATCCTTGGCCCTGTGGCTGCGGATAAGGGTTAGGCCCGAGCTGCGGCTGGTATCCTTGCATATCCATTCCCATCCCCATCCCTTGCATTTGCTGATATTGATTCTTTTTCGGTTTCATATTGTTCCTCCTTTGATGAAAACCTCTTGATGCTGAAACCTCCTGAAAAGTATCAGACAGCCGACAGAGCGGCTGCTGTTTTTATCTATTCCACCATATGAGCCCAAAGAAAGATTTATGCGGAAAAAGAAAATACGCTCCAATAAGTCCGGACATCAGAGCCGGCTTTTTTTGTGCGCGCAATGCTGACTTTTCACATAATAGTCTGTATTCCTATCGCATCTTCCGCATAAGGAACATATGATAGCGGTAGTTTCAGGTGCGAAAAGGGGGTGACGAGTTGCCTAAAGTGTCAGTGATCATGACGAGCTATAACAAAAGTGACTATGTGGCCCGCTCTATTAAAAGTATTCTGTCTCAGACGTTTACGGACTTTGAGCTGTTCATTATGGATGACAACTCAAATGAAGCGACATTGGTGAAAATACGTCCTTTTCTCACGGATGACCGCGTCCGGTTTTATCAAAGCGATGTATCGGGCGTCAAAGAAAGAACGGAAAAAACACGCTACGCCGCCTTGATTAATCAGGCAATAGAAATGGCGGAGGGCGAGTACGTGACGTATGCGACCGACGACAACACGTATGTGCCGGAACGGCTTGAGAAAATGGTGAAAGAGCTTGATGAAGACCCGGAAAAAGCCGTCGTGTATTCAAGTTCCAAAACCTATCATCTGAATCAGCGGAAAGAGACGGTGAAGGAGACGGCCAGGCCCGCCGAACGGATCGTGTGGAACGCGCCGTGCGCCATTGACCATTGTTCGGTCATGCACCGGTTTTCCGTGCTGGAACAGGTCAAATCGGCATTCGGTTCCTATTGGGATGAAAGCCCCGCGTTTTACCGGATCGGTGACGCCCGTTTCTTCTGGAGAGTGAATCATTTTTATCCGTTTTACCCGATTTCTGAGGAGCTTGATATCAATTATATTACCGATCAATCCATCCATTATCAGCTTTTCGCGGCGGAGAAAAACGAGTTTGTGAACAGTCTTCCGCAGCAGACCACGTGCCGGGAGCTGAGGGAATCATTAAAAAAGCTTGGAAAGGGGTGAGGGCTTGTCGGCATACTTAGCGAATTATTGGGTGCTGTACCGGCAGTATATTGACCTTTTTCAGTCACTTCGCTACAAAGACATCCCGCTCGCATTGATCAGTAATTTTTATCAATATATCAGTCCGGCGCTTCGGGAGAGCATGGAGCAGAACCCAGAGCTTTTCGGTCCGGCGAATCAGCATATTCCTGAAGCCGGTATACAGCCATATTATGATCAAAAAAGGCAAAACATTAAGAAAACAGATGAGAAACCGGTAAACGGAAAAGTCATTCTGCATTTCGATCATCTTCGGTTCACCGAGGGAAACTACCGGCAGTTTGATCCGGCAAAAACAGCGGTACTGGCCAGATGGAGTCTGCCTGACCATTACGGGCTGCCCGTTATCTGCAAATTGGAGCTGACGGGAATGGGGCAAAAAGGGAACCCCGTCCCTTATATTGAAAAAGCCCATTCCATTTTGAAAGAGCTTCACAGCCATCCCGCTTTCGGAAACAGAGAATTTCAGGAACGTTTGTATAAAGACATTCCATTATTTATTGAAGCGATTGATGCCGTTGATATTTTGTTTACGGCCGAGAAGATTTCCGCCGTTGTAGTCGGCACGACAGAGGATATTTACAGCCGTGTGCTGGCGCTGATGTCCGCGAAAAAAAACGCCGTCAGCATCTGTCTCCAGCACGGAGCGCTCATGGGAGATGAAGCGTTTCTGCCCGTATTTACGGACTATCAGGCTGTATTCGGGGCTTATGAAGCGGAGTGGTATAAAGCAAAAGGCTGCAGGGATGAACAAATCATCATCACGGGGCATCCCCGTTTCGACGAGATTTTTTCAAGAGAACCGATAGATCAGGATACGTTTTACCGCAAACTTTCTTTTCTCCCGTCACAGCGGACGGTGCTGATCGCCACGCAGCCGTTTTCTGATGAATTTTATACGGGAGTGCTTGAAGAGCTTGTCGGCCAAAAGAACATGCAGCTCATTATTAAACCGCATCCGTGGGAAATCGGCAAAAACAAGCTGGATGCTTACAATCAGGTGCTGCGGAAATATAAAGCAGGAAAAATCATCAAAAAAGAGATGGAGCTGTATGACATTCTCCCGTATGTTGACGCTGCGGTGACTCAGACATCAACGGTCGGTCTTGAAGCGATGCTGTTTCAAAAGCCCGTGCTGATCGGAAAATCAGCGGGAACCCGCAGATACCCTTATTATCACTCACTTGGAGAATTTGTCTTTGAGGACCCGCAGGCACTCGCTCAGGAATTAATCCGGATATGCGAAAGCCCCGCAGAATATCAAAAAGCGGAACAGGCGCGCCGTGCTTTTGTCGCCGCGAACTACCCGGTTCAGGATTCGCTTGCCGCTTTATGCCAAGTGCTTCAGGAAAAAACCGGAGTCAGCTTCAGACGGGTTGACCCTTCATAAAAAAGATAGGAGCGCAAAGAAAATGGTGCAAAAAAGATCAGCTTTTCTTCCCTATTCATTGCCCATGATCGGGAAGGACGAAATTCAGGAGGTTATTGATACGCTTGAATCGGGCTGGCTTTCAAAGGGACCGAAAGTAGAGGCGTTTGAAAAAGCCTTTGCTGCCTGGACGGGAGCAAAGCACGCGATCGCGCTGAACTCATGTACCGCCGCTTTGTTTTTGGCCCTGAAAGCGAAAGGGATCGGTCCCGGCGACGAGGTCATCACGTCTGCCGTGACGTTCAGTTCAACAGCCAATACAATCGTGCACACAGGCGCCGTTCCGGTGTTTGTTGACATCGATCCGCTTACGCTGAATGCGGACCCTGAAAAAATTGAGGCGGCCGTCACCCCGCGGACAAAGGCGATTGTACCTGTTCATTTCGCCGGCCAGTCGTGTGATATGGATCAGATTCTGGACATTGCCGAAAAGCATCAGTTATTTGTCTTAGAGGATGCCGCACATGCCGTGTATACCACTTATAAACAGAAAATGATCGGATCAATCGGTGATGCGACGGCATTCAGCTTCTACGCGACAAAAAACTTGGCAACCGGTGAAGGCGGCATGCTGACGACGAACGATGACGGGCTTGCCGATCAGATCAGGGTGCTCAGCCTTCACGGCATGAGCAAAGGCGCGTGGAACCGCTATTCTTCAAACGGAAGCTGGTACTACGAGGTCGAAACGCCCGGCTATAAAATGAATATGTTTGATCTTCAGGCAGCGCTTGGGCTTCATCAGCTGAAACGGATTGACAGCATGCAGCAAAGAAGAGCCGACATTGCCAGCCGCTACCAGGACGCCTTCAAGCACATGAAAGGGCTGACCATCCCGCATGTCAGTGATGACGGGCGGCATGCATGGCATCTGTATGTTCTTCAAATAGAGGAGCAGGAGGCCGGGGTCAGCCGAAACGATCTGATTTCCGCTTTAAAAGACCAATATAATATCGGCACAAGTGTTCATTTTATTCCGGTTCCGTTCCATCCGTATTATCAAAAAACGTACGGGTATAAGGAAACTGACTTTCCGGCCGCGGCCGCGTATTATCACCGCACCGTGTCACTCCCTCTTTATCCGTCAATGACAGATGCCGACGTTGAATACGTCATTGCAGCCGTTACGGATATCGTCAAAGGGGCTGATTAGGTGTACAGACTGAGGGAAAATCTTGCGCAGGACATGATTCATGCCTTCCTGCATCAGAAGGGCATCCAGCCGGAAGCCTATGAATCGTCGCTCTGTTTATTGGAAGAAAACAGCCTTCAAGGCGTGATTTTATATGAAAACTCTTCGTGGGAAAGTCAATTGTTCCGAAAAAATATCATCAATGTGAAACTTGCAGCCGCAAACAGCACCGGACAGCTCAAAAGGCTGTTTCAGGCATTTTACGCGGCAAGGCGGGCGGCAGGCACTGATTTTATATTTATTAAAATACCGGCTGAAGATATCGGGGCGATGCAGGTCGTTCAGCAGCTTCCGAACGCTTATTTTGTAGGGAGTCTGCTCAAGCTCGTCAGCCCGGTGCGTGTATATAACAGCACGCCGCCGTTTGAGATTACAGAAGCCGGACCCGGCGACACGGAAGCGATCAGCCGGCTGGCCCGCGACGCCTTTACAAAAAGCCGGTATTACCAAGACCCCCATCTCAGCTATGAAAGTGCAAACCGCCTGTTTGAAGAGTGGGCGCGGAATAACGCGGAAGGCAGAGCTTCGTTACAATTCGCCGCCACATATAAGGGAGAGACCGTGGGCTTTGTTCAGGGGCTGTCTAAAGGCGATGAATTCGTCCTTGATCTGATGGCGGTAAAACCGGGATTTGAAGGGAAAGGAGCGGGATTCCATTTAGCGGCGCACGTGATTGAACAATCATTGCGCTTTCAGCATAAGACTGTATCAGCGGGAACGCAGCTCCACAATGTAAGAGCCATCCGCCTGTATGAAAGAATGGGATTTAAAGCGGATGCGTCCTATTACTACTATCATGTGTGGCCCGGGAAGGAGGCGGACTGATGGCATCATGCAAAATCGGAACGAAGTCAATCGGCGAAGGTTCGCCCGTATTCATCATCGCCGAAGCCGGAATTAATCATGACGGAAAACTGAGCCAGGCGTTTGAATTGATAGATGCGGCCAGTGAGGCCGGCGCGGACGCGGTCAAGTTCCAAATGTTTCAGGCTGACAAAATGTATCAGAAAGACCCCGGCTTGTACAAAACCGCTGCGGGAAAAGATGTCTCGATATTTTCTTTGGTGCAATCAATGGAAATGCCCGCCGAATGGATCGAACCGCTGCTTGAATATTGTAAGAAAAAAGGCGTGCTGTTTTTAAGCACGGTCTGTGACGAAGGCTCTGCCGACTTACTGTATGCGACTTCGCCTTCAGCCTTTAAAATCGCCTCCTACGAGCTGAATCATCTGCCGTTATTGAAATATGTCGCAGGACTGAAGACACCGATTATCTTTTCCACCGCGGGCGCTGATATTTCAGATATTCAGGAGGCTTATCAAACCATTACCGGCGAGGGAAACACAGAAATTGCGATCATGCATTGTGTGGCGAAATATCCCGCGCCGCCTGAATACAGCAATCTGAGCGTCATTCCCATGCTTGCCGCCGCATTCCCGGATGCAGTGATCGGTTTCTCCGATCACAGCGCCCATCCGTATGATGTGCCGTGCGCGGCGGTCAGGCTCGGAGCGAAACTGATTGAAAAGCATTTTACGATCGATAAAAACCTGCCCGGTGCTGATCACTCCTTCGCCCTCAATCCGGATGAATTAAAAGAAATGGTTGCGGCGATCCGCTCGGTTGAAGCGGAGCTGCGGCAGGGGCATCACGCTCCGGTGCCGGAAGTGCTGTCGGGAAGCTCCCATAAAACCACGACACCGATTGAAGGAGATATCAGAAGGTTCGCTTACAGAGGCATTTTTTCAACAGCGCCGATTCAAAAAGGCGAATGTTTTACGGCTGAAAACCTTGCCGTCCTTCGTCCCGGCCAAAAACCGCAGGGGCTTCACCCGAGATATTTTGAGCTTTTAACTGACGGCGCGCGTGCGGTCAGGGATATCCCCTCCGACACGGGCATCACTTGGGATGACCTTTTGACGAAAGGCAGCCCATATGATGACTGACATTTTGTTTATCATTCAGGCGCGGATGGGAAGCGGGCGTCTTCCCGGCAAAGTGCTGAAACCGATCGGCGGGTATACGATCCTCGATATGATTGTCAAAAGGGTTCGGCAAAGCGCGTATTATGATCAATCACGGGATAATCTGATCGTCGCCTCGTCTGACAGCAAGACCGACGACATTCTGTCAGCGCACTGCATCAGCAAGAACTACCGTGTGCACCGCGGCAGCGAACAGTGTGTGCTTGACCGGTTTGCACAAGTCATCGAACAAGTAAAACCGGACATCGCAGTCAGACTGACGGGGGATAACCCGTTTGTCGACCCTTCGCTGCTTGATTTTCTCATTCAATCGCATTTAGATCAGCACGCAGACTACACGTATATCTGCGGTACACCGCTCGGCATCGGCGGCGAGGCGGTAAATGCGCGTCTTTTAAAAGAGATCAATGCCGACAAAACGCTGGCGGACAAATATCAGGAGCATGTCACGCTTTTAATAAGAGAATCTCCTGAGAAGTACCGGCTCCTCTTTCCTGAGCCCCCGCAGGAACTCCGGGCCCCCCACTTGCGGCTGACCGTCGATACCGAAGAGGACTACAGGCTGGCCCGCGAGCTGTACGTAAAAGCGGGCTCGCGTCCTGATATTCCGGCAAAAGAATTGATCCATCTGCTGAATCGTGATCCGGAGCTCAGGGCCATTAATCAAATGATCCGGCAAAAAGAGGCTGATTAGCATGCGGGTTTTGATTTTCGCGGACGGGGGCCGTGACATCGGCATGGGGCATGCGGTGCGGATGAAGCTGCTTGCCGGTGCCATTAAGAACAATTGCTCAATAACGTTCTACACAAATAAAGAGGCTTCTTCTTATCTGTCTTCTGATCAATGGGAAGTGAACATCAAGCCTGACAAGGGACAGAAGGAATTTATTGTCCGGGAAATAAACAGGCAGGCTCCTGACCTTCTCATATTCGATCTGCTCGATATGCCGTGTGACTGGTTAGAGGAAATCAAAAAGCATTCATCGGCACGCATCGTCTTATTTGAAGAAAAACGGGAACATGTCATTCATTTATGCGATGCCGTTATAAACGGCATTTACGGAGGGCTGAAAAGCCGGACGGTTCAAATGGGCAGCGCCGCGGTATATGAAGGCCCGGAATATATCATTCTTCATCCGGGTTTTGAAAAAGCAAAGCAGCTTTATCAGCTGAGAAAAGAATGCCGGACCATATTGGTTTCATTAGGAGGAAGCGACCCGAAGAAGCTTGTCTTTAAAGTGATGGAAGCATGCCGCCGTATCCCCGGCATTCAGCGAAAACGAGTGATCATCGTCATGGGCGGCGCCGCGCCTCATGCTGATGACGTGCGCGCGCATCTTACACAAATGCCTTATGCCGAGATGGTAAGGCAGACAAATGACATGGCCGCGCTTCTCAGGAGGGCTGATATGGCCGTCGTGTCCGGCGGGATCACTTTATATGAAACCATTTGTACAGGTGTGCCCTGCATCGTACTTTCTCAAGTGGAGCATCAAACTGAGACGGCGGGAAAATTCGCCGCACGGGGGGCCGCCGTTCACCTCGGCCTTGGTGAAGGCATATCAGCGGACGTTCTCGCACGGCATATGTCTGACATGGCCGCTGATTATCCTCTGCGGACCGGACTTCATCAAAACGGAAAGCCGCTGGTTGACGGCAGGGGCATCAAACGGGCGGCGGCGATTCTTTATGATTTGTGATAAAACCACACGTAAGGAAGTGTTCATGTGAAAGGTGTTATCTTAGCCGGAGGCACCGGCTCACGCCTTATGCCGCTGACAAAAGCGGTCAATAAGCATTTACTCCCTGTCGGTCCATATCCGATGATTTACTGGTCGATCATGAAGCTGGAAGAAGCGGGGATTACAGATATCTTGCTGATTACGCAAAAAGAATATATTCCGCAATTTCATAAACTTCTCGAAACCGGAGAAGAGCTCGGCGTCTCAATCACATATCAGGTTCAGCCAGCCGCATCCGGCATTTCCGACGGTTTATCATACGCAAAGCGGTTTACCGGGCGCGATCCGTTCGTTCTGCTTTTGGGAGATAATATTTTTGAAGATTCATTAAAACCTTATACGGAGCGTTTCGCAAAGCAGGGAAAAGGAGCAAAAGTGCTGCTGAAAGAAGTAGACGATCCGGAGCGCTTCGGCATCGCCGAGATTGATGAGGAAAACAAACGGATCAAGTCGATCATTGAAAAGCCGGAGCAGCCGCCGACAAGACTATGCGTCACAGGGATCTACATGTACGACGCAGAAGTGTTTTCTTATATTGAACAAATTTCCCCTTCAAAACGCGGCGAACTGGAAATTACGGATGTCAATAATTTATACATTGAACACAGTAAGCTGACGTATGATGTGTTAACGGGCTGGTGGGTGGATGCGGGCACGCATGAATCGCTCTACCTCGCCGGAAGTCTGGCGCATCAGGCATTACAGAAAGGACAGGAGCATTAATCATGCCAAAATCATATTTAATTACAGGGGGCGCCGGATTTATCGGCCTTACCTTTACAAAGATGATGCTGAAAGAAACAGATGCGCAGATTACCGTCCTGGATAATCTCACGTATGCAAGCAGGCCGCTTGAAATAGAAGCCTTAAAAAAGAACGGCCGTTTTCGTTTTATCAAAGGTGACATTTCGGAAAAAGAGGACATTGACAAAGTCTTTTCCCAAATGTATGACGCTGTCATTCATTTTGCGGCTGAATCCCATGTGGACAGAAGCATAAATCAGGCAGAGCCGTTCATCACAACAAATGTAATGGGCACATACCGACTGGCGGACGCAGTGTTACAGGGAAAAGCCGGCAGGCTGATTCACATTTCCACAGATGAGGTGTACGGAGATTTGGCGCCGGATGATCCCGCTTTTACAGAGACGACGCCGCTTTCTCCGAACAATCCGTATTCGGCCAGCAAGGCAAGCTCAGACCTGCTCGTCATGTCTTATGTGAGAACCCATAAGCTTCCTGCCATTATTACAAGATGCAGCAACAATTACGGGCCGTACCAGCATCACGAGAAAATGATTCCGACCATTATCAGGCATGCCGTAAACGGCACGCCGGTTCCGCTGTACGGCGACGGGATGCAGATCAGAGACTGGCTGTTTGCCGAAGATCATTGCCGCGCCATTAAGCTCGTACTGGAAAAAGGAACACTCGGTGACATTTACAATATCGGCGGAGGAAATGAACGGACGAATAAAGAGCTTGCGTCATTTATCATGAAGGAGCTTGGTGTCGAGGAACGGTTTGCTCATGTCGAAGACAGAAAAGGGCATGACCGCCGTTACGCCATCAATGCTTCAAAGCTGAAAAATGAGCTGGGATGGCGGCAGGACGTCACATTTGAAGAAGGAATGAGAAGAACCATTCGCTGGTATACAGACAGCCAAGACTAATCGGAAAGAAGGGGATCCGATTGACGAAGGTATTAGTAACCGGAGCGGCCGGCCAGCTGGGGCGGGAGTTATGCCGCCAGCTGAAGCGGGAAGGATATGAAGTGATCGCCTTGACAAAAGCGATGATGAACATATCCGACCAGCGTTCGGTGCGGCACTCGTTCAGCCATTACAAGCCGGATATCGTCGTCAATACGGCGGCATACACCTCCGTTGACAAATGTGAAACGGAGCTCGACAAAGCGTATTTAATAAACGGAATCGGCGCTTATTATGCCGCGCTTGAGGCTGAAAACACCGGCGCGAAATTCATTCACATCAGCACCGATTACGTCTTCAGCGGCAAAGGAACACGGCCATACCAGACCGATGATCCCGCAGATCCGGGCACGATTTACGGAAAAAGCAAAAAACTCGGCGAAGAACTGATCCGGTTAACGGGAAAAAACCACACCATTATCAGAACATCGTGGGTGTACGGCAGCGGCGGGCACAACTTTGTCAATACGATGCTGAAACTTGCGGATACACATGATCAGGTGCGTGTCGTTAACGATCAAGTCGGAGCGCCGACGTACACAAAGGATTTAGCCGAAACGGTGATCGGTCTGTTTGACAGGCCGCCGGGCTTATACCACGCCGCAAACAGCGGAGTGTGCAGCTGGTATGAATTCGCCAAGGCCATCTTTGAAGAAAGCGGCAGAACCGCCTCCGTGCTGCCCGTCACGACGGAGGAATACGGAAACGAGACGCCGCGCCCCGCTTACTCGGTGTTGAGTCTTGAGTCGATTGAACGGCAGGGGCTCGGCATGAGGCATTGGCGGGAAGCGCTGCAGGATTATTTACAAGGGGAGGGACAGTGCAAGTGATCGAAGGCGTAAAAATCAAAAAGCTGATCAAACACAGCGATGACCGGGGTTTTTTCTCAGAACTCGTCCGTGACGATGAACATCTCTTAGAGCGTTTCGGGCAGGCTTCCTGGTCCAAAAGCTATCCCGGCGTCATTAAAGCGTTTCACTATCATGAGAAACAGGATGACCTGTGGTTTTTCCCGACGGGCCACGCCCAGGTCGTGCTCCATGACCTTCGCGAAGAGTCGGCAACCAAGGGAGAAACGGATGTCTACTACATGGGAGAAGACAATCCGATGCTCCTTCTCATTCCCAAAGGCGTCGCACACGGGTACAGAGTGTTGGGCGAAACCCCGCTGACCATTATTTATTTCACGACGATGTCCTACAATCCGGATCAGCCTGACGAAAAAAGAATCCCGTGGAATGATGACACCATCGGATTTGACTGGCAGACGGCTCACCGATAGCGCACAAGACGAAGACAGCGGATGTCTTCGTTTTTTGTGCTGATGTTAGCATTTGCTGTGAATGGAGCCAGTGAATAAGATACGACCGTCGACGATCATGATTGCTGGCCTGAAGGACAATTTCATCAAAAATGTCTTGGAAGATGGCGGTCAGTTAGGGACCTGAAATTTAAGAGATCCTCCCTTTCTTCTCCTATGGACATCATGCATCCTAAAAAAACAAAAAATGATTTATAGAATGGGAATAGGATTTAATTAGAAAAATCTTAAGAAAAAAGTAATATTTGCTTAAGAGAAAAGAGAACTTTCCTTTATATAGTAGGAGTATATATGGAAAGGGGAAAGCGAATGACATACATCTTAAAAACGAGTCAGCTTACAAAAACATTTAAAGGAAAAGAAGTTGTTTCCGGGGTTAATATGCACGTGAAAAAAGGGGAGATTTATGGATTCTTGGGTCCCAATGGTGCAGGTAAAACAACCATTATGAAAATGATTACAAATTTAATCAAGCCTACAAGTGGTGAAATAGAAATTTTCGGTGAGAAATTAACAGATACGTCATTTGAAGTTTTAAAAAGAATGGGCACCATTATTGAATATCCCATTTTCTATGACAACCTCACTGCTAAAGAAAATTTAGATTTCCATTGTGAATATATGGGCTATTACGATAAAAAATCCATTGACCACGCTATCGAGCTTGTAAAGTTACATAATATTGATAATAAAAAAGTGAAAGAGTTTTCTTTAGGAATGAAACAAAGGTTAGGAATAGCCAGAGCTATTTCTACAAGACCAGAACTTCTCATTTTAGACGAGCCGATTAATGGCCTGGATCCAATAGGTATAAAAGAGTTGAGGGATCTCTTTAAGTTACTTTGCAGAGAATATGGAATTACATTATTAGTCTCCAGTCACATTTTAGCCGAAATGGAACAAATGTCAGATACTGTTGGTATCATACAGAATGGCAAGTTAATAAAAGAAGTTTCTATGAAGAGTATAAACGGAAAACAAACAGAGTATATAGAGGTAAAAGTCCAAAATATAAAAAAAGCGTTATATATTTTAGAACAAGATCTGGGGATAAGAAATTTTAAAATGATTGATCAACAATTAATTCGTATCTATGAAACAGCAGTTACACAACAAGAAATCTCTAAAGCACTTATTCTGAATGACATTGGTATAGAAAGTATAAATAAAAAACACAGTTCTTTAGAAGAATACTTCTTAAATTCTATGAATGGGGAGGGAATACACACTAGATAGATTGCCCGTCTGTGTTATGCACCTATTTGCATTGTCTTAAATTCTTCTGCTGGAGGCTATTAGCATGTTAAAACTTATGAAATTAGAGTACAAAAAACATCACTTATCACAGTATTTTAAATGGGTGGCACTTTGGATATTCATCATCTTTGCCTTAGCGGCTTTTATGGGATGGGAATCTAAAAATGAAAATGAACTTATGTTTCGTGATTATGCAGATTTTATATCTCTAACTAATATTTTAATTAGAATTGTGTTTATTAGTTTTTCTGCTGTGATTTTATCCCGTTTAGTTATTGATGAATATAAAAATAAAACAATACAATTGCTGTTTACTTATCCTTTACAAAGAAAAAAATTAATGCAAGCTAAACTATCTATTGTCTTCCTATTCTGCTTTGTAAGTATTGTTATTGCTACGTTTGTTATTAACTTGTTAATTCTCTTCGTGAGTCCGCACTTATATTTATTCGAGAAGCCTGTTGAAATGAGTGAAGTTATTTCCGCTATGCCATCGACTCTTCTCACCGCTTTTATGATGGGAGGAGTGAGTCTGATTCCTTTATTTTTCGGCATGAGAAAAAAATCAACTTCTGCTACAATCACTTGGGCTGTCATAATCGGGGTCTTTATCAATGCAACAGTTTCCGACGAAGGAGAAACAGTCAGTTTAAGTCAATTTATTATCATTCCAATTATACTTTGTTTATTTGGTTTTTTAGTGGGTTATCTTTCTTACCGTAAGGTGGATCAGAAAGATTTATTGTAGATAAAAGGAGAAATTATACAATGAAGAAGATTATAGCATCATGTGCAGTGTTAATCGTAATCGGCGGAATTGTTTTAAGCCTTTATAAGACAGATACTAAAAACTTTAAAAAGAACGTGTCCTGCAATGTTGAAAAAATTGATACTTTAAAAGTATATACTGACTCATGGGATGTGAAGTTTAAAAAGAGTAATTCAAATAAGGCAACAATATCTGCTGAGGGGAAGCAGAAAGATAAGGCTCCAGTTACATTTCAAGGAGATGGGGGGGGGTTTGGTCGTTAGTCAAAAAGAACAAAAGAATGGCGGCTTTTTGGATGGATTTACTTTTGGGAAGCAGGGCGGCACAATCTATATTAATGTTCCCGATTCAGGTATGAACAATATTGAAATAACCAATAAAGATGGGAATATACAATTAAGTGAAATTTCAGCTGAAAATATTGTCGTTGATAATCATTCCGGTGATGAAAAAATCAATAATGTTTCGGCTCATACTGGAAAGTTTTCATCCAAGGATGGGGCGTTAAGCGTTGAAAATAGTTCTTTTGAGAAATTAAATATAACATCTGCAAGCGGCGATAATGAGATGAAGGAAATACATAGTTCCAATGTAAAGGTTACTTCTAAAGATGGAGCGGTTTCAATCAAGGACATAACAGAAGGAAAATCTTTATCAGTAAATACGAAATCAGGAGATATAGGTGTATCTTATAAAAAAGCGCCAACTTCACTTGCTGTTTTTGCTCAGAGTAATTCTGATGTAACGTTTGATCTAGATGGGCTTAATAAGAGCCATGATGGCGTAAAACTGAAAAAAGGTGAAATTGGCGCGGGAAGTAATAAAATAAGTCTATCCAGTGAAGATGGTTCGATAAAGGTGAGATAAAAAGAGAAAAACACAAGACAACAATTCCCGTATTGAAGAATGGTTGTCTTATTTGTTTGTATTTAAAATGTTTTGGAATATTTATCTCCTTTTGTATAAAAAATAATTATAATGAGATTAATTATCTGTATAATGATTGAAATAAACAGTGAATTAAGAATATCAGTTTTATATTTAAGGAGCGGAAAGCTTGGGTTACAAAATATTAATTGTAGAAGACGACCAATTCATAAGCGATATGGTAAGCGAAAGCTTAACGAAAGAAGGGTTTGAAGTAACAGCAGCTTTTGATGGTGAAGAAGCTTTAGACATATTGAACACCCAAAAGTTTGAGGTTATATTGTTGGATTTAATGCTTCCGAAGATAGATGGTATGGAATGTTTAAGAATGATTCGTTCCAAAAGTATGGTTCCCGTTCTTATCATGTCTGCAAAAGATGAAGATGTAGATAAGGCACTTGGTCTCGGCCTCGGGGCTGATGATTATATTTCTAAACCTTTTTCTATGCTGGAGGTAATAGCCAGAATTAAAGCAACCATTAGAAGAGAAAGACACTATAAGAGCTCCCTGTCTTCAAAGGAAGAAAAAATCATTAAAATAGGTGATTTAAGTGTTGACCTGCATGGCTTTTCCGTTAAAAAATTCAATGAAAAGATTAATCTCACGGCAAAAGAATTTAATATTTTAAAACTCTTTATTTCTAATCCTTCACAAGTATATACTAAGTCTCAACTTTATAAATCCGTATGGGAAGATGAGTATCATGGAGATGAGAATGTAATTAATGTTCATATTAGACGGCTTAGAGAGAAAATTGAGGACGATCCATCTCATCCAATGTACATAAAAACGTTGTGGGGAATCGGTTATAAGTTGGGAGATTTTTAAATTGTTTTATATGTTGGTTATTTTATTCATATGCTCTGCGGCAGTAAATATATTTCTTTTCCGAAGCCGATTAAATCTAAGGACTGAGATTAAATATATAAGAAATAAACTTCGAAAAGTTGTTAATGAAGAGACAGGCGAAAGATTATTGCTTAACACGGAAGATAAATATATAAAATCCTTGTTAATTCAAATAAACCGTCTTTTAGACCATAATCAAAAGATCAAAGGGAACTGCAATAGTATTGAACTGTCCATGCGAAAAATGTTATCAAATATTTCACACGATCTAAAGACGCCTTTAACAGTTATACTAGGTTATATTGAAATTATAAATAACGATAAAAGTCTGACTTCGGAAAAGGTTATGAGTTTACTAAAAACAGTTAATTTAAAAACGGTCGAGGTATTAGCGTTAATAAACCGTTTTTTTGAACTTGTAAAATTAGAGTCAGGAGATAAAAAATTAAATTCTTCACGAATTGACATATGTGAAGTCAGCCGAAAAATAATTTTGGATTACTACGAAATTTTAATCAGCAAAGAATTTGAAGTAGTGATTGATATACCCGATGATTCTGTCTTTGTTAGCGGAGATGAAGATGCAATTGAGAGGGTTCTGAATAATTTAATTACGAATGCAATTCAATATGGTTCCGATGGTAAGATGGTGGGTTTAAAGATCAGAATAACTGATAATGATGTTTTTGTAGAAATATCAGATAAAGGAAAAGGAATAAATGAAATGCATAAAGACCGTGTCTTTGAACGAATGTACACATTGGAGGACTCGAGAAATACCAATTATCAGGGAAGCGGATTGGGGCTGACGATTACTAAGAGATTAGTAGAGCAAATGGAAGGAAGTATATCTCTAAATAGTGTCCCCTTCAAAGAAACAACGTTTTCTGTACGTTTAAGACGTATTAAATTTTAATAAAAGCAGTAAGGTTTCTTCTGTATACGGCTTCAAATCCCCTTTCTCTTTAATCTGAGAGGCTGACAACAGTCTCTTTTTTTTATACGCAAAAGGCTGGCATGAATCTTGCATATAAAAAGGGGCGTAACGACAATGTGAAAGGGATTGATGGGTTTTGGTGTAAAAGCGCTTACATTTTGTTCTGCCGGTAATTGAAGCTTACACGTAAAATACGATGAGGTGATAAAACATGTCAGCCAACCCGCTTTCTAAAAGCAATCAGAAAGATGAAGAAAAAGAAGTTCTTAATTTGTTCTTGTCAACACAATCGATCATAAAAGAAGCCCTGCGCAAACTGGGCTATCCTGACAATATGTATGAACTGATGAAAGAGCCGATGCGGCTTTTAACCGTCCGCATCCCTGTCAAAATGGACAATGGCTCAGTACAGGTTTTCACGGGTTACCGCTCACAGCATAATGACGCAGTCGGCCCGACAAAAGGGGGCGTGCGGTTTCATCCGGAAGTCAGTGAAGAAGAGGTCAAGGCGCTTTCCATCTGGATGACTTTAAAATGCGGCATCACAAATCTTCCTTACGGGGGCGGAAAAGGCGGCATCATCTGTGATCCGCGGACGATGTCATTCGGAGAGCTGGAACGGCTGAGCCGCGGATATGTGCGTGCGATCAGCCAGATCGTCGGTCCGACAAAGGATATTCCGGCTCCCGACGTATATACCAACTCACAGATTATGGCATGGATGATGGACGAATACAGCCGCCTGAGAGAATTTGATTCACCGGGATTCATTACGGGCAAACCGATCGTTCTCGGCGGTTCACAGGGGCGGGAGACAGCGACCGCGCAAGGTGTCACGATTTGTATTGAGGAAGCCGTTAAGAAAAAAGGGATTCCATTGGAAAATGCACGGATCATCATTCAGGGGTTCGGAAATGCGGGGAGCTTTCTCGCTAAATTTATGCATGACGCCGGCGCCAAGGTGATCGGCATCTCAGACGCCCACGGCGCTTTGTATGACCCTGACGGCCTTGACATTGATTACCTGTTGGATAAGCGGGACAGCTTCGGCACGGTGACGAATCTCTTCACGGATGTCATAACGAACCGGGAGCTGCTGGAAAAGGACTGTGATATTCTCGTGCCTGCCGCAATCTCCAATCAGATTACGGCTGAAAACGCCCATCACATTAAAGCCTCAATCATTGTGGAGGCGGCAAACGGCCCGACAACGATAGATGCCACGAAAATTCTGAATGAAAGAGGCGTGCTTCTCGTGCCGGATATTTTGGCAAGCGCCGGCGGCGTGACGGTGTCTTATTTTGAATGGGTGCAAAATAATCAAGGCTTTTACTGGTCTGAGGAGGAAGTCGCCGGAAAACTGCGCAGCGTCATGGTGAATTCGTTTGAATCCATTTATCAGACAGCGCATACCCACAAAGTCGATATGCGTTTGGCCGCCTATATGACGGGCATCAGAAAGTCGGCTGAAGCGGCCCGGTTCCGCGGCTGGGTATAAGTGTTATCCGCAAAGAGATTTTGCATCAGTTATATAGCGGATCGCAAAATTTCTTTGCGTTTTCAGATTGCAGCTGACAGATTCGGACAAGCTTCGTCCGCTTTCGGCAAAGATTATCTTTTTTTTATCACAAATTGCTATGCTGGTATGCTTCTTGCATCTTCATAAAGCGTGAGCACACATTACAAAATACGGGGAGGAATTCTAATGCCAGTTTCATACGCACACGAACCATTTACAAATTTTCAGGAAGAGACAAATAAACAATCGTTTCAGGAAGCGCTGGCTTATGTGAATTCACAGCTCGGCAAGCATTATCCGCTTATCATCAACGGTGAAGCGATTGAAACGGATAAAAAGATCATTTCCGTCAATCCGGCAGATAAAAAAGAAGTGATCGGTTCTGTATCGGCCGCCGGAAAAGAACTTGCGGAAAAGGCCATGCAGGCTGCGCTGCAGGCATTTCAGACATGGAAAAAAGTACGGCCGGAACACCGCGCGAATGTGCTGTTTAAAGCGGCGGCGATCATCCGCAGAAGAAAGCACGAATTCTCCGCTTATCTAGTGAAAGAAGCGGGAAAACCGTGGAAGGAAGCGGATGCTGATACGGCGGAAGCGATCGATTTTTTAGAGTATTATGCCCGTCAGATGCTGAAACTGAAAGACGGTTCCCCTGTAAAGAGCCGTGACGGAGAATATAATCAGTATCACTATGAGCCGCTTGGGGTGGGAATCGTCATTTCTCCATTCAACTTCCCGCTTGCGATCATGGCGGGAACGGCGGCGGCAGCCATCGTAACAGGCAACACGATACTGCTGAAACCGGCGGATGCGGCGCCTGTCGTGGCGGCGAAATTTGTTGAAGTGATGAAAGAAGCGGGCCTGCCGGACGGCGTGCTCCAATTCATACCGGGCGACGGAGGAGAAATCGGCGACTATCTGGTTGAGCATCCGAAGACGAGATTTGTGTCGTTTACAGGCTCCCGCGCGGTCGGATGCCGCATCTATGAACGCGCCGCAAAAGTACAGCCGGGACAAAAGTGGCTGAAACGGGTCATTGCCGAAATGGGAGGGAAAGATACGGTGCTTGTAGACAGAGATGCTGATCTTGATCTTGCCGCTTCCTCAATCGTGTATTCCGCCTTCGGATTCTCAGGCCAAAAATGTTCAGCCGGTTCCCGTGCGGTCATTCATCAGGACGTCTATGATGAAGTTGTTGAAAAAGCCGTCGCTTTAACAAAATCACTCACCGTCGGAAGTCCGGAAGATTTTGATACATACATGGGGCCAGTCATCCACGAAGCATCTTATAATAAAGTCATGAGTTATATCGAAATCGGCAAAACAGAAGGAAAACTCCTGACGGGAGGCGAAGGTGATGATTCAAAAGGATACTTTATTCAGCCGACCATTTTTGCGGATGTTGATGAAAACGCCCGCCTGATGCAGGAGGAAATTTTCGGGCCGGTCGTCGCAATCTCAAAAGCCCGTGATTTCGACCATATGCTTGAGATTGCCAATAATACCGATTACGGACTGACGGGCGCTCTGTTATCGAAAACCCGCGCGCACATTGAACGCGCCCGCGAAGATTTTCACGTCGGGAATCTATACTTCAACCGCGGATGTACGGGAGCGATTGTCGGATACCAGCCGTTCGGCGGTTTCAATATGTCAGGAACCGATTCAAAAGCCGGAGGACCTGACTATCTGATTCTTCATATGCAGGCAAAAACAACGTCTGAAGCCTATTAATCTTTCGGAAATAGCGCGATGAAAAAGAGAGTCGCGCTATTTTCTCTATATGAGGGTAAGGAGGATGGAACATGTATCAGCAGCTCAGCAAAATGCTTCCGGAGGAGAAAATAGAAGCCATTACGAAATCACTGGTGGCGTTAAACAGCATCAACGGCACATTGGGAGAAGGAAAAAAAGCCGACTATATCAAAGATATGATTAAGAGCTTTCCTTACTTTCAGGAGAATCCGTCACATGTGTGGGAGCAGGCGATTCCTGAGGACCCTTACGGCCGCAAAAATATTTTCGCATTTATTGAGGGAAGCGGCGAAAGCCTGAATACGGTCATTTATCACGCTCATCTTGATACGGTCGGCATCGAGGATTTCGGCCCTTTAAAAGATATCGCTTTTGATTCCGACCGTCTCGCGGAGTATTTCTCAAACTATGAATTTGATCGGGATGTGCAGCGGGACGCCCGCTCAGGCGAGTGGATGTTCGGAAGGGGTTCGGTTGATATGCAGAGCGGTATTGCCGTTCATCTTGCCAATCTGCTTCACTTTTCTGAACGGCGCGATCAGCTGCCGGGCCATATTCTGTTCATGGCAAACCCGGATGAAGAAAGCCAGCATTCCGGCATTTTAACCAGCATTTCTGAATTAAAACGGCTGAAACAAGAAAAGCATCTTCGTTATTTAGCAGCGATTAATAACGATTTTATCACGCCGCTGTATGAGGGTGACACGACAAGGTACATCTACACGGGCGCGGCAGGGAAGCTTTTGCCTTGCTTTGCGATTTACGGGCGGGAGGTGCACGTCGGTGATACGCTGTCCGGCATCGACCCGAATTTGATCGCATCAGAAATCACCAGAAGAATTCACAACAATATTCATATGGCGGAAAACATTGAAGGGGAGCTTGTGCTTCCGCCGACCTGCCTGTACCAGCGTGACAATAAGGAAGCGTATAACGTGCAGACCGCCGTCAGCAGCTATGTCTATTTTAATTATTTTATTTACGAGAAAACCGCCAAAGAAGTCATGGATCAGCTGACTGCCGTGGTTGACGAAGCCTGCAGAGAGACAGAGCGAAAATTATCTGATTATTATGACGAATACTGCGAGAGAACGAGCCTGCCGAAAAAAGAGATGTCATGGAACGTTCAAGTGTACAGTCTGGAAGATTACCTGAAAAGGCTGAGAAACCGCGGGATAGACCCTGCACAGTGTATCGAGCAGACATTTAAAACATATGAACATCTTGAACTGCGGATGAGATGCTTTAAAGCCGTCGAGGAACTGCAAAAACTCGATCCTGAGCAGGGAGCCAAGGTCATTATTTTCTATGCGCCGCCTTACCTTCCGCACAATTATCTGAAAGAAGAGAGCACACGGGACCGGCTTTTGCAGCATGTCATTCAAGAAGCCGTCGATAAAACAGCGGCGTCAACCGGAGAAACATTCGCCTTTAAAAAGTTTTTCCCTTATTTAGCGGACGGAAGCTTTTTATCGCTGCATGAAACAGACGAGGAGGTCTCCGCCTTTACAGATAATTTTCCGGGCTGGGATGTCATCGGGACGATTCCTTTTAAAGAAATCAGGGAATTGAATATTCCGTCGGTCAATATAGGGGTATACGGAAAGGACGGCCATAAATGGACGGAACGCGTGTACAAGCCGTACACATTCCATGTGCTGCCGGAGCTCATTCAGCAGACGACAATGCACCTTTTGCACAGCTACCGACTAGACATACGCACAAATGGCTGACATAACGGAATAAGGGGGATGTATATGCAGGGAGATACCAATCAAACTGAATTGCAGCGCACGATGAAAGGCCGGCATTTGTTTATGATCGCCCTCGGCGGCGTGATCGGGACGGGGCTTTTTCTGGGCTCCGGTTTTACGATCAGTGAAGCGGGACCGATCGGCGCGATATTGGCTTATGTGATCGGCGGATTTTTAATGTATCTGGTGATGCTTTGTTTGGGGGAGCTCGCGGTCGCCATGCCGGTCGCAGGATCATTTCAGGCGTATGCCGCAAAGTTTCTCGGGCCGTCGACGGGGTTTACGATCGGATGGATGTACGCATTCAGCTGGGCCAACACAGTGGGGCTTGAACTGACATCGGCGGGGATTTTAATGCAGCGGTGGTTTCCGGCCGTTCCGATTTGGGTGTGGTGCCTTGTATTCGGCGTCGTCATTTTTTCCATTAACGCGCTGTCTGCGCGGAGTTTTGCGGAAATGGAATTTTGGTTTTCCAGCATTAAGGTCATGGCCATTGTATTGTTTATTATTCTCGGCTGCGCTGCGGTATTCGGCTTTGTCGGTTTTAACGGCGGGCAGACGGCTCCGTATCTGTCAAACTTTACGACGGACAAAGGGCTTTTCCCGAACGGCGCCCAAGCCGTGCTGTTTACCCTTGTCATGGTGAATTTTTCATTCCAGGGTACCGAGCTGGTCGGAATCGCCTCGGGAGAAAGCGAAAATCCGGAAAAGACGCTTCCCCGCTCAATCCGAAACGTCATATGGCGGACGCTGTTTTTCTTCGTGCTGGCGATGTTTGTTCTCGTGTCCATTTTGCCGTACCAAACGGCAGGCGTCATCGAAAGCCCGTTTGTGGCTGTGCTGGATAAAATCGGCGTTCCCTATGCGGCTGATATCATGAACTTTGTCATTCTGACCGCCATGCTGTCGGTGGCGAATTCCGGGCTGTACGCTTCGTCCAGAATGATGTGGTCCCTATCAAAAACTAAGATGGGCCCCGCTTCCTTAACGAAACTGACGAAAAAAGGCGTGCCTCTGAAAGCTCTTTCCATCACCATCGCCATCTCCGGTTTATCCCTGCTGACAAGTGTATTCGCGGCTGAAACGGTGTATGTGTGGCTCATTTCCATCTCCGGTATGATTACCGTCGTCGCGTGGATGTCAATCTGCGCTTCACAATTCGTTTTCCGGAGACGCTTTCTCGCTGAAGGAGGAAATCTGAAAGACCTGGCATTTAAAACGCCTCTTTATCCGATCGTGCCGATTCTCGGATTTTCGGTTTACGGTCTTATCTTGATCAGTCTCATCTTTATCCCCGACCAGCGTATCGGTCTGTACTGCGGCGTCCCGCTGATGATCATTTGTTACGCGTATTATCACTTCGGTATCAAAAAACGCCTGAAGCGTGAGCCGGCTTCTTCGGAAAAAGGCGCTGCCGGATAAGAAAAAAAGCCCTCCGCAAAAAGCGGCGGGCTTTACTTTGTTTTTCGTTTGGCCGACAGCACATAGGATAGAACGGCACAGAACTGAAAACCGAAAATGCTGACGGCCATCGGCCAGGCATTTTCTTCTCCGGCAATACCGACAAGGGGAGCGGCAGCCGCACCGCCGATAAAGGGCAGGAGTCCGAGAAGAGCCGCAGCGCTTCCCGCGCCTTTCTCCTGTTTCTGCATAGCCAGAGAAAATCCCGTCGTCGTGACGATCCCGACAGAAGAAACAATGATGAATAAAGAAATGCAGACCGCCGTCAGGCCTAAACCAAACGCAAGTGATAAAAGCAAAGCGATGCTTCCGATGACGGCGATCAACAGCCCGGAGACAAACAGCTTCCGTTCATCATGTGTTTTAGCCATCCGTCCGGTGATTTGGGTGGCGCATATGATTCCCGCACCGTTTACGGCGAACAGCAGGCTGAACATTTGCGCTGATACGCCGTAGATGTTTTGCAGTACAAACGGCGACCCGGCAATATATGCGAACATGCCGGTCATCACAAATGCCTGGCTGAGCGCAAATCCCATAAACATCCGGTCGCCAAGCAGGCCGCGAAACGTCATCAGCGTCTCCCGGAGTCCGCCGCTTGTCCGCTTTTCCGGCGGGAGTGATTCAGGCAACGCCGTAAGCACGGCGGCGGAAATGATACAGCCGATCACCGCCAGCACGACAAATACGATTTTCCAGCCGGCGAACTGAAGGATAAATCCCCCTGTAATCGGCGCTAAAATCGGCGCCGCCCCATTGACGAGCATCAGTAATGAGAAAAAAGCCGTCAATTCTTTTCCGGAATACATATCGCGCGCGGAAGCCCGTGCGATGACGATTCCGGCCGCCCCGGTGAATCCTTGAATAAACCTCATGACAATTAAAAACGAAACAGAAGGGCTGAAGGCGCATAATAAAGAAGACAGCGTATAAAGCAGCAATGACAGAATGAGCGGCTTCCGGCGCCCGATCATATCACTGAGCGGCCCGACAACGATCTGCCCGACCGCCAGCCCCAAAAGACAAAACGTCAGGCTCAGCTGTGCAAGTGACGCTGTCGTATGAAGATCGGCCGCCACTTCAGGCAACGCGGGCAGATACATATCGAGCGAAAGCGGCCCGAATGAAGCGAGCGTCCCGAGAATCAGTACCATGCCGAGGCCTGCGCGGGCGGCCTTTGAATCAGCGTTATTCATTCCATGACCCCCACCTTAACAGATGATTCTATCACTATAGCATAACCGGACGGCGTATTTTATATCATTTATTGAATACAAACTAAATATTTTATTTAAAATCTGAATGTAAATAAAAAATTGGAATTAGTTTTCATGTGAAATGTAAAATGAAATATAAGGATGCTAAACTATAAAACAACAAAAGGTAGAAAAGTTTTACGGAAGAGGTGTTCAAAGAGCATGAACAGCAAACAAACCGATCACATCGAAACGAAACGCCGATTTCCGATCTGTCTCGCGCTTGCTTTGACATTAGGCGTATTTGCCGCCGGTTCTGAAGAGCTGGTGATTTCTCCGCTGCTTCCGGATTTAGCGCGGGCTTTCAGCTCGGATGTCAGTGTGCTGGCGCTTTCCATCAGTATTTACGGAGTGATGATTTTTATCGGCGCGCCGCTTCTCGTTCCGCTGGGAGATAAATATTCCCGGGAGCTCAGCCTGATGGCGGGGCTGCTTATATTTACGGCCGGCACGGTGATCTGCGCGCTGGCGCACAATCTCTTTTTCTTCTTTCTGGGCAGGGCGCTTTCCGGGCTTGCGGCGGGTGCGTTTGTGCCGACAGCTTATGCGGTGGTCGGCGACCGTGTGCCTTATGCGTACCGCGGCAAGGTGATGGGTCTGATCGTGTCAAGCTGGTCGCTCGCTTTGATTTTCGGCGTTCCGATCGGCTCTTTTATCGGCGGTGTTTTGAATTGGCGGTGGACGTTTTGGATTTTCGCCCTCATGTCTGTCCTCGTTGCTTCGCTCATTTTCATTGAGGCGCGCCGCAGCACGGCGGATGGGGATAAAACAGAAGAGGAAAACGGACGGCAGGCAGGCACTTTCCGGGATGCGCTGAAGGTGCCACGTGTCCCTGTATACCTCACGATCACTTTTTGCAACATGATCGGTTTTTACGGCATGTATTCCTTTCTCGGCACCTATCTTCACCGCGTGCTGCCGGGGGGAAATACAGCTTCAGGGCTGCTGATCATGGTGTACGGAATCGGTTTTTCCATGAGCGTGTTCACCGGAAAAATCGCAGATAAGGCGGGGAAAATGCGCTCTTTGATCGCGGCATTGGCCGTGATCAGCATATGGCTTTCCTGTCTCGCCTATGCGCCGTCATCAATGCCGTTTTTGGTCATCGGGTTATTCGTCTGGGGATTGATGCAAAGCCTGACGGTGACCTTGCTCAGCACCATTTTAAGTGATTGCTCACAGAGCCGCCGGGGCAAAATCATGGCATTTTACAGCCTGGCGTCCAATTTGGCCGTCACCTTGGGTTCTGCTGTCATGGGTCCGGTCTATGTCGGATACGGATATGCAGCTGTCGGATTTATTTGTGCGGCCGTCACCCTCATCGGCTTTGTCCTCAGCGTTTTCGCATACAGAAGGTATGGGAAATATGAGCATCAGGCCGACCAATCATTGTATCGGTAAAATAAAGTTTCTATAATTTTATAAATGTTAATTTTAACACCCTATGTCATAGGGTGTTTTCTAATATATAGGAATAATTATCAATATTTTCAAATAATATTGACAGCTTGAACATCTATGGATAATATTTACTTAAAATTTAACAGATTGGTTGGTGCTCATGATTATATTGGATAATAGCATTCAAACAAAAAGCAAGGCTTATTCAATATCTAAACTGATTACGATCAACACGCTCGGTCCTGAAGGGACAAGCAGTGAGTACGCAGCAAAAAACTTCATCACCAATTTTACCCTTCTCCAAGGGGTGAACAGCAAATTATCACTGCATGATACATTTGAATCGTGCATTGAAAAAACGCTTCAAAGTCCGCTGGAATACACAATTGTGCCTCACGCGTATGACGGCATTAAGCACTTCTACATGAGACCGGATCTGCAGCTTCTGCAAATTTTCAGGTGCGACACCCCGATGTACGGCCTGGCTGTCCGGCCCGGTTTTGAATATACGGATGACATGCTTGAACAGGCTGTCATCGTATCCCACCCGTCTCCTATCAATTTGATTAAGTATTTTACCCGTAAAGATGTCACGTTTGATCTGGTGAACTCGACGAGCGCAGCCGCGAAAAGAGTGAAGGACGGTTTGTCCGACATCGCGCTGACAAATGAGCTGGCCAGACAAAAGTACGGCCTTCACTTTGTCAAAACATTTAAAAGCATTCCCATGAGCTGGTCATTATTCGGAAAAGGAGAGATTCATGATGAAAACTGAACAAGATTTGCAGGAACTTTATTTCCCGACGCCTAAATTAATAGAATGGGATAACGGAGTAAGACAATATTCGTCCGTCAGAGGAGATACGGAAGTTCTGCTTTCTTACGTTCCGCCGCATACAAACGTGGAACCGCATCAGCATAAGGAAGTCCAAATCGGCCTTGTCGTTTCCGGTGAGCTGTCCATGACTGTCGGAGATGTCACAAGAAAGATGACAGCGCTGGAATCAGCCTATATCGCGCCTCCTAACGTGCCTCACGGCGCAAGAAATGAGACGGATCAAGAAGTGATCGCCATTGATATCAAACGCCTGAAAGCCGGTGAAACCTACACAAGCCCCGAGGGCTATTTTTTGAATATTTTTAAAACGAGAGACTTATTGCCTGGGATGGAAGTCACGTTCTTCGTGGAAGACTGGGTGGAAATCATGCTTGCCAACATTCCCGGCAACGGGGGAGAAATGCCGTTCCATAAACACCGCAATGAACAGATCGGCATCTGCATCGGCGGCGGCTATGATATGACCATTGAAGGCTGCAAAGTGGATATGACATTCGGCACAGCTTATTTCTGCGATCCGAGAGAAGATCACGGCGCCATCAACAGATTTGAAAAAGATTCAAAATCAGTCAATATCTTTTTCCCTCCGCGCTATAACAGAGCAAAAGCGAAAAAATTAGAGGCGAAAGAGTCATGAACCTGACGGATAAAACCGTCCTCATCACAGGGGGCGCATCAGGCATCGGTTATGCCGCGGTTCAGGCGTTTCTGAATCAGCAGGCGAATGTGGTCGTCGCGGATATTGATGAGGCGCAGGGAGAAGCGATGATCCGGAAAGAAAACAATGACAGGCTGTATTTTGTCCGGACGGATATTACAGATGAACCGGCATGTCAAAACGCCATCCGGTCAGCGGCGGACAAGTTCGGCGGATTGGACGTGTTAATCAATAACGCCGGCATCGAAATTGTCGCCCCGATTCATGAGATGGAGCTGAGCGATTGGGACAAGGTGCTCAACGTCAATCTGACGGGCATGTTTCTTATGAGCAAGCACGCGCTCAAGTATATGCTCAAAAGCGGCAAGGGCAATATCATTAACACGTGCTCCGTCGGAGGAGTCGTTGCATGGCCCGACATTCCCGCATATAACGCCTCTAAAGGCGGCGTATTGCAGCTGACGCGTTCGATGGCCGTCGATTACGCCAAACACAACATCCGCGTCAATTGCGTGTGCCCGGGAATCATTGACACACCTTTGAATGAAAAGTCGTTCCTTGAAAACAATGAAGGCACGCTTGAAGAAATCAAAAAAGAAAAAGCGAAAGTCAATCCGCTGCTGAGACTCGGCAAGCCTGAAGAAATAGCGAACGTCATGCTGTTTCTCGCCTCGGATTTATCAAGCTATATGACCGGAAGCGCGATCACCGCAGACGGTGGATACACCGCACAATAGAGAAGGAGTGTTTACATATGGAGAGAAAAACAGTATTGGTTATCGCTGACCTTGGGGGATGCCCGCCGCATATGTTTTACAAAAGCGCAGCCGAAAAATACAACCTCGTCAGCTTTATTCCGAGACCTTTTGCAATTACAGCCTCTCATGCAGCTTTGATTGAAAAATACTCGGTCGCGGTCATTAAAGATAAAGACTATTTTAAGAGTCTGGCTGATTTTGAGCATCCCGATTCGATTTACTGGGCTCATGAAGATCATGATAAACCTGAGGAAGAAGTAGTCGAAGAAATCGTCAAGGTGGCCGGCATGTTCGCGGTTGATGCCATTACGACCAACAATGAACTGTTTATCGCTCCGATGGCAAAAGCGTGTGAACGTCTCGGCCTGCGGGGAGCGGGCGTACAGGCCGCTGAAAATGCCAGAGATAAAAACAAAATGAGAGCCGCCTTCAACCGGGCCGGCGTCAAGTCTATCAAAAACAAACGGGTGACGACGCTGGAAGATTTCCGCGCCGCGCTTCAGGAAATCGGAACGCCGCTCATTCTGAAGCCTACATATCTGGCGAGCTCCATCGGCGTGACGCTTATCAAAGAGATGGAAACGGCCGAAGCCGAATTTAACAGAGTCAATGAATACCTGAAGTCGATCAACGTACCGAAAGCGGTCACGTTTGAAGCGCCGTTTATCGCGGAAGAATTTTTGCAGGGCGAGTATGACGACTGGTACGAAACAAGCGGTTATTCCGACTATATCAGCATAGAAGGCATCATGGCCGACGGGGAATACTTCCCCGTCGCGATTCATGATAAAACACCGCAAATCGGATTCACGGAGACATCGCATATTACGCCGTCCATCTTGGATGATGACGCGAAGCGGAAAATCGTCGAAGCAGCCAAAAAGGCGAATGAAGGACTCGGCCTCGAAAACTGCGCAACACATACAGAAATAAAATTAATGAAAAACCGGGAAGCCGGACTGATTGAATCAGCGGCACGATTTGCGGGCTGGAACATGATTCCGAATATTAAAAAGGTCTTCGGCGTCGATATGGCGCAGCTGTTATTGGATGTTCTCTGTTTCGGAAAAGAAGCCGATCTGCCGAAAGGGTTATTGGAGCAGGAGCCATGCTATGTCGCCGACTGCCACTTGTATCCTCAGCATTTCAAAGAGAACGGCCAGCTGCCTGAGACGGCTGTCGATTTCGTCATTGAAAGCATTGACATTCCCGACGGCGTCTTAAAGGGAGACACCGAAATCGTTTCTTTCTCAGCGGCCGAAGCGGGTACATCCGTGGATCTGCGGCTGTTCGAAGCGTTCAACAGCATTGCGGCGTTTGAGCTGAAAGGAAGCAATTCGGGTGACGTGGCCGAATCAATCAAACAAATTCAGCAGCAGGCGAAGCTGACTGCAAAGTATGCGTTACCGGTATGAAACAGCTGAAACCGAACTCTAAGTATTTGCTTTTCGGGCAGGCGCTTTCGTTTATGGGAGACTATTGCGTTCTCCCGGCCCTGCTCATTTTGTCTACATACTATCACGACTACTGGGTGACGTCCGGCGTCATCGCGGTCCGCAGTATTCCGATGGTGTTTCAGCCGTTTTTAGGCGTGCTCGTGGACCGGCTCGACAGGGTGAAAATCATGCTGTGGACGGATGTGATCAGAGGTGTCATCTTTTTGGGGCTGACATTTCTCCCGAAAGGCGAATATCCGCTGCTTTTTCTGGCGCTGCTGTTTGTTTCTTACGGAAGCGGCGTGTTTTTTAACCCGGCACGTCTCGCGGTCATGTCGTCTTTAGAAGCGGATATTAAAAATATCAACACTTTGTTTGCAAAAGCCACGACGATTTCGATTATTGTCGGCGCTGCAGCCGGCGGACTTTTTCTATTGGGCGGTTCTGTGGAGCTTGCCGTCGCGTTTAACGGGGTGACCTATCTTGTCTCCGCGTTTTTCATCAGCCGCATTAAGCTTCAATACGTGCCGATTCAGTCAGAAAACGTGAGAGAAGCTTTTCAGTCGTTTAAAGAAGGCCTGAAGGAAATCAAAACAAATGCTTTTGTGTTAAATGCCATGTTCACGATGATTACGATGGCGCTTTTGTGGGGTGTTGTCTACAGCTATTTCCCGATTGTCAGCCGCTTTTTAGGCGACGGGGAAATCGGCAATTTCATCCTGACGTTCTGTATCGGCTTCGGCGGCTTTATCGGCGCCGCTCTTGTCAGCAAATGGGGCTTTAACAACAATAAAGGGCTGATGTATTTTACAGTGTTATCGATCGTCTCGCTTGCGCTGTTTTTGTTTACCCCGGTTTTCGCCGTGTCAGTCATTGCCGCCATTCTTTTCTTTATCGCAATGGAATACGGTGAAGTGCTGGCAAAGGTCAAAGTTCAGGAGAACGCGGCGAACCAGATTCAGGGCCGGATCTTTTCGGTGGCGGAGGCGTCCATCGGATTGTGCATCGCCGTCGGTTCCATGCTGATCAACATTGTAGACGCGGCAGTCATCATGGCGTTTATCGTCCTTTTGGTCAGCGGGCTGTTTCTGCATACAAAACTGGTCAATAAATCCTTTTCAGAACGGAATAACGAATCAGAGCAAATTCATTTATAAGGAGCCTTTCAGATGGAAATCATACCGTCCGACGTCATCAAGACACTTCCGAAACAGGAATTTTCGCTCGTTTTTCAAAAGGTAAAAGAGTTGGAGAAAACGGGAGCCCAGATTATTAACCTCGGGCAGGGGAATCCCGATCTCCCCACACCGCCGCATATCGTTGAAACATTGCGGGAGGCTGCGCTGAATCCTTCGTATCACGGATACGGCCCGTTCAGAGGCTATCCGTTTCTGAAAGAAGCCATCGCGGAATTTTATGAGAGAGAGTACGGGGTATCGGTCAATCCGGAGACAGAAATCGCGCTGTTCGGCGGAGGGAAAGCTGGTTTGTACGTTTTGACGCAATGCCTGCTGAATCCCGGCGATATCGCCTTAGTCCCGAACCCCGGCTACCCTGAGTATTTATCGGGCATTACAATGGCCAGAGCGGAGCTGCATGAGATGCCGCTTCATCCGGAAAACGGCTATTTGCCGGATTTTGAGCGGATTGATCCCGCCGTCCTGAAAAAAGCCAAGCTGATGTTTTTGAATTACCCGAATAACCCGACGGGCGCGACTGCGGATCAGGCGTTTTATGAAAAAGCGGCAGCGTTTGCAAAAAAACATGACATCCACCTTATTCACGATTTTGCATACGGCGCGTTCGAATTTGATCAGAACCCGGCCAGCTTTCTTCAGGCGAAAGAAGCGAAAACGGTCGGCGCGGAGCTTTATTCATTTTCGAAAACCTTCAATATGGCTGGCTGGAGAATGGCATTTGCCGTGGGGAATGAGAAAATCATTCAGGCGGTAAATGAGTTTCAGGATCACGTCTTCGTCGGCATGTTCGGCGGTCTTCAGCAGGCGGCAGCGGCGGCGCTGTCAGGAAATCCTGAGCATACCGAGCGTCTGAAGCGCACATATAAAGAACGGATTGACTTTTTCACGGCGTTATGTGAAAAGGAATTAGGCTGGAGCATTGAAAAACCGAAAGGGACTTTTTATGTCTGGGCTGAAATTCCGAATGAATTCGAGTCTTCACACCAGTTTTCGGACTATCTGCTGGAGCATGCCCATGTTGTCGTGACGCCCGGCGAGATTTTCGGCAGCGGCGGAAAGCGTTATGTCAGAATATCAATGGTGGCCAAGCAGGGCGATTTGAGGGAATTTGTGGTGCGGATTCAAAAGCTCGGTTTGTCCTTTCCTTCATTACAAGAAACATCCCGCTGAGAGCGGGATGTTTTTATTATATGCTTTTCATGCTGCCGCCGTCGGCTGACACTTGCTGCCCGGTAATATAAGAGGCTTCTTCAGAGGCAAGAAAGGCAGCCAGCGCCGCGGTTTCTTCCGCAGTTCCGACACGCTTCATCGGGACGCCTGAGGCAATCCGTTCTTCCGCTTCCGCTTTAGAAATGCCGTTTTGCTTCATGACATTCTTCACGAATTGGTGATAACGGTCTGTGGCGATAAATCCGGGATTCAGACAGTTGACAGTAATGTGAAAAGGCGCAAGCTGAATGGCGATGTTTTTGCTGGCATTAATTAAAGCGGCGTTCATCATGCTGTTGGTAAACATATTGGCGCCGGGTTCTTTCCATAGGTTTCCGACGATATTAATGATTCTGCCGAATTCGTGCTGTTTCATGATTGCTGCGGCCGTTTTCATAGAGTCGATATAGGCGATCGTTTTATTCGTAAAGGTATTTGTCATATCCTCTATATCACAGTTTTCAAAGGTATCCGGCGAGCCGCCCGGAATGTTGTTGATCAATACATCAAGCCGTCTGCATTGTGATCTGATCTCTTCAAAAATGCCGGCTCTTGTCTTCTGGTCCGACATATCCCCGGCGAGAACGGTGACGCCCGCATCCGGATGTTTGGCGAGGATCTCTTCTTTTACCGATTCGATATTTTCGGGAACTCGTGAATTAATGACGGTATGAAAGCCATTGTCCGCCAGTTTCAGAGCGATCGCTTTGCCGATCCCCTGACTGGCTCCCATAATAAACGCGGTTCGTTTTGACAACTGTCTGCACCCCTTTACCAAAATGGAATCTCCTTTACATCGTAAAAAAAAATGATAAAAATAGCAAATTTTATTTAAATTCTGACAAATAAAAAACCCGCCGGACAGGCGGGTGGTTGTTACACGTGCAAAAACTTCGGAAGCGTGTCGAGGGACAAGCGGTTTCCGACAAAAAATGAACCGAATTCGCCGTAGCGCGCGCTGACTTCATCAAAGCGCATTTCGTAAACAAGTTTTTTGAACTGAAGCACATCATCGCTGAAGAGCGTGACGCCCCATTCGTAATCGTCAAAACCGACAGATCCCGTGATAATCTGTTTGACTTTGCCGGCATAGCTCCGTCCGATCAAGCCGTGGCTTCTCATCAGGTTTCTGCGTTCATCCATAGAAAGCATGTACCAGTTGTCATTGCCGCTTCTTCTTTTATCCATCGGATAGAAGCAGACGTATTTCGCTTCAGGCAGCTCAGGATACAGGCGGGCGCGGACATGCGGATTTTCATACGGATCGCCTTCTCCGCTTGCGAGGTAGTTGCTCAGCTCAACCACGGACACGTAAGAGTAAGCCGGGATTGTAAATTCTGCAAGCTTTGATTTGTTAAATTCAAGCTCGATTTCGTTCAGCTCTTCCATTGTCGGGCGAAGAATCATCAGCATGAAATCAGCTTTCTGTCCGACGATGCTGTAGATGGTTTGCGAGCCTTTGCCTTCTTTTTGGGCGACGCCCCATTTTTCAAGCAGTCCCGTAAATTCGTGAATAATCGACAGGCGCTCATCGCTGGATAACATCTTCCATGACGTCCAGTCCATTGTGCGGAAATCGTGAAGCGCGTACCAGCCGTCAAGCGTTTGGGCGGCTTCGTTCGTTTTTTGCTGCTCACTCATGTATCTTCACTCCTATATCTTTTCATTGATGCCTTCACTATATCACAGTTTAACCGTTTCGGCTGTGGAGAAACCTTGAATAATCCGAAGCCTTGTTTCAGAAACTAAGCCGTGAAACAAACCGTCAATTAAATTAGTTAGAAAAATAAGATTTCTTTTTGAAAGCGCTATAATAGAAGTTGCTTATTTGAATTTAGCTGGAAGAAGAGTATGCTGTAAAAGTAAGCGTTTTTTGTCAACATAGAGGAGGGTATATCGTGGCAGATTTATTTACAAAAGTACAAGAAAAAGTCGCAGGAAAAGATGTGAAAATCGTATTTCCTGAAGGGTTGGACGAACGTATCCTGGTTGCGGTCAACAACTTGGCGGGCAACAAGGTATTAAAGCCGATCGTAGTCGGCAATAAAGAAGACATTCAAGCAAAAGCGAAAGAATTAAATCTTACGCTTGACGGCGTGGACATTTTTGACCCGCATACATATGAAGGCATGGAAGAACTCGTTCAGGCTTTCGTAGAACGCCGCAAAGGCAAAGCGACGGAAGAACAGGCCCGCAAAGCTTTGCTGGACGAAAACTATTTCGGCACGATGCTTGTGTACAAAGGTCTCGCAGACGGACTTGTCAGCGGAGCTGCACATTCTACTGCTGATACGGTGCGCCCTGCACTGCAAATCATCAAAACAAAAGAAGGCGTGAAAAAAACATCAGGCGTCTTCATCATGGCCCGCGGTGACGAGCAATATGTATTCGCTGATTGCGCGATCAACATTGCCCCTGACAGCCAGGACCTTGCCGAAATCGCCATTGAAAGCGCCAATACGGCTCAAATGTTTGACATTGACCCGCGCGTTGCCATGCTCAGCTTCTCTACAAAAGGATCGGCGAAATCAGACGAGACGGACAAAGTGGCTGAAGCGGTGAAAATTGCGAAGGAAAAAGCGCCTGAGCTTACGCTTGACGGCGAATTCCAATTTGACGCTGCATTTGTGCCGTCTGTCGCGGAGAAAAAAGCGCCGGACTCCGACATTAAAGGAGACGCGAATGTATTTGTATTCCCAAGCCTTGAAGCAGGAAACATCGGCTACAAAATCGCTCAGCGCTTAGGCGGCTTTGAAGCGGTCGGACCGATTCTGCAAGGATTGAATATGCCTGTAAACGATCTTTCCAGAGGATGTAATGCGGAAGACGTCTACAATCTTGCGTTAATTACGGCTGCTCAAGCGCTGTAATCCGCAAAAGCCGGCCTTTACGAGGACCGGCTTTTTTTATAGAAAGAATGTCACTGCGGCCCAGCCGAACAGGGACAAACAGAGAGAACCGATCAAGCCTGCTGCGAGCGCCCGCCAGCCGCTATGACGAAACGCCGATATATGGACTTTCAAACCGAGACCCGCCATCGCCATGCCGATTAAAACATAAGACACTTGAACAAGAAACGCGGAAAACGAAGCTGAAATAACGCCTGATGTATGGATGGCGCTCATTCCGAGAAATCCGAAGATAAACCAAGGGATGGGGAGCGAAGCGGCAGAAGCCGTCTTTGACTTTCCGCTGCGGCGCGCCCGCATTCCGAGCATGAATGCGGCCGGGACGAGCAGCGCGACCCGGGTCAGTTTGACGATCACCGCCATCTCGACGGCTGCTTTTCCTCCGGCGCTGCCGGCCGCCGCCGCATGCGCCACTTCGTGAAGCGTTGCCCCGCAAAAGGCTCCGTAAGCCGCAGGAGAAAAGCCCAATCCATGATAAGCAAGAGAATATACAACAGTAAAAACGGTTCCTAATAACGAAACGGCGGCCGCGCTGATGGCGGCTGCATTTTCATTTGATCTGATCTGCGGCGCGATCGCGGCAATGGCAGCCGCTCCGCAGATCGCTGTGCCGCAGGCTGTCAGCGTGCTGAGTGTCTGATCTATACGGAACAGCCGGGACAGTCCGTATACAACGGCACCCGCAAACATCATACAGCAGACGGCAATTGCAAATACGTGCCAGCCCGCATGATAGATATCCGCCAGATTCAGTCTCATGCCAAGCAGGATGATGCCTGCTTTCAGCAAGTATTTGCTTGAGAACGCGATCCCCGGCTCTAATGCCGCCCGCTGTCCGAATACGGCACGCCAGAGCATGCCGATCAGCATTGCAAGGACAAGCATTCCGAACATATGCAAAAACGGCAGGCGGCTGACATAGAAAGCCGCAAACGCAATTCCTGCGGTAACTGAAACACCTTTTACCATCTTCATCTCAGTCACTTCCCATTATCTTGATAACTCCACTTTACTGCGGTCTTAATCATTAGTAAAATATATTTATGTGATCTAAACGATTAGGAAAAATAATGATTAGGGGCGATGCTTTTTTGTATTATGGTGAACTGAAAACATTCATTGCCGTCGTGGAAGAAAAAAACTTTACAAAGGCGGCGCAGAAGCTGATGATTTCTCAGCCGAGCGTCAGCCTCCACATTAAAAACCTGGAGAAAGAATTTCAAACCGCTTTGCTGAACCGCTCTCCGAAGCACTTTACGACTACGCCGACGGGGGACATTCTCTATCAGCGCGCCAAGCAGATGGTCTTTTTGTACGAACAGGCGAAATCCGAAATTTACGCCCATCATCATTATGTCAAAGGGAAGCTCAAAATCGCCGCGAGCTTTACCATCGGCGAATATATTCTGCCGCCGCTTCTCGCAAAGCT
Organism: Bacillus sp. SIMBA_026; assembly: GCF_046535335.1. Lineage (NCBI taxonomy): Bacteria > Bacillati > Bacillota > Bacilli > Caryophanales > Bacillaceae > Bacillus > Bacillus sp. SIMBA_026. The sequence continues at coordinate 733,507 of NZ_JAWRWX010000002.1, read as the reverse complement.
TCATAACGAGTATCCCGAGCTGAACCTGGACGTCATGATCGGAAACACGGAGGAGGTCAGCGAAGCGGTTCGGATGCTTCAAGCCGATATCGGATTAATTGAAGGGCATACGGGGAAAAACGAGCTCGACATTCAGCCGTTTATGGAGGATGAATTGTGCATTGCCGCACCGAACGGACACCCGCTCGCCGGCAGAAAAAACATCCCGGCTGCCGAATTGCAAAATCAAGCGTGGGTGACGAGGGAGAAGGGTTCGGGAACGAGGGAATATTTAGACCACGTTCTTCAATCAAACGGACTGCGGCCGAAATCCATGATGACGATCAGCAGCAACCAGGGCGTCAAAGAAGCCGTGATCAGCGGAATGGGTCTTTCCGTTCTGTCAAAAAGCGTGGTGCAAAAGGATCTGCTTCACGGCAGCATTTCCGTGCTTGAGATAAAAGGATTCTCCTTAAAACGGAAACTGTCTATCATCCAATCTTCCATTATAGAGAACACAAAAAACAAAGAAATCTTCATCGCACTTTTGAAAAGCCAATTTCAATCATCTCAAGCGGAGTGATATAATAAATGCATGGAAAGCCTATGACGAAAGGGATTTAATATAGATGGGAAAGCAACCGATTGATTTACTGATGCAGCCGAGCTGGAGAATCATTGACCAATCCAGCCTCGGCCCTTATTTTGATGCGAAGCAGTCATTCGCAATGGATGATACGCTGTGCGCCTCCGTAGGCAAAGGGGAATCGCCTGCGACGGCACGCTCCTGGGTGCACCACCGGACGATCGTGCTCGGCATTCAGGACACACGCCTGCCGTTTTTAAAGGACGGCGTGAAATTGCTGGAGGACGAAGGCTACCGTGTTATTGTCCGCAATTCCGGAGGCCTCGCCGTCGTCCTGGACGAAGGCGTATTGAATATCTCGCTTATTTTTGAAGACGAGAAAAAAGGCATCGACATCGACAGAGGCTACGAGGCGATGACAGAGCTGGTGCGGCGGATGCTGCGTCCGCACAATGCTGAAATTGAAGCATATGAAATTAAAGGATCGTACTGTCCGGGCAGCTATGATCTCAGCATCGGCGGCCGAAAATTCGCGGGAATCTCACAAAGACGCCTGCGGGGCGGAACCGCGGTTCAGATTTACCTCTGCGCCGATAAAAGCGGAAGCGAACGCGCCGATCTGATCAGACGTTTCTATCAAGCCGCTTTAAAAGACAAAAGCAACGATACAAAAGGTGTATATCCCGATATCCGGCCCGAAACGATGGCTTCATTAAGCGAATTGCTGCAAACGGACATTACCGTGCAAGACTTAATGCTGGCGCTTTTGACCGAACTGAAGGAACTCAGCGGCCGCCTGTATGCAGCCGGATTATCGCCGGAAGAAGAAATGGTATTTGAAAAAAATCTGACCCGAATGCTGGAACGGAATGAGAAGGTGTTCGGCACGCAGGAAAGCTTGGACTAAGTCCGGGCTTTTTTATTTTTGGTAATTATATACTATTTAGTTATAGTGAAAAAGAAGTGTTGTACCAAAACTAGTTTACATTATATACCTTATTTGATTAATATATTTATGTAGGTTCCAAATAATTCTATAAACTAAAGGAGATGGAGATATGAACTTTAAAAAAATAAAAGAAGAAAAAAGAATCACGATCCCGACACATTTGTTAGCCGGAGATGCGGAACAATCAGGCAATTCTTTCGCTTGGAGCGGCTGGGTGCTTGTAGTGCCGAGCCAAGAAGACAATCAAAACCCGAATTTGAATTTCTCTGATTTAGCCGCTCAAAAGTAGGATAATCACTGTTTGGAGCCTACACATCTGAGACGAGGCGGTGAGAGTTTGACACAAGAGTATATAACAGAAATTAAGCGGGGAGCACTGTCATGGATTGTTAAAAATATCCATTATTTTGATATGAATCATAAAGTAGCGAATGATTTCAGGTGGCGCCTTAAAACATTTATAGAACTCATTTTTCTTACCAATTACCTGATCAGAAATCAGGCAGATGATAAGGAAGTTGCTGTTTTAACGGAGTTTATTACAGAAAGGCTCCATAATGATCAGCTTGAAGAATTTATTCATTTTGATCCGGACGGTCTCGCCGGATTGGCTATTGCGGGTGAATTTCTTACCTTGACTGATCATCCGTCACGGGCTTCGGTGATATGGGAGCTGGAAAAATTCACGGCAGCGCGTTTTGATTGCAGCCTTGCTAAAATTCCCTTTCGGAAAATGGATCTGAAGTACAGTCTGCAAAGAGCAGGCGTAACCTCGGAAATAACGGATTTTTCTGACTTATATCACTACACAGCAGCTGGTCAGGATGTCCCAAATACATATATGACGGATCATGATGCGTACAGTATCACTCATACGATTTTTTATATAACAGACATGGGATGTTCTTCGCTTACGGATAAAGAGTATCATCTGCCGTCCTTAAAAGAAAAGGTCCTGAAATTTCTCGGGATCTATATCTGTCTTGAGAATTTAGATATTACCAGTGAATTATTGATGTGCAGCTCTTTTTTACATATCGACATGGATAAGGACAACCATAAACCGCTCTATGAAGCAGCCTGGAATAAAATCTATCAGGGCCGAATGAAAGAGGGGAATGTCCCGAGCATCACCTATCAACATAAACCCGGTTTGAAAGGTGAACAGCGAAGAGAAGATGTGTTTAAACATTGCTATCATACAACACTTGTCGCCGCGGGTGCCGCGCATGCCTGTCTTAGAGCGGAAAGGAACGATTAACTTGAATAGATTAGCTGAAGAGACAGATCAATTTTTATTATCTTTTGCTGAACAATCGCTTCCGGATCAAAAGAGCATTCAGCTGTTTGCCGGCTTCTGCAAGTACTACAGGAAGACGAGCCATTCTTCCGCTGTAAAAGAACATACTGAAAGGATTGCCTCCGCTTTCGTTGATAAGTCATGCTGGGAAGATCTGTTTCACTGTAACACGGCCATTGTCAATGAGTTGATTCATATCTATTTAACGGCAAAAGCTTATAAAAAGAAGCAGGGAATGGATTCGGATGATCAGGTCATACGTCACGGATTGCAAAACGGCTATCTTATAAAAAAAGAATGGCCTTATTTTAAATACGCCGAATTCGTCGGTTTGCTGAGCGAGCTGGGAATGTCAACTGACCATGAAAAAGTGCGCTTTTACAAGAATTCGATATTTCAGCCTTTGCTCCATGACGCATGGAAAAGAACAGCTGAAAACGAGCTGGAGTTTGTCGAGTACTGTCTTCTTCATTTAGATCAGGGAGAGCATCTGCTTCATCCCGGCTTGAAGGCTTCCATTCAAAAATGGCTTGTATTTTGTCTCGGCAGCCGAAAAATGAAACAGCTGTGCAATATGTTATTTATCCAATCGTGTATCGATCCATTTTTTTATGGCTGTCAAGCGGCTCTTCATCATATAAATAGCGAGAATCCATCCATTCATTGTGCTCCGGCTCTTCTGCCGGCGATTGAGATTCTGAATCTGGAGTGTGGAACATGCAGATAGTCAAGGAATATTTTAATATAAAAAAAACAGAAGAATGGCTGCTGGGTTTTTGGAAGAACATTCAGCTGCAGCCGGAAGAAATAGAAGCAGATGATCTCATGCACCTGTTTTGCAGTTTAGCGGCATGTCATCACTTTGAAAAAAGAAAGGATACAGAAGAAGTCATTCTATTCTTAGACCGTTATTTTGGAGAAAAAACGCACGAATGCCATCCGGTCCTGTTCGCGTATGCGTATCATGTGTACCGCAGGATAGATGCCGTAAAAAGCATCTTTTTTCATAACGGACTTGAACAAATGGTCCGCGGTTTACAAGAGGAACTGAAATCAGAGCCTTCCTCTATGATCCTCATGGTGTTAGGGGCTTATTTTGGGGCGGTGACTCCCGAAGAACTGATCGTGTTCTTAGAAACCGGGATGAAACGTGAGGCCGATTTGCTCATGGCACCGGGCGGCATTCAGGAAGAACAGGCGGATGCCCTTTATGCCGTCACTTATTTGCAAATGAAAGAATTGCAGCCTTTTCTCACGGAATGGTACAAAACATCAGACTTTGCTTTTTCAGGTTTAATGTTAGCCGAGTGCAGAAAGTATCACATTGACGCCGTTGCAAAATACACAGCCATTATGAAATTTCTCCAATTCGATGAGGCGCTTTTTATACGGGAAGGGCGGGAATTTCTACGCTTTCAGCAGCGAAGCAGCGGGAGCTTCGGTTATTTGAATCCATTAGCGATGGACCAAGGGGCGGTCAGCGGCAAATTGCTGGACCGTCAATATTTCCTGCCGTCCGCTCATTATGCCGCCGCCTCTCTGTCTATGCTGTAATGTCTCTCTTTTGAAAGACGGAAAAAGAAATCAATAAACAAATAAGAAAGTAGATCGCTATAACCGTCATGGAATAGGGGATGTTTAACGTTGAAATCGCATCACCCGCGCTTTTATTTACATAAGCAACGAGATTTAAATGCGGAAAGAGCGTAAATTTGTACCATGTAAATTGGGCAAGCAAATCAGTTCCGCCCAATATACTGCCGGCAAACAGCAGTAAAATGGATAAGCAAAGGGAGAGCGCCTGACTTTTGCACAATACTGACAAAGTGAACGCAATGGTGACAATGCTTATAATTGATATGAAACGCAAAAGCAGAATGATTCCGGATGCTTTGATTGAACTGATGGTATACAGACTGTCATTTAAATGAGTATAGACGAGCGGATATGAAGCATTGGAAAAACCGAATAACACGCCGCCGATCAGCAAACAGCTCACACAGTAAAATAAGTAAATCATACCGGTAAACAGAAGGGAGGCCAGAAATTTCGATGTTAAAATCCGCCATCTTCGGTTCGGGCTTGTAGCGATAAACTTAATCGTCCCAAGGGCAAACTCTTTAGAAACAACCCCGCTGACGGTTAAAATCGCGGTCAAGCTGACGAAAATCTCAAGCCCGTTTGAAGTAACCGTGCCGAAAAACCTCCAGCCGTTCCATTCATAAGGGTTGATGTTATGCTCCAAATAATAGTCTTTATTCTTAACATCAGCAGAATAATAAACGCCTGTCGTTTCAGCCGGTTTATCAATTTCTTCCTGTTTTTTTTCGGCGAGAAGCCGTTCTTTCCAATTGTTATCCGAGGAAGCATCTAACTCATGATTCATAATAAGGCCGGCCAGCAAAACGATGAGAAACAGGAAAAAAAGAGATAAAAGTGTGCCTTTTTTTCGGGTTATTTTTATGAATTCGTTCTGCGCCAGATGAAATATGCTCATACCGCGTCCTCCTGATCTGTAATCATCATGTATTTCTCTTCCAATGACAAAGTTCTTGCAGAAACGCGGGAAATCAGAATCTCTTTCTCTGCCAAAGATTTAATGACATACGGGATGGTATCTTCTTCCGCTTCCAATTCAATGATGCGGCTGTCTTTTTGCTGTACTTGAAGAATACCTTCCTGTTCTAATATTTCTTTCGCCCTTGCCGGATGATCGACCGTGACGGTAAACAGCTTTTTCTGACCAAGGTCATGTCTGTTCTTCATGTCTTCAATTCCTAAAATCCGTCCCTTTTTAATATAGGCAACCCTATCGCAAATTTCCTCCATTTCCGACAATAAATGGCTTGATAATAAAATAGAAACCCCTTGCTTCGCTAAATCGGAAAGAATGGTGCGCAATTCTTTCATTCCTTTAGGATCGAGGCCGTTCATCGGTTCATCCAGAATTAATAATCCGGGATTGTGAAGAAGAGAATAAGCGAGCCCCAAGCGCTGTTTCATGCCTAATGAGAAATGTTTCACTTTTTTGCGGGCAGCCTGCTCCAATCCGACTTTTGCAAGGGTATTCATAAGCTCATCCGTTCGCAGCGAGCTGCTGCGCAGTTTAGTAAAATATTTTAGGTTTTGCAAAGCGGTCATATTCGGATACATATCCGGGCCTTCAATGATAACCCCGATATGTCTCATAAAATATTCAAAGTCGCTGTCCGGTCTGCCTCTGAATGAAATGGCTCCTTCTGTTTTTTTAATAAGCTGTACGATCATTCTGAAAATAGTGGTTTTTCCTGAGCCGTTCGGCCCTAAAAGGCCGAATATCTCACCTTTTCTCACATCGAAAGAAATTGACTGTACAATAGGGGTATGATTGATTGTTTTAGAGACATCTTTTAATATCAGGGCTGGTTCAGTCATGATATTTGCACACCTTCCTTATGATTTAGGGTAAAAGCCGTCAAAACCGAAGAACATGCTTCCGATCAGGCCGGCAGCGATTAAAATGAGAGCAATGCTATACCACATTTTTCGATTCAATGTTTTCCCTCCTTACAACACTGACATTCCATTTGAAATAGCGCAAAAAGATGCGGAATATCAGTTTCGAAAGATCAAATCCGGCCATAAACACCGCCATACCTGCTCCAAGAACCATACATCCGTTAAAAATGGCTGTTACAATCGGCACTTTTACAAGGAGAAAGAATGATCCGGTCATCAGCATCAGGCCGATCGCCATCAAACTTAACACCGCAACAGAGGCAAAAAGAAACGGTGTCAGCATAAACATGAAGTTGAACATGCCCATCCCCAGCATCAGGCCGAATGCTTTGAAAAAGGAGCGCCATGTTTTCTGCTCCTCGGCATCACTGATGAAAATATCCGCTTTTAAGGCGCGCGCAAGTGTTTTGGGGTTTCCTAAATTGCCCGCGATTTGTTCATCGCTTTTTCCTTCAGCGCCGCCCATTTGGAATATTTCGCCGATATCGGCCAGTATCTCTTTTTGCTCACGTTCCGGCAGATCTTTTATTTCCCGCCGGAGATGTTTTAAATATTGGTCTTTACACATTCATTTTCCCTCCTTAATGATGCTGTTCACTTTTTCGGACAGGTCAAGCCATTCCGATTTTAATGTTTGATGATAAAAGGCGCCTTCTTCTGTTACTTTGTAATATTTGCGTGATGGGCCTTGATCGGAAGCTGCTGTATACGTTTTTAGGTAGTTATTTTTTGTGAGTCTTCGTAATATGGGGTAGATGGTGCCCTCCGATACAGGGAACGTTTCACTTATGATCTTGATTAATTCATAACCATATAAATCTTCATAAAGAAGCAGGGACAACACACAAAGTTCTAACGCTCCTTTTCGTAATTGGCTACTCATTTACTATCATTCCCATCATATCTAATAATTGTATTCTCTATACAGTGTATTGCACAGTAGTTAATCGATCAATAATTCCCAAGAACCATTTCGGATGAGGAATTGAATCTTTATGCTTATGTGCGGGCGGGGACCGAGATGCGCAGCCCTTGCGGGAAGAAGGCCTCCTGAACAATGTTTACATTAATATAGATCAGGATGCGCGTCATTGACAAATGGCAAAAACCCCTTTTTCCATGACAAGGAAAGGGGTTTTTCCTTTATTCGGCCATTTTTTCTAAATTGCCGTTCCGGTCCATTTTAAAGGACGGAGAGGCATGTTCATCGTCTTCAAATAAAACTAGTTTTCTGGCTCTGTTCATAATTTTCACCAAGGTTTCGTAGTCTTCCTGAATGGTTTTTTGATCTTTTTCAAGCTTTTCGACGGCCGCTTCCAGCTGCTCGGTTTTAGACTGAAGTTCTTGGTTTTCCCGTTTTAAACGGTCATTTTCCATTTGCAGGGCGGAAGTTTGCTTTCCGCTGCCTTCATAGCTCTGCAGAAATTGAATGACATCTGCCATTGTGAGCTCCGCCTTTTGGCTCGGCTGCTGAGGCGCCAGCAAATGTGATAAACTAGCTAACTCTTCCTTGAAGCTTTCATCGACATAAGGCATATGTTCGCCGGACATGACGGCTTGCCGATCCTCTTTTGGCGCTTCCGTTTGAACCGTCTCTTCGGCTGATGTTTCCTGCATGATATCCGCATCCGGTGCAGGCGGCTGGTATAATAGTTTCTTCTTGGCCGGCTGGCCGTTTCCGAGCGCGCGCATCCGCTGTTTCCGCTGTTTTTTGGCGAGCTGAAGCGCTTTTTCGTATTGATGGCGGACGACGGCATTCCATCTGAAACCGCACGCTGCCGACGTTCTGTTTAATTTATCGCCTACCTCTTCAAAGGCGTTCAGCTGCGTGCTTCCTTCCCGAACGTGACGGAGCACGGTTTCCGCAAGCAGCAGGTCGTTTTCCTCCGACCAGGCGTCCTGTCTTTGTTTTGTCAATGTTCTCAACCCCCAATATCTTTGATGGTATTAGAATGTCCAGATTGGAAAATATTTATACAAATTGGCTGAAAGAATGAGAGATACGCAGAGCCTTGCAGGATAAGATGAATCCTTGTACAATGAGATGTGATGTGATTTTTTTCTTTTTTAAAATTAAGATTTAACATAGAGGAACATTGAATGAAGGGAAGCGTACATCATGGCTAATGAATTCCGAGTGTGTGATGATTGCCAGGCCACCAATATTAAGACTTTGCTGCCGCGTTTGAAAGAAGCTGACCCGGATGCAAAAGTGGAGGTCGGATGTCAGTCATATTGCGGGCCCGGACGCAAAAAATCGTTTGCTTTCGTAAACAACCGCCCGCTGTCGGCGCCGACTGAGGACGAGCTGATTGAGAAAGTGAAAAAGAAGATCAAAAAGTAAATGTGTATTTTTACGACAGCCTCGCCCGATGGGTCAGGCTTTTTTGCTTCAAAAAATCAATGTCGGAAAACTGGAACAAAACGCCGGACAAATTCAAGGATGTTTTCAAATTACAGAGCCGATATAATAGAATCACGGCTAAAAAAAAGAGGGAATGACGATGGCGTATCCAAACGGAAAATTATCAGAAGAAAAAGTGTTTAAAGATCCCGTTCACCGCTATGTTCATGTGCGGGACAAGCTGATCTGGGATTTGATCGGCACCCGTGAATTTCAGCGGCTGCGCCGGATCAAACAGCTCGGTACGACGTATTTGACGTTTCACGGCGCGGAACACAGCCGTTTTAACCATTCTCTCGGCGTCTATGAGATTGTCAGACGAATGGTTGATGATGTTTTTAAAGGGCGTCCTGAATGGGATGACAATGAACGCGAACTCTGTCTCAGCGCTGCGCTTTTGCACGATTTGGGACATGGGCCGTTTTCACATTCCTTTGAAAAGGTTTTTCATCTGGATCATGAAGACTTTACGAGGGAAATCATCCTCGGCGATACTGAGGTGAATCAGGTTCTCAGAAAGGCGGGGCCGGGATTCCCGCAGGATGTTGCCGAAGTCATTGCCAAAACATACAAAAACAAGCAGGTGGTCAGCCTGATTTCGAGTCAGATTGACGCCGACCGGATGGATTACCTTCAGCGGGACGCGTACTATACGGGCGTCAGCTACGGACATTTTGATATGGAACGGATTTTAAGGGTGATGCGTCCGCGTGAGGACCAGATCGTCATTAAGCAAAGCGGCATGCACGCCGTCGAAGACTATATTATGAGCCGCTATCAAATGTACTGGCAGGTGTATTTTCATCCCGTGACGAGAAGCGCTGAAGTCATTTTGACGAAAATTCTCCACCGTGCGAAGCAGCTCCATGAAGAAGGGTATATATTCACTCATGCTCCCGTTCATTTTTATTCCATTTTTGAAGGGAAGCTGACGCTTGCGGATTATCTGAAGCTTGATGAAGCCATCATTTTATATTATTTCCAGGCTTGGGAGGAAGAAGAGGACCCGATTCTGTCCGACTTGTGCCGCCGCTTCATTAACCGCCAGCTGTTTCAATATGCCGAATTTAACCCCAATGAGGAAATGTCTGCTTATTTTGAACTGACCGCTCTGTTTAAAGAGGCGGGAATTGATCCCAATTACTATTTAGTGGTCGATTCTTCATCGGATCTGCCGTATGATTTTTACCGGCCGGGTGAAGAGGAGGAGCGTCTGCCGATTCACCTGTTAACGCAGAACGGCCAGATCAAAGAGCTGTCCAGGCAGTCCGCCATTGTCGAATCCATTTCGGGCAAACGCCGGACGGACCATAAGCTCTACTATCCGATGGACCTCATTTGTGACGATTCAGAAAACCCTGAAGCAAAATTAAAAATCCGGCAGCTGCTGGGACTGACATAGAAGGATTTTGGTAAAGAAGGAAAAGGAGATGTCGGGAATTTGTTGAAAGAACATGCAAAACTGATGAAGGTGTTCTCGGATTCTGGAGAAATCATCGGGCGGAAAAAGCTGCAGAAAATCATTTATATCGCGAAGAAAATGCAGTATCCTTTCTACGAAAAATATGATTTTCATTTTTACGGCCCGTATTCCGAAGAACTGACGCTTCGAATTGAAGAGCTGTGCAATCTTGGGTTTCTGGATGAGGTGAAGGAAAAAAAGGGCGGCTACTTTCAATACCGGTACTCGCTGACGGAGACGGGAGCCGAGTTTTTACATCATGCGGAGCTTACGATGCCGGATATGAAGAAGTACATCGACAGCGTCAACAGCCGCTCATCCCGGTTTCTGGAGCTGGTGTCTACGATTTTGTATTTTGACGGCCTTGAAGCTGAGGAAAAGAAAGAGAAAGTGTTTACGATAAAAAGCAAACAGAAATATACAGATGAAGAATATGATGAGGCGCTTCACTACATAGAAGAGCTGAAACACATTTGTTAAAGGCGATGGCTTTCGTCTTTTTTGATGAAAAAACCAGGCCGCGATAAAGCGGGCCTGGTTTTGTTTATTGTCTCAATTTGCTGTGCTTGTACGAATATAAAAAGTAAACGATGACGCCGATGATCAGCCAGACGGCAAAATAAAGCCACGTTTTCAGCGGCAGATTGACCATTAAAAACAAACAGCAGATAATGGCCAAAATCGGCAGTACTGGTACAAAAGGCACTTTAAATCCCCGCGGCAGATCCTTATGGGTGCGGCGCAGAATCAGCACGGACAGACTGACCATGGCAAATGTCAATAGCGCGCCGATGTTTGAGAGATCTGACAGCTCTTTCAGATCAACAAAACCCGCGATGCAGGCGCTGATCAGTCCGATCAGCCACGTATTAAAGATCGGAGCTCCCGATTTCTTTCCGACAATGGTAAAGACTTTCGGCAGCATCCCGTCTCTTGCCATCGCAAAAGATATACGGGTCGCCGCATAGGTATGGGCGAGAACGACGGCCATCAGTCCGATCACCGCACCGGCAGCGATAACGCCCGCCACCGCGTTTTGTCCTACAGTCTGTAACACATATGACATGGCTTCCGGCACATTAAGCTGTGAATACGGAACCATACCCGTCATGACGAGACAGACGATGACGTATACAAATGTACAGATCACCAGTGAACCGATAATACCGATCGGCAGGTTGCGCTGCGGTTTTTTGACTTCTTCAGCCGAAGCGGAAATCGCGTCAAATCCGAGAAACGCAAAAAAGACGGCAGAAGCCCCTGTAATGACGCCTTTGATTCCAAAAGGCATAAAAGGATGCCAATTGCCCGGCTTTACAAAAAAGCTTCCTGTGATGATAAACAGCAAAACAATTCCGATTTTTACGAGAACCATTATATTATTAAAGGTTTTGCTCTCTTTGGAGCCGCGTGACAGAACGACGGCAATTAATAGAGTAATGATGATGGCAGGAAGGTTGACGATGCCCCCCTGGCTCGGCACGTGCAGCAGACTGTCCGGCAAAGGCATGCCGATTTCGGCTAACAGATTATTAAAATAACTTGACCAGCCGCTTGCCACCGCCGACGCCGTCACCATATAAACGGATAAGAGCGTCCAGCCCATTAAATGGCCGACAATTTCTCCCATGGTGGTATAAGAGTAAATATAGGCGCTTCCGTAAACCGGGAGAACAGAAGCGATTTCGGCGTAACATAATGCTGCAAGGCTGCAGACAACGGCTGCAATGATAAAAGAAAAGATTACGGAAGGCCCGGCATTTTTCGCGGCCGTAATGCCTGTAAGAACCATGACGCCCGTCCCGATGACGGCGCCGATGCCCAGTAAAGTTAAATCAAATCCACCCATCGTTTTGGCAGTCTGCCTGTTTCTGCTTTGTTCAAGCAGCTGGGTGATGTCTTTTTTTTGTAGGATATTCCGCAACACGCATCCCTCCATCCAAAAGCAAAAGCCAAGAGGGGCTCTTTGGCTTTTACCCGTGTCACATCTTCTGTGTAATCGACAATCCTGTGTTCTGTTTCCCCGTCTGTTCCGTTTCTTTTCCAGTCATATTGTCTGCCGCATCCGATCAGATTATCCTTTCCGTCAAACGCAGTCACCCTTAATGATTTTACCTGAATCATGTCTATAAAACCAGCATTGCATAAAAGGGATGGGTGAAAAAGTAGGAGATAATAGTCTGTATAGGGCAGGATAAAAGTTGCGGGCTTTCCGGCCGAAATTTTGACTTTCCCCGCGAGGTATCAGTAAAATGTAATAAAAAACAATCAAATGATGATGGATGCATCTTGAAATGGGGAGTTTCTGCATGGAGCACGATATATTGCAAGCAAATGTACTGGATTACGCGCTCACGAAATATTTAAAGAGCACGAAAAAGCTTGATGAGGCGACAATTCCGAAAAGTATAAACAATATCAGAGGATTTATTCTCAGGATTATTTACCGGCACGGCACGTGCACGATTAAAGATATATTGCAGGAAGTCACATTATCGCCTTCGGCCACGACAACCGCTCTGAATCATTTAGAAAAAGAGGGTTTCGTGGAAAGGTCGAGAAATAACGAAGACCGACGCACGGTATGGATGACGCTTTCCGAATCGGGAAAAATGGCGGCCATGCAAATGATTGAAAACCGGCAGATGCTCATTGACGAGCTGTTTGAAGCATTGACAGAGGAAGAAAAGAACACCTTTTTCAGCCTCGTTGAAAAAGTAATGAAATAAGCCGGCCTGACATAGCAGCGCCGGCCGTTATCAAGGATTACTCCGTATCGCTGATCCGTTTGCCGGCGACGGCGTAATGATCCTTTCTCATTTCTTCAATCATGACAATGATCTTTTCTTCGGCTGCGCCTGTCGTTTCTTTTACGGCTTCTGTCACTTTTTCAACCAGATTCCGTTTTTGTTCATCTGTGCGGCCTTCAAGCATTTTAACGGTTACGAGCGGCATGGTGCTGATCCTCCTTTATCGTTTCCTCTCTTTGGAAGAGAGGTCACTTATAGTATACTGAATGAAGGACAATCTTGCATTTTTTAAAAAAGGGGATTTTTACATTTGGACAGATTTTTATATTATCCGCTGGAGCTTATGCCCTATGTCGTGATTACGCTGATCGTGGCATTTACGATGCATGAACTGGCGCACGCGTATGTTGCGTATCGGTTCGGAGACGATACCGCGGCGAGACAGGGCAGATTAACGCTCAATCCGATTAAACATCTTGATGTTTTCGGAACGATTCTAATTTTGGTAGCGGGTTTCGGCTGGGCCCGTCCGGTGCCGGTGAACCGCCGCGCCTTTAAAAGACCGCGGCTGGCGGGAGTGCTGGTTTCCGTCGCCGGGCCTGTAAGCAACCTGCTTCTTGCCTTTATCGGTTTCTTTTTGCTAGTGTTGATGCATGCTTACGGAATGGAGCTGCTTTCTGCATTCAGCATGGGGCTTGACCGCTTTTTCTCTATTTGGATTCAGCTGAATCTCGCGCTGTGTTTATTCAACCTGCTGCCGCTTCCTCCGCTTGACGGCTACCGGATTATTGAGGATCTCGTGCCGCCGCGGGTGCGCGCCAAAATGACTCAGTTTGAGAGCTACGGGATTATCGTGTTTCTCGTGCTGTTTGTGACACCGGTCGGCTCCTATGTCGTGTGGCCGCTGTTAAGCGAGGGGAGAGACTGGATTCTCAAGGTATTTGCCATTATATTTCAACCGCTTTTGTAGGAGGGTATTTTCATGGAAGAAAAAAAGAAGAAAACAATCGGATTTAATATTATTAAAAGTGATCCGACCGACGGACATGGCGGTTTTGGCGCCGGGGCGCTGAGCCTTGACAATATTTCTCCGGTATTTGTCGATGTGGAAGAGAAGGAAGCCTTCGTTGACATCGGCGCAATGCATGCCCGCAGTGTCGTTGAAAAAGGCATCAAATTCCTGCCGGACAAAGATGAAGTGCCGAACGGAAAACCGTACTGGCTCGTGTGGGTCACCATCGACAGAAAAGAAGAAGGCCCTTATTACGCGGGTGTGACGGCTTGTGAAATGACCGTGGACAGAAGTATCCGCAGAGGCTATAAGTCATTGCCGGAGCATGTGAATTTAATGGATAAATCAATGAAGCGCTGCATTATCGTGGACAAAATGGACGCCAGCTCAAAGCAGGTGCTTGCTGAATTTCTGCAGAAGCATGACCAAGGGCTATGGGAACGTTCATCCGATGAATTGAAAACAGGTCTGCTTCCGGAAGAAAAATAATTTGTGAACTTTTTGTGAACTTTATAAATATTTGCACTATTTTGCAATTGTACTGAGTAAACTGTTGATACAGAATCAGGACATGGAAAGTCCCGAGCCGAACCAAGACTCGGGGTTTTTCATGTTTACCCGGAGGTTTCATCATGTTTACCGTCTTTGAAATCGGGCCTTGGGTCATTGAAGCAGATGCGGCGGAAACGAGAAAACAATACGAAAAATCATGGCCTGATCCTTGCGATTGCGGGCACTGCCGGAACTTTTCCGAGGCGGTGAATCTCCTTCCCGCCGAGAAAACAAGGCTGTTTACGCAGTTTGGGATTCGTCCGGCTGTCTGTCACGACTTGGGGGAGCATGGAAAGGAAAACGGCCTGCATCATTATGCGGGCAGCTATCCGATTGTCGGCAGGCTTAGGGAAGGCTGGCCGAAGTTTCATATCGAGTGGGCGGGAGACATCCGCTTTTCGTTTTCATTGCCGAGTACAACATTTTTTATACCGAAGGGTTTTCCTGACCCTATTATCCATCTCGACTTTTCTCTTTTGCTCCCATGGGTGCTTGAGGAAGACGCGGATTAAAGCCCGGCGCGCAATGCACCGGGCTCAGTCTTTTTTGCCGAGCCACTTATCCCACCATTTTTTGCGCGGAGCTTCTTTGCGGGCGGGGGCGTGTTCCTTTTCTTTTTTAGACGGTTCCGCTCCGTAGCACACATCCGCGGGCTCAGTGCCTGCGATGAAATACGTATAATGCTTTGCGGCGCAGCCGGGTCCCGAAGTGTAGCCGGAAGCGGGATCGATATAGACGCCCGTGACGCCCTTCGGCGGTTTAAGCGCTATTTCCGGTTCTCCTTCGAGCGCCTTCTCCATAAAGTCCGCCCAAATCGTCTTCGCATAGCTTTTTTCTTCTACTGAATCAATCGTGCTGCTTTTGTCATAGCCTGTCCATACACCGGCGGCAAGAGCCGGGTTAAAGCCGATCATCCAGCTGTCTGCGCTCGTCGTGCCTGATTTACCGCCATAGGTTCGGGTCAGCCGGTCAGAAATGGTGCGTCCCGTGACGGAAGTATAGCCGTTTAAATCCTGATCAAACATGCCCGTCATCATGCTCGCCGTCACAAAAGCGGCTTTTTTATCAAGCGTCTGCTGATGTCCGCGCGGCTGTTCATACAAGACGTTGCCGGCGGTATCCGTCACTTTTGTGATAAAGGAAGGGGTGATTTGTTTTCCCCCGTTTGCGAGCATCGCGTAGGCATTAACCATCTCAATCGGGCGCACGGGTTCAGTTCCTAGCGCCAGAGACGGAAGGGGCTTTAAATGTTCGCTGATGCCGAATTCCTTTGCCGCCGACACGAGCTTATTCATGCCGAGAAAGAGATGGGTCTTCACGGCATAAATGTTGTCTGACAACGCAAGCGCCTGAAGCAGCGTAATCGGTTTATTGGCGTAGTAGCCGTTGTAATTGCTTGGAGAATAGGTTTCTCCGTTGTCGTCAATCTGGAACTCAGTGGCTTCGCTTTTCATCAGCGTGACCGGTGTAAAGCCGCTTTGAATCGCTTTGTAGTACAAAAGCGGCTTGATCGTGGAAGCCGGCTGCCGTTTCGCCTGTGTCGCCCGGTCAAACGGGCTTTTTTCGTAGTCACGTCCGCCGAGAAGCGCAAGCACGCGCCCTGTTGCCGGATCAATCGCGGAAAAGCCGACCTGAATGTCAGAGCCGGTACGGATCGTATGTGCCACAGTGTTTTCCGCAATCCGCTGCATGCGCTTATCAAGCGTCGTATAAACACGCAATCCGCTCGTTGCGAGCTGTTCGCGCGTCATGCCGAGCTTTTTCTCGAGTTCTTTCATCGCATCATCGTAAAAATAAGGCGCCGTTTTCGCTGCGGTTCTGTTTTTCAGCGGCTGATAGGCAAGCGGCATTTTCTTAAGCCTTTCCGCCTTTTCGTTTGAGATCATTTTTTGTCCGGCCATCAGTCGGAGAATGGTTTCCTGGCGCTGTTTGGCCTTCTTTTCGCTGACATATGGCGAATAGCCGGACGGGCCTTTCGGTATGCCCGCCAGAAGCACGGCTTCCGCATCGTTCAGATCTTTGGCGTGTTTGCCGAAATACAGGCGCGAGGCGGCTTCAATTCCATATGCGCCGTGGCCGTAATATATCGTATTTACATAACCTTCTAAAATCTCGTTTTTAGAATAGTTCTGTTCAAGGCGGATCGTGTAAAATGCTTCGTTCCATTTTCGTTTCCATGTCTTATCATGCTCAAGGTAGAGATTTCTCGCGTATTGCTGGGTGATGGTGCTTGCGCCCTGAACCTTGGCCATTGCCTTTATGTCAGCCAGCGCGGCGGCGGCCATCCGCCGGTAATCAAAACCGTGGTGATTGTAAAAGTTTTGATCCTCCACCGCAATCGCGGCCTGCACCGCTATCGGATTGATATCTTTTAACCGGACCCAGTAGCGCTTTTCCCCGAAATCGGTCTCACCTAGCTTTGAGCCGTCATTTGCATAAAGAATCGTAGACTGAGGAACCCGGACGGAGGGGGCCCCCTGCCATTTCGCTGCAAGAAGAACGGATGTGAAGCAGACGCCGGCCAGCATTCCGCCGATCAGTGTCAGAAAGATACAGGCGCGGATGATTTTGAACGTGACTCTGAGCTGTTTTCCAGATACTTTATCCACTTTTGGGAACCCCCTTTTTCATGATTCTATTATTATGTGAAAAAAGGGGGTTTTTTAAACATATCAAACCGGACACTTCTTTACTTTTTCCCCTCCATCCTCTATACTTTTTCCTTAGGTGAAAATGAGATTTTAACCGGAATAAAAGCGATACAGACGCTTACAATAAATGAAATAAGCCTTGAAAGGGAGATGACAATTGAGCGAGCTTTGGTATACGGAGAAGCAGACGAAGAATTTCGGCATTACATTAAAGGTGAAACAAACATTACATACGGAACAGACGGAATTTCAGCATCTGGAAATGGTGGAGACAGAAGAATTCGGCAACATGCTGTTCTTAGACGGAATGGTCATGACTTCTGAAAAAGACGAATTCGTCTATCATGAAATGGTTGCGCACGTCCCGTTATTTACGCACCCGAATCCGGAAAACGTCCTCGTTGTCGGCGGCGGAGACGGCGGTGTCATCAGAGAGATTCTGAAGCACCCAAGCGTAAAAAAAGCGACGCTTGTCGACATTGACGGCAAGGTTATTGAATACTCTAAAAAATTCCTTCCGTCCATTGCGGGCAAGCTTGATGATCCGCGCGTCGACGTGAGAGTCGATGACGGTTTCATGCACATCGCGAAATCAGAGAATGAGTATGACGTCATCATGGTTGATTCAACAGAACCGGTCGGACCTGCAGTCAATCTGTTCTCAAAAGGCTTCTATGCCGGAATTTCCAAGGCGTTAAAAGAAGACGGCATCTTCGTCGCGCAGACGGACAACCCGTGGTTTACACCGGAACTGATTACAAACGTACAGCGTGACGTGAAAGAAATCTTCCCGATCACCCGTCTGTATACGGCTAATATCCCGACGTACCCGAGCGGCCTGTGGACATTTACGATCGGTTCTAAAAAGTACGATCCGCTTGAAGTGGAGGACAGCCGTTTCTTTGACATCGACACGAAATATTATACGAAAGAGCTTCACAAAGCGGCATTTGTTCTTCCGAAATTTGTGAGCGATTTAATCAAATAAAAACGTACGGCGCAGGAGCGAATCTTGCGCTTTTTTACAGGAAAGCGAGGGTTTTATCATGAGGTTTGATGAAGCATATTCAGGAAAAGTATTTATCGCAAGCCGCCCCGACTGGAAAGAGGCGGACGCCATCCTTTACGGCATGCCGATGGATTGGACGGTCAGCTACCGTCCGGGTTCGCGGTTTGGCCCGGGGAGAATCCGCGAGGTGTCTATCGGTCTTGAAGAATACAGCCCGTATCTCGACCGTGACTTGGCTGATTTGAATTTCTTTGACGCCGGCGACATTCCGCTTCCGTTCGGCAATCCGCAAAGAAGCCTTGATATGATTGAAGAATACGTGGACGGCATTTTAGAAAAAGGAAAGTTCCCGCTCGGCATGGGAGGGGAGCACCTTGTATCATGGCCTGTCATAAAAGCCATGTATAAGAAGTTTCCGGACCTTGCCATCATTCATTTTGACGCGCACACCGACCTGCGCACGGATTATGAAGGCGAACCGCTTTCCCACTCTACTCCGATCCGCAAAGCGGCCGAGCTCATCGGGCCGCAAAACGTATTTTCATTCGGCATCCGTTCCGGAATGAAGGAAGAATTTGAATGGGCGAAAGAAAACGGCATGCACATTTCTAAGTTTGAAGTGCTTGAGCCTCTGAAAAAAGTGCTGCCGCAGCTTGCGGGACGCCCTGTTTATGTCACCATCGATATCGACGTGCTTGACCCCGCTCATGCGCCGGGCACGGGCACGGTTGACGCAGGAGGCATCACGTCTAAAGAATTGCTCGCGTCCATCCATGAAATCGCGCGCTCAGAAGTCAACGTAAAAGGCGCTGACCTCGTAGAAGTCGCGCCGGTCTATGACCACTCAGAACAAACTGCAAACACGGCAAGCAAGATGATTCGTGAAATGCTGCTTGGGTTTGTGAAATAAAAGAATTTCCCCGCTTGAAACATGGCGGGGGATTTTTATATTGTATATAAACTACTTAGAAGTTAGTAAAAGCAACATATTATTTTACCATTAATAATTGATGTTATTGATAAAAATTATATAATAGGGTATTATTTAGTAAATACATCTTTAGAAAGGAAGTTAGAATGAAAACAGCAGTAGAAAATGAATTGGAATTAAAAAAGATTGAAATTTCTGTAATTAAACTGATAATTGCTGAAAAACCTAATAAAGAGATCGCTAAGTCATTAAACTACTCGCAGCGTAATGTCGAATATATCATAGCCGGTCTCTGTAAAAAGTGGAATGTGAGTACTAGAGTGGGTATTGTTTCGGAAGCATATAAAAGGAATTGTATACAGTGAACGAAATGAAAGAAAAACCCCTATTGAGGGGGTTTATTTATATATGCTAAAAAAACATTCTATACAGGAATGCCGTAAAAATAAAAACTGAGATTGTCAGGTAGTTCAAATTTGTTCTCCATTTCAGAAGAATAAACAAAAGAAATAAGTATGCAATATTGAACAAATCAAAGATAGAAAAAATCAAATGATTACTTGTGAAAAATAAACTAGTGTTTGGATGTTCTGCGAAAATGTTTTTGAATGATATAAGAAAAAACTTAATTGCGACCGGGATGTTAGAAAACATAAATAGGGAATAAAAGGTTTTAATCTTAATTTGAGCGCCAAGAAAATTTATAATGAGAAATAATACAAATCCTTCAAAAATCACCCCGAACATTAAAAGTAACAGTGCGGCTATCGCAATGATATAATCTAAATGTTTTACTTGCTCAACAACTTGTATAGGGATGTTTTTGGGAATTAAACTTTTCATAAAAGGTAATAGGGAACTTAAATAAAAAGCTAACCCGATAATATAAAATAAAAATGAGGACAAAAAATTAATGTTTCGGTCCTTAAATGAAGATAATTCAATTTGCATAATCCTAAGAGACTCCTTTTATAAAGATAGGTGTAATAAATGTTTCTAACATAGCTGCTATAATTAAACCGAGAAATATAATACCAATAAATTTAAAAGTGAATTTTAAATTTATTTTGAGGAGTAATAAATCCAAAGTTAATTTCATTCCTACAGAAGCTGCAAGAAGCAATACCGGGACTTCAATTATTCCATGGGGTATAACAAGCAGTAAAAGGTTTAAATTGTCTTTGATGTTTCCTATGGCATTTCCTAAAATTAATCCATTAATAATTAAAACTGCAATCGTGCCAAGTGACAGCGTCAACGGTCCTAAAAAAACAAGCAGACTCGCTACTTTAATATTATTAAAGAAAATCTGAAAAAAATCCGGACGGATATTTCGATTTAGATTATTTACATTTGAAGCGGGAGCTGTATAAAAATATGCTGTAAATAAAGCAATTAAAAATAAGATCAGACAGATTATGTACAATTTGACTAAAACGTTCTTTTTAAACAAAGTATTTTCATCCATTCGTTTAAGGGACTGCCAGGGATATTGAATTTAATGTTTTATGTTAAGCTGCTGCTGTACTTGCTGCAGCCAATTGTTCTAAAACGGCTAATGGCAAGCCTGCACCAAGAGATCCTAAAACAGTAATGATAGCCAGGACTGAACCCGTTGCGGTGATAGCACTGACAATCCAACTAGGAGCTATTATTCCAGCTCTGTTTAAAATATCGATGACATCCATGCTTAAATGATTATGTTTTATACTGAAAAGAGCGAGAACAATGATTCCTGATGCTACTAATGTAAAAATCGCTTTACTATTTTGTGTTTTTAAAAGTAGACTCATTTTTTCCTCCAATTTTTTCAATATCCCCAGCAAGTTAAATAATAAAATATATTGGAAGCTATTTGAATTGCGGATTTCCGAAAAAAATATTTAAGAGGTGAAATCCGTTAAGGTATCTGCTGACTTATTTCAGTACAAAGAAAGCCGGACCATATGTATGATCCGGCTTTCTTTGTACTGAAACATTTATACTTTTTTTTCAAGAATAATATCAAAATAATCGGCTGCCCCATAACCTGAAATAGGAGGAGCAAATATTTGAACCAGCTTCCATCCTTGCTGCGAATACCTTTCAATAATTTCTTTATAGTCTTCTTTAGGCTTTCCTTTCCATCGGTTTACTTCTACTTTTATGAACTTATATTCGTACATTGCTGTATAATCCTCCGGAAGTGTATTGGAATTGTTACCTTGTTTTTCGATTATGATAAACTTGAATCCATAAATAGAGCGCGCAGCCTATTAAAAGTATTGGAAATTGCCATCCTGTATTTCCGTTTTTAAAATAATCTATTAATGACCATATCAGTAAAGCGACAGTATAAAAACTAAATGCTATTCTGGCGGCTATACCCGATTGGTGTTTTTGCATCTCATCCATTTTCTTCATAAGAACCGCTCCCTTAATTTTTTTTGGCGTTATAGTTGAATACTTTATCTATTCCCGTATTTAATGCGTGAGCTATCGAAAATGCCAGACTTAAAGTTGGGTCATATTTATTATTTTCAATTGCATTGATGGTTTGTCTGGTCACATTGCAGAGCTTAGCCAGATCATTTTGTGAAATATCAGCTGCTGTTCTAAGTTTTTTTATATTGTTATCCACTAAAACCCTCCTTAAATATTTTTGTTTTTATTTTAAATTTTCAAATTTATATATATTTATTTTAAATAATATATGTATATGTGTCAAATACTTTTTACACATTTGAATTTTAAGGTATACTTTTTGTTTTTGCAAATTAGTTGTTTATATATAAAACGGCTTGCAGGTTAACCTGCAAGCCTAAAAGTAATCATCATTTAAATCATTCCGCGCTGAGCAACTTCAAATTGATGTTCCGGTGCACTTGCAATGTCGGCTGAAACAAAAATAGTGCCTATCGCTAAGCAAGTAAGTGCTAATTTATACTTCAATTTCATACAACTTCACACCTCCTTGAATCTGCTGTCTTGTTTCTTCCACCTTTAAAAAATATGCGGAAGCCTTCTCGAAATTTTCTCTTTCATGATAATATTTTGCCACATCTAAGGCAAAATCTTCAAGATCAGCATACATCGATTTATCTCTGAGAAAGTCAAAACATTCCATGATTGCTTCTTCATCAGGTTCACCGACATATAAAGATTCTAAAAATTCATACTCAGCGATATATAGGGAATCTTCTGCCTTCTCTGCATAAGATACCCCTTTGTCATGATATTGTCTGGCTATGGCCATATTTCCGATTTTATAATGTATTTGTGTGATTAAGAAATAGGCTTGCGGGAGAGAAGTGATGATGTTCCCATCTTCAAAAACAGCTATTGCCCGTTTTATGTAATCAATGGCTGGTTTGTAATTTTCTTGGCTGTTAAAACAAAGTCCGATATTATATAGAGTCCGGCCCATTAATTGTGGCTGCTGTTCTGCCTCTGCCATGGCATAAGCCTTTTTAAAATGCTGAATTGCTTCATCATATTGCTTTAAGTCAAGAAAGTTGGTAGCGAACAATGAATGGCACTGAAGCACCCTTATATTATATGCTTCCTGCTTATGATAAATTTTATAAGCCTGCCGGGCATAATCCATAGAAAAATAAGTCTGTTTCATATAATAGTAGGACTCTGACATCTTAAAATAAAATTCAGCTTTCTCGATACAATCTTTGACAAAATCAAGCTTATATTCAGCTTTCTTAAAAAACTGAATCGCTGAAAGATATTCACGGCATTCCAGCTCATACATCCCCCGGAAAAAATTAAAATAATAATCAAGACGTCCGGTCAGCCGGGCCTGCTTTTTATCAATATCCGCGAGCAGATCCGATAGTCTCGGCTGTTCTTCTATCCGCTGCGATTCCAGCGGTTCGAGGTATTCGAGCATCAGATTGTGGCGGAATTCCATGAGAGAATAGTATAGATGAAGATCCTGATCATCTTCCAGACCTGCAAGTTCTTCTTTGATTTCTCTCCGCAAGTACTCGGCGTCCGGGATGCTGAACCTTCGAATGTACATATACCATTCGTTGATTTTTTCTCCAACCGCTGAAGATGATAAAACACTCGCCACTATTCCCAATCCCTCCCTTCCACGTTATGTATATGACATATTTTATCATTTTCATTCGGAAGGATAGCGCAAAAATACCGCAATGTTTTCTTTCGTTAAAACCGCATGTCTGCGGATATCATTTCAAAAATCCACTATTATCCCCACAATTTGTACAAGCAAACAAATCCACCTTCCCATATTCTGTTGTATCTGCGTGAGCAGTGTATGTCTGAAAAGGAAGTGAAGATATGAGAAATAACAAGCTTTCCTTTAAAGAAAAAGCAGGAGCCGCACAAGAAGAATGTTTATGTTTTTGCGAGGAAGAAGCAAGCCGTGAAGCGATGTTTCAAGCGCCGATTGAATTGCCTGAGGGGTTTGTCGTTGATCCGGCTGAAGCTGTTGCAAACGTGACGTGGAATGCAGGCAACCTTTCTTGTGTCATTGAACGCTGTTTCATTGAGACGGGGCCAGAGCCTGATGAAATCGGTGTTCAATTCGCAGTGCGCCTGCAGGGAACTGTTACGCTTCTCGTCAGTGTCTCACCAGTGCGAAATCAATATGGACAAGGGAACGGGTCTGTTTCTGTCATCCGCAATGCAGAGATTGACCAAGTCGTCTATTATTCCGATGAGCCTGATGATTGCCCGGATGTCAGTGACATTACGATCGAGAACCTTATTGTCGTTCCGCCATTCTATGGCAGTCCTTTATCGGTGACGGGCACGATTGTGCTTGTGCCCGAACCGGAACCCGTTTATGTGTTTACAGCGAATCCAAACGATCAATCGGTTTCTGTGATAGATACAAACACTCACACCGTTGTGACAAAAATTGCTCTTCCGTACCGGCCGACAGGTATTGAAATAACTCCGGATAAAAGCGCTGTGTTTGTTTTGCACTTCAACAATAATGTGATTTCTGTCATCGATTATGACACTTTAACAGTGACAGCATCCATACTGCTGGATCAGCCGCCTGGATCGATAAAATGTATCCCAAATCATGAGTTTGCTTATGTTCTCGGCGATACTGCGATTTATGTGATTGGAATTGATACGTTAACTGTGGATAGGTCGATTCCTGTGGAAGGATTTGATTTTGCAATTGATCCCAATGGGTTATTCGCCTATATTCTTGATTTTGGTTTAGTGCAAAAAGTGGACCTATTCACCGGTGAAGTCACAGGAACGATTGAACGAGAGCTTATCGTATCATCCATAGAAACAAATTGGCCGGAGCGGTATGCGTATGTCTTAGAACAAGAATTCTTATTCAATTATTTGACGGTTATTGACTTAAATACGTTTACGATCAGCATTACCCAAGAGCTGGAGCCTGATGGCCAATATGTAATGTTTACGAGTGGATCAGAGGTGTATTTACATGACAGCTTCAGTGGCAATTTATATGCTGTCAGTCCGAATGGTGCAGGCGTTATAGGAAATGTTCCGCAATCGGCAAGAGACTTTGCGTTTACTCCGAATGGCGAATTTCTGTATGCTGCTCATTTTTTAGAGCAGAACATCACTGTTTACAACACTGATGATTATTCTGTGGAAACTGTGATATCTCTTGGGGTTTCACCGGGAGATATTGTGATTTAACCAACTGCATGCTGTACATTTCTAAAAGGACGTGAATTGATGAAAAAGAATGATCTGTCTGCTTTACAGGAAAATTGTTTCTGTTTTTGTGATGAGGAAATTAGCAGAGAAGCGCCGTTTCAAGTGCCGATTGACATTCCCGAGGGGTTCACCATTGATTCTGCCGAAGCAGCTGCGACGGTTACATGGAGTACTGCTCATTTATTATGTATCAGTGAGCCTTGCTTAATCCAGACTGGGCCGGAACAAGAAGATATCGGTGTTCGATATGCCGTGAGAGTAAAAGGGACCGTTACGCTTCTTGTCAGTGTGTCGCCTGTACGAAATCAATATGGACAAGGGGACGGGTCTGTTTCTGTGATTCATACTGAAGAGATTGATCAAGTTGTTTATTATGCAGCGCAGTCTGGCCGCTGTCCTGATTTCAGTCAGATAACAGTGGAAGATCTTCTCATTGTACCGCCTTTCTACGGCAGTCCGCTTACGGTGACCGGGACACTTGTTTTACCGCCATCGCCAGACCCTCAATCGTATGTGTTTACAGCCAATTCAGGAGACAGCACGGTTTCGGTTATTGATTCAGATTTAAACACTGTTGTAAAAACAATCCCTTTTTCTGACGTGCCAACTAATCTAGGCGTTACTTTCGATAAAGCTTTCACGTATGTCCTCCATGGGAATACCAACCTTGTCTCAGTGCTAGATAATAAAACTTTAACCATCATAAATACCATCACTGTTGGAGGAGGGCCGAGAAAGGTTGAATTTGATTCAACAGATGAGTTCGCGTACGTGATGGCCGCCGGATCTATATATATGATCAACATGGCCTCTCAATCGTTCATTGATGTCATTCCGATACCCGGCGCTTTAGACTTTGCTCTTGATCCGAATGGACAGTATGTCTATACCGCTAATGGAAGCAGTTGGTCGGTTGATAAATATGATGTAAATACTGGGCAGTTGGTAGAAAGTATCATAGATACATTTGAATTTCCCAGTTTAATTGCCACTCCTTTCGCTGGAAATTTTGCGTATGTGTTGAATGGTGAGCTGCTGCCGAAAGGTGTAACGGAGATCAGTTTATCACCATTAAGCAGGGGAGGCGACTTCAACCGTTTATTTGAAACTCTGAGGACGATTGTATTTTCTCGCGATAGCACTAGGGCTTATTTTCTAGAGCCATATAGTGAACCGTTTCTCATTAATAACTTATATGTAGTTAATACGGCTGGACAGAGGATCATTGCAAACGTGTCTCTGCCCGGCGCCTTTGACCTCGCCGTAACACCTGATAATCAGTACATTTATGCAGCACAGCCCGACGACAATACCGTAACCGTGTACCGCACGAGTGATTATACAGCCATGACGGTGATTCCGGTTGGGACTGGTCCGTCAGCGATTGCGATGTAGCTTATTTCACAGGTTGAGAGAAGCAGAGCTACGATAAAAAAATCGTTTATAAATAAATGAGCCGATCTGCTGGATGGCAGCCAGGATGATTAAAAACAGCAGTTCACTTATGGTGAAACTGAGCATCCACCAAACCCCGGCTCCTGTCAGCGCTCCCGCAAGCCCTTTTTTGAACAGGCTTCCATGTTGGAAAAGCTGCAGCAAGTACGTCCGCATAAAATACAATAAATACAAAATCAGTAACACCGCGAGTCCCATTGATACGGCAAGGGGCGTGTGAAAGCGGAAAGGGAAGGCTTTGACGATTTCGAACACGCAGCCGAATATGATGACTTGGCATAATACAGCAGCCATCACGTGTGTTTGGCGGACGTTTTTATAGCTGTCACGCAGCGCTTTGACATCGTTGGCATTTCTGCTGCACAATCTATGTTGCTGGAAGTCGCAGCAGCTTCGATGAGACTGTGTGAGTTTCTGAAAAGCTGGTGTCATGTTTTTCACGGATTGGGTGACATAGTGATATGATTTTCTCTTCTCATAAGGAACTGCTTTTTATGAGGTTTATCTTCAAATCTAATGAGCAATGATGGTAAGATAGAAGCAGTTGAAGTTTACAAACTGAAGGATTATACTATTCAAGTCAAAGCGGAATGATGAAAAGGACGTGTCAAAATGAAACAAGAGACACCGATAACACTCCATGTGAAGTCTGTGATCGAGGATGACGGAAATGAGGAAGTCATCGAATTCCGTACTACCGGATTTTACTATGTAAAACAACAAAAAGTGTATCTATCTTATTATGAAGAACACGACCTAGGCAAAGTAAAAACGATTGTGAAGGTGAGCGAAGGCGAAGTCCTGATCATGAGGTCAGGCGCTGTTAAAATGAATCAGCGTTTCATAACGGGAGCTTCCACAATTGCGAAATATAAAATGTCATTTGGTGAGCTTGAGCTGCAAACAAGCACAAAATCGATTCAATCTGATCTCGGTGAAGAAAAAGGCCGAATCAGCATCGCATATGACATGCATGTCGGAGACGAGCAGCAGCATTTACATAATATGACGATCACGTATGAGGGAGGAACTCACGCATGAATATTGCGGAACAAATGAAGGACGTGCTGAAGGATGAGATCAAAGCGGCCGTTCTGAAAGCGGGCCTGGCGGACGAAAGCCAGATTCCAAGCGTACTGTTAGAAACGCCGAAAGAAAAAACACACGGTGATTATTCCACAAACATGGCGATGCAGCTGGCGAGAATCGCAAAAAAAGCGCCGCGCCAAATCGCTGAGGAGATCGTGGCGTCATTTGATAAAGGCAAAGCTTCCATTGAAAAGATGGATATTGCGGGACCCGGCTTTATCAACTTTTACATGAACAACAGCTACTTAACAAAACTGATTCCGTCCGTGCTTGAAGCGGGTGAACACTACGGAGAGACAAACATCGGACAAGGCGAAAAGATTCAGGTCGAATTCGTATCGGCCAACCCGACGGGAGATCTTCACTTAGGCCATGCGCGCGGCGCGGCGGTAGGTGACGCGCTGTGCAGCGTGCTTTCTAAAGCGGGCTATGATGTTAGCCGCGAATACTATATTAATGATGCGGGCAACCAGATTAACAACCTGGCGCTTTCCGTTGAAGTCCGTTATTTTGAAGCGCTCGGTCTCGAGAAACCGATGCCGGAAGACGGCTACCGCGGCGAGGATATTATCGCCATCGGGAAAAAGCTTGCCGAAGATTTCGGCGACCGTTTCGTACATGAAGAGGAGAGCGAACGTCAGGCGTTTTTCCGTGAATACGGCTTAAAGTACGAGCTTGATAAACTTCGCTCCGACCTGGAAAATTTCCGCGTGCCGTTTGACGTATGGTATTCTGAAACGTCACTGTACGAAAACGGAAAAATTGATCAGGCGCTCGAGGCGCTTCGCGAAAAGGGCCATGTATACGAAGAGGACGGCGCGACATGGTTCCGTTCCACAACGTTCGGCGACGATAAAGACCGTGTGCTGATCAAAAAAGACGGCTCATACACTTATTTGCTGCCGGATATCGCATACCATAAAGACAAACTTGACCGCGGATTCGACAAGCTCATCAATGTATGGGGCGCGGATCACCACGGGTATATTCCGCGTATGAAAGCGGCAATTGAAGCGCTCGGTTACAAGAAAGGCACATTGGAAGTTGAGATCATTCAGCTCGTTCATTTATACAAAAACGGCGAAAAAATGAAGATGAGCAAACGTACGGGGAAAGCCGTAACGATGCGCGACCTGATTGAAGAGGTCGGCCTTGACGCGGTCCGTTATTTCTTCGCGATGCGCAGTGCTGATACGCACATGGATTTTGACTTGGATCTTGCCGTATCCACATCTAACGAAAACCCTGTGTATTATGCGCAATACGCACATGCACGTATTTGCAGCATGCTTCGCCAAGGGGAGGAGCAGGGACTTAAACCGGCGGCAGATCTTGATTTCAGCCATATTCAATCAGAAAAAGAATATGACCTGCTGAAAACGATCGGCGGCTTCCCTGAGGCAGTGGCAGAAGCGGCGGAAAAACGCATTCCTCATCGTGTCACAAACTATATTTATGATCTGGCTTCCGCTCTGCACAGCTTCTACAATGCGGAGAAAGTCATCGATCCGGAAAATAAAGAGAAGAGCCGCGCGCGTCTCGCTTTAATGAAGGCGACGCAAATTACGCTGAACAATGCGCTTCAGCTGATCGGCGTATCCGCTCCGGAAAAAATGTAATGATGATCAAAGGACAAAGTCTTCGGGCTTTGTTCTTTTTTTGTATATAAAGCGTGTGATGTAATTCACAATCCCGCACACTGAGTTTTTGTATGATAAGACTGATATTGAATCAGTGAAAGGGGCAAGCCGAATGATCAATCGTCAACATATTCAATTATCGTTGCAGTCATTAAGCTTAGTGGCAGGGTTTATGGTGTGGGTGCTGATTTCATCGCTCATTTCTCAAATGACATCAGATATTCATTTAAGCAAAGGCGAGATTTCATTGGTGACGGCGATTCCCGTTATTCTCGGATCGCTTCTCCGTATTCCTTTAGGATATTTAACGAACAGGTATGGCGCGCGGCTGATGTTTATGATCAGCTTCATCCTGCTTTTGTTTCCTGTATTTTGGATCAGTATCGCGGATTCTTTATTTGATTTAATCGCGGGCGGCTTTTTCTTAGGGATCGGGGGAGCGGTATTCTCCATCGGAGTGACGTCCCTCCCGAAATATTATCCGAAAGAAAAGCACGGTGTCGTCAATGGGATTTACGGTGCCGGAAACATCGGAACTGCCGTTACTACCTTTGCGGCGCCGGTTATCGCTCAAGCCGCGGGATGGAAAGCAACCGTGCAGATGTATCTTGTTTTGCTGGCTGTTTTCGCATTACTGCATGTTTTGTTCGGCGACCGGCATGAGAAGAAAGTCAAAGTTTCCATAAAGACACAAATGAAAGCCGTTTACCGAAATCATGTGCTGTGGATGTTGAGCCTGTTTTATTTTATTACGTTCGGCGCCTTTGTCGCCTTTACCATCTATCTTCCGAATTTTTTGGTTGAGCATTTTGGGCTGAGCCCTGCGGACGCCGGTCTGCGGACGGCCGGCTTTATTGCGGTCTCTACGCTGCTCAGGCCTGTGGGAGGGTTTCTTGCAGATAAACTGAGCCCGCTCCGCATTCTGATGTTCGTTTTCGCAGGGCTTACGCTGTCAGGCGTCATGCTGTCATTCTCCCCGACGATCGGTCTTTATGCGTTTGGATCGCTGACGGTGGCAGTCTGCTCAGGGATTGGAAACGGGACTGTATTTAAACTGGTGCCTTTCTACTTTTCGAAGCAAGCGGGGATTGCCAACGGTATTGTGTCAGCTATGGGCGGACTGGGCGGTTTTTTCCCTCCGCTGATTCTGGCAAGTGTATTTCAGGCAACAGGCCAATACGCGATCGGGTTTATGGCGCTTTCAGAGGTCGCGTTAGCCAGCTTTGTCCTTGTGATCTGGATGTATTGGCAGGAAAAAATGAAAACACATACGGAGAGAAACAGTCAGAGCCTCAATTCATAATGATCCATTCACAAGATTGTTAGTTTTTTCTGGGTGAGTGCAAATCAAGTCACGTTACAATATACATACGCAACGTGACTTTCTTCGAGGTGAGCTCATGAATATTCTCTCTGTCCGAAAATCTGATAAAGAACTTCTTTCCCGCGAACTGCATGAATTGCTGGAATCGATCAGTACGAAAAGGAAAATGAAAAAACACACGTATTTGTTTCAAGAAGGAATGGATGCAAAAGAGCTTTATCTGATTCAATCAGGACTCATTGAAATCGGCAAGCTGACGTCTGACGGAAAAGACCTGACGCTTAGAATCTGCCAAAAAAACGATATTGTCGGGGAATTGACGCTATTCACAGATGAGCCGAGATATATGCTCAGTGCGAAAGTGTTAGAGGATGGCGAGGTGCTCGTCATTAATAAAAACAAGCTGGAAAAGGAATTGATCCAAAACGGTGTTTTGACGTTTGAATTTATGAAATGGATGAGCACCCATCTTCGAAAAATCCAGTCCAAGATCAGGGACCTGCTTCTTCACGGCAAAAAGGGGGCGCTCTATTCCACCCTTATCCGCTTATCAAACAGCTACGGGGTGGATCGAAGCGACGGGATTCTGATTAACATTGTGCTGACAAATCAGGATTTGGCTAAGTTTTGCGCGGCGGCAAGGGAGAGCGTCAACCGCATGCTGGGAGACCTCCGCAAACAAGGGGTTATTTCGATAGACGAAACCGGAAAAATTATTTTGCACAAGCGGGACTATTTACGGTGTGAGATCGAGTGTGAAAATTGTCCGCTTGAGATCTGCAATATTGACTGAAAAAAACAAGGACAGCGGTGTCCTTGTTTTTTTACCTTGTGATAAACAGGCACATGACGGCAAGAAAGAAGCCGGCATTTACGATTTCCAGAATGCCGATCGTTTTCACCGGCCAGTCTCTTCCGTGAAAAAACCAGGCCCGCAGACTGCTTGGGATAAAAGCGAGAAACGCCCAGCCTGCCCCGAAAAGAGCCGATAAAAAGGGGAGCAAGAGGTGATATCCCCACGACCAGTATACAAAGGTTCTGTTTTTTCTCTCCCGTATGACCGATTTCACGTAAAAAGAACTCCCGACAAAAAATAAAGCGGATTGCAAGAATAGAAACCAAGACCAGCCGTCAAGGGTTCCCGTTCCCAGCCAGCAGCTCGCAAGCCCGCCTGAACAAAAGAACAGAACACCTGCAATATCATTCGTGAGCGCCCGTTCGTTTTTTCGGCGGGCATAATGCGTATGTATGAGAAACAGCGGCAATAAAAAAACGCCGATCCAGACGAGCTGCGGCTTATGAAAGACAGAAATGATCAAAAAGCAGCAGGCCGGAAAACCGTAATACCATATCCACTTTTGATAGGGCTGAAGCTGTTTCTTTTTCAAAGCGAGCGAAACGGGATAAACCGCTAAGTATAGGAACAGCCAGCCCAAAAAGAGCGGAATATGCCAGAAAACCGGGCCTCCCTTGACCATGCCGAGTAAAAATGGAATCAGCAGCATCGCCCATGCGCCGTGCTGCTTCGGAATCATCGCCTTCATCGAAACCCCCCTTTTTATTTCATTATAAGTGCAAACACTCTCCTGATAAGTGACTTTTATCATACAAGCTGTGAAATACATCACTGCCGTGCAGGCTCAATCGGGCTACACTAAAGCTATCCTTAGCACAGGAGGCTTTCCTATGAATCAGTGTGACTATTTATTATTTCTGAAACAACTTCCTATGTTTAATGAAGTGCCTCTGTCCATTGTCGAAACCTTGCTGAAAACCGGGACGTTTATCCGCGGCTCATCTGACCACTCTCCATCCTTTCTTCATTCACAATCCGTTTATATTGTATTAAAAGGAAATATCCGTTTTACGGACAGCAGGCTCCCTGAAGGGTCGCAAACCGTTGCGCTGTGGGAAAAAGGCGATGTGTTTCCGATTGATGAAAAAGGCGGGCTCTCTTTATCGCCTTTTATCTCAGTCAATGCCTCACCGGATATTCTGGTACTCCATATTCCATATTCCGTATTTAAGCAAATGATGTCTTACCATCCGCGGCTGCAAATGAACTTTTTGGTGATGCTTCAGCAAAATGTCTTCTGTTCCTATCAGTTGTTTTTACGGTATCTGCATACATCACGGGATGAAAACGCCGAACCCGGTTCTTAAACAGAACCGGTTTTTTTTTGATGACGCCGGGTCCCATATCGTTTGAAAATCCTTCCTGCTGCTCTGTGTGAACGTTTTGTGAAAAAAGCAGAGTGTGTGACATAGTTCACAAGGTGATGCGCCGTCTCTGTTTATAGTGTACATAGCATTACCTGACTCGGAAGGAGTGAACGATCATGAAGAAAAAGAAAATGAGTCCGTTGCTCAGGAGATTAAACTATTTTTCTCCTATCGAACATCATTCAAATAACCATAGCCAAACGACAAGCGAAGATCGTGATTGGGAGAATGTATACAGAAACAGATGGCAGTACGACAAAGTCGTTCGCTCCACCCACGGTGTCAACTGTACGGGTTCTTGCAGCTGGAATATTTATGTGAAAAACGGAATTGTCACGTGGGAAGGACAAAACTTGAATTATCCATCAACAGGCCCGGATATGCCTGATTTCGAACCGAGAGGCTGTCCGCGGGGGGCCAGTTTTTCTTGGTACATCTACAGCCCGCTCCGTGTGAAATATCCATATGTACGCGGTGTGCTGATCAATTTGTGGCGGGAAGCATTGCAGGCGCATCATAATCCGCTGGATGCCTGGAAATCGATCGTCGAAAACCCTGAAAAAGCGAAGTCCTATAAACAGGCAAGAGGGAAAGGCGGCTTTGTCCGCGCGGAATGGCCGGAGGTGCTGAAGCTGATTTCAGCCTCTCTGCTGTATACAGTGATGAAATACGGGCCTGACCGGAATGTCGGTTTTTCTCCGATCCCGGCGATGTCCATGATCAGCCACGCATCAGGTTCGCGATTCATGTCGTTAATCGGCGGCCCAATGCTCAGTTTTTATGACTGGTATGCGGATCTTCCGCCGGCGTCCCCGCAAATTTGGGGCGACCAGACGGACGTTCCGGAGAGCAGTGATTGGTACAATTCAGGCTATATCATCACATGGGGCTCCAACGTTCCGTTAACGAGAACGCCTGATGCGCATTTTCTGGCGGAAGCCCGCTATAAAGGCGCCAAGGTTATTTCGATCAGTCCCGATTTTGCGGAATCCTCAAAGTTTGCGGATGACTGGCTGAGTATCCGCCAGGGGACTGACGGGGCGCTTGCGATGGCGATGGGTCACGTCATTTTGCAGGAATTTTACGTGAACCAAGAAACTGAACGTTTTATTGAGTACGCGAAGCAATACACCGATTTTCCATTCTTCGTCACTCTGTCAAAAGAAAACGGCGTGTATACAGCCGGGCGGTTTCTGCATGCAAAAGACATCGGGCGGCAGACAAAAAATGATCAGTGGAAGCCGGCGGTCTGGAATGAACAGACAGGTGCGTTTGCCATACCGCAAGGAACAATGGGCTCCCGCTGGGACGGGCAGCAGAAATGGAATCTGCACATGATCGACGAAGACACCGGGGAACAGATTGAGCCCCGTCTCTCCGTGCTCGGAATAGAGGACGAAATCGGCATGGTGCGCATTCCGTATTTTTCAAATGACGGAAACAAAGTGCTTGAGCGGAATCTTCCTATTAAAAAATTGGAGCTAAATGGTGAAGAAACGTACGTCACGACCGTGTTTGACTTGATATTGGCCAACTACGGCGTGAACCGGGGCATCGGCGGACAATCAGCCGCATCTTATGATGATCCCCGTCCGTTCACACCTGCCTGGCAGGAACAGATCACGGGAATTAAAAGAGAAGCCGTTATACAGATTGCCAGGGAGTTTGCCCAAAATGCGATCGATACAGACGGCAGATCCATGATTATCGTAGGGGCCGGCATTAACCACTGGTTCAACTCCGACACGATTTACCGTGCGGTGTTAAATCTTGTTTTACTCGTAGGCGCCCAAGGCGTAAACGGCGGAGGCTGGGCCCATTACGTGGGGCAGGAAAAGCTCCGTCCGGCTGAAGGGTGGCAGACGATTGCAACCGCAAAGGACTGGGAAGGCGTGCCTAAACTGCAAAACGGCACCTCATTTTTCTACTTTGCGACAGACCAGTGGCGTTATGAAGACCAGCCGATCAGTGACTTGGCTTCACCGATCGCTTCTTCATCCCGCTACAAGCATCACGCCGATTACAATGTGCTGGCGGCGCGATTAGGGTGGCTTCCGTCTTACCCAACATTCGATCAAAACGGCATTGATCTGTACAAAGAAGCTGAGAAGGCGGGGGCGGCGACACCTGAAGACGTAGGTGCGTACGTGGCCTCACGGCTTCAAGAGAAAAAACTGAAATTCGCGATTGAAGACCCAGACAATGAAGTGAATTTCCCAAGGAATCTCTTCGTATGGCGGGCAAATCTGATCTCAAGCTCAGGAAAAGGGCATGAATACTTTCTTAAGCATCTGCTGGGGACGACGAACGGTTTGATGAATGACGACAGCGACAGCATCCGCCCTGAAGAAATCAAATGGAGGGAGCAGGCACCGGAGGGAAAGCTCGACTTGTTAATCAACCTCGATTTTCGAATGGCGGGTACGGCGCTGTATTCCGATATCGTGCTGCCGGCGGCGACATGGTATGAAAAACACGATCTCAGCAGCACGGATATGCATCCGTTTATTCATCCATTTGCTCCGGCCATCTCGGCGCCGTGGGAATCGAAGTCAGACTGGGATATTTTCAAGGCGCTGTCAAAAGCCGTTTCCGATCTGGCGGAAGAAGTCGATATGGAGCCGGTGAAAGAGGTAGTCGCCATGCCGCTCCTCCACGACACGATGCAGGAATTGGCCCAGCCGTTCGGCAAAATCAATGACTGGAGCAAGGGTGAATGTGAAGCCATTCCGGGAAAAACGATGCCGAACATCCATGTCGTTGAACGGGATTACAAACACATTTTTCATAAAATGACCGCGCTCGGTCCTCATACGGCTTTAAAACCGAGCGGAACAAAAGGGATGAGCTGGTCGATTGCGGATGAATATGAATCACTCAAACAGAGACTGGGAGAAACCGATTCAAACAGCGTTGCCAAAGGATGTCCGAATATAAGTGAAGCGAAGCAGGCGGCGGAAGCGATTTTAACCCTGTCGTCCACCTCCAATGGAAAAGTCGCCGTGAAAGCATGGGAATCGCTTGAAAACATCACAAACCTGAAGCTGAAAGACCTGGCGGAAGAGCGCGAGGAAGAATGCTTTACGTTCGAACAAATTACAGCCCAGCCGAAAACGGTCATCACCTCTCCGGCCTTTACCGGCTCAGAAAAAGGAGGGCGCAGGTATTCGCCGTTTACGACGAATGTGGAAAAATTAATTCCGTGGCGGACGCTGACAGGCAGACAATCCTATTATGTCGATCATGAACTGATGATGGAATTCGGTGAAACGATGGCGACATTTAAACCGATCCTCCAGCACCGTCCGTTCCTAAGCAAGCGGCCTGATCAAGAGGGCAAAGAGATCGTTCTTAATTATTTGACGCCGCATAATAAATGGTCCGTCCACAGCATGTATTTTGATTCTCTGCCGATGCTGACGCTGTTCCGCGGCGGGCCGACCGTGTGGATGAATAAAGATGATGCTGCGGATACGGATATCAAAGACAACGATTGGATTGAATGCTTCAACCGAAACGGTGTTGTCGTCGCGAGAGCGGTTTTGTCTCATCGGATTCCTAAAGGAATGGCGTTTATGCACCATGCCCAGGACCGCCACATCAATGTGCCCGGCACAAAACTGACGAATAACCGCGGAGGCACCCATAACAGCCCGACAAGGATTCACGTCAAGCCGACCCAGATGATCGGGGGCTATGCCCAGCTCAGCTACGGCTTTAACTATTACGGTCCGACGGGGAATCAGCGCGATCTGAATGTCGTCATCCGCAAGCTGAAGGAGGTCGATTGGCTTGAAGATTAAAGCGCAAATCGGGATGGTCATGAACTTGGATAAATGCATCGGCTGCCACACGTGCAGCGTCACCTGCAAAAACACGTGGACAAACCGTTCCGGTGCGGAATATATGTACTTCAATAATGTAGAAACAAAGCCTGGCATCGGCTACCCGAAGCAATGGGAGGACCAGGACAAATATAAAGGCGGCTGGACGTTGAAAAAAGGAAAGCTTGAACTGAAGTCAGGCCCGAAAACAAACCGGCTTGCAGGCCTTTTCTATAACCCGAACCAGCCGACGATTGATGATTACTATGAACCTTGGAACTATG
This sequence comes from Bacillus sp. SIMBA_026, assembly GCF_046535335.1. NCBI lineage: Bacteria > Bacillati > Bacillota > Bacilli > Caryophanales > Bacillaceae > Bacillus > Bacillus sp. SIMBA_026. Next base: position 696,912 of record NZ_JAWRWX010000002.1, on the reverse strand, counting down.
ATTATGAAACGTTAACAAACAGCCCGCAGAAAAAACACCAGCCGGTGGCGCGCCCGAAATCGTCCTTAACGGGGGATTTCATGAATATCGAATGGGGCCCGAACTGGGAAGATGATCTCGCGGGCGGCCATATTACAGGGCTTGAAGATCCAAACGTTCAAAAAATGGAGGAATCCATTAAAACGGAATTCGATGAGGTCTTTATGATGTATCTGCCGCGTATTTGCGAACACTGCATCAATCCGGCGTGCGTGTCCTCCTGTCCTTCCGGCGCCATGTACAAACGTGAGGAAGACGGCATTGTGCTTGTGGATCAAAACGCATGCCGTTCATGGAGGTATTGCGTGTCATCCTGTCCTTATAAAAAAGTCTATTTTAACTGGCAAACGAACAAAGCGGAAAAATGCACACTCTGCTTCCCGCGATTGGAGGCGGGGCTGCCGACTATCTGCTCTGAAACGTGTGTGGGCAGAATCCGCTATCTCGGCGTCATGCTGTATGACGCGGACAAAGTGGAGGAAGCGGCCTCTGTTGAAAATGAAAAGGATCTCTACCATTCCCAACTGGACGTTTTTCTTGATCCGAATGATCCTGAGATTGCCAAACTGGCAAAAGAACAAGGCATCCCGGCTGAATGGATAGAGGCTGCGCAGCGATCGCCGATCTATAAAATGATCATTGACTGGAAGATTGCGCTTCCGCTTCATCCTGAGTACCGTACGCTGCCGATGGTTTGGTACATTCCGCCGCTCAGCCCGATTATGAACCTCTTTGAAGGAAAAGGCAGCCGGCAAACGGCGGAAGCGATTTTTCCGGCTATCGACCAAATGAGAATTCCGATTGACTATTTGGCGCAGTTATTAACGGCCGGTGATACGGATCATATTCGGTCAACGTTAAAGAAAATGTCTGTCATGCGCCAGTATATGAGGGCGATTCAGACGAATAAATCTATCGACCCGGCATTGGTCTCCAGTGTCGGCTTAACCGAACAGCAAATTGAAGACATGTATCGGCTGCTGGCGATCGCCAAATATGATGACCGCTTTGTGATCCCGAGCAGCCATCGAGAAGAAGTGTCGGATTTATATGCTGAACAAGGGAGCTGCGGCTTATCATTTTCAGGCGGCCCGGGCTCTTGTTTCTAATTTTTCATAAATGAGGTGTAATAACATGAACACCACAGACCGGCAAATGACGTTCTCCGCTCTTTCCTCTCTTCTCTCTTATCCGGATGAAGAGTGGAGAGCCGAGATTCCCGATTGGAAGGCTCTTATCCATGACATCACCAATCAGCAAATCCGTGAGAAATTGCTGCACTTTTTAGAGGCGGCAGCCGGCTTTTCTCCGCAAGCGCTGATTGAACACTATGTGTATACGTTCGATTTCGGAAAAAAAACGAATATGTACGTCACCTACTTTAACTCAGGCGAGCAGAGGGAACGCGGCATCGAATTGCTGTATTTAAAAAACACCTACCAGCAATCCGGTTTCCTGCCGACAGATAAAGAACTGCCAGATTACCTGCCGCTGATGCTGGAATTCGCCGCGGTTGCGGAGATTGAAGCGGCGAGAAGCGTGTTTGAGAAATACCTGTCCAATGTGAGGGAGCTGGCTTCCCGCCTCGAAAAAAATGACAGCATCTATGCTGAGCTGCTGCACGTGCTGCAGGCCGCGCTGGAAAACATCGGTGTACATGAAAGCACTGAAGAAGGGGCTGTTCAGGAATGAGCGGGCAGATCCTGTGGGGCGTTATGCCATACATTGTATTGACGATCTTTATCGGCGGGCATATTTACCGCTATCAGCATGACCAATTCGGCTGGACGGCGAAATCAAGCGAGCTGTTAGAAAAGAAAAAACTCGCCGCTGGCAGCACACTTTTTCACTGGGGCTTACTATGCGTTGTCGGCGGACATGTCATGGGAATTTTGATCCCTGAAGGCGTGTATGCTTCTCTTGGCATTTCCGAGCATATGTATCACAAAATAGCGATCGGCGCAGGCCTGCCGGCGGGGATCGCGGCATGTACCGGACTTGTCATCCTGACGTACAGAAGGCTGTTTGACAAAAGAATCCGCAAAACCAGCTCGCCATCGGATATCCTGACGCTTATTCTGCTGCTGTTCATGATGCTGTCGGGCGTTGCGGCCACGTTCCTCAACATTGACTCGAAAGGATTTGATTACAGGGCAACAGTCGGGCCGTGGTTCAGGGAAATTGTTTTGTTCCGCCCTGACGCTTCTTTGATGGAAAGTGTCCCGCTATGGTTTAAGTTTCATATCATCATAGGGTACGTCGTTTTTATCCTTTGGCCGTTTACAAGATTGGTTCACGTGTTCAGCCTGCCCCTCAAGTATTTGACCCGCAGCTATGTTGTCTATCGGAAACGCACGTGAAAATCCCCCCTGCAAAAGGGGGATTTTTTATGGTGAAAAAATAAAACCATAAGATATTTTCTGCCAAGGTAATGGCTGGTAAGCGGGGATTCCTGTTATGTTTTATTTGGAAATAACATCAACAAAAGGAGAGTGAAGAATGAAGCGGATTTACCTCATTTTAGCCGCCTGTCTGATGACAAGCGCCGGCGTCCTGACACTCAGACATTCTCATGTATTAACCGGCGGCACAGCGGGACTGTCACTAAGCCTGTCATACGTGTTTCATTCCTCGTTTGCGATTATCTTCTTTCTGATTAATATCCCGTTTTATATATTTTCTCTCATCAGAATGGGAATCAAATTCACTCTATCCACCGTTTTTGCAGTCACAGTGCTGACTCTGTTTACCGGCGCGGATCACTGGCTGCCGCCGGTCTCTGTTTCACCGCTTGCCGGGGCGATTTGCGGCGGGGCGCTGATCGGGTTGGGCCTGTCGCTCATGTTTTATCATCAGGCATCGCTCGGCGGCGCCAATATCCTCGCTTTATTTCTGCAAAAGCGCTGCGGATGGAATCCGGGTGCCGTTAATTTCCTCTTCGATTTTGGCGTCGTGCTGGCCGGCATTTTCTCCGTCGGATTGCTGAAAGGGCTCTTCTCCTTAGTGTCGATAGCGGTCACCGGTCTGATCATCGGCATCTTCAAAAATAAAATCAAAGGCAGCTGCTCGCTCAATCCGGCATTGCTTCAGAACATCACACCCGGCCAATCACAGGAAGCTTCATCATAAGCCTTTCCGCTCGTGCGGAGAGGCTTTTTCATATGTTTACAAGCCGGAAAACAGAGGGTATACAGAGATATCGGATCAGATGGGAGAGAGTCGGGATGCTGAAAAGGAGACTGGAATTTTGCTTTTTATATATGATGCTTATCGGAGCATATGTCATATGGTTTTTTCCGGTTTCCAGGCTTGAGTTTTACGGAGGGGTGCTTTGCTATGCAAGCATTATTTTGTTCAGCATCTATTCGTTAATTCTTGAAAACCGCACCTCGCAGCACACGCTGTTATGGATTCATATTCTTGTGTTTTTTCCGATCGCCGGGTACTTATTTTACCTTTTTTCCGGCCAGCTTTATGAAAAAGGCAAGCTGTTCAGGTCGAAACGGACATACAACCGGGAAAAGCTGAGAACGATATTTGATATGGAACAGACACCCGATCTGACCGGGCTGAAAGGAAATCAGAAGCGTTTCTTTCAATATTCAATCAAGGCGTCCCATATGAATATCAATACAAAAAGCAGGCTGAAGGTGCTCAAAAACGGGGACGAAACATTTCCTGAGCTGTTTGAGGCGCTCCGGGAGGCCGCGTCATTTATACATATTGAGTATTACATGTTCAAATCAGACATGCTCGGGCACAAGATGATGGACATTATGATGGAAAAGGCGCGTCAAGGCGTGGAAGTGCGGTTTTTGTTCGACGCGGCCGGCAGCCTGAAGCTGGCCGGAAAAGATATTAAAAAACTGAAACGATCGGGCGTGAATATCGTCCCGTTTCTGCCGCTGAAATACGGTTTTTTCAACCAAAAATTCAATTTCAGAAATCACCGCAAGATCGTCATCGTTGACGGGAAAGTCGGTTTTGTCGGCGGGCTGAATGTCGGCAAGGAGTATATCGGCAAAGATCAAGATGTCGGCTTTTGGCGGGACACCCATATGAAAGTCGAAGGAGAAATCGTTCAGACGCTCCACAGCATTTTTATGCTTGATTGGGAATACGTTTCGGATGAGGTGCTGATTGATCAGAAAGCATACACCCGCCCGGTTGCGGCAGAAAGCGGCGGCGTCTATCAAGTCGTTCCGACGGGCCCCGATATGAAGGAGCGGATGAGCGATCTGTATTATGCCATGATAGCGGCGGCCGAATCGTCTGTATGGATCGCGACGCCTTATTTCGTGCCGAATGAGCCGATCCGCACAGCACTAAAGGAGGCTGCTGCCAGAGGCGTCCGGGTGCGTGTCATGGTGCCGGAAACCAATGACGGGTTTTTAACCCAGTACGCGACGAGATCGTATTTCCCCGAGCTTCTTCGCGAAGGAATCGAAGTCTATTCTTATCAAAAAGGCTTTATGCATCAAAAGGTGCTCATCACTGACGGAAACCTCGCCTCTGTCGGGACAGCGAATATGGACATGAGAAGCTTTCAGCTGAACTTTGAAGTCAATGTCTTTTTTACAGATCAAGAGGCGATCAAAGATCTTGAAGCGCATTATCTGGAGGATATGAAGGAGTCTGAAAAAATCAGCCCCGTCCGTTTCTATAAGCGCACATTATGGGAAAGAACGAAGGAATCCTTCGCACGGTTATTTTCCGGCGTTTTATAAAAAACGCTTTTAAAACTCCTTGTGTATAGTATAATTGAGAAATATTATCATTAAGAACGAGGCACAAGGAGGACGGAATCGTGCTGCGACAATTTTTTTCTTATTATAAACCGTACAAAAAGCTGTTTTTTCTCGACTTCTTTTCTGCCATCGCCGGCGGATTGATGGAGCTGAGTTTTCCTCTGATTGTCAATTACTTTATCGATACATTGCTCCCGGGGCGGGATTGGAGTCTGATTATTTTGACTTCAGCGGCTTTATTCGGGGTCTACGCCCTCAGCTCGGCGCTTCAGTATGTTGTGACGTATTGGGGCCATATGCTCGGCATTAACATTGAAACCGATATGCGGAAAAAGCTTTTTGACCATCTGCAAAAGCTTTCGTTCAAATTTTACGATAACAACAAAACGGGCAGTTTAATGTCCAAGCTCACCAATGATTTGATGTATATCGGAGAAACCGCCCATCACGGACCTGAAGACCTGTTTATCGCGATTATGACGATTTTGGGCGCGTTCGGTGTGATGCTGTTTATTAACTGGCAGCTTGCGCTGTTGACTTTTATCATTATGCCGGTCGTCATTTGGCTTGCTTTGTATTTTAATAAAAAAATGACCTCTGCGTTTACAAAACTGAACAAAGACGTCGGAGACTTCAGCGCGAGGGTTGAAAACAATATCGGCGGCATCCGTCTTGTTCAGGCTTTCAGCAATGAAGCGTTTGAAACGCAGCGGTTTGACGTGAACAATCAGCGTTTCCGCAAAACAAAGCTGACGTCATATAAAATCATGGCGAAAAACGGCTCGATCAGTTACATGCTGACAAGATTCGTCACGCTGTTCGTCTTATTGTGCGGCACATGGTTCGTGATCCGCGGATCGTTATCTTACGGGGAATTCGTCGCTTTTGTGCTGCTGACGAACGTTCTGTTCCGTCCGATTGATAAAATCAACGCGATTATTGAGATGTATCCGAGAGGCATTGCCGGTTTTAAAAGCTTTATAGAAATACTGGAAACGGAGCCTGATATCAAGGACGCCCCGAACGCGAGACATGTGTCCGGTTTAAAAGGGAATATCCGTTATGATCGTGTGTCATTCGGTTACGAAGAAAACAGTCCGGTTCTGTCGGGAATCAATTTGTCCATTCATGCCGGGGAGACAGTCGCATTCGTCGGGCCTTCGGGAGCGGGAAAATCAACGCTGACAAGTCTGCTGCCGCGCTTTTATGAGCCGTCTGAAGGCGTGATTTCCATTGACGGTATCGATATTAAGGACATGACGCTGTCATCTCTGCGCGGACAAATCGGCGTCGTCCAGCAGGATGTCTTTCTGTTTTCCGGCACATTGCGGGAAAACATTGCTTACGGGCGGCTCGATGCGTCTGAGGAAGAAATCTGGCAGGCCGTCCGCCAGGCGCATTTAGAGGATTTGGTAAACGGGTATCCCGACGGTTTAAACACGGTGATCGGCGAGCGCGGCGTGAAGCTGTCAGGCGGGCAGAAACAGCGGCTTTCCATCGCCAGAATGTTTTTGAAAAACCCGTCGATCTTAATTTTAGACGAGGCTACATCAGCCCTCGATACAGAAACGGAAGCCGCCATCCAAAAATCGCTGCAAGAGCTGTCTGAAGGGCGCACAACGCTTGTGATCGCCCATCGGCTGGCTACGATTAAGGATGCGGACCGGATCGTCGTCGTCACAAAAGAAGGCATTGCTGAACAAGGTCATCATAAGGAACTGCTGGCATCCGGCGGCATGTACCAGAGACTCCATCAGGCCCAATTCGGCGAGCTGATACATCAATAAAAGAAAAAGGATAGACAAAAGGGGCCGGGCAGCCTCCTGTCTATCCTTTTTTATGTAGTCCGTATTTAATGGGCTTCTTTTTGCGCAGGTTCGATGATATGTTTGAAACGGTCAACAAGCTGCACCGCTTTCTTTCCTTCGACTACAATTAAATATTCTTGTTCTTTATGGGCCATTCTGAACGTTTCCAGCTCAATGATATCTTTGATTTTGCACATCGTTTTTTTAGAGTAGATATACAGCTCGTGGCCTCCCGTGTGGCAAAGCTGATAAAGCTGAAGCATGTTTCGTAAAGTGAACTTCTTAGCGGCTATTTTCAAAGATGTAATGTTTTTCATATGTTTTCTCCTCCGTCTGATGGTCTGTTATTTCGGAAATTCCCCATATAAACGGGTGATAAACCTGGTTATGCCTTCCACTTCAGCACTCCGCCCGCCAGGCGTTTGACTCCGCGGATGGCGCTTAATTCTTCGACGAGCCGTAGCAGCGCCCGGTCTTTCTCTTTCGCCTCAATCATAAAGTCGATGTCCGTATCCCATTGTCTGAACCGCTCCAGCACCGGCAGAATAAAATTCGCATCCACATAGTCCGCATGACTGCGTACGGCTGATTCCGATTTTGGCGAGGAGAGATGGACCTTCGGCTTTAAGCCGATCCGCTGCCATGTTTTGATCATCCGCGGAAGAATGTCATCTAAATCAGCGTCATCGGTCGGATTGGCGTAAAAATGGTGATAATCAAACACAAACGGAATGCCTTCTTGCTCACATACACTGAGTGTTTCCTCGGACGTATATGTTTTATCATCGTTTTCTAAAGTCATCCGCTGTTTGATGACATCGGGAAGTTCTTTCAGATTCACGCGGAAACGGCCAAGCGCGCTTTGTTTGTCACCGTAAGCGCCTCCGACATGGATGTTGATGACGGAACGGTCCGCGATGCCCATTGCGTCCAGCATGTCATAATGATAGGCCATATCCTTGACCGCATTTGCGGTGATCTCCTGTTTCGGGCTTGTAAAAAGCGTGAATTGGTTCGGATGAAAGCTCGTTCTGAGGTCATATTTTCTGACCAGCCCGCCGATCTCACGGAACTCCTGGCGAAACGGCGTGACAAAATCCCACAGCACATCCGGATGGGTGGCCAGCGGCACAATCGAGCTTGAGAACCTGTACAGCGGGATGCCGTGTCCGATCACATAATGGATGGTGCGCAGCGTATTGGTAAGATTGGCTTTCGTCACAGAAAGCAGGGCGTCTTTCTGCTCACTGCGGGAAAGCTTGGTATAGCGCGCATATGTTAAGGTTTTGGCGGGGGACGCGTCCCAAAGGCACATGGCGTTTGCGACGAATCCGAATCTGAACAGCATATGGTTTCTCCTTTATAAAAAGTAAGATATGGCCTTTCCCAGCCATTCTGCAGGAAGCTGTCTGACGGAGCGCTGTTTCACTTTTTCTAATGTGAGAAGCTCGGATTTTTCGATGTCCTGCTTTATGGTTGAAAGCACTTCCTTTGTAAAGGCTTCATCATGAATGATGACATTCACCTCTTCATTCCAGAACAGGCTCCGTTTATCAAAATTCGGTGTGCCGATAATGCTGATGCGGTCATCTATAATGAAGGCTTTGACATGATAAAAGCCTTGATAATACCGATAGATGAGGCAGCCGGCCTTCAGAAGCTCGGGATAATAGGTAAAAGCTGTTTCCCGAACGAGCGGGTGGTCTGATTTCATCGGAACGATCAAGATGACTTTGACGCCTTTTCGGCAGGCTGAAATAAGCGCTTCCTGAAGCTTTTTGCTCGGTACATAATAAGGTGTGCCGATAATGATTTTTTTCTCCGCCTTACGGATGCAGTTTTCATAATGCGATTCAAGCGAAAAACCGTCAGATGCATATGTCCTATGAGAGATATTCCCTTCGGATAACACCGGATAAACCCCGGGTGATCCGGGTGCTTTTCCGGTGTTTCGTTTCAGATCGCTTACAAAAAGAGTCTGAAGATCCGCCGTGCCTTCGCCGGTCATCCGCAGGTGATAATCCTCCCAGTTTCCGAACTTCGCTTTTTTGCCGAGGTACTCTTCAGCGATATTAAAACCGCCGACATACCCGATTTTGCCGTCAATGACGGTCACTTTCCGGTGATTCCGTTTTTGCAGCCTGAAAAAAAGAAACGGAAATGCCGGTTTATTTAGAAAATGAACGTGAACGCCGGCTTTTTTCATCGTTTGAATGGAAGGCTTTTTCACTTGGCGGCTGCCCGCCCAATCGAGCAGCAGATATACGGAGACGCCGGCCTGAGCCTTTTCTTTCAATAAATCAAACATCTCATGGCTGACTTGGTCGTTCTTCATAATAAAAAACATCATATGAATAGAAGAGACGGCTTGGCGGATATCGGCCGTCATCTGCCGCACAAGCTCGCTGCCGCAGTGAATGAGTGTGATATCACTCTTTTTCGGGTCAAAAACGGGCTCATACGCCTGTTTTTTGTACGCCGCCCGGCCAAGCAGCATATCAAGCAGCATAAGTGCGATCAATATGATAAAAATGACAAGCAACACAAAAATGACCTTCATACCGACGCTCCTTTCCGAAGTATTCGTAGTGTGCCCTGAGAATGTGAATTTAATTATTGACTGAACACTCATTCATTATTTATGATAAAGTAAAGATATGACAATGAAGAGGGGTATCAGAACAAAGGGGGAGACAAGATGAACGCATTTCTCATGGTAAACGCGCTGCTGTTTTCAGCTGTAACCGCTTACGCCGTTTATTTATTCGTTTACCTGATCAGAACGAGGATCGCTTATATTAAGCTCGGCCAAAGGGAAGAATTTGATAAACGCCTGAAAGAACGTCTTCAGAAGATATGGGTGAATGTGTTCGGACAGAAAAAACTGCTGAAAGATAAAAAGAGCGGAATCATCCACGTTCTGTTTTTTTACGGTTTTATACTCGTTCAGTTCGGCGCAATTGATTTTATTCTGAAAGGGCTGCTTCCTGACCGCCATCTGCCGTTCGGTCCGCTTTATCCGGCGTTTACCTTTTTTCAGGAAATCGTCACGTTTTTGATTTTAATCGCCGTAGTCTGGGCGTTTTACCGGCGCTACATTGAAAAACTCGTCAGACTGAAACGCGGGTTTAAAGCGGGGCTTGTCCTGCTGTTTATCGGCGGACTGATGGTGACGGTGCTTCTCGGGAACGCCATGAACCTTTTATGGCACGATCATTCTCTGTCTTGGACGGAACCGATCGCTTCCTCCATTGCGTTTGTGCTCGGCGGTCTTTCAGCGCCGGCGGCCGCCGCCGTGTTTTATGTTTCATGGTGGCTTCATCTGTTGTTTTTGCTCAGCTTTTTAGTGTACGTGCCGCAATCAAAGCATGCGCACTTAATTGCGGGTCCGGCGAATGTGTTCCTCAGCAGGCTGGATTCAAAAGGAAAGCTGGAAAAAATCGATTTCACCGATGAGACGAAAGAAAGCTACGGCGTCGGAAAGATTGAAGACTTCCGCCGCTCTCAGCTTGTCGACCTTTACGCCTGCGTCGAATGCGGCCGCTGTACAAATATGTGTCCGGCCTCCGGTACGGGCAAGATGCTCTCGCCGATGGACCTCATTTTAAAGCTCAGAGACCATTTGACGGAAAAAGGCGCTGCCGTGACGTCAAAATCTCCGTGGGTGCCCGCGCCCGTTTTTCAGCACACGAAGGCGAATCAGCTCGCCGCGGCTTCCTCAGGGGGAGGATCGCGTGAAGCGGCGGCGGCCATTGATTACAACCCGAGCTTAATCGGCGAGGTCATCACGGAAGAGGAGATTTGGGCGTGCACCACTTGCCGCAACTGTGAAGATCAATGTCCGGTCATGAATGAACACGTTGATAAAATTATCGATCTGCGCCGCTATCTTGTGCTTACGGAAGGGAAGATGGACAGCGACGCGCAGCGGGCCATGACAAGCATTGAAAGACAGGGAAACCCGTGGGGCTTAAACCGGAAAGAGCGGGAGAACTGGCGGGAGCAGGCTGATACAGAGATTCCGACAGTGAAAGAAATGAAAAAACAAGACAAAGAGTTCGACTACTTATTTTGGGTCGGCTCAATGGGTTCCTACGACAACAGGAGCCAAAAGATTGCCGTCTCATTTGCAAAGCTGCTTAATGAAGCGGGCGTATCCTTTGCGATTCTCGGCAATAAGGAAAAAAACTCAGGCGACACGCCGCGCCGTTTGGGCAACGAGTTTCTGTTCCAAGAGCTGGCGGAACACAACATCGGCGAATTTGAAAAACACGGGATCAAAAAAATCGTCACGATTGATCCGCACGCCTATAATATGTTCAAAAATGAATATCCTGATTTCGGATTCCGGGCCGAAGTCTATCATCATACTGAATTATTAGCCGAGCTTGTGTCACAGGGGAGACTAAAACCGCTTCACCCGGTGAATGAAACGATTACCTTCCATGACTCGTGCTATTTAGGAAGATACAATGAAGTGTATGAGCCGCCGAGAGCGATCTTAAAAGCCATTCCGGGCGTTCAATTGAAGGAAATGGAGCGCAGCCGCGAAAATGGGATGTGCTGCGGCGCCGGGGGAGGGCTCATGTGGATGGAAGAAGAAACGGGAGCGAGAATCAACACGGCCCGGACTGAGCAGGCGCTTTCTGTCAGTCCGACGGTCATCAGCTCCGGATGTCCTTACTGTCTGACCATGCTCGGTGACGGTACGAAAGCGAAAGAAGCCGAAGACGCGGTGGGCACTTATGATGTCAGTGAATTGCTCGCCATGTCTGTATTCGGCGCTGAAAAACAAGAGTCTTTATAGAAAGAAGCGGGCCGCCGGCGCATATGCCGGCGGCTTTGTTTTCGCACATTAGCCGATTTATGACGGGACGGCTCTAAAATTTCTTAAATTACGCTGTTAAGGGTAGCATATTCTGTTTTAATTTGTTTATAATGAGAGGTATGGTTTATGAACAAAACAATACAAATTCGTTCTTATTATAGGATAGAAACAGATACATATAAGTAATAGAAAGGGAGTGTCCGACCTTGAGTATCAAACAATATTCTCAGGAACAGCTGAAGCAGATGGCTTTAGTTGAAATCGCTCACGAAATTTTCTCAGAACATAAAAAACCGGTTCCGTTTCAGGAGCTGCTGAATGAAATGATCTCCTTGCTCGGTGTTACGAAAGAGGAACTGGGCGACCGTATCGCCCAATTTTATACAGACCTGAACATTGACGGCCGCTTTATTGCTCTGTCAGACCAGACGTGGGGGCTTCGCAGCTGGTATCCGTACGATCAGCTGGACGAAGAAACACAGCCGACTGTAAAAGCGAAAAAGAAAAAAGCGAAAAAAGTCGTTGAGGAAGATCTCGACCTTGATGAATTCGAGGAAGTTGATGAAGATGACATCGATCTCGATGAAATAGAAGAAGATATTGACCTTGACGCAGACAGCTTTGACGACGAAGATATCGATGAAGAAGATGACGACGAGCTTGAGATCGAAGACGATGTGATTGAAGAAGATGAGGAAGATTATGATGATGAGGAAGAGGAACGCAAAGACTGATTTTATATCAGCAAAACGATCTTGACTTTCATTGTCGAACTATGTAGTATGTATTTTGGGCTCTTCAAAAAGAAGAGAATTCATAAGAGTGCTACGCTCCCTTTCAAGAAATTGAAAGGGAGCTTTCTTATTTTCATCTCCCAAATTCTTTTACACATCATTTGTTTTTAGTGAAATGATTTTCTATAAAACGGCACATTTTAAGGAATGTAGTGCAGACCGAAGAGAGGAGCAAACGAAATGACGAAATATATTTTTGTAACCGGGGGAGTTGTATCATCACTCGGAAAAGGAATTGTGGCTGCGTCACTTGGCCGCCTTTTGAAAAACAGAGGCATGAGCGTCACTATCCAAAAATTTGACCCTTATATCAACGTTGACCCGGGAACGATGAGCCCGTACCAGCACGGTGAGGTATTCGTTACCGATGACGGCGCTGAGACTGACCTTGACTTAGGGCATTATGAGCGTTTCATTGACATTAATCTGAACAGATTCAGCAACGTGACGACTGGTAAAATCTATTCCGCCGTATTGAAAAAAGAGCGCCGCGGGGACTACCTCGGCGGAACGGTTCAGGTCATTCCGCATATCACAAATGAACTGAAAGACCGCGTGTACCGTGCAGGCAAAGAAACAAACGCAGATGTAGTCATTACTGAGATCGGCGGAACAGTGGGAGACATCGAATCCCTTCCGTTCCTTGAAGCCATCCGTCAAATGAAAAGCGACATCGGCCATGAAAACGTGATGTACATTCACTGTACGCTTGTTCCGTACATCAAAGCGGCGGGCGAGCTGAAAACAAAACCGACGCAGCACAGCGTAAAAGAGCTGAGAAGCCTCGGTATTCAGCCTAATATCATCGTCGTGCGCACGGAAATGCCGATTTCTCAAGATATGAAAGATAAAATCGCACTCTTCTGCGATATTGACACGAAAGCGGTCATCGAGTGCGAAGATGCGGACAACCTTTACTCCATCCCGCTTAACCTTCAGGAGCAGGGACTCGATAAGCTTGTCTGCGATCATATGAAATTAGAATGCAAAGACCCGGATATGACGGAATGGAAAGACCTTGTCACGAAAGTGAAAAACTTGTCTAAAACCATTACAATCAGCCTCGTCGGTAAATACGTCGAGCTTCAGGACGCTTACATTTCAGTCGTTGAATCACTGCGCCACGCCGGCTATGCGTTTGACGCTGATGTGAAGATCAAATGGATTAACGCCGAAGAAGTGACAGAAAGCAATATTCAAGAGCTGACTAGCGGCACAGACGGAATCATCGTGCCCGGCGGTTTCGGAGACCGCGGCGTAGAAGGGAAAATCATCGCCGCCAAGTATGCGCGTGAGAATAAAATTCCGTTCTTCGGCATCTGCCTCGGTATGCAGATTGCATCCATTGAATATGCGCGAAACGTATTAGGTCTGGAAGGGGCTCACTCTGCGGAGATCGATCCGTCCACTCCTTATCCGATCATCGACCTTCTGCCAGAACAAAAAGATGTCGAGGATCTTGGAGGAACGCTTCGTCTCGGACTGTACCCTTGTAAGCTCCAGGAAGACACGAAAGCCTTCGAAGCGTATGCGGATGAAGTGGTATACGAACGCCACCGCCACCGTTATGAATTCAACAACGAATACAGACAGCAAATGGAAGAGAACGGTTTTGTGTTCTCAGGAACAAGCCCTGACGGCCGTCTTGTGGAAATCATCGAGCTGAAAGACCATCCTTGGTATGTCGCTTGCCAGTTCCACCCTGAGTTCAAATCAAGACCGACAAGACCTCAGCCTTTATTCAAAGACTTTATCGGCGCTTCCGTACAAGCTGCAGAACAGAAGTAATAAAAAAAGACTTGCCTCCTTTAAAAGCGGCAAGTCTTTTTTCTGCATCAGGCATATTCCTGCATCATTTCCTTTAACGTAAAGGACAGTGCGTGATAGACATACAGGCCTGTCATTAATGAAGGAAAGCCGTATCTTGTCCCGTCTTCATCAGGCAGAAGCGGCATTTTTAATTTGCTGTCAATATGAACATCACAAAATGCCTCAATCCCGGTTTGATCTTTGATGACAGGAGATACGCCAACGAGGCCGATCCCTTTTTCATAAAGCTTTTGAGCCAGCGCCTGTTCTTCAGCCGTGCCCGGACCTGAACAAAACATCAGCACCCTGTCGCTTTCTGTAATCGAATCAGCTGTATCCGGAAACGCTTTGACGGAAGGCATCGGTTCTGAGCCGAGTTCCGCCTCGCACAAAATGCCCTGCATCTCATTTGCGCCGTATAAATAAATGGTATGACCGCTGACGGCTGCCTGCGCCAGCAGGCGCGCGCCGTCTTCTATTGCTTCGGATTCCTTATCCTGAATGCGGGAAAAAATGCCTGCAAGCTGCGTCGTAAATATCTTTAACATGAGTGAAACCTCCTTTACACATACAAGAACAGTATACAACAAAAGAGAAAATGCTCAGAAAATGTCGGAAAGTAGACTATTATAATTAAAGGAAATGTGAAAATCAAACAGAATACATAAACAACTGCTTCCTTTTGACGAAAATGATAATATTGGGGTGTAAAATGATGAATGAAAAGATTTTAATCGTAGATGACCAATACGGTATACGCATATTGCTCAATGAAGTGTTTCATAAAGAGGGGTACCAGACGTTTCAGGCCGCCAACGGCATACAGGCGCTGGACATCGTAACGAAAGAACGGCCCGATCTCGTGCTTTTAGATATGAAAATCCCCGGCATGGACGGAATCGAAATTCTCAAGCGCATGAAGATGATTGACGAATCCATCCGCGTTATTATCATGACCGCTTACGGAGAACTTGATATGATTAAGGAATCAAAAGAGCTCGGAGCGCTGACCCATTTTGCGAAACCTTTTGACATTGATGAGATCAGAGACGCGGTGAAAAAATATTTACCTCTAAAATCGAATTAATAAAATTAGAAACAATTATGTCATTGTGTTGCCGATTTGTCGAAAAGTTGGTATCCTAGAGATGGAGAAAAAGCGATCTGTTGTTTTACATATGACAGGTTTTTATGGTCATGCTATAGGTGGAAAGCTTTTTTCGAGAAGAAGCAAATCAGGCTACATAAGGAGGACTTTCGACATGCCTTTAGTTTCAATGACGGAAATGTTGAATACAGCTAAAGAAAAAGGATATGCTGTTGGACAATTTAACTTAAATAACCTTGAGTTCACTCAAGCTATTTTACAAGCAGCAGAAGAGGAAAAATCCCCGGTTATTCTTGGTGTTTCAGAAGGCGCGGGACGCTACATGGGCGGCTTCAAAACAGTGGTTGCCATGGTTAAAGCTCTTATGGAAGAATACAAAGTGACAGTTCCTGTCGCCATTCACTTAGACCACGGTTCAAGCTTTGAATCTTGTGCGAAAGCGATTCATGCAGGTTTCACTTCTGTAATGATCGACGCATCTCACCACCCGTTTGAGGAAAACGTAGCAACTACAGCTAAAGTGGTTGAGCTTGCTCATTTCCACGGCGTTTCAGTTGAAGCTGAGCTTGGAACTGTAGGCGGACAGGAAGATGACGTGATCGCTGAAGGCGTAATCTATGCTGACCCTAAAGAGTGTCAAGAACTTGTAGAGCGCACTGGCATCGACTGCCTTGCACCTGCACTGGGTTCTGTTCACGGCCCTTACAAAGGCGAACCGAACCTCGGTTTCAAAGAAATGGAAGATATCGGCAAATCAACCGGCCTTCCGTTAGTACTTCACGGCGGTACAGGAATTCCGACTGCCGACATTAAAAAATCAATCTCACTTGGTACGGCTAAAATCAACGTAAACACTGAAAACCAAATTTCTTCTGCAAAAGCTGTCCGCGAAACATTGGCAGCTAAGCCGAACGAATACGATCCTCGTAAATATCTTGGACCTGCTCGTGAAGCGATCAAAGAAACGGTTATCGGCAAAATGCGTGAGTTCGGTTCTTCAAACCAAGCTTAATCCAATGTAACATCCATAAACCGCCTGACAGCATTGACAGGCGGTTTTATGTCTTACCTTTAGAAAGCGCAATCATGTTTTACAGTTCTGAAAATTTATTACTGGGGAGGCTTTCCTTATGTTATTTTTCATTGATACAGCAAACATTGACGAGATTAAAGAAGCTTATGAACTTGGCGTTCTTGCCGGAGTTACGACAAACCCTAGTTTAGTGGCGAAAGAAGCTGACGTGTCTTTCCATGACAGACTTCGTGAGATTACGGAAGTCGTGAGCGGATCAGTAAGCGCGGAAGTCATTTCCCTGAATGCTGAAGAGATGATTGAAGAAGGTAAAGAACTTGCGAAAATCGCACCGAATATCACGGTGAAAATCCCGATGACGTCTGAAGGGTTAAAAGCCGTAAAAGCGCTGAGCGACCTGAACATTAAAACAAACGTAACGCTCATCTTCAGCGCCAACCAGGCGCTTTTGGCGGCAAGAGCCGGAGCGACTTATGTATCTCCGTTCTTAGGCCGTCTGGATGACATCGGTCATAACGGTCTTGAACTGATTTCAGAAATAAGACAGATTTTTGACATTCATGATATTGATACACAAATCATCGCAGCTTCCATCCGTCATGCGCAGCACGTGACTGAAGCCGCTTTACGCGGTGCGCATATCGGTACGATGCCGCTTAAAGTCATTCACCAGCTGGCGAAACATCCGTTAACGGATAAAGGCATCGAGCAATTCTTGGCAGACTGGAATAAATAAGGGTGAAAAGGGCGGCAAACCGGTTGCATCCGTTTGCCGCACCCTTATGTTTTCCTGTTTGGCAGCGGGCCTTCAGTATCAAAGTGAAGAGTGTGTTTCCCCGGAATGTGAACCCGGCGGGCCTCTGTGCATCCTGTGTTAAAAATGCCCCGCAAAGCTTCGCTATTTTCTTCCTGTTATTTTATAATGTCCTTGTATTCTTTCTCTTCGAATTGGCTACATTTTGGACAAGAGCTTTATTTGCAGAGACAGAATAAAATGCCATTTTATTTACGCTCCGCAGCTATCTTCTTATGGAAGGAGACTATCATGGAAAAGTTGAATATTGCCGGCGGCGATCCGTTAAACGGAACCGTACATATCAGCGGTGCGAAAAACAGCGCCGTCGCATTGATACCCGCAACCATTCTGGCAAATTCCGAAGTAACGATCGAAGGGCTTCCGGAGATCTCAGATATTGAAACGCTGCGTGACCTGCTGAAAGAAATCGGCGGAAACGTCCATTTTGAAAAAGGAGAAATGGTCGTCGACCCTTCCCCGATGATCAGCATGCCGCTTCCCAACGGCAAAGTGAAAAAACTCCGTGCTTCCTATTACTTAATGGGCGCGATGCTGGGCCGCTTCAAACAGGCGGTCATCGGACTGCCGGGAGGATGCCATCTCGGGCCGCGGCCGATTGACCAGCACATCAAAGGGTTTGAAGCGCTTGGGGCGGAAGTCACCAATGAACAAGGCGCGATTTATCTGCGCGCCGAAAGGCTGAGAGGCGCACGGATTTATTTAGATGTCGTCAGCGTCGGAGCGACGATCAATATCATGCTTGCCGCTGTACTGGCTGAAGGTAAAACCGTGATAGAAAACGCCGCCAAGGAACCTGAGATTATTGATGTTGCCACATTGCTCACCAGCATGGGCGCAAAGATCAAAGGCGCGGGAACCAATGTAATCAGAATCGACGGCGTAAAAGAGCTGCACGGATGCAGGCATACGATCATTCCGGACAGAATTGAGGCGGGCACCTTTATGATCGCCGGCGCCGCGATGGGGAAAGAAGTCATTATTGATAATGTCATACCGACTCACCTGGAGTCATTAACGGCGAAGCTCAGGGAAATGGGTTTTCACATTGAGACGAGTGACGATCAGCTTCTTATGCTCGGCGGGCAGAAGCAGATAAAACCGGTCGACGTAAAAACGCTTGTTTACCCGGGATTCCCGACTGATCTTCAGCAGCCGATGACATCTCTGTTAACGAGAGCCAGCGGTACGAGCGTCGTAACCGACACCATCTACTCGGCCCGATTTAAACATATAGATGAGCTGAGACGGATGGGGGCCAACATGAAAGTGGAAGGCAGGTCGGCCATTATCACCGGTCCGGCCGAGCTTCAGGGCGCAAAAGTAAAGGCGAGCGATCTGCGTGCAGGCGCTTGTCTGGTCGTCGCCGGGCTCATGGCTGACGGCGTAACCGAAATTACCGGTCTTGAGCATTTAGACCGCGGCTACAGCAATCTTGAGAAAAAACTCGAAGGTCTGGGCGCCACAATCTGGCGGCAAAGATTGACGGACGAAGAGATAGAACAGCTCCAAAATTCATAGAAATGCGGACTTTTGAGAGGAGATCGTGTTGAAATGGAAAGAAGCTTATCGATGGAATTGGTTCGAGTCACTGAAGCGGCGGCTTTAGCATCTGCCAGATGGATGGGCCGCGGGAAAAAAGATGAAGCTGATGATGCGGCGACAAGCGCAATGCGTGACGTATTTGATACGGTGCCGATGAAAGGCACGGTCGTGATCGGGGAAGGCGAGATGGATGAAGCGCCGATGCTTTACATCGGCGAAAAGCTCGGAAACGGATACGGCCCGCGCGTCGATGTCGCCGTCGATCCTCTTGAAGGCACAAACATCGTAGCGAGCGGCGGCTGGAATGCGCTGACGGTGATCGCGGTCGCCGACCATGGAACATTGCTGAACGCCCCGGATATGTATATGGAAAAAATCGCGGTCGGTCCTGAAGCGGTAGGCTGCATCGATATCGAAGCGCCTGTCATTGATAACTTAAAAGCCGTTGCGAAAGCGAAAAACAAAGACATTGAAGATGTCGTGGCAACCATTTTAAATCGTGACAGACACGAAAAAATCATCTCTGAATTGCGTGAGGCGGGCGCCAGAATCAAACTGATCAACGACGGTGATGTCGCGGGCGCCATCAATACGGCCTTTGACCATACGGGAGTAGACATTCTCTTCGGTTCAGGCGGGGCTCCTGAAGGCGTGCTGTCTGCCGTTGCGTTAAAAGCGCTCGGCGGCGAAATCATCGGCAGGCTTCTGCCGCAAAGTGCGGAAGAGCAGGCCCGCTGTGAGCGAATGGGCCTTGATGTATCCAAAGTGCTCCGGATGGAGGACCTTGTGAGAGGGGATGACGCCATTTTTGCCGCAACGGGCGTCACGGACGGAGAGCTGCTGAAAGGCGTTCAGTTCAAAGGCTCTGTCGGTACGACTGAAAGTCTGGTCATCCGTGCGAAATCAGGAACGGTCCGATTCGTTGACGGAAGACACAGCCTGAAGAAAAAACCAAATCTTGTGATCCGGCCATAAATAGAGAAAAGCGGGACGGAAAGTCCCGCTTTTCTTTTGCAATAAAGAGTCAACCCTATCATTTATATGTCAAAGCATTATTTAAGTTGAATAATTTTTTGAAATGAGGTAAAAATAAAGAGTGCTGCGATTTTTCTGTGTCATTCCTTCTTTTGAGTACTGGGAAATTTTCAAATTCTACCGCATACAGACGATATAAATATTGATCTTCTCAAGTTTTTGTCCTCGCTTCCTTCAAAACTCATTAAGACATTCCTTTTTTAAAAAAAGCGCCGATCATGGGTGGAAGTGTTACCGATAGAAGTTCCTTAACGTTTTATAAAAGAATGTGCTTTGGCGGAATCATGCGAAGCAGCCGATTTGAATGAAAACAGCAATACATTGACTATGAAAAGCGTGGTGTTTTTATGAAAGACGTATCTATTTCCTCTTTGGAAAATATGAAATTAAAAGAACTATATGAACTGGCCAGATATTATAAAATCTCCTACTACAGCAAACTGACTAAAAAAGAATTAATCTTTGCCATTCTGAAAGCCAACGCCGAGCAGGAGGATCTTCTGTTTATGGAAGGCGTGCTCGAAATCATCCAATCGGAAGGATTCGGCTTCCTCAGACCGATTAATTACTCGCCAAGCTCAGAAGACATCTACATTTCTGCTTCCCAGATTCGCCGCTTTGATTTAAGAAACGGTGACAAAGTATCCGGCAAGGTGCGTCCGCCGAAAGAAAACGAACGCTATTACGGACTTTTGCACGTTGAAGCGGTAAACGGAGATGATCCGGAATCTGCGAAAGAGCGCGTCCATTTTCCTGCGCTGACTCCGCTTTATCCGGACCGCCAAATGGTGCTTGAGACGAAACCGAATTATCTCTCAACAAGAATTCTCGATATGATGGCTCCCGTCGGTTTCGGCCAGCGCGGTCTGATCGTGGCGCCGCCGAAAGCCGGTAAAACCATGCTGTTGAAAGAAATCGCTAACAGCATTACGACAAATCAGCCTGACGCTGAATTGATCGTTCTCTTAATTGATGAAAGACCGGAAGAAGTAACGGATATTGAACGTTCCGTAGCGGGCGATGTCGTCAGCTCCACATTCGATGAAGTGCCGGAAAATCACATTAAGGTAGCGGAGCTTGTGCTTGAACGGGCGATGCGTCTCGTTGAACACAAAAAAGACGTTATCATTCTGATGGACAGCATTACCCGCCTGGCACGGGCCTACAACCTCGTTATCCCGCCAAGCGGACGTACGCTTTCCGGCGGGATTGACCCGGCTGCGTTCCATCGTCCGAAGCGCTTTTTCGGTGCCGCGCGAAACATTGAAGAGGGCGGCAGCCTGACCATTTTGGCGACGGCGCTCGTAGACACGGGCTCCCGGATGGATGACGTCATCTATGAAGAGTTTAAAGGAACGGGCAACATGGAGCTTCACCTTGACCGTTCTCTTGCGGAAAGACGGATTTTCCCGGCGATCGATATCCGCCGCTCCGGCACACGGAAGGAAGAGCTGCTCGTGCCGAAAGAGCATCTTGACCGTCTATGGGCGATCCGCAAATCGATGTCTGATTCTCCGGACTTCGCAGAGAAGTTTATGAGAAAAATGAAAAAAACAAAAACGAATCAGGAATTCTTCGATTTGATCAACCAAGAATGGAAGCAGGCAAACCTTTCATCATCAGCCCGCCGCTGATAAAAAATGTATTTGCAAATGCAGTAAATGACTGATATAATTCTCTCATATGCGTTCCGGATTACTCCGGAATAATAACTCTGTTTCCACACGGGATTCAGGGCGGAAGGAGATGGATACAATGAAAGCAGGAATTCATCCTAATTTCAAAAAAGCAACAGTTAAATGCGCTTGCGGAAATGAATTTGAAACAGGCTCAGTAAAAGAAGAGGTACGCGTTGAGATTTGCTCTGAATGCCACCCATTCTACACTGGACGTCAAAAATTCGCTTCTGCTGATGGTCGTGTTGATCGCTTTAACAAAAAATACGGTCTTAAGTAATAATAGATTTTACAGGCAGGCAAGAATTGCTTCTTGCCTGTTTTTTATGTCCATAAACAGGAAAAAAAGGGGAGCGGATAGCCTATGTACATAATGAAGCAAAGCGGATGGCTTGAGCTGATATGCGGCAGCATGTTCTCTGGGAAATCAGAAGAGCTGATCCGCAGAGTGAAAAGAGCGACATATGCGAAGCAGGAGGTTAAGGTATTCAAACCTGCCATTGATAATCGCTACAGTGAGGAGGCTGTCGTTTCTCACAACGGCACATCCATGACAAGCCACGTCATCTCGTCTTCGGCTGAAATATGGGATCATATCAGTGAAAGCACGGACGTCATCGCGGTAGATGAAGTGCAGTTTTTCGGCGAATCGATCATCGGCGACTTATCCTCGCTTGCGGATAAAGGCTATCGTGTCATCGCGGCCGGACTTGATATGGATTTCCGGGGAGAGCCGTTCGGTGTGGTGCCGAATCTGATGGCGGTTGCCGAATCGGTGACGAAGCTGCAGGCGGTCTGCTCCGTTTGCGGGTCGCCGGCAAGCCGTACGCAGCGTTTGATTGACGGGAAGCCCGCTTCCTATGATGATCCGGTCATTTTAGTCGGCGCGTCGGAGTCATACGAAGCGAGATGCAGACATCATCACGAAGTGCCGAAAAAAACAGACTGATAAATAACCCTTTTCATGAAAACATCGGTAAAAAATCCGGTGTTTTTTTGACGTTTTTTCAAAAAATGTAGTTAAATAACTTAAAAAAGAGTATGAAAAAATTAAGTAATTTTCATCTCTTGAATTTTCATTTTTACAGGCATAAAATGACTAAGTAATGTAAATAGTTATGAGACATTGTTCGAATAATTGTCAAAAAAAGATATAGCAGATCGCGATCACACTAGCCAAAATGGGTAATTACTTAACTTTGTTAACTATTTGAAGAAAGAAGGAGATTTTCTTGAATAATATTAAAGTAACGAAGGAAGGCAACTTAGAAACTACTTTAAGAGGAAAAGAAGTTCTATCTATCCCTACTTTAAATAAAGGTGTTGCGTTTTCAGCAGAAGAAAGAAAAAGCCTTGGATTAGACGGGCTGCTTCCTCCGACAATTCTGTCTCTTGATGAGCAGGCAAAACGCGCATACGAGCAGTTTCAAGCTCAGCCGGACCGCCTTCGCCAAAACGTGTATTTGAATGATTTGCAAAACCGTAACGAAGTTCTTTTCTTTAAATTGCTTCAAAACCATCTTCGTGAAATGCTGCCGGTTGTTTACACACCGACTGTCGGTGAAGCGATTCAAGAATACAGCCATGAGTACAGAAGACCTCAAGGGATTTACCTTTCTATCGACAACGTGGAAGGAATCGAAGAGGCATTTGAAAACCTTCATGCCACTGCCGGAGATATTGATCTGATCGTTGCGACAGACTCAGAAAGCATCCTCGGAATCGGTGACTGGGGTGTAGGCGGTATCAACATCGCCATCGGTAAATTAGCGGTATACACAGCTGCTGCC
This sequence comes from Bacillus sp. SIMBA_026, assembly GCF_046535335.1. Taxonomy (NCBI): domain Bacteria; kingdom Bacillati; phylum Bacillota; class Bacilli; order Caryophanales; family Bacillaceae; genus Bacillus; species Bacillus sp. SIMBA_026. The sequence continues at coordinate 673,885 of NZ_JAWRWX010000002.1, read as the reverse complement.
GGTATTGACCCAAGCCGTGTTATTCCTGTCGTTCTTGACGTCGGTACGAACAATGAAAAACTTCTGAACGATCCTTTATACATCGGTAACCGCCATGAACGTATCCAAGGCGAACGTTACGAAGCTTTCGTTGACGCTTATGTAAAAGCTGCGCTTAAATATTTCCCTAAAGCTCTTCTTCACTGGGAAGACCTTGGAAACAAAAACGCGCGCAATATCATGAAGAAATACAACCATGAAATTCTTACATTCAACGATGACATTCAAGGAACAGGCGCGATTACGCTTGCAGGTGTGCTTGCGGCTATGAAGAAAACAGGCGCGTCTATTAAAGACCAGCGTGTGGTTGTCTTCGGTGCAGGATCTGCCGGAATCGGAATCGCTGACCAAATCCGCGATACTATGGTGCTTGCAGGTCTTTCTGAAGAAGAAGCCAACAAAGCGTTCTTCACAATGGACTACAGAGGCTTGTTAATTGAAGGTATGGAAAACATTCTTGATTTCCAAGAGCCGTACCTGCGCACAGCTGAAGAAATTAAAGATTGGAAACGCGATGAAAATGGACAAATTCCTTTCATTGAAGTGATCCGTCAAGCGAAACCGACAATCTTAATCGGTACATCAGGCCAAAGCGGCGCGTTCAGTGAAGAAATCGTCAAAGAAATGGCAAAACACGTTGAGCGTCCGGTCATCATGCCGATGTCTAACCCGACACCGCTTGCTGAAGCCGTTCCTAGCGATCTTTTCAAATGGACTGACGGCAAAGTGCTTGTGGCGACAGGAAGCCCGTTTGACAATGTAGAGTACAATGGCGTTTCTCATGAAATCGGACAATCTAACAACGCATTCGCGTTCCCTGGACTTGGTCTCGGTTCAATCGTTGTAGAAGCGAAAGTGATTACTCCTGCAATGTTTGCGGCAACTGCTGACGCAATCGCAGAAAGCGTTGATTTTGAAACACCAGGTGCAGGCCTTCTGCCGAGCATGAGCGACTTACAAGAAGTTTCAATTAAAGTTGCGATCGCCGTAGCGGAAACTGCAATTAAAGAAGGCGTGGCAAACCGCATTCCTGAAAATGTAGAACAAGCCGTTCTTGATGCAATGTGGAAACCGCAATATAAGCAAGTTGTCGCTAAATAATTTTTACGATTAATTTTACAGTCCGAGGGAAAGCTTTTATGTAAAGGCTAAAGTATACGGACATTAAGGATTTGGAGGAGAATATTTTGAGCTTCTTAGATATTTTAATCCTCCTGGCGCCGATCTTTTTCGTGATCGTGCTGGGATGGTTCGCAGGTCGCTTCGGAAGTTATGACGCGAAGTCAGCAAAAGGGGTAAGCACCTTAGTTACGAAGTACGCGCTTCCGGCGCATTTTATCGCAAGTATTTTAACCACTTCAAGAAGTGCGTTTTTATCACAGGTTCCTTTGATGGTCGCTTTGATCATTGGGATTGTCGGATTCTTTATCGTCATTCTGTTGGTTTGCAAATTTATCTTCAAATATGATTTAACGAATTCATCTGTATTTTCTTTAAACTCTGCACAGCCGACATTTGCTTTTATGGGTATTCCCGTACTAGGAAGCTTATTCGGAGCAAGCGAAGTAGCGATTCCTATCGCCGTTACGGGTATCGTGGTTAACGCCATCCTTGACCCGCTTGCGATCATTATCGCTACTGTCGGTGAGTCATCTAAGAAAAAAGACACTGAAAACGAGAACTTCTGGAAAATGACTGGTAAGTCTATTCTTCACGGTCTTTCCGAACCGCTTGCGGCTGCACCGCTTATCAGTATCATTCTGGTACTCTGCGGTGTAACACTCCCTGGCTTGGGAGAAAAAATGCTTGATCAGCTCGGAAGCACAACATCAGGTGTTGCGCTCTTCGCCGTCGGTGTAACTGTCGGTATCCGCAACATTAAGCTCAGTCTGCCGGCTTTCGGTATCGCTTTGTTAAAAGTTGCCGTTCAGCCTGCGCTGATGTACTTGATCGCTCTTGCAGTCGGACTTCCGGCTGACCAGATCACTAAAGCGGTATTGCTCGTTGCATTCCCTGGATCTGCGGTAGCGGCGATGATTGCCACACGTTTCGAAAAACAAGAGGAAGAAACTGCGTCCGCGTTCGTAATCAGTGCGATTTTATCTCTCATCTCACTGCCGATCATCATTGCGCTGACTGCATAATGAAAAGCTCCCTGTTTCAGGGAGCTTTTTTGATTAGAATTGAAATTTAAAAGGCGAAAATCTCGTTTTTTTTCTGGGTTTCTTATGTTCTGAAGAAGCGGCTGTTTCTGAGAGGGGAGCTGTCTGGGAAAGTTCCTGGATGCGGGAGGCCAATGTCTGCAATTCGGTATTGAGGTCGTCAATTTCCCGCCTGTGCTGAAGAAGCTGATAAGACACCCCTTCATCCGCCTTTTGTTTCAGCTGGCGTTCAAGCTCCTCTATCCTTGAAAGCAGATGGTTCTCACCTTGTTTCTCTTTCGTGAGAATGTCCAGTTTGCGCTCCAGCTCTGCCAATCTTTGTTCAGCGCCGCCATTGATTTTCGGACGCTGCAAAATGAAGCCCGTCCGTTTTTTCGGCTGCCGGGGCACTTGAACGTCCAGAAGGGCAGTGCCTTCAGAAATTTGCCGTTTGACCGATTTCAGCACATCAAGATCCTCAGGTGTAAAGGAATAATGTCCGAGCTCATTCCTTTCAGCCGGAAGATTCAGCTGCTTGACCCACCTTTGCACCGTTTTTGCGGAGACACCGAGCTCTTTCGCGGCCATGTTTGTATTCATGATCACATACCTCCTTTTTGCTAGGTATTCGACCATGAGGCGGCGTTCCCTTCATGTTAGACAAAACAAGAAGGAATTCGCCAAAGAAAGCGGCATTTCTTCAAAAAACGTTACGCTTCATACAATTCAAGCGGAAGCTTGTCGGGATCGAAGAAAAAGGTAAACCGTTTCCCCGTCAGCGGATCGGTTCTGATCGGTTCTGTGCCGACGCCCTTTTCCTTTAACTCCCTGACGGCTGCTTCAAGATCGTTTACGGTGAAAGCGAGATGCCGGAGACCCGCGGCTTCCGGTCTGGTCGGCCGTTCGGGCGGATCGGGAAAGGAAAACAATTCAATCGCATACGCGCCGTCCAGCGCCAGATCAAGTTTATAAGATCCGCGATCCTTTCGGTATGTTTCTTTTATAATGCCGAAACCGAGAATCTCGGTGTAAAAAGCTTTCGACTTTTCATAATCAGAGCATATGATTGCTATATGGTGGATGGATTTCAGCATATCCGCCCCTCCTTTTTTGCTTCAGTATAACAGAGGCGAATTGCTTTTGACTGGCGATAAGCCCTATACTATAATGAGAATGTTACGCACAGGAAAACAGAGGTGAAGACCGTGTTAGACCGTTTACAGTCAATTGAACAACGATACGAAAAATTAAATGAGCTTTTAAGTGATCCGGAAGTGGTCAACGATCCGAAAAAGCTTAGAGAATATTCGAAAGAGCAATCTGATATACAAGAAACCGTTGAAGTCTATAGACAATACAGAGACGCATCAGAACAGCTTGCCGATGCGAAAGCGATGCTTGAGGAAAAGCTTGATGCCGATATGAGAGAAATGGTGAAGGAAGAAATCTCCGAACTGCAGGGAGAGACGGAAACCTTATCAGAGCGTTTGAAAGTGCTCCTCATCCCGAAAGACCCGAACGATGACAAAAACGTAATCATGGAGATCCGCGGAGCAGCGGGAGGAGAAGAAGCCGCGCTGTTTGCGGGAAATCTCTACAGAATGTACTCCCGTTACGCCGAAATCCAAGGCTGGAAGACTGAAGTCATGGAAGCAAACGTGACCGGAACGGGCGGTTACAAAGAAATCATCTTTATGATTACGGGAAAAGGCGCATACTCCAAGCTGAAGTATGAAAATGGCGCGCACCGCGTACAGCGTGTTCCGGAAACGGAATCAGGCGGCCGTATTCATACATCCACGGCGACGGTGGCGTGTCTTCCTGAAGCGGAAGAAGTAGAAGTGGACATCCACGAAAAAGATATCCGCGTCGATACATTCGCATCAAGCGGACCGGGCGGACAAAGCGTAAACACGACGATGTCGGCCGTACGCCTGACGCATTTACCGACCGGTGTCGTCGTATCCTGTCAGGATGAAAAATCTCAGATAAAAAACAAAGAAAAAGCGATGAAGGTGCTCCGCGCCAGAATCTATGACAAATTCCAGCAGGAAGCTCAGGCTGAATATGATCAGACCCGTAAATCAGCCGTCGGTTCAGGCGACCGTTCCGAGCGTATCCGCACATACAATTTCCCGCAAAACCGTGTGACGGATCACCGCATCGGCCTGACGATTCAAAAGCTGGATCAAATCCTGGAAGGCAAGCTTGATGAAGTGGTTGAAGCGTTAATCGTAGAAGACCAGTCAAGCAAGCTCCAGCAGGCGGAAAATTAAGATGAAGACCGTTTTTGAAGCCCTAAGCTGGGCTTCTTCTTATTTAACCGAAGCGGGAAGAGAAAAAAACGCGGCCGAGCTGCTGCTGTTAAATGATACCGGAATGGATCGGAGCAAACTTCTCGCAAGTCTGCAGGAGCCCGTCGGCGAGGACGAGCTTTATCGATTCAGACGGCACGTGGAGATGCATAAAGAAGGTATTCCGATTCAATATATTATCGGGAAAGAACAGTTTTACGGCAGGGAATTTTTTGTGAATGACGATGTTCTCATTCCGCGTCCGGAAACGGAAGAAGTCGTCTTTCATCTGCTGGACAGACAGAAGCAAGTATTTTCCGAGTCAGAACGCCTGAACGTCATTGATATCGGTACGGGGAGCGGAGCCATTGCGGTGACGCTCGCGCTTGAATGCGGACACTTTTCAGTATCGGCTTCGGATATTTCAAAAGAAGCGCTGCAGGTGGCGGAAAGAAATGCGCAAAACCTCGGAGCGGACGTCTGTTTTTTGCAGGGAGATCTGTTAACTCCTTTTATTTCATCAGGTAAAAAAGCGGATATTATTGTTTCCAATCCGCCGTATATTTCTGAAGAAGAAATGGCGGATTTGTCGGATATCGTCCGTTTCCATGAGCCGCTTCATGCACTTACGGACGGCGGTGACGGTTTGAAATTCTACAAGCGGTTTATGGAGGAGCTGCCTCTTGTCATGAAAGATAAAGCGCTTGTCGTCTTTGAAATCGGATATAATCAGGGAAAAGCCGTGAAAGACCTGTTCCGTCATTCCTTTCCGAATGCGGAAGTGGAAGTCGTACAGGACATCAACGGAAAAGACAGAACCGTATCCGCGATCATCACATCATGAAAAAAGCCCGCCGGTGACGCACACGGCGGGCTTTTGTTACAATGGAAAGAAAATGAAAGGGGCATCCGCCTTGAAAAAAGCGTTCGCCTTCGGATGTATACTCGCCGCCGCAGCTTATGCGGCGGGGTTTGTTCTGCCGTTTGGCTTTGACATCATTTTCGGCGCCGTTACGGCTGTTCTTATCGTCACAGCGATCATCGTTTCCGGGTTGGCCGTAAGCGGAGCGGAGCAGCGGGCCAATTATCATTCTGAAACAGAAGAAGGACGGCACGCCCGTTTAAAGATGGCTGCCGTTTTCTTTTGCGCCGCTCTCCCTTCAGCCGGCTGTCTGCTGATTACGCTTCTGTAGCCTGATTTTGTCTTTGCAGCAATACGGAATCCCATACCCAATAGACGACGGCTGTTAAAACCGCAAAGATATAAAAGGCTGAATTAGAAAACAGAGATTGGCCTGACGGCTGCAAAAGACCGAAGATGATCCCGTTTGCAATGAATGACACCCCTAAATAATAAAGAAGATACAGCGGATGAAATCTCTTCGGCTTTTTATTCAGAAAGTATTGAAGCGGCAGCGCAAAAAGCAAATAAGGAAACAAAAAATAAAATGCCATCGAAATGAAAGCCGCGATAATGAATTGGTGAACATACAAAATAGAATAAATGACAGACATACATGCCGCCGACAGCAGCACGGTGTAATTATATTTCATCTGAAAACCTCCTATCAAAATAATATCGTACCATATTTTGAATCTGTCAATGCAGATTATCAGCTTGCTAGATTTTTTTTCTTCCCGCCGGTTTAAACCTTTTCCGTCATGTCCATAATGGGACTAGATAAAAAAAGCACGGAGAGGAACGGTGGGGACCGATGAAACAGACAATGATGATCTGCATATATATTTTTCTTTTATTATCAGGAGCGCTTGCGGGTTTGACAAAAGAAGAAACGGCGCGGGCATCAGCCGATGAGCCCGTCGTCATACCGGATGAAGCGATCCGGCTCAGGATTTTGGCCAACAGTGATAACGATGAGGATCAAAAGCTCAAGCGCCAGATCAGAGATGCTGTAAACAAGCAAATCACGGACTGGGTGAAAGATATCACTTCCATTGAAGAAGCGCGGCGGCTCATTCGTTCGAAGCTTCCTGAAATTAAAGAAATCGCCAAACAAACGATGAAAGAAAAGGGTGCGCATCAATCTGTTTCAGTTCAATTCAATAAAATCTCATTTCCGACAAAGCTGTACGGCAATATGGTCTATCCGGCCGGAAAATATGAAGCGATTTTAATTACACTCGGCAATGGCGAGGGCGCCAACTGGTGGTGCGTCTTGTTTCCGCCGCTGTGCTTCCTTGATTTCTCAAACGGCGAAGCGGTGAAAGATCAGGAAGACGGCGGACAGAAGCAGGAAGAAACGCAGAAACAGACTAAAAAAGTGCTGGATGACGTAAAAGCAAAGGCTGATAAAGCGAAGAAAGAAAATAAAGAAGACGATGATACAGAAGTGAAGTTTTTCCTCGTCGATTGGATTTCAGATCTATTTTCCTGAAGCAAAAGGCATAAATCCGGATTCGATTCATAGATTGGAAGAAAGAGTTGATCGAAACGGAGGGAAATATATGTTTTATCAGCTGAGAGTGGCAAGAGATCAAGATACGGAGGCGCTGGAGGCCTTTTTGAAAAAGGCTGATACGGCACATGCGGAAATCGATCAGCAGATCAGCCGTTTTATCGTGCTGGAAGACAGCGAAAAAAAGATTGCCGCCTGTCTCGGGATCGAAAAATTCAGCGGCGGAAAAGGGCTTCTCCGTTCACTCGTCATGTCGGACAGGCTGAATCAAAGCCATATCGTTACACTGTTTCAAAGTATGGATGTGCTGTGCAAAAAACATGAGATTCAAGATGTCTACTTAGTCGCCAATCAGCCCTCATCTGCTGAGTTTCTGAATGTGATGGGATTTGAAGCGTGCGCCGATGCGCCTGATGAACTGTATACGTCCGAACATTTCCGCAACTCGTTATGCACAGAAGGTTCGTTTTTAATGGTGAAAACCTCTGCCTGATCTAACTTATACACAAGGTTATCCACTTATTAAAAAGTGTTGTCCACAGTTTGTGGATAACACTTGTTTTATTAAAGGACATCTTTTATACTTTCAAAAGGAATACACGAGAGAAAATAAAGTTTTACCGCTTTAAAATAAGGAGTTTGGTTATACATGAAAACAAAAAGATGGTTTGTGGATTGTTCCGCAGAATTATCCACAACCGATCCCCAGATTACACAAGCCGCGGAATTGCTCCGGCAGAATGAGGTTGTGGCTTTTCCGACAGAAACCGTTTACGGACTGGGCGCTAACGCTGAAAATACGGAAGCCGTAACCAAAATATATGAGGCGAAGGGAAGGCCGAGCGATAACCCGCTGATTGTGCATATATCCCATATCAGCCAGCTTGATCGTTTTATCAGCCATATTCCTGATACGGCGAAAAAGCTTATGAAGCTATTCTGGCCGGGGGCGCTGACCCTTGTCCTGCCGTGTAAGCCCGGTGTGCTGTCACCCCGTGTCACCGCGGGACTTGAGACGGTAGCGGTCAGAATGCCTGATCATCCGGCAGCATTAGCCCTCATCAGCTCGGCCGGACTGCCGATCGCCGCGCCGAGCGCCAATTTATCAGGAAAACCGAGCCCGACGAAGGCCGAGCATGTAGCTCATGATTTAAACGGCCGCATTGCCGGTATTGTGGACGGCGGCGCGACGGGAATCGGAGTGGAATCAACCGTTCTGTCCTGTACGGGGAAACAGCCCGTGCTGCTTCGTCCGGGCGGCGTGACAAAAGAGCAGATTGAATCTGCCGCCGGTCCGGTTCTTGTGGATAAAGGACTGACCGAAGAAGATGAGGTTCCTATTTCTCCCGGTATGAAATATACACATTACGCGCCTTCTGCCCCGATGGCTATTGCCGAGGGCGGCGCCCGGAGAATTCAAGAACTGGCAGACGTATATAAAAGCCGGGGAAAACGAATCGGCATTTTGACAACAGAAGAGAACGCCGATAGTTACCAGGCTGATTATATCAAGGTCTGCGGCAGACGCGCCGACCTTGAAACAGTGGCATCCGCCTTATACGATGCGCTCCGCAGCTTTGATGAAGCGGAAGTGGACATGATTATTTCTGAGTCCTTTCCGGATACCGGAGTGGGGCTCGCCGTGATGAACAGGCTGATGAAAGCCGCAGGCGGCACCGTTATCCATTAACTTGTTCTACCCCTTATCGGACATGCATAAGCTAAACAAGCGGGCACGTCCAAGGGGGTTTTTATTTCATGTCGAATCTATTCATCGGGGAACTTGTCTCCTTAAGCATCATGGCATTTGCTTTGGGGACGGATGCCTTTTCCGTCGGACTCGGAATGGGAATGATTCAGCTGAAGAAAAAACAGATTTTTCATATAGGGGTTGTCATCGGGCTGTTTCATGTCATGATGCCGCTTGTGGGAATGGCGGCCGGGCATCTGCTGTCCGGTTTTTTGGGGATGCTCGCCGTTTACATCGGCGGATCTCTTCTTTTCATTTTAGGGGTGCAGATGATCATCGCCGCGTTTAAACAATCAGACGGGCCGCTCATATCTCCGGCAGGCTCGGGACTGTTGCTGTTTGCGGTCGGTGTCAGTCTGGACAGCTTTTCTGTCGGGCTCAGTCTCGGGATGAACGGCTCCAATCCGTTTCTGGCCGTTACGCTGTTCGGGGTCTTCAGCACCGTTTTAACATGGGCGGGCCTTTTGGCGGGAAGAAAGGTGCAGTCGTGGCTCGGCTCCTACAGCGAAGCGCTTGGCGGAGCCATTTTGATCGGATTCGGGCTGAAACTGCTTTTACCGATATAAGATACGTAAAAAAAGAAACGAAGATGCCGTTTCTTTTTTCTTCATTTATAATAGGCAGTAAGAGGTGACGGACATGAAAATAATCTTTGTATGTACAGGCAATACGTGCCGCAGTCCCATGGCTGAGGCTCTTTTTAAATCCATTGCAGAAACGAAAGGGCTGGATGTCAGCGTAAGCTCGGCCGGCGTATTCGCGTCTCCGCACGGAAAAGCGTCGGCCTATGCCGTAGAAGCGCTGTTTGAAAAACGGATCGCTCTCAATCACAGTTCATCTCCCTTATCGGAAGAACATATCGAGACGGCTGATCTGGTGCTGGCGATGACGGAACAGCACAAACAGCTGATTGAAGGCCGATATCAAAACAGTCAGGGCAAAGTCTTTACCATTAAAGAATACGTAACGGGGGAAAGCGGCGATATCTCTGACCCGTTCGGCGGTCCGCTTGATGTTTATAAACAGACGCGGGACGAACTGGAGGAGCTGCTGACCCTTTTGGCTGATCAATTGCTTGACGGAAAAAGCAAGTAATCTGTCAGAAAATCTGCAAACAGGTCATTTGCAAAACGAATGTGAAAGAGTAGAATGAAATCAACGGATTTCGTAATAAAAAGGACAAGCACACTGGGCTGTCTTCGCCCAGCCACACCTAGGAGGTAAATGAATGAAAGTAGCTATTGCGTCAGATCACGGCGGCGTCCATATCCGCGAAGAAATAAAAAGTCTTTTGGATGAATTGCAGATTGAATACATTGATATGGGCTGTGAATGCGGCGCCGGCTCTGTCGATTATTCAGATTACGCTTTTCCGGTAGCGGAAAAAGTGGTGAACGGCGAAGCTGACAGGGGAATTTTAATTTGCGGCACAGGCATCGGCATGAGTATCTCCGCAAATAAGGTAAAGGGCATACGCTGTGCGCTTGCCCATGACACCTTCAGCGCAAAAGCGACGCGTGAACACAATGACACGAATGTTCTTGCGATGGGCGAACGCGTCATCGGCCCGGGGCTGGCGCGCGAAATCGCAAAAGTCTGGCTGACGACTGAATTTACGGGCGGCCGTCACGAACGGCGGATCGGCAAAATCGCAGATTACGAAGAAAAAAATCTGTAAGAGGTGCTGGACAATGGAAGAGATGAAGCAAAAATGGACGGACATGCTGACTGAGTTTCAAGAGCAGGCAGGACTGACGGACGGCAGTCTGCTGGTGATCGGGTGCAGTACAAGTGAAGCCGCCGGAAGCCGGATCGGCACCGCCGGAAGCGGGGATTGGGCTGAATTGATATACGGCGGACTTAACCGGTTTAAGGAAAAAACGGGTGTGCATCTTGCTTTTCAATGCTGCGAGCATTTAAACAGGGCGCTTGTCATTGAAGCGGAAACGGCCGAGCGGTTCAGGCTCCCCATTGTTTCAGCCGTCCCCGTCCCGAATGCGGGCGGAGCGATGGCCTCTTATGCATACCGGCAGATGCGTTCTCCCGTGCTCGCCGAATCGATTCAGGCTGACGCCGGGATTGACATCGGTGATACGTTCATCGGCATGCATCTGAAACCCGTTGCCGTCCCTGTCCGGATATCAAGCCGTGAGCTTGGAGAAGCACATGTGACGATGGCCCGCACAAGACCGAAGCTGATAGGCGGGATTCGCGCCGTTTATGAATGCGAATGATGAAAATACTTTTCCTGTATAATGTTCGTGTTTTCTAATTAAATTTTGTGATTTTTTTAAATAAGCTGTTACATTCACCTGAAAAACCATGTACAATAAGGGTGGTAAAAATAAAGAACAGGAAACGGATAGGAGAGGATCTCGCTGATGAAACATTTACCTGTACAAGACAAACAAGTGTTTAACGCCATCAAAGATGAGCGTAAGCGTCAACAGACTAAGATCGAATTAATTGCTTCTGAAAACTTCGTGACGGAAGCGGTAATGGAAGCACAAGGCTCTGTTTTAACAAACAAATATGCTGAAGGCTACCCCGGCAAACGCTACTACGGCGGCTGTGAGCATGTTGATGTCGTCGAGGACATCGCCCGCGACCGCGCGAAAGAGATTTTCGGAGCTGAGCATGTAAACGTTCAGCCGCACTCAGGCGCTCAAGCGAACATGGCTGTTTACTTCACGATTTTAGAGCACGGCGACACGGTGCTCGGGATGAACCTCTCCCACGGCGGCCACTTAACACACGGAAGCCCGGTTAATTTCAGCGGCGTTCAATACAACTTTGTAGAATACGGTGTCGATAAAGACACGCAATATATAGATTATGAAGATGTGCGTGAAAAAGCGCTGGCGCATAAGCCGAAACTCATCGTTGCCGGAGCGAGCGCGTACCCCCGCACGATCGACTTTAAAAAATTCCGCGAAATCGCTGATGAAGTCGGCGCTTACTTCATGGTAGACATGGCGCATATCGCGGGTCTTGTCGCAGCCGGTCTTCATCCGAATCCGGTTCCTTACGCTGACTTTGTAACGACAACGACTCACAAAACACTTCGCGGACCCCGCGGAGGAATGATCCTTTGCCGTGAAGAGTTCGGCAAAAAGATTGATAAATCCATTTTCCCGGGAATCCAAGGCGGACCGCTTATGCATGTCATCGCGGCCAAAGCCGTTTCTTTCGGAGAAGTGCTTGAAGATGATTTCAAAACATATGCGCAAAACGTCATCTCGAACGCGAAGCGCCTGGCTGAGTCTCTGAACAAAGAGGGCATTCAGCTCGTATCAGGCGGAACGGATAACCACCTTGTGCTTGTCGACCTCCGTTCTCTCGGTCTGACCGGAAAAGTCGCTGAACACGTTCTTGATGAAATCGGCATTACATCTAATAAAAACGCGATCCCTTACGATCCGGAAAAACCGTTCGTCACAAGCGGAATCCGTCTCGGTACGGCAGCTGTGACAAGCCGCGGCTTTGACGGTGACGCGCTTGAAGAAGTCGGCGCCATCATCGGCCTCGCACTGAAAAATCATGAAGACGAAGCAAAACTTGAAGAAGCGAGACAGCGCGTATCTGCCTTGACTGAAAAGTTTCCTTTATATAAAGAACTGGACTATTAATAAGGAAGAAACCCGCCGGAACCTTAATCCGGCGGTTTTTTTTATGATTTTCTTGAAACTGTTTGTCTTTTTCTGTAGAATCAATAGAAGTGTGAAAAAGTCACTCGGACAACAAAAAAGGAGCTGAACACAGTATGGGAAAGGTTTACGTATTTGATCATCCTTTAATCCAGCATAAGCTGACATATATTCGGAATGAAAATACAGGCACAAAGGATTTCAGAGACCTTGTGGACGAAGTCGCGTCACTGATGGCGTTTGAAATTACACGTGATCTTCCTCTTAAAGAAGTGGAAGTGAAAACACCTGTTCAAACAGCGACATCCAAAGTGATTTCAGGGAAGAAACTCGGTATCGTGCCGATCCTGAGAGCGGGTCTCGGAATGGTTGACGGCATGCTGAAATTAATCCCGGCCGCTAAAGTGGGACATGTCGGATTATACCGTGATCCGGAAACCTTAAAACCGGTGGAATACTATGTCAAGCTTCCTTCTGATGTAGAAGAACGCGAATTTATTGTCGTGGATCCGATGCTTGCTACGGGAGGTTCTGCGGTGGAAGCGATAAACAGCCTGAAAAAGCGCGGCGCGAGAAACATTCGTTTTATGTGTCTTGTAGCGGCTCCGGAAGGCGTGGAAGAGCTGCAGAAACATCACTCTGACGTTGATATTTATATCGCCGCCCTTGATGAAAAACTGAATGAAAAAGGCTATATCGTTCCGGGCCTCGGTGACGCGGGTGACAGACTGTACGGAACCAAATAAATCGGAAAACCTCATTCAGGGGGTTTTCTTTTTTTATCCAGATATTTGCTGAATGGGCAGACTTCATACATTTATAGGTGAATTTGTGAACATTCTGTGTATGCTTTCGGTATAAAAAGTTTTTTAACTTTAAACAGATTGACACATGTTAGGGGCTATTGTATGCTAAACGAGGGTATTATGAGAAGGTTTTCATTCCTTTCATTTCTAGTATCCATCCTCATTTTAAATCCTCCAAAAAACCCGTTATATGAGGATTTATCTAAGCGAATGAAACAGCATCCCGTGGCATCAGGAGGATGAGTGGTTTTTTCGAACAGGCCGTTTTGCGGGACAAAAAAAGGCCTTCTGCAAAGGGTTAACCGCATGTTTTGCCGTATCCAGGAATTATATTACATTTTCATCAGGAGACAGATAGTTGATGGACGATCCCAATCTTACATTCAGCAGACAACGGAGATATGTATTTGTGATCTTAGCAATCTATTTGCTGGGATATGGTCTTACGGCGTATAAAACTGTTTTTCTAGGCCTCTTTTTGGGAACTGTTTTCAGTTTGTTTAATTTGTGGCTCTTGACCAGAAGAATGAATGCTTTTGACAAGGCCGTGGCGAAAGGAAAGTCCATACGATCACTCGGGAGCGCAGCGCGTTGGTGCAATGCGATACTTGCGATGGCTGTCGCCTTTAAATATCCCGATAAAGTCAGTGTGGCAAGTGTGATTATTGGATTAATGACAATTTATCCCGTCATTATGATAGATTCCATTATTCAGCTCAAACGTTCATCAATGGAAGAGAGGTGAAAACCCATTGAATCACGATTACAGAACTATGGATTTGTTTGGTCTTACTTTTAATCTGACAAACATTCTGATGATTACTGTGGCAAGTGTGATTGTGCTGCTGATTGCGATTCTCACTACGAGAACGCTGTCCATCCGTCCAGGAAAAGCCCAGAACTTCATGGAATGGATTGTTGATTTTGTCCGCAATATTATAGGCAGCACAATGGATTTAAAAACAGGGGCTAACTTCTTGGCGCTTGGTGTAACCTTGCTGATGTACATATTTGTATCAAATATGCTGGGGCTGCCGTTTTCTGTAACGGTCGGACACGAGCTTTGGTGGAAATCACCGACGGCCGATCCGGCTATTACTCTGACTCTAGCCGTTATGGTTGTGTCGTTAACGCACTATTACGGCGTGAAGATGAAAGGTTTGAAGGAATACTCTAAGGATTACCTCAGACCGGTTCCGCTTATGTTCCCGATGAAGATCATTGAGGAGTTTGCGAATACGCTGACACTCGGACTTCGTCTTTACGGTAACATTTTCGCCGGGGAAATTCTTCTTGGCCTGCTTGCGAATCTGGCGACGAATTTCTACTCAAACAGCTTCTTTCTCGGTTTGGTCGGCACAGTCGGAGCCATTCTTCCGATGCTTGCATGGCAGGCGTTCAGCTTGTTCATCGGTACCATCCAGGCATTTATCTTTACGATGCTGACGATGGTGTACATGTCACACAAAATCAGTCATGATCATTAAAATCATATATCCATTCGGATAACATTTTAAAGGAGGAACTTTTTCATGAATTTAATAGCAGCTGCAATTGCAATCGGTTTAGGTGCACTTGGTGCAGGTATTGGTAACGGTCTGATCGTTTCACGTACGGTAGAGGGAATTGCCCGTCAGCCGGAAGCAGGAAAAGAACTTAGAACTCTTATGTTCATGGGTATCGCATTGGTTGAGGCCCTTCCGATTATCGCTGTCGTTATCGCGTTCTTAGCGTTCTTTGGCTAAGCAAAAAAGCCTTATATGAACTAAAAATGGCGAAGATCACTCTAAGAGAACCTTCGCCATTGCTTTATGTCTGATAAGCACGCCGTCCCGAAACGGCTTTTTATCAGAAGAGAAAACCTGCAGAAGGGAGTTGCCGTAGTAGATGTCTCAATTACCTCTTGAATTAGGACTGTCGTTTAACGGCGGAGATATCCTATTCCAATTGTTAGCTATGTTAGTTTTATTAGCGCTTCTCAAGAAATTCGCTCTTGGACCGCTATTAAATATAATGAAACAGCGTGAAGATCATATCGCCGGCGAAATTACGTCCGCTGAAGAAAGAAATAAAGAAGCGCAGAAGCTGATTGAAGAGCAGCGCGTTCTTTTAAAAGAAGCGAAACAGGAATCACAATCACTCATTGAAAATGCGAAAAAACTGGGTGAAAAGCAGAAGGAAGACATTATCCAGGCTGCACGCGCCGAGTCTGAAAGATTGAAAGAAGCAGCGAGAACCGAAATTGTTAAAGAAAAAGAACAAGCGGTTTCCGCACTTCGCGAGCAAGTCGCATCACTTTCTGTCTTAATCGCATCGAAAGTGATTGAAAAAGAGCTTGATGAACAAGCCCAGGAACAACTGATTCAGGACTATCTTAAAGAGGTAGGAGAAAGCCGATGAGTGGATCTGCTGTCTCTAAACGATACGCGTCAGCGCTTTTCGACATTGCCGTTGAGACTTCTCAAATCAATGAAATCGAAGAAGAGCTTACCGTACTAAAAGAAGTGTTCCGGAACGAAGCCGGATTACAGGAAGTGTTAAGCCATCCGAAGGTATCGGCCGCTAAGAAAAAAGAGCTGATTCAGCAATCGTTCGGCGCACTGTCTGAGTCTGTGCTGCATACGATTTTTCTTCTGATTGACCGCCGCCGGTCTTCGATTGTGCCTGATCTCACAGACGAGTTTATCAAACTTGCCAATCAGGCCCGTCAGACAGAGGACGCGGTTGTTTATTCAGTAAAACCGCTGTCAGAAGCGGAAATGTTATCATTGTCTCAAGTGTTTGCAAAAAAAGCCGGAATCGCTTCGCTCAGAATCAGAAATGAAGTGCAGACGGATTTAATAGGCGGCATTAAAGTCCGCATTGGAAACCGGATATATGACGGAAGCGTGAGCGGAAAGCTTGAGCGCATGGAACGTCAACTTGCCGGAGGAAATCGATAGAAGGGGTGAAACCTAAGTGAGCATCAAAGCTGAAGAGATTAGCACGCTGATAAAGCAGCAAATTCAAAATTACCAATCTGAAATTGAAGTTCATGACGTAGGTACAGTCATCCAAGTCGGAGACGGTATTGCGCGTGTGCACGGCCTTGACAATTGTATGGCCGGTGAACTTGTTGAGTTTTCAAACGGCGTTTTGGGTATGGCTCAAAACCTTGAAGAATCCAACGTAGGTATCGTTATCTTAGGACCTTACAGAGATATCCGTGAAGGTGATGAGGTCAAAAGAACGGGCCGCATCATGGAAGTTCCTGTAGGTGAAGAATTAATCGGACGTATCGTCAACCCGCTCGGACAGCCGGTAGACGGACTGGGTCCGATTCTGACAAGCAAAACACGTCCGATCGAAAGCCAGGCTCCAGGCGTAATGGACCGTAAATCGGTACATGAGCCGCTGCAAACGGGTATCAAAGCGATCGACGCGTTAATTCCGATCGGCCGCGGACAGCGTGAGCTGATTATCGGTGACCGTCAGACAGGTAAAACATCTGTTGCGATTGATACAATCTTAAACCAAAAAGATCAAGACATGATCTGTGTGTACGTAGCGATCGGTCAAAAAGAATCTACAGTGCGCGGCGTGGTGGAAACACTTCGTAAGCATGGCGCGCTTGATTACACGATTGTCGTGACGGCGTCCGCTTCACAGCCGGCTCCGCTTCTGTACCTTGCACCGTATGCAGGGGTGACAATGGGTGAAGAATTCATGTACAACGGCAAGCACGTTCTCGTCGTATATGATGATTTATCCAAACAAGCGGCCGCTTACCGTGAGCTGTCATTGCTTCTTCGCCGTCCGCCGGGCCGTGAAGCATTCCCTGGGGATGTATTCTATCTTCACTCCCGTCTGCTTGAGCGCGCAGCCAAGCTGAGTGACGCTAAAGGCGCAGGATCAATTACGGCGCTGCCGTTCGTCGAAACACAAGCAGGAGATATCTCCGCTTATATCCCGACAAACGTCATTTCCATTACTGACGGACAGATTTTCCTTCAATCCGACCTATTCTTCTCAGGCGTGCGTCCTGCGATCAATGCCGGATTATCCGTATCCCGTGTCGGCGGATCAGCCCAAATCAAAGCGATGAAAAAGGTAGCTGGAACATTGCGTCTTGACCTGGCTTCATACCGTGAACTTGAAGCGTTCGCCCAATTCGGATCTGATCTTGACCAGGCGACTCAGGCGAAACTGAACCGCGGTGCGCGTACAGTTGAAGTGCTGAAACAAGACTTGAATAAACCGCTCCCGGTTGAAAAACAGGTAGCCATTCTTTATGCGCTGACAAAAGGATATCTTGATGATATTCCGGTTGCGGATATCAGACGTTTTGAAGAAGAGTACTACATGTACCTTGATCAAAACCATAAAGATCTGCTTGACGGCATTGCGAAAACAGGAAACCTTCCTGCTGATGAAGACTTCAAAGCTGCAATCGAAGGCTTCAAACGCACATTTGCACCAAGCAACTAACCCTTAGAAGATGAGAGAAAAAGGTTCTCTTTTTCTCTCTTTTTACGCAAATGAAGAATAAAGGTGGTGAAATCTTTGGCCTCATTACGCGATATTAAGTCAAGGATCACGTCAACGAAAAAAACAAGCCAGATTACAAAAGCCATGCAGATGGTATCCGCTGCGAAGCTGAACCGTGCGGAAACCAACGCAAAGTCATTTGCTCCGTATATGGATAAGATCCAGGAGGTTGTGTTTAACGTCGGAAAAGGCGCGAAAAACGCGAAACACCCGATGCTTGTCTCAAGAGAAGTGAAAAAGACGGCGTATCTCGTCATTACGTCTGACCGCGGGCTTGCGGGTGCGTTTAACAGTTCGGTTTTGCGAAACGCTTACCGCACCATTCAAGAACGCCATCAGTCTAAAGATGAATACACGGTGATTGCAATCGGCAGAGTCGGCCGCGATTTCTTCAAAAAACGGGAGATGCCGATTTTGTCTGAGTTAGTGGGGCTTGGCGACGAGGTCACTTTTGCTCAGATTAAAGATTTGACCCGTCAGACGGTTCAAATGTTTATCGACGGCGCTTTTGATGAACTGCATTTGGTGTATAACCATTTCGTCAGTGCGATTTCACAGGAAGTGACGGAGAAAAAAGTGCTGCCTTTAACGGATTTCGGAACGAGCGGCGGGAAGCGCACGGCTTCTTACGAGTTCGAACCGGATGAAGAAGAGGTGCTCGAAGTGCTGCTTCCTCAATATGCGGAAAGCTTAATTTACGGCGCGCTTCTTGACAGTAAAGCAAGTGAACACGCTGCGAGAATGACAGCAATGAAAAATGCGACGGATAATGCGAAAGAACTCATTGATTCACTTTCGCTTTCATATAACCGCGCGCGTCAAGCGGCGATTACACAAGAAATTACCGAAATTGTCGGCGGTGCAGCCGCTTTAGAATAGAAAGATTTTGTCAGGAGGGATAGCGATGAAGAAAGGACGCGTAAGTCAGGTGCTTGGACCGGTTGTCGACGTACGTTTCGAGGACGGCCACTTGCCTGCGATTTATAATGCGATTAAAGTTTCACAGCCAGCTACAGGCGAAAATGAAGTAGGCATCGACCTAACGCTAGAGGTTGCTCTTCATTTAGGCGATGATACAGTCCGTACAATTGCCATGGCATCTACGGACGGAATTCAGCGCGGAATGGAAGCTGTTGATACAGGTGCGCCGATTTCCGTTCCTGTCGGTGATGTGACTCTCGGACGCGTATTTAACGTACTGGGAGATAAAATTGATTTAAATGAACCGCTGCCTGCGGATGCTCAAAAGGACCCGATCCACAGATCAGCTCCTTCATTCGATGAGCTTTCAACTGAGGTTGAAATTCTTGAAACGGGAATTAAGGTTGTTGACCTGCTCGCTCCTTACATCAAGGGCGGTAAAATCGGATTGTTCGGCGGCGCCGGCGTAGGTAAAACCGTATTAATCCAGGAATTAATCAACAACATCGCGCAAGAGCACGGCGGTATTTCCGTATTCGCCGGTGTAGGAGAGCGTACTCGTGAAGGGAACGACCTTTTCTACGAAATGAGCGATTCAGGCGTTATCAAGAAAACAGCCATGGTCTTCGGACAAATGAACGAGCCGCCGGGCGCACGTATGCGTGTAGCACTGACGGGTCTTACAATGGCTGAGCATTTCCGTGATAAACAAGGACAGGACGTACTGTTCTTTATCGATAACATTTTCCGTTTCACACAAGCGGGTTCAGAGGTTTCCGCGCTTCTCGGCCGTATGCCTTCTGCGGTTGGTTATCAGCCGACGCTTGCGACAGAAATGGGTCAGCTTCAAGAGCGTATTACGTCTACAAACGTTGGTTCAGTTACATCTATCCAGGCGATCTACGTGCCTGCCGATGACTACACTGACCCGGCTCCGGCGACAACGTTCGCTCACTTGGATGCGACGACTAACCTTGAGCGTAAATTAACTGAAATGGGTATCTACCCTGCGGTTGATCCGCTGGCTTCCACTTCCCGCGCGCTTGCTCCGGAAATTGTCGGAGAAGAGCATTATGCGGTGGCGCGTGAAGTCCAGTCAACGCTTCAGCGTTACAAAGAACTTCAGGATATTATCGCGATTCTCGGTATGGACGAATTAGGTGAAGAAGACAAGCTTGTCGTTCACCGCGCACGCCGTATCCAGTTCTTCCTTTCTCAAAACTTCCACGTAGCTGAGCAGTTTACGGGACAAAAGGGTTCTTACGTGCCTGTTAAAGAAACGGTACGAGGCTTTAAAGAAATCCTTTCCGGTAAATATGACCATCTTCCGGAAGATGCATTCCGTCTTGTGGGACGCATTGAAGAAGTCATTGAGAATGCAAAAGAGATGGGTGTAGAAGTTTAATCTGGTCCTAGGAGGGTAAAAGCATGAAGACCGTTAAAGTCAATATCGTTACTCCCGACGGCCCAGTATATGATGCTGATATTGAAATGGTAAGTGTAAGAGCCGAGAGCGGTGATCTCGGTATCTTGCCTGGCCATATTCCGACCGTGGCTCCGCTTAAAATCGGCGCTGTCCGCCTTAAAAAAGACGGGCAGACCGAATTGGCGGCTGTCAGCGGCGGATTTTTAGAAGTCCGTCCTGATCAGGTCACTATCCTTGCACAAGCCGCTGAAACAGCGGAAAGCATTGATAAAGAGCGCGCCCTTGCTGCGAAAAAGCGGGCGGAAGACCGTTTGAACAAACGATCAGATGATACTGACATTCGTCGGGCTGAGCTTGCATTACAGCGGGCTGTAAACAGATTGGATGTTGCAGGAAACTAAAAAAGAATCCTTCTCGGCTGTCTGAGAAGGATTCTTTTTCTATATTAACGCATAAGAGATTCATAGACGCAGATAAGCGGATGATCCTCTTCTTTTTGCAGATATAAATGTTCGCAGCAGTTGTCGGTGTGCCACGTTTTGTTTCCTCTCCGCACACCCGTCGTATAAGCGCCGTCCGTATACGGATAAGGTTTGACGACCCATTCGGCATCGTCATGGTGTCTGATGGCGCAATCGATGACATACACACTGAGCATTTTCTCAAATTCGTCAATCGGCAGGTTCCAATCCGCCAAAAGCAGCTCTTGTATGCTGCGGAAGTAAAGAGCTTCCACTTCCAGCAGGCTGCCGCGTGAATAATCAAGAGAAATGTTGAAAAACTGACATAATTCTTTCAGTTCCTCTGTTTGAGACTGTCTATAATCATAGTAGAATGCTATCGCTTCCCACTCGTGGTCAAATACGGGAAGAGTTTCTCCATACTGCTTTTCCGGATGAAAAAAGGAATGATTCATATTCCCATCTCCTTTCCAAAAAAGTATATCATGCCGGAGAACGGACATTTAAGCGGGGATTGCCCCTAATTTTGGATAAAAATTCTGATGTAAAAATGATCATCTTTCTCTCTTCTTCTTATATAATAAGAGAGGATATGAGGGGCGGAAAAAATGAAAGGAGATGGAATTTGTGAATGTATTGGGGCAGCAGGCCGCAATCAGCATCCTGGTTCACCTGGTATGCATTGCGGTGACATGGTGGGCGCTTCAGGCCGTCAACTTTGATCCGCTGATCCGAAAAGGAAAAATAGTGCAGGCGAGGCTGCTGATCATTCTTCTTACCATTGCGATCGGTACGGCAGTCGCTGACTTCTTTTTAGATTATCTTACCTATTCGAAACAGCTTCCATACTTATTTTAAGATGTTTCGTCTGTTGAAATGAAGGGAATCGCTGGGTGAGCAACCAATTTTTCTTCACCCGCTTGGCGAGTTTTGACGAAGTTTTCCATGTATTGCTTTCCCCGGCTCCGGTAAAAATGGGAGTAAGGGGGAGAGATCGATATGAAGAAAAAAAGAGCAGGCCGCATCATCTTGTTTTTTGTTTTTTTAAGCGCCTTAATAGCGGTATTTCATTCTATTCATGCAAGTGAGCTGTCTCCGCTTGCCCAGATTGCCGAAGGAATGGAGCGGCAGCAGGTCACTGTAGATGAATGGACGCTTCATGCGAAAAAAAATCTGAACCTGTCACTGAGTGAATTTGATGACAAGGTAAAAGAACTGAAGACGCAGTATCCGCAATATCATTGGGAATCCGCGCGGGAAGATAAAATTGTAAAGGCCGTCGGCACGTATTCTGACAAAAAAAATCACACAACTTTTAAACTGCAGCTCGTCACTACCCTCAAAAACCAGAACCCAACTTCGTATTTATTATATGAGCAAATGAGCCCGGAGCAACCGGAAAACTGGAATGATACATATGAACAGTTTGAACGGCAGGCACATGACATATTCCAAAATAAAGTATTTATTTTTACTTGTCTAAAGGGTCATTTAAATGATAATATGAGTATTGTTTTGCAAAAAAAAGCAGAACAGCTCATGAAAGAATTTGAAGCAAGTCCAGTTGAACATGTAGTTGAGCCTCATTTCGTTTCTGTTTCTGCATTTACATATAAGTGGACAGATTACATCATGACATCGAAACATAAGATGAATGTGCAAGTTGCGCTTAGAAGTGCGGGAATGGGCGAAAAACATACCGTTACGGTTGGCACACCAATCGTGACGACTGAATATTAATATAGAGAATATAGGGACGCGGAGGGGAATACCTTGGAAAAAATCATCGTCCGCGGCGGTCAGAAGTTAAACGGCACAGTGAAAGTTGAAGGAGCAAAAAATGCCGTTTTACCAGTTATCGCTGCATCTTTATTAGCAAGTGAAGAAAAAAGCGTAATATGTGATGTACCTACGCTCTCCGATGTATATACAATTAATGAAGTGTTGCGTCATTTAGGAGCAGATGTGCATTTTGAGAATAATGAAGTTACCGTAAACGCTTCTTACGCTTTAGAAACAGAAGCACCTTTTGAATATGTGCGCAAAATGCGCGCGTCAGTGCTTGTTATGGGCCCTCTGTTAGCCCGTACGGGTCATTCAAGAGTTGCGCTTCCGGGCGGCTGCGCAATCGGCTCAAGACCGATTGATCAGCATTTAAAAGGCTTTGAAGCAATGGGTGCAAAAATCAAAGTAGGCAACGGCTTTATTGAAGCAGAAGTGGAAGGCCGTCTGCAGGGCGCAAAAATCTATTTAGATTTCCCAAGTGTGGGTGCGACAGAAAACTTGATTATGGCAGCTGCTTTAGCTGAAGGAACAACAACGCTTGAAAACGTGGCAAAAGAGCCTGAAATCGTTGACTTAGCGAACTATATCAATGCGATGGGCGGAAAAATCCGCGGAGCCGGCACAGGCACCATTAAAATTGAAGGTGTCGAGAAGCTTCACGGCGTAAGACACAACATCATTCCTGACCGTATTGAAGCGGGTACTTTCATGGTGGCTGCGGCGATCACGGAAGGAAATGTATTAGTCAAAGGTGCGGTTCCTGAGCATCTTACGTCTTTAATTGCGAAGATGGAAGAAATGGGAGTCAAAATTACGGATGAAGGAGAAGGCCTTCGTGTCATCGGTCCTGCCCAGCTGAAGCCGATCGACATTAAAACGATGCCTCACCCAGGATTCCCGACTGATATGCAGTCGCAAATGATGGCGCTGCTTCTCCGTGCGAGCGGAACAAGCATGATTACTGAAACTGTGTTTGAAAACCGTTTTATGCATGCTGAAGAATTCCGCCGGATGAATGGCGACATTAAAATTGAAGGACGTTCTGTGATCATTAACGGTCCTGTACAGCTGCAAGGCGCAGAAGTTGCCGCTACGGACCTGCGTGCGGGCGCGGCGCTGATTCTTGCGGGATTAGTGGCTGAAGGTCATACACGTGTCACGGAACTGAAGCACTTGGATCGCGGTTATGTGAATTTCCATCAAAAACTTGCGGCTCTCGGCGCTGACATCGAGCGTGTCGTTGATGAAACGGCCGCTGAACAAGAAAGCAAAGAAGTCGTAACTGACCTAAACGCATAATGGCTGTAAAAACAGTATGTCAATCTGGCATACTGTTTTTTTATGGTTTATCATCATTATTATGCTCTGATTTCCAAAAAAGAATACGTTTTTCGCGTGAAAAATGGAATAAAGATTCTGTCCAAAAGGAAGTCATATTAGCTTGTCCCTGCCCATAAGATGAAGTAGAGTCGAATCCCAAGCAGGAGGCAGCTGATATATGAAACCGATTGTATTTCTACTATCCGGGCTGTGTATACTTATTCTTCTTGTCCCCACCATTCTCGTCCTTCCGTTTCAGGCAGAAAAAGGAGCAGCCGTAAACAGAGAGCCCGGACATAAAACAGCACACACCACACGAGAAACAAAAGGAGCAGAAACATTGAAAGAATCACCTGTATCCATTCCGGTTTATCGGACATCCAATCATTCTGTAGAGAACATTCCGCTTGAAGAGTACGTGGTCGGTGTCGTGGCTTCCGAAATGCCCGCAAACTTTAAACCGGAGGCCTTAAAAGCCCAGGCGCTCGCCGCCCGGACATTCATCGTCAGACTGATGGTCGCTGACTCAGCCGTTCAGGCGCCGAAAGGATCACTGGTGGATGATACGCAAATGTTCCAAGTCTATCAAAGCAAAAGCCAGCTGAAAAAAGAATGGGGTTCTAAGTACGCACACAACCTCAAGAAAATCACAAACGCGGTAGCCGGCACGCAAGGAAAGATTTTAACGTACGACAACAAGCCGATTGAGGCATCTTTCTTCTCTACGAGCAACGGGTATACGGAAAATGCGGAAGCCTATTGGACAAGCGCCATTCCTTATTTAAAGAGCGTGAAAAGTCCGTGGGATAAGCAATCGCCGAAATATCTCGCCACCCAGACCTTCAGTGTGCCGGAGTTTCAGCAAAAACTTGGCGTACAGCTCTCGGGACAAAACACGGTGGGACAGATTACAGCCAGAACGCCGGGCCATCAAGTGGCGACGGCCGTCATCAACGGCAAAAAGCTGAAGGGAAGAGACATCCGGGAAAAACTCGGACTCCGTTCTGCCGACTTTGAATGGAAACGGAACGGCGGCAGCATCACCATTACGACAAAAGGATTCGGCCACGGCGTCGGCATGAGCCAGTACGGGGCCAATTACATGGCGGAGCAGGGAAAATCAGTGGCGGACATCGTCAAGCATTATTATCAGGGTGTGGATATTTCCGAAGCAGATTCATTTTTAAACAAATATATGGCGAAAAAATAGACGCTTTCATGAGCGTCTGTTTTTTTTTGAAAACTATTCCATAAACGGTAAAGCAACCAACAGACTCATATAACGAAAGCCTAAAGGCTGACAAATGTCGATTGAAGGCTGAGCGACGGGTGTAAATCACTGATAAAAATGCCGCTTCTATGTGAATATACGCAAAAATAATGAGGAACGCCGTCCTATTTATTTCCCTTTTCATCTCATTTACGATAAATATTGTTCGGCGTTGAACGTAAATCTATTGAAAAGGGGAAAAAGCAATGAAAAAAACATTTTCACTCATACTCATGCTCGGATTGATGCTGACTGCTGCATCTCCTGCTTTTGCTGCCGAGAATGCAAACGAGAAGACTCTTTCATTTAAAAACAATACCGCCATTTTACTTGATGCGAGCGGCAGTATGGCAAAACGGATTGACGGTGTTTCTAAATACAACATGGCAAAAGAAGAAATTGTCCGTTTTGCGGATCAAATTAAATCTAAATCACAGGTCAGAATGACGGTTTTCGGTTCGGAAGGCAATAATAAAAACTCCGGAAAGGTTCAATCTTGTGAATCCATTCGCGGTGTGTACGGATTCCAAAGGTTTGACAGACAGAGCTTCCTTAACTCTCTTAACGGAATCGGGCCTACGGGCTGGACACCGATTGCAAAAGCATTAGAGGATGCGAAGGCTTCCTTTACCGGTTTGCACAAACTTGGCAGTAAATCCGTTTTCCTGTTGACGGACGGCGAGGAGACATGCGGAGGAGATCCTGTTAAGACAGCGAAAGAACTTCGCAAACAGCATATTAAAGTCAACGTGATCGGCTTTGACTTTAAGGAAGGCTTCAACGGCCAGCTTCACGAGATTGCCAAAGCGGGCGGAGGAAAATATTACGAAGCTCACAGCCAAAAGGATATGAACCGCATCTTTACAATGGCAGCGAGTTCATTAGCGGAATAAGAAAAGGTGCCGTTTATCGGCCCTTTTTTTTATTTTTATTTAACAAAAATTTCAAGAAAAGGTGAAGAGAAAACTGTAAAAAGAATCAGATTCCGGACTTATATTACAAAAAGGGCGAAAAAGGCATTAAATCTGTCATCATTTATCCAATCTTTTTAGGATGATGCGCATAATTCTGTTCATTTTTAACGGCGTACAGCCGCTTATACAAAAGGAATCCCGCCCTATATCTTTTTGCATACTCGTCATCTAGCATAGAGAAGAGCCGGGGGCCCATCGGCCAAAAACAAACGGAGAGGAATGAACGAAATGAAAAAAATGTTCACTGCGGGGATTGTCGGACTTTTGACGCTTTCACTCGGATCACCTGTTTTTGCAGCCGAGAAAAAGCACGAAGAAACAAACGTTGCCGTGCTGTTTGACGCAAGCGGAAGCATGATACAAAAAACAGGGGGAGAGCGTAAAATAGATGTCGCGAAAGAGTCTGTCACTTCTTTTGCGGAAGTTCTTCCTGAAGACACGAATCTGATGCTTCGGGTATTCGGGCATAAGGGCAATAATAAAAACTCAGGCAAAGCCGTATCATGTAATGCGACAGAAACGTTATACGGCCTTCAGCCGTACGCCGTGACTCCATTTGAGCAATCACTCAGCAAGATTAAACCGACCGGCTGGACACCGATTGCGAAAGCGCTCTCTGATACGCGTGAAGAATTTGAGCGGGCCGGCGCCACGGGGAAAAACGTCGTATATCTGATCACAGACGGTGAAGAAACATGCGGCGGTAATCCTCAGGCCGAAATTCAAAAGCTCCGTAAAGCGAACGTCAACACGATCGTCAATATCATCGGCTTCAACTTCGGCATGAAAGGAAGCGAAAGCCTTGAAAAAGCGGCGGAAGCGGGAGGCGGCACATATGTCTCAGCTGACAGCGCGGACGAGTTCAAACAGGCTTGGGAAGACGCTGCAAAGGATTTAGCAAAAGAATAGGTTAAAAAAGGACGCCCGCGCGGCGTCTTTTTTGTTTAGAAAACGGAACCGCGGGAATGATACGGATAAAAGGAGATGAGCGCTGTTGTTAAAAGGAGCAGGCATTATATTAGTGCTGGCGGCAGTCGTTTTTGTTCTGATGGGGATTTTTCTGAAGCTTGCCGCCTTCATATTCGTCAGTATATTGGCCATTATCGCCGCAGTTATTTTATTCACCATTCTGAGCAGACATCATCGCAATGAAACATAGAGTCCGAAGAGGGCTCTTTTTTTAAACCGCAAATTCGACAAAATACAGGGATTGTGGAAGAATAAAAGAGAAGGATACTGCGGAGGGGAAAACAGTGGATAAAAGAACAACAGCGGTAAGGGACATATACCGCTATGAAAAAGGGGTATTAACAAAGACGGCGGATCGGATGGTTTCAGAGTATCCGCTGA
Organism: Bacillus sp. SIMBA_026; assembly: GCF_046535335.1. Classification (NCBI taxonomy): domain Bacteria; kingdom Bacillati; phylum Bacillota; class Bacilli; order Caryophanales; family Bacillaceae; genus Bacillus; species Bacillus sp. SIMBA_026. Next base: position 646,757 of record NZ_JAWRWX010000002.1, on the reverse strand, counting down.
CCGTCATGGTGAACGGACAGGAATTTGTTACGCTCGTCTGCACGCCTGACCATTTAGAGGAACTCGTCATCGGATTTCTCGCATCAGAAGGCGTCATTCGTTTTGAAAAAGAAATCAAAAGCTTTACTATAGATGAAAGTCTCGGGTTTGCATATGTTGAACTGACGAATCCCGGGGTGCTTGAGCAAAAAGACTATACGAAGAGGGTCATCGGTTCATGCTGCGGGAAAGGCCGCCATTTTTACTTTCAGCAGGATGCGAAAACGGCCAAAACCGCCGTCAGCCGTATCACCATAACTCCTGAGACGTGCCTTCGCCTGATGAAGGAGATGCAAAGCGGAAGCGGCACCTTCCGGGAAACGGGCGGCGTCCATAATGCGGCGCTGTGCGATACGGAAAAGCTGCTCTTCATGAGGACGGACATCGGGCGCCACAACGCGCTGGATAAGCTGTACGGCTGCTGTTTGAAAAACGGAATGCCGGTCCGTGACAAGCTGATCGTCTTCAGCGGCCGGATTTCCTCAGAGGTTTTATTAAAAGCCGCAAAAATCGGCGTGTCGATTGTCATTTCAAAATCGGCGCCGACGGAGCTCGCGCTGCAAATGGCGGAAGAGCTGAACATAACCGCGATAGGTTTTGTCAGAAACGGATCATTTAACATATACACACATCCTGAACGGGTTGAACAATAGAAAGGGGTCTTGGGCTTATGAATACAGAAACGCGCCGGGTGACAGACAAAAGGGAAAGGCCGCTCAGGGATCTTCGTATCTCTGTAACCGACCGCTGCAACTTCAGATGCACGTACTGTATGCCAGCCGAATTATTCGGACCGGATTATCCATTTTTACAAAAGACGGAATTGCTCTCCTTCGAGGAGCTTGAGCGGCTTGCGAAGCTGTTTGTCGGCCGCTTCGGCGTTGAAAAAATCAGGCTGACGGGCGGAGAGCCGCTCATGAGAAAAGATATGCCTGAATTGATCAAAAAACTTGCGCGCATCCCCGGACTTAAAGATATCGCGATGACGACAAACGGCTCTCTGCTTCCCGTGTATGCGGAAAAACTGAAGCAGGCGGGGCTGCATCGCGTGACAGTCAGCCTCGATTCTTTAGAGGATGAGCGGTTTAAGGCCATTAACGGCCGCGGGGTTTCGGTGAACAAGGTGCTTGAGGGCATTGAGGCGGCAAAAGCGGCCGGACTCGGTGTGAAAATCAATATGGTTGTTCAAAAGGGCGTCAATGAAAAAGATATCCTGCCGATGGCCCGCTATTTTAAAGAAAAGGGTCATATTCTCCGGTTTATTGAATTTATGGATGTAGGCAATACGAATCAATGGAATAAAAAAGACGTGATCACGAAGGCCGAGATTATTGATCTGATCAACCAGCACATGCCGACGGAGCCGATAGAAGCGAATTATAAAGGAGAGGTCGCTTCCAGGTTCCGCTATCTTGACGGTTCGGGCGAAATCGGCGTGATTTCCTCCGTCTCGGATGCATTCTGCGCCTCCTGCAACAGAGCGCGCCTGTCGGCGAGAGGCGAGCTGTTTACGTGCCTGTTTGCGTCAAGCGGCTATGATGTTCGGAAACTCGTGCGCGGAGGTCTGACTGATGACGAATTGACGGAATCCATCGCCTCTGTCTGGAGAAATCGCACGGATCAGTATTCAATTGACCGCGCGCTTTCTAAAACGGATGGGAAAAAGAAAGTGGAAATGTCTTATATAGGCGGATGAAGAAAAGCTTGCCCGGACAAGGGCAGGCTTTTTTATTCACAATATGAGAGCGGTCTGTTCAAAAAATACCAATGACAGCCGAAATATATGATAGGAATTTTGATGCAGGACAATCAAGTTATGCAATTCCAAAGCCATACAATATGTTAAAATATAACCAATAGAAATTAGAAAAGGTTGTGAAAGGGGCATGACCGCATACGAGATTCCGTCATCTCAAGTTGGAGTTAAGATCAACAAATGGTACAAGCACATTTTAGCGTTTCAAGCGGCTGATGCCATAAAGCTGAAAGAGGAAATTGATGAGGATATACAACGTATGGAGGAAGACCAGCTGCTGCTGTTATATTATCAGCTGATCAGCTACCGCCATCATATTATGCTTGATTACGTCAAGCCGGAATGCACCGAACAATCACAGATTCAGTACAGCGAGCTGCAAAAGACGATCGAAAGCACGGACAGCATATCGGGACTGTCTGAGTATTATTTCCATTTGTTCAGAGGGATGTATGAATTCGATCACAATAACTATGTTGCGGCTATTTCTTTTTACCGGAAAGCGGAAAAACTCCTTTCATTTGTCGAGGATGATATAGAGAGGGCGGAATTCCATTTCAAGATGTCTGAAGTGTTTTATGTCATGAAGCAGACTCATTTTTCCATGAATCACGGGATTCAGGCGCTGGATACGTATATGAAACACGATTTCTACAGAGTGCGGAGAATTCAATGCCATTTCGTCATCTCAGGAAACTACATCGACTGCAAAAACTACGACAAAGCGCTTGAGCATTTAGACGAAGCTCTCCGCCTTTCTTTGCTTGAAGGACAGCCCCGCCTGATCGGGTCTTCGCTTTACAATCTGGGGAATTGTTATTCTGAAAAGCGCGATCTGGATGAAGCGGCCCGATACTTTAGAAAAGCGGTTCCCGTTTTTGAAGAGCATCAGCTTGAACAGCTTCCGAAGGCGCTGTTCAGCTTAACGCACACCCTTTTCAGGCTGCATGATGACCAAGCGGCCCTTACCTATTATGAAAGAGGGGTCATGATCGCGAAAGAACGGGGCGACCGATTCAGTTTAGAGAAGTATAAGTTTTTACAAGCGCTTTATTTGGAGTCACTCAATATGGATTTAATCCATGAAGTGTTTGACTATATGAATGAAAAATCGCTGTATGTGTATATTGAAGATTTCGCCTTGGAGGCCGCCGTTTACACAAGCGGACATGGGCAATATAAAGAAGCGGCGTATTTTTATGAAAAAGCGATTCGCATGAGAGAAAACATTCAAAAAGAACAGTGTTTATACGATATATAATTTTCTTAACCATCTGCTTAGCAGATGGTTATTTTTTTATGCACATCATAACGTTTGACCATAGAAAAAAACGGAAAAATCGCAAAAGAGAGAAAAAAGTACGATGGGAAGGAGGGATTTGTTGTTCGGATTCAATGATATGATAAAGTTTTTTGTATCATTTCTCATCATTCTGCCGATGGTGTCTGTCATCCATGTGGCGGGACACAGCTTTATGGCCATGCTGTTCGGAGGCAAGGCATCATTGGATATCGGAATGGGGAAACGTCTTTTAAAAGTAGGGCCGATTCGGGTTCGGCGTATCTACTTCATAGATTCTTTCTGCAAGTTCGGCGAATTGCGGATAGATAACCGTCTGACGAGCGCGCTCGTCTATTCCGGAGGCTGTCTATTTAATCTCGCTTCTATCTTTTTAATAAATCTGCTGATCATAAAAGATGTCCTTGAGCCAAACTTATTTTTTTACCAATTTGTCTATTTTTCAACTTATTATGTTTTCTTTGCTCTTCTGCCGGTGCAATACGGGGATAATAAGCTGTCAGACGGATTGGCCGTTTACAAAGTGCTCCGCTACGGGGAACGCTGTGAAATCAATAATTGAGAGTTTACATGTTTGTGATCGGGCTGAAAGGGAAGAAAACAAATACACAGAACAAAAAAGGAGCTGAAGAGATCATGAGTGAGGATAATGGTTTAAAAGACAAAGTAAAAGGCGGCATGAACAAAATGAAAGGGGAAGCAAAGGACAAAGCAGGCGACATGGCAAACAAGTCCGACTTAAAAGCGGAAGGTAAAAAAGACAAAGCGAAAGGCAGCCTGCAAAAGGGTGTCGGCAAAACGAAAGATAAACTCAGTGATGAGTAATTTGATAGTGAAACACAGCAAAAGCCCAAAATATTTTGGGCTTTTTGTTATGAGAAATGACAAAAATTCCAGTTCATTTGGTTAATATTCACTAAATTTTTAAATATTCTATAAATTCCCCGGCAATTTCTTTATAATATTCACATGGAATGTAACCTTTCTTCACATTTGATTAAACGTTTGTTGAAGAAAAAAATGAGAAATCGGTAAATTCTGCAAAAGGAATCGGGCCGTTCACCGTCGAATAACTTTTATCACTTAACATTTCATGAGGTGAAGGGGGTGACGGCCGCCTGCATCGTTTCGGTATGACCATGCGGATTGTGTTTAACTATCACTAAGGGGGAATACAGATGAAACTGACACCGGTTGAACAAGAAAAATTGCTTATTTTTACGGCGGGAGAGCTCGCTAAGCAGCGGAAGGCGCGCGGCGTTCTGCTGAATTATCCCGAAGCCGCCGCATATTTGACCTGTTATCTGATGGAAGGCGCGAGAGACGGAAAAAGCGTTGCTGAGCTGATGGAATCCGGCCGCAATGTATTGACGGAAAAAGACGTTATGGAAGGCGTTGCGGAAATGCTGGACAGCATTCAGGTGGAAGCGACGTTCCCGGACGGGGTTAAGCTTGTCACCGTTCATCAGCCGATCAAAGCGGAGGTGAAGTCATGAAGCCGGGAGCGATTCAAGTCGCAAAGGGGACCATCACCATTAACGAAGGCCGGAAGACGCTGGAGGTGTCAGTCACCAATAACGGAACACGGTCAGTGCAGGTAGGATCGCATTTTCATTTTGCCGAAGCCAACGGCGCCCTTTCCTTCAATCGGGACAAAGCAATCGGCATGCGCCTTGATATCCCGTCAGGCACATCTGTCCGTTTTGAACCGGGAGAAGAGAAAACCGTCACGCTCGTGGAAATCGGAGGGCGAAAAACGGTCAGAGGTCTCAACGGCATGGCCGATACGTATATGGATGAGCGGGGAAAAGAGAAGACGCTGTCAAATCTTAAAAAAGCCGGATGGATGGAGGAGGCGATCCGATGAAAATGTCACGTGAGCAATACGCAGAACTGTTCGGACCGACAACGGGAGACAAAGTCAGACTCGGAGATACGGATTTATGGATTGAAGTCGAAAAAGATTTCACGAATTACGGTGAAGAAATGATTTTCGGCGGAGGGAAAACAATCCGGGACGGCATGGGGCAGAACGGGCGTATCACCGGGAAAGACGGAGCGCTTGATCTGGTCATTACAAACGCCGTTATCCTGGATTATACCGGAATCGTCAAGGCGGATATCGGGGTGAAGGACGGCCGGATTGTCGGCGTCGGGAAAAGCGGCAACCCTGATATTATGGATGGGGTGGACCCGCACATGATTATCGGTGCCGGAACAGAAGTCATTTCCGGCGAAGGGAAAATCGTAACGGCCGGCGGGGTGGATACGCATATCCACTTTATCTGCCCGCAGCAGATGGAAGTCGCGCTTTCTTCAGGCGTGACCACGCTTCTCGGCGGCGGAACGGGTCCTGCGACGGGAAGTAAAGCGACGACTTGTACATCCGGTGCATGGTACATGTCGAGAATGCTGGAAGCGGCCGAGGAGTTTCCGATCAACGTCGGTTTCTTAGGAAAAGGGAATGCATCCGATAAAGCGCCGCTGATCGAGCAGGTGGAAGCAGGTGCGATCGGCCTGAAGCTGCATGAAGATTGGGGATCAACGCCAAGCGCCATTAAAGCTTGCATGGAAGCAGCGGATGAGGCGGACATTCAGGTGGCGATTCACACAGACACGATAAATGAATCGGGCTTTTTAGAAAATACGCTTGATGCGATCGGCGAACGGGTTATCCATACATATCACATAGAGGGAGCCGGCGGAGGCCACGCACCGGATATTATGAAACTCGCATCTTACGCCAATATCCTGCCGTCCTCTACGACGCCGACGATTCCATATACCGTCAACACGATGGACGAGCATCTTGATATGATGATGGTCTGCCATCATTTAGATTCAAAAGTGCCTGAAGACGTGGCGTTCAGCCATTCACGCATCAGAGCGGCCACCATTGCGGCGGAGGATATTCTGCACGATATCGGCGCGATCAGCATGACGTCATCTGACTCGCAGGCGATGGGCAGGGTGGGAGAAGTGATTATCCGGACATGGCAGGTGGCCGATAAAATGAAAAAACAGCGCGGCGCTCTATCAGGAGAAAACGGCAATGACAATGTGCGCGCCAAACGCTATATCGCCAAATACACGATCAACCCGGCCGTCACTCACGGCCTGAGCCATGAAGTCGGTTCCGTTGAAAAAGGAAAGCTAGCCGACCTCGTACTATGGGACCCGGTTTTCTTCGGCGTCAAACCTGAACTTGTGCTCAAAGGCGGCATGATCGCCCGCGCCCAAATGGGAGATCCGAATGCTTCCATTCCGACGCCTGAGCCCGTGTTTATGCGGCAGATGTACGCATCATACGGTAAAGCAAACCGAAATACCTCTATTACATTTATGTCCCAGGCCGGTATCACAAACGGTGTGCCGGAAAAGCTCGGCCTTGAAAAAATGATTTCTCCCGTACGGAATATCCGTAAGCTGAGTAAGCTCGACATGAAGCTGAATGACGCGATGCCGAATATACAAGTCGATCCGAAAACCTATCAGGTGTTCGCCGACGGAGAAGAGCTGGCATGCCAGCCCGTCAGCTATGTTCCGCTCGGACAGCGTTATTTCTTATTTTAATCCCTCTCCGGCCGGTTTCCCGCCGGCCTGTTTACACCTCTATTGCCAACTTGATTTCATCCTGCCGCCCGTTTTAGTGTATATTAGTAGTTGACAAACAAATGAAATGTAACCATTGTGGTTACAACGGTGGTGAAAACATGATTAACAGCCGTCTTGCTGTGGCCATTCACATTCTATCGCTGATCTCAACGGATGAACGGGCGTCATCGGACATGATTGCGGGCAGCGTAAACACCAATCCCGTCGTCGTGCGGAGAACGATCAGCCAGCTGAAAAAAGCGGGTATTCTGACATCCCGGGCGGGTGTTCCGGGAGCCAGCCTGAAAAAAGATCCGTCGGAGATCACCCTCTTAGAGGTTTACAGGGCGGTGCAGAATAGGGAAGAGCTTTTTGCGGTTCACGACAATCCGAACCCCGACTGTCCGGTCGGCAAAAATATTCAGCGCGCGCTCGATGAGACGTTCGGAAGCGTACAGCGGGCAATGGAGAATGAACTTGCGAGCAAGTCCCTTTATGATGTAATGAATCATCTCTTTTGTTAAAAAGAGATGGGTTCATGCCGCTATTGGTGTAACAAAAATGGTTGCAAGTGATAATGAGGAAATCACGGTTTTGGCTCCATATTCAGGCAAGCCTGGATGCGGGGTTGCGATCTGTTTAATGAACTAAAGGAGGTGGTAACCGGGATATTTTTATTTTGCTTAAGGCTTATGTGAAGGTGTCTGTTGTAAGCGGGTTACCGAAAAATGACGGCACCCTTATTTTAATACGCGAAAACTGATGGAGAATATCCTGCCTCCGGTAATGCCAAAACCGTTCGCCTACATTATAAAATTTCTCAAGGAACGATCAGCAGCCCGTTAGCTGCCCCTAATTAAAGATGAGCTGTTACCACACTGTTACATTAGAACTTCCGCTGCTTTTATATCCTTCTGTCGCTAAGACTTGATAAGCCCAATTACTGCCCAGATTCATTCCATGGCTCTTCCAGGCGTTAACATGATTGCTGAAAGTGATTGTAGCGTTGCTTCCGGTTGGTCTCTTCGACTGGCGAACACTCCAGTACTGCGTAAAAGTAGTGTTATCGCCATCAATGGAAGGTGCGTTATAACGTGTTGTTGTATATATGTCATATGTACCTCCATCACTGTTTACAGTACCTTTATACGTTCCGGTAGGTCTGTAAGTACCCCATGAATCCACTACATAATATTCGATGAGAGGTGCTCTCGTCCAGCCATATAAAGTCAAATATCCATTGCCATTCGGCGCCCAGACTCCGGCATTATAGTTTATTGTTCTAAATGGCGAGCCTGTAGTCCAGCCTTTACCAACAACGAAATTTCCGGTATTAGACCAATTAACACTGTAATTCCCGCCAGATCCATTGACTGCGTTGACTGTTCCGCCCCCATCAGTCCAATTTTGCCAGTAATCTGTGCCAGCTGCAGAGGCGGTTGCCGAAAACATGCTGATACTCATGAAAGCTGCCGTTAATCCAACTAAGAATTTCTTTTTAAACTTAAACATATGTTACCTCCTATACTATTTTTTCTGACTTTGACATGAGGCAGCACTCGTAAATATTTAAAACAATTACGAACGCCAACGCTTTTGATCGTTCCTTTCAATATAATAGCATGAATACATGAGTGAATATTAAGAACAATTGTAATTTAATTACAAAGACCCAAAAAAATGTATGATAAGCGGTCTTGTTCCACCATGGCTTTTATCCTTATTTTGCAGAATCACAATTCTTGCTTCTAAACCTGATCAGGAACAGTCGAACAATTGAGTGATTTCAGCTGAAACTCTGAGGAAAAGCTTTTTTGATGTGACGGCGACACGTCTGGCTGAAGCCGGAATGTCTGAAAGAATATCTGCAGACAGCGTCTCAGCTGCGCCATTATGCATCGCCGTATTGGCAAATCCAAAGCAGAAAAACTTTCCCGTTATCGGAGAAGCGGAATAAGAAAAAATCCCGGGCGGATGCGCCGGGATTTTCCTTTTTAATATGTATTGGCATCAATATTATTAAACACGCCGTCCATGATGCCGAGCGTCATGAGGACAATAAAGAGAACAATACCGAGAACGGACAAGCCGACCGTCACAATCAGGTAGATCCCCTGCATTTTCACGAACTTTGCATAATTCTCCAGCATATGTTCCTCTGTCAGTTCATTGAACTGCTCCGCCATCTGTCCCGCTTCATTTGCCGAGCGCATCAGAAAAATGCCGGCAATGATCTGCAGAACGCCGGGAATGGCTCCGATTAAAAAGAAAAACGCGCCCGACAGCGCCGCAAACGCACCCATGATAATAAATAAAATACCTGTCGCTTTTCCCCATTTCGAAATAGAAATAAGCGAACGATTCACTGATTCAGGTTTCAAACTATGGCACTCCTTTACAAAAAAATACTCACTTTTCATTTATACACTATTCGGTCATTCTTTTGAATATAAAATGTGTTTTTTCGTGCCGTGTCCGTTTTTATATCAGAAAATTCCCGAGAAACACCCCGGGAATTACAAAATCGGCGAAAGAAGTCTTGAAATCGATTCTTTAATGCGGATCCGCAGCGAACGCTCCTGATATTCTTCATACGAATATTTTCTGGAGACGAGCAGATCTTCTTTAAATGAGGAAATGAGTTTTTTCGCGATGGTGACGTCATAAATAAAGGCGTTGACTTCAAAATTAAGTCTGAAGCTTCTGACGTCGATATTCGCCGTACCGACTGAAGCCGTCTCATCATCGACGACAATCGTTTTTGCATGAATAAAGCCGTTGTCATAAATGTAGACTGAGGCTCCGGCTTTCAAAAGGTCGCCGATGTAAGATAAAGTCGCCCAGTAAACGAAAGCGTGATCCGGCTTGTTCGGAATCATGATTTTGACGTCGATGCCTGACAGACAGGCGATCCTGAGGGCATCTAAAAGACTTGAGTCAGGAATAAAGTAAGGCGTCTGAATCAGGATCGACCGTTTGGCCGTTGAGATCATCTTGATATAGCCGTTTTTAATTTGTTCCCATTCTGAATCCGGTCCGCTCGTGACAATCTGCATCCCGACATTGCCCTTCGGCTCGCATTCCGGAAAATGATTCGGAACGTATGTGAGCGTATGATGATGGGAGGCTTGGTTCCAATCGAGGATAAACCGTGTCTGAATGGCGTGTACCGCCGTGCCTTGAAGCCTGAGGTGCGTATCGCGCCAGTAGCCGAATTTCGGATTCAGGCCGAGATATTCATCTCCGACGTTAAAGCCGCCGACATAGCCGGTTTCGCCGTCAATGATGACGAGCTTGCGGTGATTCCGATAATTGAGCCGCAAATTAATCGGACGAAGCCTGGAAGGAAAAAAGACTTCCACATGGCCGCCGGCGTCCCGCAGCGGTTTGAAGAATTTTTTTCTGAGTGATCTTGAACCGAGTTCATCATATAACACTCTGACTTTTACGCCTTCGCGTGCTTTTTTCACTAAGGCATCGCGCAATTTTTTTCCCAGTTCATCACCTTTATAAATATAGTATTGAAGGTGAATGTGATCTTTTGCGTTGGAAATGTCCTTCATTAAGCGGTTGAACTTATCGCGCCCGTCCGTCAGAATCTCCACCGAATTATCCTCTGTAAAGACTGCGTGGTTGTTCATGACAAGCATATAGATGAGGTCTTTATTATCCACAGTCGCTCTGTTGTTAAATTGGAATTGCCTCGACTTCAGATCTTTCAGCTGAGACTTCAGCAGCTTTTCAATCCCGATTTTTTTACGGTCTTCCCATTGAAACAGATGCTTGCGTCTCAGGTTATGGCCGAATAACAGGTATAAAATAAACCCTAAAATGGGAATAAAAAAAAGAACCAAGAGCCAAGCCCATGAAGCGCTGGCATCGCGTCTTTCTTTGAAAATCATGATGACGGCCAAAAGTATATTTAAAACGAAAAAAAATCCGAATAAAATAAATGAAATGCTCACTTTGCAACCCCGCTATATCATATTTATCAAGACTGTGCCCATTAGTATTCCGACAAGTGCAGTAATCTGATTCCCATTTCAAATTATAACATTGACATTTTGAAAGAATAAAGAGCCGGAATCAAAGTTGAATGCAGTTTTCTTTCAAAGAAAGTTCCGGGTGCGTTAAAATATGCATATATGAAAAAGAAGACAAAAATGACAGCAAAGGGGAGAGGGCATGAAGCTGGAGCATGCGGAACAATTGCCGGGATTCATAAAAAAAGAAATTCAGAAAATACAAATCGCCATTGCGCCGCTGATGAAAAAAAGCATCATTTACCGTTTTCTTGCTTTTCCGCTCGCCGCTTTTAGTCTGTTTCATCTGGCATCGCTTTTGATTCAGGCCCCTTCCGGGAGAGGAGCTCTCGTGTCGGCCGGCATTTTTGCACTCCTTGCGGCCTTGGGTCTTGCGTTGTTTAAGGAAGCCGGCTATCAGCGGAAACAGGTGCAAAAAACGATCCGCCTTTATATGCTGAACAGAATCAGAAAAAGCGATATTCTGTCCGAGGAACGGAAAAGCGCCTATACCCGGCTGATTGCCGAGGAGCCGTCTGCGATGAAGAGCTTTATTGAATTTTTAACGGAAGAAGACCGGAAAAAAGAAATGCTTTATTAAAAAAGAGCTGACGCGCGATCAGCTCTTTTTGTCATTCAAACACCGGGTCGTTCTCATAGTAATATGAATCAGGCGTGTCATACGTATCAGTGCTGTGATAAGCGATAATTCCGATGACAGCGAAGATGACGACTAAAATAAAAGCGAGAATGCCCAATACCACACTGGATGCCGCATAAAAAAACTGCATTTTGATAAATGAGGCGTAATGTGCAAGCATACTTTCTTCCGCGTTTTCTTCTAGTCCTTCCTGAAGGGCGGCAGCCGCTTTTGCCGAGCGCATCAGCATGACGCCGGAAATGATGAGCAGAACCCCCGGAATGGCTCCAAGCAGCGTCACAATCGCTGACAGAGCGGAAAGAGAGCCCGTGATGATCAGAAACACGGCGGTGATCTTTCCCCATTTGGCGATGTCGGCAAGGGAACGGGCTTTTTTATTGAGCGGCTGGTTTTCGTCTTTGTCTTTATCGATGGTGATCATGACAGTTCTCTCCCTAAAATGTTCAAGTCATATCGTTTTCCGTCCATTTCGGCGATACCCGGGAATACGCCCCATACGGTAAAACCGAATTTTTCAAACAGCTTAATGCTCGGCACATTATGTCCGAAGATAAAAGCCATCAGGCTGCGGATGCCGATTGCCGGAGCGAGTGCCAGGGCTTCTTTCAGCAGAAAGCTTCCTGCTCCTTTGCCGCGGCAATCCTGATGCAGATAGATGCTGATCTCCGCCGTTTTGTCATAGGCCGGACGGCCGTAAAACGTTTCAAAGCTGATCCAGGCCGCCACTTTGCCGGTTTCATCTTCCGCGACCATCAGCGGGCGCCGGTCCGTGTGCCGCAAAAACCAATCCATCCGGTCTGCGGGCGTCACTTCTTCCGTATCAGCCGTTACCATTCGTGAGGCAATCGTCGAGTTGTAAATGGCCACCACCGCATCTAAATCCTCCAATACGGCTTTGCGCAGGGTCAAATTCATATTCCGGGATCTCCCTTCACATTTCATTACATAAATAAGTGCAATCTGCACATACTATTTCCAAAAAAGTTTTTTATGGATGTGTATATATTTTCAGAAAAGTGTTCAGAATGTTGCTGAGGTGATGAACAAATGAGAGAGGAAGAAAAGAAAACTTCTCAAGTCAAAAAACTTCAGCGGTTTTTTCGCAAACGCTGGATATTCCCTGCAATCTACTTAGTCAGTGCGGCCGTCATTTTAACAGCTGTCCTTTGGTATCAATCCGTTTCGAATGATGTGAAGGACAATCTGACGAACAACGGCGGAAACTCCGCGTATGACAGCGGCAAAGACGATGCCGTCGAAGTAGGCAAGTCAATGGAAAACGTCGCAATGCCGGCTGCTCATTCTGAAAATGTTTCTGTTGTGAAAAAGTTTTATGAAACTGATGCCGCAAAAAAAGAGAAAGAAGCAGCACTTGTTAACTATAATAACACGTACAGCCTCAGTAAAGGAATTGACTTAGCTGAGAAAGACGGAAAATCATTTGATGTTTCTGCTTCTCTGAGCGGTACGGTTGTTAAAGCTGCTAAAGACCCGGTACTGGGGTATGTAGTTGAAATTGAACACTCAGACGGCCTGTCTACTGTCTATCAGTCTTTATCTGAAGTCAGCGTCGATCAGGGCGACAAAGTAAAGCAGAACCAGGTCATCGGTAAATCCGGAAAAAACCTTTACAGTGAAGAAAGCGGAAATCACGTGCACTTTGAAATCCGCAAGGACGGCGTAGCGATGAACCCGCTCAATTTTATGGACAAGCCGGTAACATCTATTGAAAAAGCGGCGGCTGAAGAGAAAAACGCTGTGACAGAAGAAACGGAAGGGGCAATTCAGCAGTCTTCCGAGAAAAAAGATGTGACGCCTAAAAAAGAAACCGAAGAAAAACCAGGTGACAAAGAGGACGGCACAAAAGACAAGACAGATGGTAAAGATGACGGCTCAATGAAAGATTCGGGCAAGTAATCTTGATCCCAAAGCGCCTATCAGCTCTGATAGGCGCTTTTCATATTGCCGCATGTGCCTTTATACTAGTAGAAAACGAAGGAGATGCTGAATGAATAAATGTCTGGCGGCCGGGTGGCTCGTCTTTGTTTTCGTTTCTGCTTTGACTGAAAGCTTTCACGATATGATTGTGTCGCAGACGGTGTCCTTCCGTTTCACGCCCCATCCGGATGTGTCCGGTTTCTTTGTGTTCGATATGGCGGAGCTCGCCATACCGGAGGCGGCGATTCAAAAGCTTGGGCACGCGTTTTCATTTTTTGTGCTCGCCTATTTGTTTTTCAGGGAGCGCAGGCGCATGAAGAGGGCGGTGCTGTATGCATTGGCCGCCGCTTTCCTGACAGAAATCGTCCAGCTCTTTTTCGGCAGAAACGGATGCCTCCGCGATGTGCTGATTGACAGTCTCGGCATTGCCGCATTCTGTGCTTTACAAAGGAAAAAGCATACAGCCAAACATACAAAAACCGGCAGTCTGTGACAGACGCCGGCTTTTTTTATATATTATGGTTTGTCGATTTGTTTTTATGAACGATACTTTCATAGATTCGCACGATCAGATCGACAATCGGACGAAGCACATTTGAAAATCTGAACAGCAGGAATCCGACAATGAGTGAAACGATAATGCTTCCGAGCACATCGATCGGATAATGGTGGCCGACCCAAATTCTTGAGAAGCCGGTCAAAAGGCCGAAAATCACAAGCGGCCAGCCGAGTTTTTTGTTGCGGAACAGAATCGCAATTGAAATCGCCAAAGCGCCTGTCGTATGGTCACTCGGAAATGAAGCATCCGCGGCATGAGGGATCAGCGTATGAACCGTATGTTCTACAAAAGGGCGCGGCTCGATATAGACTTTCGTGATGAGGTAGTTGACGATAAGCGCCGCAACACCCGTGAAGCCCGCGTACAGGGCGTTTTGTCTGCCTTTTGTGCTTCCGAACAGCCACATGGCAAGCAGGAAAAGGGCGTAGGCGTAAATGGCGTATTCCGTTATAAATACCATGATAGAGTCGAGAATGGCGCTATGGTGCGACAAACCATTGATCGCTTTAAATAGTTCGTAATTCACAAATATCACCTTTTATCTTTATTTTATATGAACAGTGTAATGCTTTTTTCTATGAGACACAATTGGTATTAAAAATAATCATAAAAAAGTAAACAGAATGAAACGTGACTGTATTACTGTGCGTCAAGTATGCGGGAAAAGAATAGCCGAAGGAGTTTTGTCCGTTGCTGAAACGTTTGAAAAACGCCGATCTGCCGCTTGTGTTTGTCATTATGCTGCTTTGCGGATTCGGCTTGTTAATGGTGTACAGCGCCAGTGATGTGATGGGGTCTCAGCGGTACGGAGATCCATCCTATTTCTTCCATAAACAAAGTACCTCTTTACTGATCGGATTATGCTTATTTCTATTTGCCGCCTGTCTGCCGTATAAGCGGTATGCGCGGCTTGTACCGCTGTTTGTGGTCGGTTCGCTGGTTTTGCTGCTGCTCGTATTGATACCGGGAATCGGGCTGGAGCGGAATTTTTCCCGCAGGTGGCTGGGAGCGGGCCCGCTTGTCGTACAGCCGTCTGAATTGGCGAAGATCGCCATGATTTTGTATTTCGCTTCGATATATACGAAAAAGCAGCCGTACATTCATCAATTTGTGAAAGGGGTTCTGCCGCCTTTAGTGATTTTGGGGACCGCTTTTCTGCTGACATTGGCGGAGCCTGATTTAGGGACGGCTTCCTTAATCCTGGCGGCGTGCGGGTCGATTTTATTATGTGCCGGCTTGAAAAAACGCCATCTGTTCGTGCTCGGCGCGACGGCGGTGTCGGGGGTTGTTTATCTCGCATTTTCCGCTTCCTATCGTGTGAAGCGTCTCGTTTCCTTTACCAATCCGTTTGGTGACGCGAACGGGGACGGCTATCAGCTGATTCAATCCTATTTTGCTATTTCCGGAGGCGGGTTTTTCGGAAGAGGACTTGGAAACAGTGTTGAAAAAATGAACTATCTGCCTGAGGCGCATACCGATTTCATTATGGCCGTGATCAGCGAAGAGCTGGGGATATTCGGTGTTCTGATCGTTTTGGGATTATATTTTGCGTTAATGCTTCTCGGCGTAAAAACGGCCGTGCGGGCTGATGACCCGTTCGGGAAGCTTCTTGCCATCGGAATTACGTTTCAATTAATGTTTCAGGTTGTATTGAATTTGGGAGCGATGAGCGGACTTCTCCCGGTTACGGGTGTGCCGCTTCCGTTTATCAGCTACGGCGGTTCTTCATTGATTATGACGCTGTTTTTGTGCGGCATACTGGTCAATATCAGTACATATGCGAAAAAACAACCCGTACGGCATAAGCGGCCTGTCCCGCATGAAAAAAAGGTTTCTTCTTTTTAATGAAGCCTGAAAAAACGCCCGGGACATTTCTGTTTCCGGGCGTTCTGCCTGTTTATAAAGCTCCTGGTCCTTCTTCTCCGGTGCGGATATTAATCGTGTTTCCGATTTCATAGACGAATATTTTGCCGTCTCCGGGCTCTCCCGTTTTCAGCACTTTCTTCGCCGTTTCCACGACTTGATCAACGGGAACCTTGCTGACAACGATTTCCACTTTCAGCCGTTCATACACATTGCTCTCAATTTTGACTCCGCGGTACAGTTCGGTGTGGGCTTTTTGAAGGCCGCAGCCGTGTACGTTGGAGAAGGTCAGCGATGTGACTCCGATTTTACCGAGTTCCTGTTTCAATGTTTCAAACTTAGCCGGACGCGTAACGATTTCTACCTTGAACATTTGACCGCTCATCTAAGCCACTCCTCACTTTATAAGTCCTGATATGCTTTTTCCCCGTGCATCGTTAAATCAAGCCCAAGTGACTCTTCTTCTTCACTGGCGCGAAGGGGAATGAACAGACCTACAATTTTAATGATAACGAAAGTGACAATAAATACAAATACATAGGTTGCCGCAATGGCCGCAATCTGCTTCCAGAGCAGTCCCGGATCGCCGTAAAACAGCCCGTTTGCCCCGCCGTCATTGACGGAAGTGGTGGCGAATAAACCGGTTGCGATGCCGCCCCATGTCCCGCCGATTCCATGCAGGCCGAAAGCGTCAAGCGCATCATCATAACCGAAAGTCTTTTTGAGCCAATACACGCCCCAGAAGCAGACAAGCCCGCCGATGAAACCGATTACGATGGAAGAGAATGGCGTAACGAACCCGGCAGCCGGCGTAATGGCGACAAGCCCGGCAATAGCGCCTGATACAGCACCCAGCATGGTCGGTTTTTTGTTCAGCATCCATTCGATTAAAATCCAGCCGATAATTCCGGCCGCAGCCGCGGTGTTTGTGTTAATGAAGGCAAACATCGCGATACTGTCAAGCGTGAGGGCACTGCCGACATTGAAGCCGAACCATCCGAACCAAATGAGCGCTCCGCCCAAGAACGTGTAAATTAAGTTGTGAGGGGAAGCCGCCGTGCCGTCCTTGCGTTTCCCGAGCACAATCGCCAGCACGAGCCCGGCGACTCCGGAAGAAATGTGGACGACGTTTCCGCCTGCGAAGTCAAGAGCGCCCATTTGGCCGATCCAGCCGCCGCCCCATACCCAGTGCGCAACGGGGGTATATACGAGGGAAGCCCACAAAAAGGAAAATACAAGAAAAGCACTGAATCTCATGCGTTCAGCAAATGCTCCGGAAATAATGGCCGTCGTCAGTACGGCAAACGTCATTTGGAACATCATGAACAAGGAATGCGGGATCGTATCACTGTAGCTTCCGGGTTCAAAGCCGACCCCCTTCAGCCCCGCCCATTCAATCCCGCCAAGCCATGTATTCCCGGGGGCAAAAGCAAGTGAATATCCGTACAAAACCCAAACGACGGATACGATGGCGAGAGAAGAAAAACTATGCATCGCCGTGCTGAGCACGTTTTTGCTTTTTACCATTCCGCCGTAAAACAAAGCCAGCCCGGGGGTCATCAGCCACACGAGTAAAGCACAAAAGAACATAAATACTGTATCGCCCATCTGCATGTTGTATTCCTCCGTCTCATTCAGAATGTAATTGTGATTAATTCATTATTATAGAGAAAAAAGAACGATAAAACATTTTCGTGTAAGGTTATCTGACATGGTTTTTTGCGTTCATAATACTGTTTTTTCAAATGGGTGCCGTGCGACTTTATATCCATAAAAAGAGCGCCGGAGCACGGCGGAAGAAATCCTGTCCGGGAAAGAGTAAAATAAACGGGGTGAGAAACACTAACTGCATCAGGAGGAATCATTATGACAACATCATTAAATCTGCAATTTGAAAAAACGGCTTTGGTCATTATTGATTTACAAAAAGGCATTGTGCCGATGGATAAGAGCGGTACCGTTGTGCCGAACGCGAAAAAATTAATTGATGTGTTCCGGGAAAAAGGCGGATTTATCAGCTTTGTGAACGTGGATTTTCATGACGGAGCGGATGCGCTGAAGCCGCTGACGGATGAAGAGGCGGCGGGGCATTCGGCTCCGCCGGCGGATTGGGCTGAATTTGTGCCTGAAATCGGAGTGAAAGAAAACGATTATACGGTAACAAAACGGCAGTGGGGCGCGTTTTTCGGCACGGACCTGGACCTTCAGCTCAGAAGACGGGGAATCGACACGATTGTGCTATGCGGGATTGCGACAAACATCGGTGTGGAAAGCACGGCGCGAGAAGCTTTTCAGCTCGGGTATCAGCAAGTTTTCGTAACTGACGCGATGGCGACATTCAGCGATGAACAGCACGAAGCGACACTCAAGTTTATCTTCCCGAAAATCGGCAGAAGCCGGACGACGGAAGAATTTATCGCACAGACAAAATGACAATCTCCAAAAAAAGCCGCGTCCTGTTTTTGACGGCCGTGGCTTCGGGGACGATGCTGAACCCATTGAACTCGTCGATGATTTCTCTTGCGCTTCACAGTATTCAGCATGCATTTCACCTGTCGTTTACAACGGTGTCCTGGCTGATATCGTCCTTTTATCTTGCCAGCGCGGTGGCGCAGCCTGTTACCGGGAAACTCGGTGATATGCTCGGCAGGAAGAAGCTGTTTTTGATCGGGCTTCTGCTTGTTGCCGTCTCGGCGGTCGGCGCGCCGTTTGCGCCGACTTTTATGACTTTGCTGATCATGCGGCTTTTTCAATCGATCGGAAGCAGCGCGATATATCCGTCCGGCGTCGGATTGATCCGTTCAAATATACAGGAGAAGCAGGCTTCGGCGCTGGCCGTCCTGTCAATCTTTGCATCAGCCATGACGGCGCTCGGTCCGACTCTCGGCGGTTTTCTGATCGTTTGGGGAGGGTGGCCGGCAATCTTTTTCGTCAATCTGCCGTTTATCATTCTCAGCTTTTTTCTCGGAATGTATATGTTTCCGAAAGATGAAAAACGCGAGATCGGCGGCTTGAAAGGCGTGCTCCGCCAGCTTGATACGATCGGGATACTCCTGTTTGCCGGAGCGATTATCCTTCTCCTGTCGTTTTTATTGTCCTTCAGTACGAAGCCTCACTATACAGAAGGCGTATTCGGGCTTTTGTTTGTCGGGCTCTTTATCTGGCGCGAGCTGAAAACAGAGAAGCCGTTTATTGATGTCAGGCTGTTTAAAACGCATCGGAAACTATCGTCGGTGTATATTCAATTTATTTTGCTGAATATATTCTTTTACTGCATCTTTTTCGGGCTTCCGAGCTATTTTCAGGATGAAATGCATTTGTCCGTTCAGACAAGCGGATTGATTATGCTGTTTATGTCGGGCATGAGTATTCTGGTGTCGCCCCTGACCGGAAAATGGATAGATAAGAAAGGGCTTCTTCAGCCGATTGTTGCCGGAACCTGTCTGACCGCGATCGGGGCGGTGCTGTTAACGTTTTTCTTTCTTCAGGCGCCTATGATAGGAAAAGGGCTGATCCTGTCCGTGCTGGGTGTCGGCTACGGCTTCGGAAATGTCACGTTTCAGGCGGCCATGCTGAAAACGAGCCCCGCCGACATGGTCGGAACAACGTCCGGCCTGTTTCAGACCTGCCGGTATCTCGGTTCGATTTTGTCTTCTGTCATTTTGGGCATTCTTTTCGGAAAAGAAATTACCGCCGGCCATTTTCATATGCTCGGCACGATTCTTATCGTTGTCGGCGCTGTAAGCCTTTTGATGGCATTCCGGTTTTCGGTTCTCCTCAAAAAAGCCTCTTAACAGGCAGGCGCAACAAAAAGAGACGGGCTCTCCCCGTCTCTTTTTTTGTGTAATGTGCTCAAAAATCAAAACGATTATTGTCGACAGCGACCAATGTTATTTACGGAATTTTCAGTTATATTTTATCACATGTGATGTAAGGAAAACGTACATGTGGGAGGGAGAAAATGAAAAAAACAACGAGTGATCGGCTGAGCAACAAAGATTTACTGCCTTTAGAAGACGGCGAACGGACATGGAAAGCGGTGAATTTTGCATCCATCTGGATGGGCTGTATTCATAATATCCCGACCTACGCGACTGTGGGCGGGCTCATTGCGATCGGCCTTTCTCCGTGGCAGGTGCTCGCCATTATCGTGACGGCGTCACTCATTTTGTTCGCCGCTTTGGCCTTGAACGGCCATGCCGGAACGAAATACGGCCTGCCGTTTCCGGTCATTATCAGGGCTTCTTACGGAATATACGGCGCTAACATTCCGGCGCTTCTCAGGGCGTTTACAGCCATCATGTGGCTCGGAATTCAAACATTTGCCGGGAGCACGGCTTTACACATTCTGCTTTTGAACATATGGCCGGGCTGGGGGAGCCTCGGCGGAGATTGGAATATATTCGGGCTTCATCTGCCGGGCTTTCTGTCGTTCATTTTCTTTTGGGGCATTCATCTGCTTGTGCTGCGGCACGGCATGGAATCAATCAAAAAATTTGAAGTGTGGGCGGGCCCGCTTGTTTATCTCGTCTTCGGCGGCATGGTCTGGTGGGCGATAGATATTGCCGGCGGGCTCGGACCGATTTACTCACAGCCGGGAAAGTTCCATACCTTTTCTGAAACGTTTTGGCCGTTTGCAGCAGGGGTGACGGGCATTATCGGGATATGGGCGACATTGATTCTGAATATTCCTGACTTCACCCGGTTCGCCGCGTCGCAAAAAGAACAGATTCGCGGCCAGTTTTACGGCCTGCCGGGAACGTTTGCGCTGTTCGCGTTTGCGAGCATTACAGTGACATCCGGATCACAGGTAGCATTCGGAGAACCGATTTGGGATGTGGTGGAGATTTTGGCCCGGTTTGATAATCCTTTTGTTATCGCTCTTTCGGTCATCACGCTTTGCATCGCCGCCGTCTCGGTTAACGTGGCGGCAAACATCGTGTCACCGGCCTATGACTTGGCGAATGTCCTGCCGAAGTATATTACATTCAGAAGGGGAGGATATTTGACCGCTGTTCTGGCCCTGTTCACAATACCGTGGAAGCTGATGGAGAGCGCCACGAATGTTTATGCGTTTCTCGGGCTCATCGGCGGGATGCTCGGACCGGTGGCCGGGGTGATGATGGCTGATTATTTTATCATCAGAAAAAGGCAGCTCTCAGTTGAAGACCTTTATTCGGAAACCGGACAGTACACTTATTACAAAGGCTATAATTACCGGGCCTTTGCCGCGACTTTTCTCGGCGCGTTTATTTCTTTAATCGGGATGTACGTCCCGGCGTTCGCCGGCATCTATGATATCTCCTGGTTTGCGGGTGTCATTTTGTCATGTCTTGGTTATACGGCGCTTATGTACATTCATCCTCCTTATGTAAAAGCGGCGGGACGAATCGCGCAGGAAAGAGCGGCCGAATAAAAAAGCCGGGGCTGCCCCCGGCTTTTTGTCATATCAGTCTGCGATTGAAACGTTTCCGTCCGCTTCAAGCGGCGTTCTTTTTTTCTGGCTCCAGCCATACAGGAGTAAAGCAATCAGGACGAACAGCCCCGCGGCCAGATAAATCGAATGGAATCCGGCCGAAGCGACGAAGAGGCCGAATACATAGGACCCGCCGGCAATCCCGCTGTCAAAGAAAGTGAAGAAGGTAGCCGTCGCAAAGCCTGAACGGTGTCCGGGCGAGTTCTGAATCGCCAGCGTCTGCATACACGGTACGATAGAGCCGTATCCGAGACCGATTACGGCACCGGACAAGAGAAGCATGAGGGCGCTGTTTGTCATCGCCAGCATGCAAAGCCCTGCGGAGAACACGATAATCGACGGATAGATGACGATTCCCGGTCCCACTCTGTCAAACAGCTTTCCTGTGAAAGGGCGGGCGGCCATCATCGTTACGGCGAAACAGACGAAGAAATAGCCGCTGACATCCAACAGGTGGATCGTCTTTGCATAAACGGATAAATATGAAGTCACACTTGAATAACAGAAAGAAATGGACAACCCGACAATCGCGATTTTAAGCGCGCCTTTTTCAAACATGTCGGAGAAAGAAAAACGGAAGACAGTCGTTCCGCTGTTGTTTTGATCCGGCACACGAATCATAAAAGCAATCAGCAAGCCTAAAGAAACAAATACAGCAAAAATCGTAAAGAAAACCGGAAACGAAATGACTTTCACAAGGCTCAGCCCGAGAAACGGACCGATCGCCATGGCAAGGTTCATAGACATCGCAAAATAACCGAGCCCCTCGCCGCGCCGCTTGGCGGGAATAATGTCAGCGGCAATTGCGCCCGTAACCGTCGTTAAAATGCTGAACCAGATGCCTTGGAAAAAACGCAGTCCGAGCAGCAGATAGAAATTGTGTATCGGCAAATACAGATAAGAAGACAGGGCGAACAGCGCCAAGGATACAATCGTCATTCTTTTCTTGCCGAACCGTTCAATAATCGCCCCTGAAAAAGGACGGGTGATAATAGCAGATAACAGGAAAAGGCTGATCAAAAGCCCTCCCTGCGATTCACTGCCGCCAAGCTCCTGAATCATATAGATAGGCAGCACGGCCAAAAATGTATAAAAGAACACAAAGACAAATAAATTCACGAGTACGACCATAATAAAATCTTTGGTCCAGATCGAGTCAGATTTACTCAAAAGTACAGCACTTCCCTTTTTATTATTTCGTTAAAAACACATTCAGAAACTCAGAAAAAGCTTCCTTATCTCCATCCTGGAAATCCGCAAGCATGTCTTCCTCGAACTTCAGCATCTCTTGATTGATGCTGTCGTATTTCAATTCAGCTTCCTTCGTCAGGACGACGAGCTTTTCCCGCTTGTCTTCTCCCTGTTCCCGCTGAATCCAGCCGTTTTCTTCAAGGCGTTTGATCGTTCTGGTAACGGTCGGCGCCTCAACGTTCAGATAGGACCAGATTTCTTTTTGGGTCATCGGTCCGATCGTTTTTAAGCAATATAGGATTGACCATTGAGAGGAGTACAGGCCGAATGGTTCCAGCCGTTCATTGGCTTTCTTCGTAATCAGGCGGGCGCATTGATTGATTTGGTGAATGAGGCGTCTGTTGACGTGGATCATTTCCGTTCTCCTTTTCAAAAAACTTACCTAAGTAACTAATTGTGCTGTTTCATTCTACAGCAGGATCGCGCGGATGTAAACCCCCCGATCAAAAAGCAGAAAATTATGACCCGCCCCTTGTCCTTATTGAGTTTTTAGCATATTCCCAATTCATTGCTAATACACTGTTACAAACCTATCAAAGAGAGTGTTTGAGGTGAGGGATCGTGGGCATATTTCTAAAACCTTCTTATATAATCGGACAACGAAGAAGCTGCATCATCAGTGAATCTGTTACAGAATACGGATCTCATTTCACACTTCTCACATCCAACTGGGGAGGTCGAGTGGTGTGCACGATTACATCAAAGAGCGAACAATCAAGATTGGTAAGTATATCGTGGAGACGAAAAAAACCGTTCGTGTCATTGCGAAAGAGTTTGGTGTTTCCAAAAGTACCGTACACAAAGATCTGACAGAGCGCCTGCCTGAAATCAATCCTGACTTGGCGAATGAAGTAAAAGAAATACTCGATTATCATAAATCCATCAGACATTTAAGAGGGGGAGAGGCGACGAAATTAAAGTACAAGAAGGATGAAATTCTTGAAGGGGAGCCCGTTCAGCAGCCGTAGCGCCTGACGTCTGCCGGGCCCTTTTTTCTCCTCCCGGGCGGTTTCGCGAATATCCGCAAAATTTTGTCAAGAACTTATATCGTTCAGCAGCTTTTTTTTGATAAATTATGATAATATATATAATTAGGGCACAATGTGGATATTTTACTGTGAAACAGATATCAAGGAGGATATAAATAGATGTTTGCAAGGGATATTGGAATTGACCTCGGTACTGCAAATGTACTGATCCATGTAAAAGGAAAAGGAATTGTTCTGAATGAGCCTTCCGTTGTGGCACTTGATAAAAACAGCGGCAAAGTGCTGGCTGTCGGTGAAGAAGCCAGACGAATGGTTGGACGTACACCTGGGAATATTGTTGCGATCCGTCCGCTGAAAGACGGCGTAATCGCAGACTTCGAAGTAACAGAAGCCATGCTGAAACATTTCATTAATAAGCTGAATGTAAAAGGACTTTTCTCAAAACCGCGCATGCTGATCTGCTGCCCGACGAATATTACATCCGTTGAGCAAAAAGCGATTAAAGAAGCAGCTGAAAAAAGCGGCGGAAAGCATGTGTACCTTGAAGAAGAACCGAAAGTTGCCGCTATCGGCGCGGGTATGGAAATCTTCCAGCCGAGCGGTAACATGGTTGTTGACATCGGAGGCGGTACGACAGATATCGCAGTTATTTCTATGGGCGATATTGTCACCTCCTCTTCTATTAAGATGGCTGGGGACAAGTTTGACATGGAAATCTTAAATTATATCAAACGCGAGTATAAGCTGCTGATCGGTGAACGTACCGCTGAAGATATTAAGGTGAAGGTCGCAACGGTTTTCCCAGACGCACGTCATGAAGAAATCACCATCCGCGGCCGTGACATGGTTTCCGGTCTGCCGAGAACGATTACAGTAAACAGCAAAGAAGTAGAAGAAGCCCTTCGTGAATCAGTTGCCGTCATTGTGCAGGCCGCCAAGCAGGTTCTTGAAAGAACACCGCCTGAATTGTCCGCTGACATCATCGACCGCGGCGTTATCATTACCGGCGGGGGAGCGCTGTTAAACGGGCTTGACCAGCTTCTTGCCGAAGAGCTGAGGGTGCCTGTTCTTGTAGCTGAGAACCCGATGGATTGTGTTGCGGTCGGAACCGGCGTCATGCTGGATAACATGGACAAGCTTCCAAAACGCAAACTGAGCTGATGATAAAACCTCATTCTGAAAAAGAATGGGGTTTTTTTCTGTCAAACCCTTCACGAACGTGAATGTAAATCCGATAATAAGAAAAAATGCTGATTTTCATTATAGAACAAATGTTCCGGTGAGGCAACTGGAAATAATGCTATTTCAGAGGTGGAAGACTTGTTAAAAGGATTATATACCGCAACGTCCGCAATGATTACACAGCAGAGAAGAACGGAAATGCTGTCAAATAACATCGCAAACGCGAATACATCAGGGTACAAAGAGGATCAAGGTTCAATCCGCGCCTTTCCCGAGATGCTTCTGAGCCGAATAGAAGGCGATAAAAAAACGAAAATCGGTTCCGTCAACACAGGCGTATACATGCAGGAGCTGAAACCGTTGTTTACGCAGGGAAGCCTGAAAACGACCGATCAGCCGACGGATATCGCACTGATGGAGAATCAGGTTCCCAAGAATGCCGAAACGAATGAAAACGCCGAGCTGTTTTATCCCGTGCAGACCGCAGGCGGCGTCCGCTATTCAAAAAGCAGCACTTTCTCATTAAATGAAAACAATCAGCTTACGATAAACGGAAACCTTGTGTTATCAACAAACGGACAGCCGATTACAGTCGACAATGAAAAATTCACCGTATCAGAAAACGGAACGGTCACGACAAACGGCCGGCCGGCGGGGCAGATTGATATCAAGATGGAAGAAGACGTGCGCAATCTGAAACGGGACGGCAATGACCTATACAGCACGGCCGACGGCTCTGAACTGCCGAGCGCGGCGGCGAATCCCCAAGTCTCGTATTCATTAAAGCAAGGCGTCTCGGAGCTTTCGAACGTGGACGTGACGAGCACGTATACAGAAATGACGGAAGCATACAGATCATTTGAAGCCAATCAAAAAGTCATTCAGGCTTACGATAAAAGCATGGATAAAGCCGCAAATGAAATCGGCAAAGTGTAACAAAATGGGGGACATTCAATTATGATGCTCAGATCAATGCTGACGGCTTCAACAGCCTTAAATCAGCTTCAGCAGCAGATGGATACAGTCAGCAGCAACCTTTCAAACAGTGATACGACAGGCTATAAAGCGAGGGACTCCCGCTTTTCCGAGCTGATCAGACAGCAGTATGACCATATAGATGACAAAAAGGAAAATTCGCCGAACATGCGGAAAACGCCGCCCGGCCTGCGTCTCGGCGCCGGAACGGTCATGACTCCGCAGCTGGACTCAGGGCAGGGAAGCATCAAAAAAACCGACCGTGACCTTGATATCGCGTTCACATCACCTTATCAATATCTTCAGGCAGAAGCGGACGGACGGCGGGTGTATACAAGGGACGGCTCACTTTCCCTCAAGCCGGCCGGCGGAAATGACCGGCTGCTTCAGCTGATGACAGCGGGAGGCAATCCCATTCTCGATGAGAACGGTCAGCCCATACAAATTGACAGTTCGCTGACTCAGCTGAAAATCAGCAAAACCGGAACGCTGACTGCTTCAGACCAGGCGGGAACCCGTTCGCAGACGTTTAATCTCGGCATTGTCAATGTCAATAATCCTCAGGCGCTTCATGCGGAAGGGGATAATCTGTTTTCCGTAAACGGCGCGGGGGCTTCAGCGATTGAAGAGCTTACCGGCGCAAACCGGCAGGCAATCGGCATGGAGCAGGGCGCGCTTGAAGGTTCAAATGTCGATATGTCAAAAGAAATGACCGACTTAATCGTGTCTCAGCGTTCCTATCAGCTGAACAGCCGCACGATTACATTGGGAGACCAAATGCTGGGCTTAATCAACTCAGTCAGATAAAAGAAGGGGCGTTTTGATCAGCCGCGCATGATAAAAAATGCGGCTTTCTCAAAATCGCCCTTTTTTTTGTAGTAATCAGTAATATCCTGAAGCAGCACTTCCAAATCCACCCACGCTTCAATTTTCTGCAGCTCCAGCACAAGCTTCTGCAATCGGTCGTACGGGTCCTCCTGAGCGGTGTACAATATGTTGAGCGCGGTCAGCTTCAATTTCATAATCTTGTTCTGCACTTTTTCAGATATGTATAAACCTTTCTGCAGCACGGTTTGTCCTTCGGCGGCAGATCCGGTTTTAAAAAGTGCTCTAACCGCTTCGTATACACAATGCAGGTAGGAAACGGGAGACTCTTTCTCGAAACGCTGATTGCCCAATACCTTTTTGTAAAAAGGGAGGGCCTCTTTATCTTTTTTCTGGGCGGTCTTTAAAAAACCAAAATTATAATAGGCGTGGCACAGCAGGTTATTGTCATTGATCCGGTCCGTTATCTTTATGGATTCATTAAAGAGCTGTTCTGCGTCGTCATAGCGTGCCTCGTCTATATAATTCACGGCGAGAAGCAGGCGGCAGCTGAGCGTTTTTTTGATGTAGCCGGCTTCATCTTGATAGATTTCCAGCGCTTTATTGACATATTGAATGGAGAGCGCAGGCGACTTCATCATGTAATATGCACCCGCTGTTTTATAATAAAATTCAGCGGCTTCGAAACGGTCCTGAATGGCCGGCAGGTACTGTTCAGCTTCTTTAAAGCGGCAGACAGCACGGTTCGGAGCGCCATTCACCATATGGAATAACCCTTTGAAAAAATAGAAATAATAAGTTAATTCATGATCCATCTCATCTTTGCGCCGCTTCAGCTCGCAGAACAGCTTATTCAGACCGTCTTTTTTCTCAAACAGCAGCTGAAACCGTGCGAAAAACAGCTGATATCTGAGTTTGAGCTTTGCATTCTTTTGTAATTTGGGGAGATGCTGATTGATTTGTTCGTGAAGGGAACGGGCTAGATCGAATTGGCGTTTTCCCATGGCGTCATACCACTCATTCAGCATCACCAGCGTACGTTTTTCAGTAAACTTAGCAATCATCTTCCAACCTCTTTGCATAGGGTAAAAGTCTTTATTTATCATAACACATTAATGGACGAGGCTCATTGCCAGCTGGTTACAGTTTACAGCGCGGTTGAAAAAGAAATTGATTCATAATATACTTCCAAATGTACAGATTGGTTGCCACATATGCCTTCTATACATACTATTGTCGATGAAGGAGATGTCAAGAGAATGCTTGATACTCAGCAAATTAAAGAAATTATTCCCCATCGTTATCCGTTTCTTCTGGTAGACAGAATTACGGAAGTCGAAGAAGGAAAACGGGCGGCGGGATATAAAAATGTGACGGCGAATGAAGATTTTTTCAACGGCCATTTTCCTGAATACCCTGTTATGCCGGGCGTATTAATCGTGGAGGCTTTGGCGCAGGTCGGAGCGGTTGCGATGCTGATTAAAGAAGAAAACCGGGGCAGACTCGCATTTTTTGCGGGGATTGATAACTGCCGTTTCAAAAAGCAGGTAAAACCGGGTGACAAGCTGGAGCTTGAGGTTGATATTACCCGCGCGCGCGGTACGATCGGACGCGGCAAAGGCGTTGCCAAAGTTGACGGCGAGCTCGTGTGTGAAGCTGAATTAACCTTTGCGCTCGGAGAATAAAAGCAAACAAATGGGCTTATAAAAAGCCCATTTTGTATAGAAAGGGGTGAATGTGATGTGGTCAGAATTTAAAAGCTTTGCGATGCGGGGCAATATCATGGATCTGGCTATCGGTGTCGTCATCGGCGGCGCTTTCGGCAAAATCGTGACGTCGCTCGTTGAAGACATCATCATGCCGCTGGTCGGCCTGCTTCTTGGCGGTCTTGACTTTTCAGGACTGGCCGTGACATTCGGCGATGCTCATATCAAGTACGGAAGCTTCATTCAAACGATTGTGAACTTCTTTATTATTTCATTTTCTATTTTTATCGTGATTCGCACAATAGGCAAGCTGAGACGTAAAAAAGAAGCAGAAGAAGAGGCTGAAGAAGCAGAAGACACAGATCAGCAGACAGAACTGCTGACTGAAATCAGAGATCTGCTGAAACAGCGGGCTCCTCACAATGACTAGGGCACAAAAAAAGGCTGGATGATTAACGTCCGGCCTTTTTCATATGATTATAATTTTTGTTTGAACGCTTCAATCAGCCGGCTGCCCGAGTAGCCTTCTTTCACGAGCGACTCCAGAATGCTTTCTGATCCGGGGTGGTTTCTTGACACCATTTGACCGTAAATTAAAACTTGTATACTTCTTTCCAGCTGGACGATATTTTTGATGCTTCCCGTCAGTTGGGCGGGGCGGTTGCTTTTTTTCGTAATCGTTACAAACACCTTCGCTTCTTTCTGGCTTTTCATCAGCATGTCAAAAAAAGACAAGTGTTCGGCCGGGACCAGTGCTTCAATTAACCAATGATTTTCTCCGTCCTCTTTATTGATAATCAATCCGTCTAAAAGGGGAAACTGTTCAATCGGCTGATCGTCTTTATCTAAACGTTCCACATTCAGATCAACCAGTTTAAAGGTTTTCATCTCTTATTTTCACCCCTGTTGTCCATGTTTTTCGTTCATTTATTATAACACATATCATTTTTCCCGGGAAAATGCTGTAAGACATGCTTCATCATTTTTGTAGGCGGTCAACATTTAATCATTTCTATTTTTTCATTATAATGTAAAAGAATATGGTCATGGAGAGATGCTTATGAATCAATTGCGCCTGAAGGAAATCTATATAGAAGACGGTTCAAGGCGAAAAGACGATCATTCCTACTTGGTATGCAAAAAGGAAGATTGTGAGGTGCATCTTAACAGAAGAGGAAATGTCGTCTTTTTATATGAAACAAAAGACCGCATGGAACAGTATAAAATTCAGCTTTCACTGACTGATAAAAAGCTGAGTTTTTACTGGTTCGCATGGGACGGCGGAAAGTTTGTCCGCATGTTTGAGAAAGACTGGCTCAAAACGAAACTTTTCTCGCGGCTGCTCAAAAATACATATTACATAAGCGGTCAAAAACAAAAGTTTTTTTTATCAGAAAGAAAAACGAAAACATAAGAGCAGCCTGAACGGATAACGGTTTTATCCGCTTTTTGCTTTCACGAGCCCTTGTACTACAATGAAGCCAGCCTCGAAAAAGAGAGGAGGATACGGCTTGTTTAACCACGTTATGCTTGTCGGCCGGCTGACGAAAGACCCGGAGCTCCGTTTTACATCAGCGGGCATTCCCGTCGCGCATATTACGTTGGCGGTAAACCGCAATTTTAAAAGCGCTTCGGGTGAAACCGGAACCGATTTCGTCAACTGCACCATCTGGAGAAAAAACGCTGAAAACACGGCATTGTACTGCCAAAAAGGGTCAATGGTCGGTGTAAGCGGCAGAATCCAGACGAGAAGCTATGAAAAGACAGACGGCGTAAAAGTTTATGTGACCGAGGTCATGGCTGATACCGTTCGGTTTATGGATCAAAAACAGAAAGAGCCGCTGGCTGAATAGCATTCTTTTTTCCTCGATTTCCCGCCTTTCAGCGGGCCCCGCAATACCTCCTTCCCACTCGCCAGTCGAAAGACTGGTTTTTTTGTGCGGGAGCTAAAAAATGGTTAAAAAGAAGTGATTTCGCTTATGAATACTTAAAAACATTGAATATATTGGGATAAAAACTTATAATTACTTACAGATAAGTGACGAAAAAGGGAATGAGGACGTGTATCAAGAAGAAAGACTGATTGCGATAATGGAATATTTGAAACAGCACCGGCGGATTACCGCGGAACAGATATGTTCGCTGCTTCATATTTCAAGAGATACCGCAAGAAGGGACCTTGTAAAGCTGAAAGAGCGCGGGGCCATTATCAGAACACGGGGCGGCGCGATTCTGCCGTCGGTGAATCAGGAGGTTCCTGGCTATTCGGGCCGGCTGAAAACTGTTTCTGAAGAGAAAAACAAAATCGGCAAGCTGGCCGCATCCCTGATCCATAAAGGAGACCGGATCATTCTGGACACCTCGACAACCGTGCAGGCCTGCGCGGAGCATTTAAATGTCACCGGCTGCACTGTTATTACAAATTCGATCAATCAGGCCGATATCCTTTCCGCAAAAGAGGGAATTGATATTCACCTGCTCGGCGGAAAGCTCCAGAAGGAACACCGGTTTTTATACGGGGCTTCCGTCGTAGAAAAACTGGGGGATTATCACGCCGATAAGGTGCTGATCGGCGTTGTCGGCATCTCGGAAAACGGTCTGACGATACCTCACGAAGAAGACGGCATGGTAAAGCGTAAAATGATCCGACAGGCGGAACAGGTGATTGCGCTGAGCGATCACTCCAAGCTTGGCCGTACGAGTTTTTATCAGTATGCAGACCTGCACGAGGTTGACCTGCTGATTACCGATCGGCTGCCTGATCAGGATTTTTGCGATCTGCTCGACCGGCACGGCGTAGAATTGCTTGTAACTGAATCTGAAGAAGAGGATGAGGACATGTGAAACTGATTGCCATAGATCTGGACGGCACACTGCTGAACAGCAGTCATCAAGTAAGCGTTGAAAATGAGCGGGCTTTAAGGGAAGCCCGGCAAGCGGGAATTGAAATCGTGGTTTCCACGGGACGCGCGCATTTTGACGTGCACTCCATCTTCGAACCGCTCGGCATAAAAACATGGATTATCAGCGCAAACGGAGCCGCCATTCATGCTCCTGACGGCAGCCTGTACCACTGTGATGCGATTGAAGAAACAAGAGCCCGCGGGATTTTGTCATGGCTTGAAGAGAATCAATATTACTATGAGGTGTTTACAAACAAAGCCATCTATACGCCTGAAACCGGCAGGCAGCTGCTCGATATCGAAATGGACCGGGTGAAAAGCGCCAATCCGGAAACCGATCTTTCCGTTTTGGAACAGGCGGCTTCAGTGCAATACAGCCAGTCCGGCTTTGCTTACATTCATTCATACCGTGAGCTCTTTGAGAAAGAAGAGCATCTGGATTTTTATAATATTCTCGGATTTTCGTTTGATGAGCGGAAGCTGAAAGCGGGCTGGGACCGATTCAGCGGTCAGAAAGATCTCACCCTTGTCAGCTCTGCCGATCACAACTTCGAACTGGCGTCTCGAAACGCCTCTAAAGGGCAGGCGCTCAAACGGCTGGCGCAAAAGCTCGGCATTCCGATGGCTGAAACCGCCGCGGTCGGTGACAGCTTAAATGACTATTCAATGCTTCAGGCGGCCGGAAAAGGCATAGCGATGGGGAATGCGAGAGAAGATATTAAAGAGATCGCTGATGCCGTTACATTGACAAATGATCAAAACGGCGTTGCGCATATGATCAGGAATTTACTGTGAAAGGTATGGCGATACTGTTCATGACTGGCGTGACGCATTCATGGCAAATGCGGCGTAACAGTAAGGACGACATAAAAGACCGGCTCTTCTGAGAGAGCCGGTCTTTTTGCGTTTAATGTGATTGCGCTGATGCGCTGAGGGTGAATAATTCTTCAAGCTCAGCGGATGACAGCTCGGTAATCCAATTTTCACTTTGGATAATCTGATCGTTCAGCGTTTGTTTCGTTTCGAGCATGGCATCAATTTTTTCTTCAATCGTTCCCGTCGTAATGAGTTTGTGAACATGGACGAACCGTTCCTGGCCGATTCGGTAGGCGCGGTCGGTCGCCTGGTTTTCCACCGCCGGATTCCACCATCTGTCATAGTGAATGACATGATTGGCAGCCGTCAGATTAAGGCCGGTTCCGCCCGCTTTCAATGACAAAATCAGCGTCGGGTATTCTTTCTTCTGGAATCGTTCGACGAGAGAATCGCGTTCCTGCTTGGATAGGCTTCCGTTTAAAAACTGAACCGGTTCTCCGAATGCTTTTTCCAGGAGGCGCTTCATCATGTTGCCCATCTGAATGTATTGGGTGAAAATGAGGCAGCTTTCCCCTTGTCCGCGGATCGCCGCCATTAAATCAAGCAGCTTTTCCAGTTTGACGGATCTCCCGTTTAACAGCTCTGTCTGTTCTTCCTTCAAATAGAGCGCGGGATGGTCGCATATTTGCTTCAAGCGGCCGAGCATGCTCAGAATCAGCGCTTTCCGCTGCATCCCGGTCAGAGAAGCCATATGTTCAAATGTATCTTTGACAAGCTGTTCATAAAGGGATGCCTGTTCGGCTGAGAGCGGGATAAACTCTTTTTGTTCCAGCTTGTCAGGAAGATTAAGCGCTACTTCTTCATCCCGTTTTGTCCGGCGCAGTAAAAACGGCCGGATTAACTGCTGAAGCTGGTTGATTCTTTTTTCGTCACGGTCTTTTTCAATCGGCAGCACATAGCGTTTATGAAAGCCGGTCAGACTGCCGAGATAGCCTTTGTTCATAAAATCAAAGATCGACCAAAGCTCTGTCAGGCGGTTTTCCATCGGTGTTCCGCTCAGCGCGATATGATGGACGCCTTTCAGCTTTCTGATCGCGCGGGACTGCTTCGTATGCGCGTTTTTAATATTTTGCGCTTCATCAAGGCAGATGGTGCTCCATGTCACGGAAGAAAGCTCTTCCTGATCGGCGTGCGACAGGCCGTAAGAAGTAAGAACAACATCCGCGTCCTGATAGGCCGGGACAAATGCTTCCCCCTTCGGCCGGCGGGGGCCGTAATGAAGCATGGCCTTCAGCTGCGGCGCGAAAGTCTGGAGCTCACGCTGCCAGTTGCCGAGCACAGATGTCGGCGCAATGATTAAGGCAGGCGCTTTTTGCCGGCCGCTTTCCTTCACATGGAGAAAATAAGCGATCATCTGAATCGTCTTTCCAAGTCCCATGTCATCTGCGAGACAGGCGCCGAAGCCGTTTTTCCGTAAAAACAGAAGCCAGTTCATGCCGTACATCTGATAAGGGCGGAGCTGGCCCTGAAACGCGGCGCTGACTTCATGCTCCGGCAGATCCCGGGCTTCCGTCAGTTTGCGGATCAGGCTTCTGAGCTGCTTTGATAATTCGATCTTGATCCCGGCAAATGCCGATGAGTCAATGATGTCTGTGTCCTCGGCTCCGTTTTCCCCGTGATCCATCAGTTCGCGCGCCAGCACGTCGGACATGTGGAGGCCCTCAGATTCCGCTTTTTCCATCAGTTTTTTCATTTGTTTAATGAATTGAGGATCAATTTTCACCCATTGGCCGCGGATGTTGACGAGACGTCTGTTGTTTGCGACGAGCTCATTGAATTCATCCTCTGTCAGCTCAATTCCGTTTGTGGCGAATCTCCAGTTGAAATCAAGCAGAGCATTCATGCCGACGAAGGACTCGCCCCGCGGGGAGGATGACACTTTCGCTTTGAGCATCATATTGCTGTCCCGGACAATCTGCCACCATGATGGGAGAAGAATCTCCACACCCATATCGACAAGCGTCTCACTCGCTTCCGATAAGAAGATCCAAGCCTCTTCTTCAGAAATCAGCGTCGTTCCTGAATCAAACGAAAGCCAGGGAACCGTTCTGCGGAAGCGGTCCTGTTCGCGCGCGATTTTTCCGCCGTATGCCTGCCACGCTTTTTTCAGTCCCTTCAGTCCGTCGAAAAAGGTGATGGAGCCGGTTTTTTTCTCACGTAAAAACATTTCGATTTTCCAGTCGTCACCGTCAAAATCAGGCTCGTTTAATCGGAGCCCGACGGTAAACGGCGTCAGATCGTCATGCCAGCCGATTCCCTCGAGAAAATCATCTTCATCCAAAAAGGAGCCTTTAAACGTATGAACGGCCGGTGAGCGGGTTTCGATCTGCCGCCATTTTTCCAGCAGGTCATCATTGTACTGAATGTAGTCCTGGACCGCGGCTGAGAACCAGTCTGCCGTAAAGCCTTCCAGCAAAAGCTCGCGGTCTTTGAAGCGCAGGACACCATTTTGCCAAGCCTCATAATCCGGAAGAAAATCGCCGTCGGCAATAAATTCGTATATCGTCGAAGCCGCTTCGATTAATGGTTCCGTTTCCTTTGTCAGCTGCACGGTGCTGAATGAATTGAACGAATTTTTTCCGAGCAGCTCGACGGTCATCCACGGGCTGAGCAGAACGGCCGGAGTGCCGATGAAGCTGACGTCTTCAAGAAACGTTCCGTAAAAGGTGGACTCATGCCATTGGAACAAATGAGTCTTCATCTGACTGAGAGTAAGCGGCTGCTCCTTCTCATCATGGCTTGACAGCGTAAATGTCCAATCTTCCATTTGTTCTACATGAATGAAAATTTCCTTAAGACTCGCCATCAATCAACTTTCCTTTCTGCAATTCTTCTTGAAGGGCGCGCAGCCTCTTGTAACTTGCGCTCAGCCGGCTGATATACCGCTCCCATACCTGCTGTTTTTTTGCCTTTTTATAAAGCGTCCGCAGTTTTTTCAGATGGCGTGCAGCCTCTTTATAGGCGCTGCGGTTTTTTTGATCGATAAAAAAGGCCGCCGCCCGGTGATAGGAGGGGATGAGCGCTTCCGGATCACTGGCGGCAATTTCCTTCAGGATGTCCTTTTCGATTTCCCAGACGGAAAAACCGACGAGGCTGTGAATCTCCACCCACTCCGCGTACCGCCGTTTTTCGTACAGGTACTGGCTGTATTCGGTAAAGGTATAGGGAAGGCAGCCGGAAGCAAACCGTTCAAACAGCTGATCATCCCGTGAGTGCCGCGCATAATCCGCCAATAGCGCAAACAGCTCTCCGATGATGTCGCGCATTTCTTTAAACGGCTTATCAAGCTTCGTATAGTTCACGGCAAGCGGCTCGATCCGGCCATACCATGTTTTCAGCCGTTTCCAGTCTTTTTTCGCGGTGAGTTCACCGAGCCATTGAAAGGTATACGGCAGCGCTTCAGGAGGGAAGCGGGACATATCTTGGAAGACCGCTTCATCATCTTTTTGCAAAAAGGCCAGATGAAGCCGTCCGAACCGCACTTCCGGCGAAAAACGGCGCCCGCTTTCCTGTGCGAGAATCTCCTGTTCACGCGCGACCCATTTCGGCCGGTTCAAAAGCGCGCTCCACATCTCACCGAATACCCGGAGGCGTTCGTATTGAAAAAGCTCTTCTTTCACAAGCAGTCTGCGGAGCACCGGGGGCGTCCGGTCTAAAAAAGGATCGAGTGAAAAAGACAAGGCGTACGTTTTCAGTCTGTCAATGGAGGAATAAATCGTATCCATCAGCTGTTCCACGTATGGATTGATGCTGTAATAATCTTTTTCGGCATCCAATCTGCCTGACTCAATCAAAGTGAACATGTGAAGCCAGACGGCAAGCGCCGAATGAATCTGATATAAGCTTTTAAGCTCGGGTTTTTTCGGGGCGTGTTTTTTGAGCGCTGACAGATAGCCGTAATAAAGGCCCTGCATTGTCTGGCTTCCGGCCGGCGTCCGCGCCTCCCACAGCGAGAATTCCGAATCAAAAAAAGCGAGCCAGCTTGACAGCGACTCTTCATTCGGCAGCACTTTTTCCTGAAACTGCCGGCGGACAAGCTCCCTGCTTTCCTCAAGCTTTTCTCTTTCCAGCCAATGTTCGGTAAAGGTACCGACCCGCTCGAATTGGGCATATACGTAAAGAAAAACGGCCAGCACGTGGCGGCAGATCGCCTCAGACGGGCATGCGCAGCCGCTTTTCACCATGAAAAATAAGTTCAGCGTGACCCTTACAGGCACAACATCCTGCACATATGCGGAAATCTCTGTCGGGGTTTGAACCTGTATACGATAGACGGAATCCTGCCGATATAAAATGAGTGCTTTCTTCATCAGCTGAACATTGTCTTCATTGTAAGGAAGAAGTTCTTTAAGCTGTTCAGCCGCTGCGAGCACATCTTCTTTAGCAATCATATCCTGAAGCATGATTATCGCTCCTAACGAGTCACAAAATAAAAAGATTCCAATTCCTCTATTATATCGCAACACATGGCCCGGAAAAAGTTTTTCCTAAAAAAGGACATAAAAACCCGAATGTGTCGAATGATGTATTAGAGATTGCAAAACAGCACCCGACAGCATATAATAATCTTGTTTTCAATTTAATGGAAGCCGAAAGGAAACGAATGATGAAGAAAACGAAGTTAGATCAAGAGGAGTTTCTGAAGATTTTAATGCATGCGCACGACATTGGTGAGCAGTCCTCTGAGATGACCACAAAAGAAATGCTTGAGAATTTGATTTCTTATATTAAAAATGGATATGCAACATAAAATCCCGCAGGCTCTTGGCCGCGGGATTTTTTAATCTTCCTGTGACACCAGTATTTAAAGCGCTTACAAAAATAAAACAGATTGAAGTGATTGTCTATTTTTGTCGAATTTTGTCATTTGAAAAGGTTAGAAATGACAGTTTAAAGCTGTATAATCGTAATTGGAAAAGATCATTGGAGGGAATGGGAATACGCGGAAAGTGATATGGAGGTTATATGGGAGAATCTACAAGCATAAAGGAAATATTCGCAATACTGAGAAAGCGTCTGCTGTTTATACTTATTATTACCGCGGCGGCATCTGCCGCAGGCGGACTCATCAGTTTCTTCGCTCTTACGCCGGTCTATGAAAACTCAACTCAAATTTTGGTCAGTCAATCCAAAAACAATCAAAAAGAAGTCCAATTCAATGACGTTCAAACCAACCTCCAATTAATCAACACGTATAATGTCATCATCAAAAGCCCGGTCATCCTCGATGAGGTGATTAAACAGCTGAATCTGTCCATGACTTCGAAAGAACTGGAATCGAAAATCACGGTGTCCAGCGAGCAGGATTCACAAGTCGTGACGATCGCCGTGAGGGATACGGATGCTAAGCGGGCGGCCGTTATGGCAAATGCGGTTGCAGCCGTTTTTCAGGACAAGATCACCGCCATCATGAACGTGGATAATGTCAGCATCCTTTCAAAGGCCGAATCGGCGGACAGCCAGTCACCAGCAGAGCCTAACCGTAAGCTGAACATCGCGATTGCGTTTGCCGCCGGACTTTTGGGCGGAATCGGTCTTGCTTTTTTGCTGGAACATCTGGATAATACGATCAAGTCGGAAGAACAGCTGGAATCGCTGCTCGGCATCCCGATCCTGGGAACGGTTACTTCAATCAGTACTAAAGACAGCGTTGCCAAAAACTTGAGGATGGCGGAAACCAAACAAGCGGGGGGCGGACATGTTGACGCGTAAAAAAGACAAACTCGGAAAACGAAGCGTGATTGCGATGTCTGAGCCGAAATCCATCAACTCAGAACAATATCGCACGATCCGCACAAACATTGAATTTTCTTCCGTTGATACGGAGGTGAAGTCTCTTTTGATCACATCCGCCGGTCCGGAAGAAGGAAAATCGACAACCGCGGCCAACCTTGCCGTCGTATTTGCACAGCAGGGGAAAAAAGTGCTTTTAATTGATGCGGATCTGCGCAAACCGACGGTTCATTTCACCTTCAAATTGGACAACGGAACCGGATTAACGTCGCTGCTGTTAAAACAGATGCCGTTTCAGAAAGCCGTCCTGCCGGCTGATGAAGCAAACCTGGATATTTTAACGAGCGGGCCGATCCCGCCCAATCCGGCGGAGCTTTTATCGACGGGTGCCATGAAAGATCTTCTGTCAGAAGCCGCCGCAGTTTATGATAAGGTGATTTTGGATACGCCTCCCGTTTTGGCCGTAGCAGATACGAAAATATTAGGCAGCTACACTGACGGGGCCATTATGGTGATCTCAAGCGGGAAAACGGACAAGGAAAAAGCGGCCAAGGCGAAAGAAGCGCTCGATTACTGCCCGTGCAAGCTCCTTGGGGCCGTGATGAACGGGAAGAAACAAACGAAACACTCGGACTACGCCTATTACGGACAATAATGTCATAATGGGCGCGGTCCATTCTTTTTAAGGAGGGATTGAAATATGATAGATATCCATTGTCACATCCTTCCTTCCATAGACGACGGTGCGGCGGATGATACAGAAAGTCTGAAGATGGCGAGAGAAGCGGTCAGACAGGGGATTGATACGATCATCGCGACGCCGCATCATGTGAAATACCGCTATGACACGGACCGGCATACGGTCAACGAAGCGGTCACCCTGTTAAACAAACGTTTGAACAAGGAAGGCATTCCGCTGACTGTTCTGCCCGGCCAGGAAATCAGAATAGACGGAGATCTGCTGGCAGGTCTTCAAAGCGGCTCGCTTGTCCCGCTCCATAATACGAAGTATGTGCTGGCGGAATTTCCGGCGGATCATGTCCCGGCCTACGCTGAAAGGCTGTTTTATGAACTGCAGCTGAACGGATATGTCCCCGTCATCGCCCATCCGGAGCGGAACAGAGAAATTCGCGAAAACCCTTCCGTCCTATACAGTCTTGTGAAGAAAGGCGCGGCCGCCCAAGTAACGGCCGGCTGCATTGCCGGAGCATTCGGGCGGAAAGCGAAATCCTTTTCGCTGCAGCTGATTGAAGCGAATTTGATCCACTTTCTCGCATCTGACGCCCATAATCTCGGACCGAGAAATTTTTATTATCAGGAGGCGCTCGGCGTTCTGAAAAAAGAAGCAGGGACAGAGCTGATTTACATGCTCACGGAAAATGCGGCGCTTCTCGCTGAAAACAAAGCCGTTTATAAGGAACCTCCGCTGCCTGTGGCCCGCCGTAAGCGCTGGGGTCTTTTTTAATCGTCGTCTCCATCCCGTTTAAATGAAGCGTAAGCGGCTGTTTTGCAAGATGATTCTTTTATGCTTATGCTATTATCAGCGGCCGGCACCGTTTTTTCCTATCATGACCTCAGGCTTCCGGCATTCAGCCGGCGCCGGGATCATATGATAATAACGGTAAGCTGCCCAGCAGCAATTTCTAAACGGTTGGGGGAACACGATGAAAATAACAGTGATCGGAACAGGCTACGTCGGTCTTGTGACAGGAGTGTCTCTTTCAGAAATCGGCCATGACGTAACATGCATAGATATTGACGAACGTAAGGTTGAGCAGATGAGAAAGGGATTGTCCCCTATCTTTGAACCGGGCCTTGAAGATATGATGAAACGAAATATCGGCCGGCATCGGCTGGCATTTGAAACAAGCTACGAAAAAGGGCTTGCGGAAGCGGACGTTATTTTTATAGCGGTCGGAACGCCGCAAAAAGAAGACGGGCACGCAAACCTTACTTATATTGAAAATGTCGCCGAACGGATTGCCGAACATATTTGTAAAGATGCGATCGTCGTGACAAAAAGCACGGTTCCCGTGGGAACGAATGACAGGATCAGCGAAGTTATTCATTCACGGCTGAAAGCGGACGTGAACATTTCAATCGCCTCGAATCCGGAATTTCTCCGTGAAGGTTCAGCGATTCACGATACCTTTCACGGCGACCGCATCGTGATCGGGGCTGAAGACCGGCAGACGCGGGAAACGCTTGACCGGGTTTTCGCGCCGCTTGCGATTCCGGTATATCATACGGACATCAGAAGCGCTGAGATGATCAAATATGCGTCAAACGCTTTTTTAGCGGCAAAAATCAGTTTTATTAATGAGATTTCTCATATATGTGAAAAAGTCGGTGCGGATGTGGAATCAGTCGCACACGGAATGGGATTGGATAAACGGATCGGCAATCAATTCTTAAGAGCCGGCATCGGTTACGGCGGTTCCTGCTTTCCGAAGGATACAAACGCCCTCGTGCAGATCGCGGGACATGTGGAGCATGATTTTGAATTGCTGAAGTCCGTCATTAAGGTCAACAATAACCAGCAGTCCATGCTGGTTGATAAAGTGCTGAACAGGCTCGGCGGTGTGACGGGGAAGACCATCGCGTTATTAGGGCTGTCTTTTAAGCCGAATACAGATGATATGCGGGACGCGCCGTCCATTGTCATTGCGGATCGTCTGGCGGCTCTTGACGCCCGGATGACAGCGTACGATCCGATTGCTTCATTCCGGGCTTCCGGGCTGCTTCCGGCTGCGGTTTCCTATCGGGAGTCCATAGAAGAAGCCGTCAGGGGAGCGGATGCCGTCCTGATTCTGACAGATTGGGAACAAATTAAACACTTCCCGCTTGAAGCGTACAAAGAGCTGATGGAAACCCCGGTTATTTTCGACGGGAGAAACTGCCACTCGCTTGAGGAAGCGGAACAGGCGGGCGTGGAATATATCTCAATCGGAAGAAGAGCCGTCGTGCCTCAGACTGATTCTGTCACTTGAAAGGCCGGCGGACCGCGCCGGCCTTTTATCATACAATCATTAGAGACGAAGGAGATATTAATCGTGGAAAACACATGGAAATTGCCGAAGCAAATGGAATCATCCCGCGGTCTGCTGGAAACGTCAGCACGGCCTTTTATCAAACTGCACGTCAAAAAAGCTGAAACGGGACGGTATGACAGTAAAATTGCCGGAGACCCCTATTTTCCGAAACATGAACCATATCCTGAAGATGAAAGCGGCAGGCCGATGAAGCTTCTCGCTCAAATCAATTTTGCGGATATGCCCGGACTCCCTGATTTTCCGGACACCGGCATTCTTCAGTTTTACATATCGGTCAGTGATGACGTATACGGTTTGAATTTTGACGACGGGTGCGCGCAAACGGGTTTCTGCGTTAAATATTTTGAACATGTGACAGCAGAAGAAGCGGAGCTCATGGATGATTTTTCTTTCGTTCAGGTTGAAGAGGAGTACGATTTTCCGATTCAATCCGAAGCGCTGATCACCCCTGAGCTGTCTGCTGAATGGGTGCTCCCGTCTGATTTTCAATTCAGGCAGTATGCCGGGATGGATGCCTTTGACTATTTCGAGCAGTTTGACGATGAGGTGTATGACGAATATACGGCGAATGCATTCGGCCATAAAATCGGCGGCTATGCGTCCTTCACCCAGGAAGATCCGCGGTCTTACTCCCATAAAAACCATACGATTCTGCTTTTGCAAATTGATTCAGATGATGACATTGATTCGATGTGGGGAGATGTGGGAATCGCCAATTTCTTTATCAGACCGGAAGATTTGAAGAAAAAAGATTTCTCAAACGTTTTGTACAACTGGGACTGCAGTTAACGACAGTATGATGATCATGATACAAGGCAAAGGAGACGGTTAATCACTGTCTCCTTTTTTTTAGGGAATTTATCATGGATACATAGAGGAGATCAATGAATGGATATGCCGTTTATGTGAGTCTTTTGGCGTTAATGATGAACATCTCGGCTGCTGAAAATAAGCCATTTAACCTATTTAAGCTGCTTTCTGTCTATTTTAAAATATAATATATGGAAATATAGTATGGAAAAGTCTGTGCTTTTTGTACGACTTTTTGCGTAAGACGAGGTGAAAACAGATGAGCCATTCAAGCACATTAAGCCATATTAACAGCACAATCAGCCATAAACTGGGCGAGGTTGAACACCAAATTGATAAATTAAAAGAAGCGAAAAGAGAGATAGAATCTCTGCAGGAAGAGGGCGTGTCTGAAATCAGAGACATCCTCAGGCCGCACTTGGACCATCATTGGACCGGCACTTTTGCTGAAGAATTTGATGACCGGCGCGATCAGGCCCATACAGAAGCATACAGAATCGTTACAGACAAATACGACGGTTATATTTACCGAATCGGCTTAAAGATGACACAGCTTGAAATTGAAAAAGGAGGGCTCCTTGCCGCCAGAAGCATCGCGAGAGAGGCAGAGCACCTGCTGACGCTGGGAGAAGAAGCCCTTGACACAGTCGGAGAAAAAATACAATCAATCAAAAGAAGCTGGAGTTGGTTTTAATGGCAGAAATAAAACTCAAATACGGAGCTGTCATGAAGCAGCTTGAATCCGTCAGCAGCGCTTTGGAGGCCGTTTCGATCGGGAACGCCGGTTCAAACGGAAAAAACAAGCTCGACTATACCTCCAAATATCAATCCCGCGAGGCAAAGCTTGTATCGATGATCAGCGAATACAAGCAGGCCGTTCATAAGAATATCGCGGACGTTAAAGACAACGTAGATTCTTTGAAAGAACAGGACGAGGCGATCGCCGTAAAATAACGAAAGAAAGGACTTGCCGATGAGCAAAGTGTTTGAATCACAATCGTTAACGGACGAAGCAGATAAGAGAAAGAAACAATACGAAGCCCTTGAAGAGCAGCTGCGTGCGCTCAAACAAGCCTTTCAAGGCGTGGCCGATCTGGGTGATGCTTTGAAAGGGAAAGGCGCAGACAATATAAAAGATTTTTTTCAGGGACAAGCGGAAATCGCCGACAGCTGGCTGACGCTTGTCTCTGCTCAAATTGCGTTTTTAAATGGCATTTCAGGTGACATTAAAGATCAAGAACTCAGCGATACATATGCGGAGACTTCATTTTTGGAGCATGAGCTGCCCAACGCGGATTTGAAAGCTTCAGAGATTGTCTCCGCTCATAAAGCAGAAATCGATTCAATTTTGTCAGGCATCAGCGATATTATTCATCTCGACACATATACGCTGGATGATTACGCTGATAAAATGGGCGATGCCCAGAAAACCAGACGCGATACGATCACGGCAGTCGATACGCTTGATGAATCCCTGACCGCTGAATATCAAAACTTAGAATCTCTGGACAACGCAGTGCTCAGCAAATATTCCGTTCTCATGCAGGCCACCAGCAACGGGAAAAGCGCATCCCCTATGTACTATGACAAAAAAGCCTTCCACAGCAATGAAATCTACAAAAGCGTCATGGCGACAGAAAAACAGGGAACGGACTATATTGACGCAAAAGCCCAGCAGGCCGAAGCAAGACGGCTTCAGGAAAAGGCTGAAGAAGAAGCCAATAAACCATGGTACGAAAAAACATGGGACGGAATCTGCAACTTTACCGGCGAAGTCACCGGCTATTATGATTATAAAAGAGCAGCCGAAGGTGTTGATCCGGTGACCGGCGAAAAACTCTCCACCGCAGAACGTGTCACAGCCGGCGCCATGGCCGCCGCCGGATTCATACCGGTCGTCGGCTGGGCGGGCCGCGCTTTCAAAGGCGGAAAAGCCATTTACAAAACCGGAAAAACCGTCATTGCCGCAGAACATGCTTTAGATGCCTATAAAACCGGAAAATCCTTAGACATTCTCAAAATGACAGAAATGGGCGCATACGGCCTTGTCGCCTCAAACGGATTCTCAGAAGCCGTCACAGGCAGAGATATGTTCGGAAACAAAGTGTCTGAGGAGAAGCGGAAGCAAGGGGCGCTGGAAGCTATTACTATGATTGGTGGAGCAGGATTGGCACACTACTTTGAGCGGTTGTACCAAAAAAATGCTCCATATGTCAATAAAGTGGCTAATGAAAGCCTTAGTAGCAATATTGCTAAGACTAGTGAAGAAAAACAAACTAGGCTTCAATATTTAAGAAATAAGCATGGTATATTGTCTAAAGAAGATCTTCACCATCGAATAAATCTAAGAGCAGAAGTGTTAAACGAACTTAGTAAAATTAAATCATCTGGTTTAACTAAAAAACAAAGAGGTCCTGCGGTAGCTGGCGTATTGGACAAAAAAACAGGCAAGTATTATTTTGGAATTAACAATATAGATGGGGAGCCACCTAAGGTACTACATCCACTTATTCATGATAGAATCGTAAATATGCCTGTAGAACTTAAGGAAGGTTATATAAAAACATCAGGGGCTGGTTCTCATGCCGAAGTTAATGCGCTAAATGAAGCATTACTACAAAGACCTGATGCGGAATTAAAAGAATTAATGGTAT
Source organism: Bacillus sp. SIMBA_026 (assembly GCF_046535335.1). Lineage (NCBI taxonomy): Bacteria > Bacillati > Bacillota > Bacilli > Caryophanales > Bacillaceae > Bacillus > Bacillus sp. SIMBA_026. The sequence goes on along the minus strand of NZ_JAWRWX010000002.1, from coordinate 602,592 downwards.
ACGTAGTAAGTGCGAGGAAAATAAATAAAAAGATGCCAGAAGGTGTCCCAATGCCTAGATGTCCACATTGTGAATATATAACTCAAAATACAAATTATATACCGGAGGCTTTAAAGTATGGAAAATGAATATGATATGAAGAATATAAAAGAAATAGGAGTGGACTTTGAGGATTTATGGTTCTCTTCGGTCAGTGATGAGATACTAGATAATCCTGAAGACGAAAATGGCCAGCCGTTTACAGGGCTGGCTTACGAATTATATCCAAATGGACAAATCATCTATTTTACTAAATATAAGAATGGGCTGGCTCATGGTTTAACAAGTGAATTTTATGAAAACGGGAATAAAAAAAGTGAAAAAGAATATAGATATGGGCAATTGCATGGTAAAAGTATAATTTGGTTTGAAAATGGAAGAAAAAAAAGTGAGCAACAGTATGAGCATTCCATACTAATTTGCGAAAAGAGTTGGGATGAAGAAGGCAATCTATTAAATCAGTATGAGCTAGATACAAGTAGTCCTCACTTTGAAATACTAGAATCGAGAAGAGAGACTCACATTAATTTAGGTCGAGAGTGATCAATCGTTATGAAATTATTTGATGTGCATAATTTTGATATGAAAAAGGAACAAGATTTTTTACAGGTCCAATTTAACCTTCAAAATCGTATCAACCTATCCCCTGTCATCCATCCAGACTCCGTCAACACATGCGCAGGCGTCGACCTCGCTTATTGGGAGCAGGACGGGGAACCGTACGGCGTATGCAGTATCATCGTGATTGACGCTGGTACAAAAGAAGTGATTGAAAAAGTGCACAGCATGGGGAAAATCAGCGTGCCGTATGTTTCCGGTTTTCTTGCGTTTCGCGAGCTGCCGCTGATCATTGAAGCGGCCAAAAAGCTGGAGGCAGAGCCGGATGTGTTTTTGTTTGATGGCAATGGGTATCTGCATTACAATCATATGGGCGTTGCCACCCATGCGGCTTTTTTTCTGGGTAAGCCGACGATAGGGATTGCAAAAACCTATCTCAAAATCAAAGGCTGCGATTTTGAGATGCCCGAAAATGAAGTCGGCGCCTGCACCGATATTCTCATTGACGGCGAGGTATATGGCCGGGCGCTTCGGACACGGCGGGACGTGAAGCCTATCTTCTTGTCTTGCGGACATAACATTGATTTAGAAAGCAGCTATCAGATCACAATGAAAATGATCAATCGAGAAAGCAGGCTGCCGATCCCTGTCCGTCTGGCTGACCTTGAAACGCATGTTTTGCGAACGTTTTATCGGGAAAATCACGTGTAACACTTGGGGCTTTAAGCCACCAAGTGTTTTTTTGTATGCCTGGTGTCTGCTTTATTAAAAACTTTGTCGTCCTTGCAGATAGGTTTTTATTTGAATGTTTTTCGCGTCAAATCGATAAATGCCTTTAATGGTGCAGACATCCACTTGTCCTTATGCCATGCTAGTTGAGTAAAAACGGGGCATTCATTCTGCCAGTTGAGTTCTTTCATCCGTCCTTCGGCAATATCGTCTTTTACTGTCATTTCAGGCAATAGTCCAATTCCGAGTCCGGCCATCACGCATTGTTTGATGGCTTCGATGCTGACGAATTCTAATTTGTTAGGGTAGACTCCGGCGTCATGTAAAGTGTTCTCAAAGAGCGTGCGATATGAACAGCCGTCCTCTGTCAGCAGAAGGGTTTCGTTTTGAAGATCCTTCAATGTTGCTGGTGAGTCTGCTGGAAAAGGATGGTCATTGGCGGCTACCATTTTGATTTCATCCTGAATCAAAGATTCAACGTGCAGTGCGTCTTCCGTTCGGTTCACATCCAAGATGAAGGTGATATCAAGCTGGCCTTGTAAGAGCTGTTCTTTCGCTTGTTCGTTGGACACATACGGTTTGAATATGAGCTTTACTTTAGGAAAAGCCTGTTTGAATTCTTTTATGATAGGCGGAAGGCGATATGTGCACTGGCTTTCCGTCGCGCCGATTTTCAAGGTTCCGGTTGTTTCTCTTACTTGATTTGCGGCCATTTTTGCTTCTTCTGTTAACGCAATAATCTTCTGTGCATAAGATTTGAACGTTTTTCCTGCTTCTGTCAAGATAAGCCGCTTGCCGAGCCGTTCAAATAAAGGCGTCCCGATTTCTTCTTCAAGTGATTTGATCTGAGAAGTAACGCTTGATTGTGCATAATTAAGCATTTTGGCGGTTAGGGTGAAGTTTACATGTTCTGCCGCCGTAATAAAGGTGATCAGCTGCTTCAATTCCACTTGTTCTCTTCCTTTCTAAATCGGTTTTAGCGATTGGATTAATCGAAATAATCATCTGTGTTGATTGATGAATCCATTATAAAATGAAGAAAATCATTCGTAAACAAAGGAGCAGATGTATCATGAAAATTGCGGTTATTAACGGCGGAACTCGGTCTGGCGGAAATACGGATATTCTTGCGGAGAAGGCTGTTCAAGGATTCGATACGGAGCACATTCATTTGCGGAAATATCGGATCCAGCCAATTGAAGATCTGCGTCACGCTCAAGGCGGCTTTCGTCCTGTTCAAGATGACTGCGATTCTATCATTGAGCGGATATTGCCGTGCGATATTCTTGTATTCGCCACCCCAATTTATTGGTTTGGCATGTCAGGGACATTAAAGCTGTTTATTGATCGCTGGTCACAGACGTTGAGAGATCCGAGATTTCCTGATTTTAAACAGCAAATGTCAGCGAAGCAGGCATATGTAACAGCAGTGGGAGGAGACAATCCTAAACTAAAAGGGCTGCCGCTGATTCAGCAATTTGAACATATTTTTCATTTTATGGGGATGTCCTTTAAAGGCTATGTGCTGGGAGAAGGCAATCGTCCCGGTGATATTCTTCATGATCATCAGGCGCTGAGCGCGGCGAGCAGCTTATTGAAAAGAAGTGATGCTCTATGAAGCTGCTGCTGGTTATCTCTGGTATGTTGATTCTTGCACTCTTTTTAGCTTGGAAAGCGCCGACTTCTGTTTGGATACAGGCTGAAACCAATTCGCCTCAGGTTCAGCAATTTGTGAGAATGGCAGGCGCAACGCTGCAAGTTAAGCAAATCATCAAGAGTGATGCAGGCGAAGAAACAGTTGTCATATCAAATGGTATTTCTGGGCCAAAATAAAAAAGCACCTGTCCAGGTGCTTTTCTTTATAAATGAGGAACCACAAGCCCTCCATACAAAAACGCCGCGATAATCAGGAAGGCCGGATGCATCTTGAATTTTGTCAAGGCAAGGAGGGAAATCCCCGCAATCACTATCGCTTGAACCCAGCCGATCGCTTTGATGCCGTCTGCGCCGATTTGCCAGGTAAGAATGAGCATCATGACGGCGATGACAGGCTGGACGGACAGCGTCATACCTTTGATGACGGGGGATTGGCGGAAGCGCTGAATGATGCGCAAGAGGACGATCAATGCGAGCGCCGACGGTACGACGGTAGCGATCAGCGCAATCAGGAACCCGGGCCACCCGCCTGCGCTGTAGCCGACATACGCCGCGATTTTGGTTGCGATCGGGCCCGGCAATGCGTTCGCAAGTGCGAGCATATTTGAGAACTGATCGTTTGAGAGCCAGCTGTATCTGTTGACGACTTCTTCAAACATCAGCGGAATCGACGCCGGTCCGCCTCCATATCCGAGTACGTTTGCGACAAAAAACGCCATAAATAAATAGATCATGATCATGAGGCCGACATTCCTTTATCTTTTGAACGTTTATTTGTGATTTTGTCCTTTAATTTAAAATGAAACGCGCCGTACGCCAAGAAAATGATAATGACAAAGCCGGGATTGATCTGCAGCGTTTGCAGGCCGATAAAAGCGATGATAAAAAACAGGATGCCCGTGACCCAGCCGAAACCTTTAAGCGCTTTTTGGCCAAACTCGTACGCCATAATGCCGAGCATTACGGCGATCACCGGTGTTACAGCGCCAATCATGCCGGCAACAATTGCTGAGTGGCTTAAGACATTGACAGCCGCAAACAAGCCCGCCATAGCAAGGCATGTAGGCAGAATGTGGGCGAGGGTTGCCAAGATTGCGCCTAACGTGCCTTTCAGCTTGAAGCCCAGATACGCAGCCATTTTTGTGGCAATCGGTCCGGGAAGCGCATTAGCGATCGCTAATATTTCTCCGAATTCATCATCATCTATCCATTTGTATTTATTGACGGCTTCATGGCGGATGAGCGGGATCACCGACGGGCCGCCCCCGAATCCGAGAATGCCCGTTCGGACCATCGCCGCCGTAATGTCCCAATAGGGATGTTTCATGGCTATGTCCTCCTTACAGCTTCATGCCCGTTCTGCTTTTATACCGTTTAATCAGCATTTGGCAGTCGACGCTGACGACGCCTTTTTGCGTATAGAGCCGTTTTGTCAAAAACTCTTCCATCTCCTGATCATTTGCGAAAATGCCGTGCATATGCAGCTTGCTCGGTCCGGTCATATGATAAAGGCTTGTCACGGCCGGCTCCTTTTCAAGCTTTAATGCGGTTTCCTCCAAATACTGCGGCTCCACCTCCACATTAAAAAACACGGACACATGGCGGCCGATTTTCGCCGGGTTGATGACAGCGGTGAATTTTTCAATCACGCCGGCATCCAGTAAATGCTGAATGCGGTGCTGAACCGCCACTCGCGACAGGTTAACCCTTTTTCCTACGTCTGTATAGGAAATCCTCCCTTCCTCGTGCAAAATCGAAAGAATCTGTTTATCCGTTTCATCAAGGACAAGATTCGGAATGCTGTATTCATGTTCCAACCCGCTTCACCTTCCTTCATTTGGTAGACATTATTGTATCATGAAACGTTACGGTATGAAGGGGGAAATTTTTTGTTGTTTTCGATACGTAATAACTTAGAATCATTTCTTATCGAAAAGTAAATAGTGTGTGAGATTTTCTTTCAGGAATGTGGATGGCCGCGAAGCCGCTTTTTATAATTGAGAAAATTTGTAAAGGGGCTTGTCATGAATACTTCAACCATCGGAACGAAACAAATGGTCGTCAGTCCGCATTATCTCGCTTCTCAGGCGGGGGCCGGCATTCTGGAAAAGGGCGGAAACGCGTTTGACGCGGCAGTGGCGGTCAGCGCCTGTCTGGCAGTCGTGTATCCGCATATGACGGGTCTTGGCGGGGATTCATTTTGGCTCACTTACCATAAAGAAACGGGACGAATCAAAGCTTATAACGGGAGCGGACGTTCAGGGAAGCATGTGACGAGAGACTTGTATCGGGGCAGAGAAGCGATCCCTCTGCGCGGGACAGAAAGCGCCATTACCGTTCCGGGAATGGCGGACAGCTGGGATGCCGTGCTTTCGGCGTACGGGCGTCTTTCTCTCGCTGAGGTGCTGAAGCCAGCTCTTGATTATGCGGCAAACGGATTTCCGGTGTCCGCCGACCAATGCGCCCACACAGAACGCAATCTCGCTCTTTTAGCCTCGACGCCTTACACCTCGGCCATTTTTACGAGAAACAAAAAAGCGCCCATACCCGGTGAACGGTTTGTCCAAAAGGATCTGGCGGCCAGCTTGGAGCAGCTTGCCGAGAAAGGCAGAAGCGCTTTTTATGAAGGAGACCTCGCTCAACGCATCACATCCTTTCTGCAAAACAACGGCGGACGTCTGACACTTGATGACTTTAAAGCCCACCGCGGCGAGTGGACGAACCCGGTATCCTCCGATTACCGCGGGTGCAAAATCTATCAGGCTCCGCCGAATTCACAGGGCTTTACAGGCTTAATGACGCTCAATATATTGGAAAACTATGATTTTTCTCAGATCGAACACGGTTCCTTTGACTATTATCATCTGCTGATCGAGGCGCTGAAGAAGAGTTTTCAGCACCGGAATGAAGTGCTGACTGATCCGGCATTTTCTCATATTCCGCTGGATCGGCTGCTTGATAAACGGTATGCAAAGCAGCTTGCGGAAGAAATCGGTGACGTGGCTGCGCCGGCGGTAAGCCGGCCGGTCGGAAGCGACACTGCTTATGCCGCCGTTGCCGATGCGGAAGGAAATGCCGTTTCCTTTATTCAGAGCCTCTATTTCGAGTTCGGGTCTGCCGTTACAGCGGGGGAGACGGGCATTCTGCTGCAAAACCGCGGGTCATTTTTTTCGCTGGATGAATCCCATATCAATACACTTGAACCCGGCAAGCGGACGTTCCACACCCTCATGCCGGCGATGGCCTGTAAAGAAGGAAGGCCGCGCATCCTGTACGGAACCCAGGGAGGAGAAGGCCAGCCGCAAACTCAGACAGCGATGATTACGCGCATCATTGATTACAAAATGGACCCCCAGCAGGCGATCAATGAGCCGCGCTGGGTCTGGGGACGGACATGGGGAGAGGAGTATGAAGGGCTGAGGGTTGAAAGCAGAATCAGCCCTGAAACGAGAGAAGCCCTAAGGCAGAACGGCCACCGCGTCGAGACCGTTGGTGATTTTGACGGGCTTATGGGCCATGCGGCAGCGATCGTCATTGATGAAGAAGGCTTTCTCCAAGGCGGTGCCGACCCGCGCGGCGACGGAGCGGCCGCAGGAGTATAGAGCTACGCTAACTGATGAAAAAAATAAGCACGCCAAGCGCGGCAGAAAGACCTGCGTAAAACGAATCGTACACATATTGCTTTTCCTCCCGCCGGTGCCGCCATTCCATTATGCCGGTGCAGAAAAATACCATGAAAACAACTCCCGCAAATACGTACATTTCATTGAAAAAATTCACCGCTGCGATGCCCGTAATAAGCAGTGTGATTTCGATTAATCGATGTGTGCCGTTTATCGGCTTCTGCTTTTTAGCAGGCTTTGGCAAATTGAGAACTTTGACGGCAAATACTTGAAACATAAGGCTGAGCAAAATAAATACGGCTGAAAAAATCAGTAACTGTCTGCCTCCTAAAAATGTGTCACTCGTTTCATACGGGTGAGGAGCTTGTAAGTTTCGCCATTCTATAAGACATTAGGCTGAGTTTAATGGTAAAAGACTCAAAAAGACCCCTTTTGAAAGGGGTCTTTTTGACTAGTTTCTTCTATTATAAAGGTTCCTGCTTCAGGTCGGGCGGACAAGCGTATATGTCTTCCCGAGTCTGGCGTATTCATTCCCCGCGAGCCTTGCCGCAGGCTTCAGCTCATCTGTCCGTATGTAGCCTTTATCGGCGTCATATACTTGGTCATTCAAATGAAAACAAACGACTCTGCCGATGATGAGGTCTGTCGTCGTTTCTCCGCTGTCATTTTGGAACGTGAGATGGCGTTCGAGTATACATTCAAACCTGACTTTTGCTTCTTTTATACCGGGAACGCTGATGCAAGCGCTGTCTGTCACAGAAAGGTCTGTCATGCCAAGCTCACTGACATCAGGATCAAGCCTTGCCGCCGTTTTGTTAATGTCTTCAATAATGGATTCATCACTGACGTGCACCACGAATTCCCGATGAGCGATTGCGTTTCTCGCGGTGTCTTTCTGCCGTCCGTCCGCGCGGCTGACTGAGATGGCCAGAAGCGGCGGTTCCGCGGAGACAACGTTATAGAAACTGAAGGGCGCCGCGTTTACGGCGCCGTTGATGGATGACCGCGTAGTGACAAATGCGATCGGCCGGGGAACGACTGTGCCCGAAAGCAATTTGTAAGTGTCTTTTGCGTTCAGTTCGTCTGCTCGTAAGATATGCATGATTTCGGCCGCCTTTCTTTATCGTATGACCTGATTATACAGAAAGAAAATTCGGAAACACAACAAAAGAAAACCGGCTGCATATCTTATCACGTGGCATATATCTGATTGAGGAAAAAGGCTTCCGTTTAGCCGGCAGCCTATTTACGAATGGTGTTACTTGTAGTTTTTCTTTACAACCCAGATGTTCCCGTCTTTCCAGTACTCTGTTTTGCTGCAGTAATCGTCTTTTTTGCAAGGGTCTTTTTTATGAGGACGATAAGGTTTTTTCTGCGTGCGTTTTTTCTTGCGGCGGCATGATTTTTTGTGGCTGCGAGATTTTTTGTGAGAACGGCATGATTTTTTACGGCTGCGAGATTTTTTGTGAGAGCGGGATTTTTTATGGCTGCGAGATTTTTTGTGGGAACGGGATTTTTTATGGCTGCGAGACTTTTTGTGAGAACGGGATTTTTTATGGCTGCGAGATCTTTTGTGAGAGCGGGATTTTTTATGGCTGCGAGATTTTTTGTGAGAGCGGCACGATTTTTTATGACTGCGAGATTTTTTGTGAGAGCGGCATGATTTTTTACGGCTGCGAGATTTTCTCTTCTTACTGCTTTTTGGTTCTTGGTACAAATAATCTTCCAATCCCTCGGTGCTTGCGGACTTTACTGCTTCTTCGATATCAGAATGGGAATAGTGGCCCATTTTGAAACCTCCTCATGATATATGTTTTAAGGATGCGATCCTTACTACCACATAGTACGCATGAATGAAAAAAGTGTATGTGTGATCGCTGAGTTTTATATAAAAAGCACAGCCTAAATTAATACAGGGAGGGTTACTGATGAAAAACCAATCAACATTGCCTCTATACCAGCTGTTTATTCACCCGAAAGACTTAATGGAGCTGAAAAAAGACATTTGGGATGATGATCCGGTGCCCGCGGTGCTGAGAGTGAATCAAAAACGGCTTGACATTGATCTGGCGTACCGCGGCTCGCATATAAGAGATTTTAAGAAAAAATCGTATCACATCGCTTTTTATTCGCCGAAAACATTTCGCAGGGCGAGAGAGATACATTTAAACGCTGAATACAAAGATCCGTCGATGATGCGGAATAAACTGTCTCTCGATTTCTTCGCGGAGCTTGGGACGCTGTCACCAAAGGCGAATTTCGTAACCTTGCAAATCAATGGCAGATATGAGGGGGTGTATCTTGAGCTGGAGTCAGTGGATGAATATTTTCTGGCGAAACGGAATTTGGCGGATGGCGCTGTTTTTTACGCGGTTGATGACGACGCCAATTTCTCCCTCGTCAGTGATCTGGAGCGGGATACGAAAACATCGCTCGAACTTGGTTATGAAAAGAAAACGGGAACGAAAGAAGACGATTTATACTTGCAGGATATGATCTATAAAATTAATACCGTGCCGAAGTCAGAGTTCAAGGGGGAGATCGTCAAACATTTGGACGCCGATAAGTATTTGCGGTGGCTTGCGGGCATCGTGTTTACTTCAAACTACGATGGATTTGTTCATAATTACGCTTTGTACCGGAATCATGAAACGGGACTTTTTGAAGTCATTCCGTGGGATTACGATGCGACTTGGGGAAGAGACATTCATGGTGATCGGATGGAGGCCGATTATGTCAGAATACAAGGGTTTAATACCTTGACTGCAAGGCTTCTGGATGAACCGTATTTCCGCAAAGCGTACAAACGGCTTTTGGAAGAGACGCTTCAGACCCGGTTTACCATTGAACATATGAAGCCGAAGGTCATGTCACTGTATGAGCAGATCAGGCCGCATGTCGCGAAGGATCCATATAAGAAAGAAGAGATTGATTGCTTTGACCGGGAGCCTGAAGTGATTTGCGAATACATTAAGGAGCGGTCCGCCTTCATCAGCAGTGAGTTAGAGCGGTGGAATATCTGATTTGGAAATGAAGAAAGATTTTTTACAAATAGGCTGGTGAATCAGTTCCCGAAAATAATCGTGATACGTATATATGCATTATGCTTTTTACATTATGAGAAAAATGACTAGGAGGACAATAGATGAAACGCAATACGAAGCGGCAGCGGTCTGATGACAACTTTTTGCATGCGATGGAAGGAAAAGTAATTACTGTCTACCGGGGAGGTCCGGAGTCCAAGACAGGGAGATTAGCAGACATTCAATCGGATTATATCGCTCTTCAGGTTGATAATAAAATCGTTTATTATCAATGGAAACATGTGAAAAGTGTGACGGAAAATACGAGTGAAACCGTATCGCCGGCCGAAGCGGCAGAATGTGAAAAAGCTGATGATTTTCAAGACCTGATCAGCCGGATGACCAATCGCACGGTGCAATTGAATCAGGGAGGTCCGGAATCGAAAAGAGGAAAGCTTCACGAAACAGGGGATGATTTTCTCGTGCTGGAAACGGAAGATGACGGAATTGTATATTTTAACGCCGACCATGTCAAAAGCATCAGCGCGGAACAAGAAGAGGACGGCCAAGAGGAGGAGCGCCCGGAATTTGAAATGGCTGATGATTTTCACGGCATATTTAAACGCCTGATCCACAAATGGGTATCCATCAACCGCGGAGGTCCTGAAGCCGTTGAAGGTATACTTGTGGATAATTCCGACGGCCACTACACTCTTGTGAAAGATAAAGAAGTGCTGCGGATCTATCCTTTTCATATCAAGAGCATCAGCGAAGGGGCAAAAGGAGCAGCTAAAAAAGAGGAGAATAAAGACGGCGAGAATAAAGGTGAGAAAGAGAGCGCCGAAGAAGAAAAGCCGCATGAAGAAGAATCACGCGAAGAGCAGCGTACTTCCTCTAAAAAGTCGAAAAGATCATCAAGATCCGTTCGATCCTCAAAACGGGAGGAAGAGAACTCTTATAGCTACGCCACTGTATTAAGGACAATAGATTATCGGTGGAAACACGGCCGTAAATGATTGGAAAGATTGTCCGTAAACGCGGGAGAGGGGGGAATGAAATGGCTGGATTAAGCAGATTTCTGGATAAACAAGTCGATATTGAGATATCGGGGAATACGACATTTTCAGGAACTCTTTTGGATATCGGTCAGGATATCATTGTGATACATGACGGCCGGACGTTTCTTTATATTCCGCTGCTGCATCTTCAGAGGATGACATTGACGCTCCCGGACGAAGAGAATAAAGAACCGTACGCAAGAAAAAAAAGTCCGCATCCCGAAAAACAGGAACATTCCTTTTCTTACCGGAATACCCTCCAGCATATAAAAGGCAGATTCACAGAAATATTTGTTACGGGAGACCGTTCCATTCATGGGTATGTGACAAGTGTTTTAAATGATTATTTTGTTTTCTTCTCTCCGGTTTATAAGACTCTTTTCATCTCGATGCATCATTTGAAATGGCTGACACCCTATTCCGATGAGCAGACGCCGTATACGTTAAACAGTTCAGAGCTGCCTGTTGTTCCCGCTAATGTGCCCCTTGTCCGGAATTTTGAGGAGCAATTAAAAAGATATACCGGGAAGCTGATTATTCTGGATTTAGGAGATATACCGAATAAAGTGGGGCTGTTACAGGATGTCTCAGATAATATTCTTGAACTGACCAATGCAGACGGCGATACTGTTTTTTGGAAATTGAATCATTTAAAAACCATGCACCTGCCATAAATGATAAAACTGCCTCTCTTATACAGCAGGCAGTTTTTTTCATGGGGGCTAAAGGTAAATCCAACTGATCCAAACATATAAAACGGTAATGGTAAACACGACGGTGAGAGGGACAACGATAATGGTCGTTTTGATATATTCTGACCAAGAAACTTTTTCGCCGTGCTGTCTGATGATATGCATCCAGATCAGCGTGGCTAATGTCCCGATCGGCAGAAGCAATGATCCGATATCACTGCCGATAATATTAGCCAGATAAATGATTTTTACGGTTAATGGGTCGATGGACATTTCAGTTAATGTCAAAGTGCTGATCATTAAGGCGGGATGGTTATTGAACAAATTAGAGAGGACGGATGTAGCAATGCCCATAATAGATGCAGCGTGGGCAATGCTTTGTGAGACATAAGGCTCAATAGACTGAACAAGCAGCGCCGTCAGTCCGATATTATGCAGTCCGTAGATGATAATGTACATCGTGAAGGCAAAAATAAAGATATGCCAAGGCGCTTTCCTTAATAAGTCTGCCGGTCCGATTTTTAAATAAAACCATCTCCAGCCAAGCAGGATGACTGAACTGATGACAGCCACGAGCGAAACGGATATGCCGTTGTAAGAAGCTGCAAACAGACTGATCCGGACGAACAATACAAATACCAAAACACAAAACATGATGTTCGTACGGCTGTTTTGGGTCAGGTCTGGCGGAGGCTGAAGCGGATGATATCGTTTGTGTTCCAGCGAGTCAAAGTGGACCGGAATATCGGGGAGCTGTTTCGGCAAACGGCGGTAAAAAACGGCAAACAGCAGAAAGGCCATAAACACCAGTCCCAGCGTGCCGGGGATAAACATCATATTGGTGTACAAATAAAGGTCCATGCCTATCATTTTGAGAGAAATTAAATTGACGATATTACTGACGCCGATCGGGGTGCTTGCGGCCGTCGCAATTAATACGCCGCTTATTAAATACGGTGTTTTCTGATGTCTTTTAAGTCCGAGATATTGTAAGACCAATAGTAAAATAGGAGTGGTGATTAAGACGCTGCCGTCATTATTCAGAAAAAGCGTCATTGAAAAACAGAGCAGGTTGGTCAGCCAAAAAAGCCGGATGCCCGATCCCTTGGCGCGGTGAAGCAGTTTGGCTGCCGCCCAGTTAAAAAAACCGAAGCTTTCCAGTGCGATTGCCATAATCATTGTGGAGATAATGGTGATTGATGCTCCGGTGACTTTTGACCCTATATCCCCTAAATCATGAAAGGAAACGGTTCCGCATAACAAAACGAGAATGGCGCCCAGCGACGCCGGAACGGCTTCATTTAATCCCCCGGGTCTCCAAAATATAAAAATAATGGTCACAAAGAAAGAAATCAGGGTCAAAATGACGGTAATATGTGTAATGTGTTCTGCCTCCTTTTAGATGGGTCATTGCCGCCCCGTTATTTTTATCCCTCCTGATCAGTTGTACTGTATGTATACGGGTACAGGTCGTAAGGTGTACTGAGCGTTTCTACCAATTTAGTAAAAATCCATAAAAGCACAAAAAAAAGAGGCTGCTTTCGGCGGCCCTCTTTTTTATGCATTTTCCTTATCCGCCTGCAATAAAGCCTGGCGCTTATTCATAATATCCAGAAAATGTTTCAGAATCGGATTTTGATTATCCTTGCGGTAGGCAATGACCCATTCGGCCGTGAGCTGCACCTGATTAATGCCGCGGTAGGCGACTTCGAGATTAAACAGCTTTCTAGCAGAAGAAGGCACGAAGGTTACGCCAATGCCGGCACTAACCAATCCGATCACCATTTGATACTCCGTCGCTTCCTGAACGATTTTCGGTTTGAAGCCCGCCTGCTCGCAGTAGTTTACAAACTCTAGGTATAAAGTCGGCCATGTTTCTTTCGACAGTGTGATAATCGGTTCATTTTTTAAATCCTGAATGTCGATTGTCTGTTTAGCGGTAAGCGGGTGCTGCTTCGGCAAAGCCAGAATGCACGGGCTGCTCTGCACCTTTTCCATATGTAACGCGGAATGCTGTAAAGGCGGATGAAGGATGCCGATATCAATGTTCCCCTTCAGAAGTTCTTCCTGCTGTCTGAAAGAAGAAATTTCACGCAGATCAAGCTTGACGGAGGGGAATTTTTCGCGGAATTCCCGAATGATGGGCGGCAGAAATTCATATGTGGCCGAGCCGACAAAACCGACGACAAGGCGGCCGAGCTCTCCCCGCGCCGTTCTCTGCGCCATTTCAATCGCTTTGTCTATTTCTTCGATCGCGTTTCTGCTGTGTTTTAAAAAACTTTCTCCGGCAGCTGAAAGCTCTACAACCCGTTTCGTGCGCTTTAATAAGGTCACGCCGACTTCCTTCTCAAGCTGTTTGATCTGCTGGCTGAGAGGCGGCTGTGTCATATTTAACCGAAGCGCAGCTTTGCCGAAATGAAGTTCTTCGGCAACGGCAATAAAGTATTGAAGATGGCGAAGCTCCATCCTTATCCATTCCTTTCTCTTTGTTAATTATTCGTGAAACATATTAATCATACGGCGAATTGATATTGGAGGTCAATTTCCAAAGAGTGTATAGTGAATAATATCACAAATTACTTAAAATTTTATATTTAATATGCATAATAAGGAGTGAGGGTGTTGGCAAAAGCAACAAATGAACTAAAAACCTCTGAAAAAAATCGGGGGGCGGAGCTTGTTGTTGATTGCTTAGTGGAGCAAGGTGTCACACATGTTTTTGGCATTCCGGGTGCAAAAATTGATGCAGTATTTGATGCGTTAAAAGATAAAGGACCTGAACTGGTTTTATGCCGTCACGAACAGAACGCTGCATTTATGGCTGCGGCTGTCGGAAGACTGACTGGAAAACCAGGCGTTTGTCTCGTTACTTCAGGCCCGGGGGCATCCAACTTGGCGACCGGCTTGTTAACGGCTAATACAGAAGGTGATCCGGTAGTGGCGCTGGCGGGTAACGTAATTCGCGCAGACCGGTTAAAACGGACACACCAATCATTGGACAATGCGGCGCTATTTCAGCCGATTACAAAATACAGTGTAGAAGTACAGGAAACAGGGAATATACCAGAAGCGGTAACAAACGCCTTCAGGGCAGCGTCAGCAGGTCAGGCAGGCGCGGCTTTTGTGAGCTTTCCGCAGGATGTTGTGAATGAAATCACAAATGTGAAAAACGTACGCAGCGTGCCGGCGCCGAAACAAGGCCCTGCACCGGAAGAAGCGGTCAGCGCGGCTATCGCGAAAATCCAGACGGCGAAACTTCCCGTTCTGTTAGTCGGCATGAAAGGCGGTAGACCGGAAGCGGTAAAACAAATCCGCAAACTGCTTGCCAAAACAAAACTGCCTTTCGTAGAAACGTACCAAGGGGCCGGCACATTATCCAGAGAGCTGGAAGACCAATATTTCGGCCGGATCGGACTGTTCCGCAACCAGCCGGGCGATCTTCTGCTTGAACAGGCGGATGTCGTATTAACGATCGGTTATGATCCGATTGAATACGATCCGAAGTTCTGGAACGTAAACGGCGACCGTGCTATTATCCATCTTGACGAAATCCAGGCCGATATCGATCATGCCTATCAGCCGGAATTAGAGTTATTAGGCGATATCGCCGCTACGGTTAAACAAATTGAACACGACGCTGTGACATTTGATATGGGCAGCCGTGAACAAGAAGTGCTGAGCGAATTAAAACAGATGCTCACAGACAGCGAGAAGGCGCCAAGCGACCATAAATCCGACAGAGTGCATCCTCTGCAAATCGTCCAAGAACTGCGCAATGCAATTGACGACGACGTAACCGTCACTTGCGATATCGGTTCTCACGCGATCTGGATGTCCCGCTACTTCCGCGCTTATGAGCCACTGAAACTGTTGATCAGCAACGGCATGCAGACATTGGGCGTAGCGCTTCCTTGGGCGATTGCCGCCACATTGGTGAATCCGGGTGAAAAAGTCGTATCCGTTTCAGGAGACGGAGGATTTCTGTTCTCTGCAATGGAATTGGAAACGGCAGTCCGCTTAAAAGCGCCGATCGTTCACCTTGTATGGAATGACAGCACATATGATATGGTCGCATTCCAGCAAATGAAAAAATATAACCGTACATCATGCGTAGATTTCGGAAACATTGACATCGTAAAATATGCAGAAAGCTTCGGCGCCACCGGCTTGCGCGTTGAGTCACCGGAACAGCTGGCAGACGTGCTGCAAAAAGGCTTGAACACAGAAGGCCCTGTCATCATTGACATTCCTGTCGATTACAGTGACAATGTCCATTTATCAAGCGACATGCTTCCGAAGCAATTCAAAGAAAAAATGAAAGCAAAAGCTCTCTAGCACTCTGCGCACCATGACCTGTTTTCTAAAACAGCCCAATTTAAAAGGAGTGAAGGGAATATGAAAAACGCAAGCGACATCCATATGATGAGCCGCGGAGAAAAAGGCTCACCTGAGGATCAGATCTATCAAGTATCCACAATGACATCTCTGCTGGACGGAGTATATGACGGAGATTTTGATATGGCTGACATTCCGAAGTTCGGTGATTTTGGAATCGGCACGTTCAACAAACTGGACGGCGAATTAATCGGATTTGACGGAGAATTTTACCGTCTGCGCGGCGACGGAACGGCTACGCCTGTTAAAGGCGGAGACCTGTCACCATTCTGCTCATTCACATTTTTCACGCCGGATATGACGCATACGATCGACGGCGAAATGACCCGTGAAGAATTCGAGCAGGAAATCGCCAGCCTTCTGCCTAGTAAAAACTTATTTTATGCGATCCGTTTAGACGGCGTATTTAAAAAGGTGCAGACAAGAACGGTAGAACGCCAGGAGAAACCGTACGTTCCGATGATCGAAGCGGTGAAAACACAGCCTGTGTTCAACTTTGACGACATTCAGGGTACAATCGCCGGCTTCTGGACGCCGGGTTACGCAAACGGCATCGCTGTTTCCGGATATCACCTGCACTTCATTGATGAAGGACGCAATTCCGGCGGACACGTGTTTGACTATGTCATTAAAGATTGTAAAGTGACCATTTCTCAAAAAATGAATATGAACCTCAAGCTTCCGAATACGGCGGACTTTTTCAACGCAAATTTAGATAATCCGAATTTTGCGAAGGATATCGAAACAACCGAAGGAAGCCCGGAATAAATTAAAAAAGAAAGCTTCATTTTTCTCGGGGCTTTCTTTTTATTTGGCTGAACCGGCAAAGATTAGGTAAAATACAGTCAAAAGGGAAAGGTGTGGTAGCTGTGAAAGTATTGGTATTAGCGGTTCATCCTGACATGGACAACTCAGCGGTCAATAAGGCGTGGACAGAAGAATTAAAAAATCATGATGAAATCACGGTCCGTGAGCTTTATAAAGAATATCCGGACGGGAAAATAGATGCGGAAAAGGAACGGCAGCTGTGTGAACAGTATGACCGGATCGTATTTCAATTCCCGCTGTACTGGTACAGTGCGCCTCCGCTTTTAAAAACATGGATGGATCATGTGCTGGCGTATGGCTGGGCTTACGGCTCCAAAGGAAAGGCGCTGCACGGCAAAGAATTGCTGCTGGCTGTTTCCGTAGGTGCCGGAGAGGATGCATATCAGGCAGGCGGGTCCAACCATTTTTCACTGAGCGAGCTCTTAAGGCCGTTTCAGGCAATGGCTAATTTTACGGGTATGACCTATTTGCCGGCTTTCGCGATGTACGGGGTAAGCACCGCCGATGCTGCGGCTATCCGTGACAATGCCAAACGACTGGCGGATTACATAAAGAAGCCATTTTAGAGTCGTATGCATTCATCTTCATCCGACAATATTTCCTGAGAAATATTTCGAACCTTAGACGTTTCTGACTGCTCAAGAAAGAAAAAACGGATTTCGCGCTGAATTTGCGAAATCCGTTTTGATATTATGTCAGTTTTTGCAGATCTTTTGTGCTGATATATCCCGTTGCGCCCCCGTAATCGACAAGCGCCCAGCCGAAGTCAATGCCGCCGCCGGCTGTCTTTTTCCATCCGAGGAAAGAAACGCTCGTGTTTTTAGCAAGGGAAGCTTTGACCGCTTGTTTGTCTGTATATACTTTTGTTTTTGCCGTCGTTTTTACGGTTGTTGCTTCTTTAACAATATAATGAGTAGATACAAATCCTGTTTTTCCGTTTTTATAATGTACTTTTGCCCAGTCAGCGTTCTGGAATGAAACGATCTTTAAGCTGTCGCCTAAATGAAGGGTATCAGCTCTCGGGCTGGCTGCTGATGCTTTTGTTCTGACGTTCAATGCTTCCGCGGAAACGAGATAAGAGTCAAGCGGGTAGCTGTACAGATCGTCAATTTTGACCGCTTCTTGCGCGTGTGTCTCCGGAAGAGGCGTTATTCCGGCAGCTGAAGCCGCTGATATTCCCGCTGCAAGGGTCAGAATGGATGCCGCTTTGGCTGTTTTCTTCATCTGTATCTCTCCTTTTACTTCATCCTTTCACGTTTTACCGGAAGTCTAAACATCGGCCGGTTATTTTTGTGTTTGAAGTTTCAATGGAGCGGAAATGGTTTTTTTGACTTTTTCTCCTTTGAGCACCTGCTCCGCCGCTTCGGCCGCCAGTTTTCCGATCAGCTCCGGCTGCTGGGCGACCGTGGCTGTCAGCTTTCCGTTTTTAATGGAAGAAATCGCATCTTTATTTCCGTCGAAACCGACGACCAAAATGTGTTTGCCCGAGCTGTTAATCGCTTCGAGCGCCCCGAGTGCCATTTCATCATTATGGGCGAACACGGCTTTGATATCCGGATGTCCCTGCAGCAGGTTTTCCATGACGGTCAATCCTTTTGTACGGTCAAAATCCGCCGCTTGCTTTGTTACGACATCCAGCTTTTTGTCGGCAATATGATGAAAGCCCGTTCCGCGTTCCCGTGTCGCGGATGCGCCCGGCACCCCTTGCAATTCAGCCACTTTGGCGCCTTTTCCGAGCTGATCGGCGAGGTAGTCAGCCGCCATTTCTCCTCCTTTGACATTGTCAGAGGCGACAAGCGTTTCGACTTTGCCGTGTTCGGCTGAACGATCAAGCGCAATGACGGGAATGCCGAGGGAATTTGCCGATTCGACGGCTGTTGAAATCGCTGATGAATCGGTCGGATTGATCAGCAGCGCATCGACTCCCTGCTGTATCAAATCTTCTACGTCATTTGACTGTTTAGATGAATCATTTTGAGCATCGACAATAATGACCTTCATGCCCCGTTTTTTGGCTTCCTTTACAACGCCTTCTTTTAATGAAACGAAGAACGGATTGTTCAATGTGGAGACGGAGAGCCCGATAGTGAATTCTTTTTTATGTTTTGTGTTTGACGGTTTTGCCCATTGCGGCGGTTCAAGTGAACAGGCGGACAGCAAAAACAGTGATAATGCCGCGATCGTGATGATGGCTTTCTTCATAATGGTCCTCCTACTATGCCGATTTTTTGCGGTCCAGCAGCACCGCGATTAAAATGACGATTCCTTTGACGACGAGCTGATAAAAAGATGATACGCCGAGAAGGTTCAAGCCGTTGTTCAGCGTACCGATAATCAAAACCCCGATCAGCGTACCGATGATGCGCCCTCGACCGCCGGACAGGCTCGTTCCGCCGAGAACGACCGCTGCGATGGCGTCCAGCTCGTATGATTCCCCGGCCGTCGGCTGTGCGGAATTTAAGCGTGATGTCAGAATCGCTCCCGCCAGCGCCGATAATAAACCTGTCAGAGAATAGATCATGATCTTGATGCGGGGCACTTTGATTCCCGATATCAGCGCCGCTTTCTCATTGCCGCCGATGGCGTATGTCCGGCGGCCGAACGGTGTTTTGTGCAGAAGAACCCACAGGGCCGCAAATGCAATCAGCATCGTAATGGCAGGTACGGGAATTCCGAGAAAATAACCGCGCCCGAATAATTGAAATGCGTAATTTGAACCGAGCCCCGTAATCGGATTTCCGTCCGTATAGACGAGGGTCAGTCCGCGAAAGACGGTCATTGTCGCCAAAGTGGCGATGAACGGCGCCATTTTTCCTTTTGTGATTAATAATCCGTTTATCATGCCGAGTACGGCGCCGATCACGCAGCCGATGATGACGGCTAAGATCGGGTCGATGCCTGAGACCATCATACCTGCGACCAATGCGCTCGATAAGGCGAGGATGGCTCCGACAGAGAGATCAATGCCTCCCGTTAAAATGACAAACGTCATTCCGAAAGCAATCAGAGCGTTAATCGCAACCTGCCTAAGAAGGTTGAGAATATTGAGGGGTTCAAGAAAACTCGGGTTTAAAACGGAAACGATCAGCACAAGAATCAGTAAGCCGAGAAACGGACCGAGTTTTTGCGTAAAGGTATGAATGGAAAATCGCTTTTGTTCAGTTGATGTCATTGGTTCAGTTTTCATTCTGCTGCCCTCCCGTGGCAAGTGTCATGATGTGTTCTTGTGTGGCGCCGGCCGCATTGATTTCTCCGCTAATGCGCCCTTCGTGGACGACGATGATTCTGTCACTCATGCCGAGAATTTCCGGCAGCTCGGAAGACACCATGATGATGGCGACTCCGCGATCGGTCAGTTCATTCATTAATGAATAGATTTCCCTTTTAGCGCCTACGTCGACGCCTCTTGTCGGTTCATCAAGGATGAGAACTTTCGGGCCGATTCCGATCCATTTGGCGATGACGACTTTTTGCTGATTTCCTCCTGATAAATGCCGGGCGGCGGTTTCCGGAGATGCGGTCTTAATGGTCAGACGCTTGATGAGCAGCTCAACGAACTCCGCCTCGCGTTTTCGGTCAATGATGCCTTTCGGAGAGAAGCTGGTCAGGTTCGGCAATGAGATATTTTCACGAATGGACGTATCCAGCAGCAGCCCTTCATCTTTGCGGTTCTCCGTAATCAGGCCGAGTCCCTTGCGGATGGCATCGTACGGACCCCGAATGCCGGTTTTTCGGCCGGAAATCCAGATCTCTCCGGAATCGAGCCTGTCAATCCCGAACAGCGCCCTCATGATTTCTGTCCGTCCGGCACCCATTAAGCCGGAAACGCCGAGGATTTCTCCGGCGCTCACATGGAAACTGATCTGTGAAAAGCTTCCTTTTTTTGAGGCGTTTTTCACTTCGAGCACCTTATCGCCGAGTGACGGCGTGCGAGTAGGATACCGATCGGTCAGCTCCCGCCCGACCATTTTTTTGACCACTTCATCAAAATTAGTATCTTTAATATGCGCCGTATCCACAGTGAGGCCGTCCCGCATAATGGTGATCCGGTCGCAAATCGAAAATATCTCTTCCATTCGGTGCGAAATATAGACGATGGATACGCCGTCCCGCTTTAACGCCGTCATCACGTCAAACAGTTTGCTGATTTCCCGTTCGGTCAGCGCCGCGGTCGGTTCGTCCATAATAATGACTTCGGCGTTTGTCATCAGCGCTTTGGCAATCTCAATCATCTGCTGCTGTCCGACGGAACATTGTCCGGCTTCCCGGTCAAGAGGAAGAGAGACTCCCAGTTTTTCAAGCTGTGATTTTGCTAGCGCTTTCATTTTCTTTGTTTCTAAAACGCCGAACGCCGTCGTCAGCTCTTTGCCGATAAAAAGGTTTTCAAGCACCGTCATGTCCGGCCATATATTCAGTTCCTGATGGATAAAGGCGATTCCGTGCTTTTCAGCTTCCTTTGGATTGGAGAAGCTCATATTTGTTCCGTTTATCGTAATGTTTCCCTTGTCGAGCCGGTGGAGCCCGGTGAGCAGATTCATTAACGTCGATTTGCCCGCTCCGTTTTCTCCCATTAAAGCGTGGATTTCTCCCGGCAGAAGCTCAAATGAGACGCCGGAGAGCACTTGGTTTTTGCCGAATGCTTTATGAATGTCTGTCATGCCGATGTGCATGCTGGATCCCTTCTTTCTAGAAAATCACACCCGCCTGCAGGATGCAGTTGGCGTATGGTGTCATTTCACCCGTTCGGATGACGGCTTTTGCTTTCTGTGTGAGCCGTTTGAATTCCTCGTGGGACATGTACTCGATCGTCTGCGCTGAGAAATGGCTTTTTATGAAACTTGCATTCTCAGGATTTGCGTCTTTGATCTCGGAAGCGGCTATCACCTTTTCGACTGCCATCTCCCCGGCTACCAGGCTGGTCACGTCCCGAAAGGCGGGAACGCCCGCCGTTAAGGACAAATCAATTTTAGGGACGCCGTCAGGGACGGGGAGACCCGCATCGGCGATTGCGATGAGGTCTGTATGCCCGAGATCGGCCAATACTTTGGCAATGTGGCTGTTTAACATTCCGTGTTTTTTCATGAGAGCAGCTCCTCAACTTCTTTTCTGGCCGGCATCCCGCCTTGGGCGCCGAAGTGCTGCACGGACAGGGAGGCGGCGCGGTTGGCAAACAGGAGCGCTTGCTCGATGTCCCGTCCTTCCGCGAGTGCGACGGCAAGTGCCGCATTAAAGGTATCGCCGGCTCCCGTCGTGTCGACCGCTTCTGCAGGGAAGGCGGGAACAAGCCGTTCCGCGGTGCCGTCTGAGTAGCGTACGCCTTGTTTTCCTTCGGTAATGAACAGTTTACCGGGATAGCCGGCGAGCGCTTCTTCTTTCCTCAGGTCAGGAAATAAAATGGATGCTTCATGTTCATTCGGCGTAAGATAAGCGGCATTCTCAATCGTCGATTGTTTCAGCGGCCGGGCCGGCGCGGGATTCAGGATAACCGGAATTTGCTGCGCGCGGCAGTAGCTGCACACTTCTTCAACGGTTTCTTCAGGAATCTCCTGCTGGATCAGCACGATATCAATGCCGGGAAGTTTTGCCAGCGCACTTTTTGCATAATCGGGGGAGATGTCATCGTTTGCGCCTTTTACGACGACGATGCTGTTGTCTCCTTCTGCGAGCACAATATGAGCCGTTCCGCTTTTTTTATGTGTAACCGTTTCCATATAGTCCGTATTGACACCGTTTGCCTTCAGGTTTTCAATAATCGCTTTTCCGTAGCTGTCATTGCCTGCTTTTCCTACCATATATACGTTTGCGCCCAGGCGGGAAGCGGCTACGGCCTGATTTGCGCCTTTTCCTCCGGGCACAGTTTGAAAGTCTGTGCCCAGTACGGTTTCTCCGGCTTTCGGACGCCGTTCAGATGTGACGACCAGATCCATAGAACAGCTTCCGATAACACAAATTTCACTCATGGTGATCATCCTTTCTCGTCGTTTGTCTTCTTATGTAAGTCACGGGCAGTTGAATGGCCGTCTCTTTCGGCGGCTCTTTCTTTATCAATTGCAGCAGCAGGTTTGCCGCTTTTTTTCCCATCTCATATGCAGGCTGGCGGATGGTTGAAAGCGGCGGGAACAAAAGCCTGCTCTGCGGAATATCGTCGTATCCGATGATCTGAATCTCCTCCGGAACTTTTTTGCCGAGCCGCAGCGCCTCATGGAGGACGGCAGCCGCCGCAATGTCGTTACTGGCAATGACTCCGTCGGTTTCAGGGTATGCTGCAAACAATTCTTCTGCTAAAATGGCGGCATCCTTGATGGAAAATGAAGCGGCGGAGATGACATTGAACGGCGCGCCCGCTTTTTGCAGCACGTTAAGTGCGCCGTTAAAACGTTCCTGAGCGGTCGGAAGGTGGACTGGACCTTTGACAAGCGTGATGCTTGTGCTTTTGCCGCGAAGCATTTCCTCAGCCGCCCGTTTTCCGCCTGCCCGCCCGTCACTGAATACGGATGGGGCGCCTTCTTTTGTCCGGTCCAGAAATACGACCGGGTAAAGGCTGCCGCTGTATTCGGGAAGGTCGGGATAATGGGTGGCCGCCAAAATACCGGCAACTTGATTTTGTTTAAATGTTTGCAGGTAGTCGAGTTCTTTTTCCAATTCTTCATCGCTGTTGCCGATGATCAGCCGGTATCCTTCCCGCTGCAACTCGTCTTCAGCGCCGCGGGCAAGCTGAGGGAAAAAGGGATTCGTAATATCCGGAAGCAAAAGCCCGACCAGTCTGGATTCTCTTTTATAAAGAGAGCGGGCAACTTCATTCGGATAATAATTCAGCTTCTCCATGGCAAGCATGACCTTCGTTCGTGTATCTTCATGCACGTAGCCGTTGTCATTGAGGACACGCGAAACCGTGGCAACAGAGACGCCGGCAGCGCCTGCGACATCTTTAATCGTTGCCAACAAACACTCCTCCTTCATTTATGTAACCGTTTACATAAAAAGAGTAACACGAATCATTTCGGTTGGCAACAAAAAAAGAGACCGGGGTCTCTTTTAGTTCACGATGCCGATTTGTGAGATATTCACTTTGATATCAGGGATTATCTCGATGGAAGGATAGACCTCACGCCAATTGAGCCGCTTGCCCCGCTCATAATAATGGGTTTGATATTTACGGCCGATGCCGAGGATATCCGAATTGTGCTCCTGAATATGGCTGATCACCGATCTGGCCTGGCTGTTCAAATTTGCTGATGCTTGTTTGTTCATTTGGTCGATTGCCGTATAAGAATTCAGCTTGTCCTTTGGATATTCCAAGACGCGTGCATTCAGTTTTAAACGGATTTTCACTTTTATATGCTGCGGATCTGTATCTATAAATACAATCTTTCGCGTGGCATCCGTGATGCCGAGAGAAAGATAATTTTCAATATCCATTTTGTATTTGTCCCACAGCTTCAGATTAATATTAGCCGATTTATTAAATTGCCCGCTTAAAAGGGTCAGGAGGGTCGAATCCTGACCGAGCACCTCAGTCACTTTCCGCTGGCCGCTGAACAGGGCAGAACCCTCTATCTTTATCGTCTGTCCGTTAATCGATAAATAAGGAAGGGCGAAATCCTTATCAGCCGTCAGCATGCTTGAACGGATGGATTGCAAATTTTCCATGCTGATATTTGATTCCGCATTAGCGCTTGTTAATAAATTCGTTAAATACTTGCTGACGATCAATTTCTGCCGGACGATCAGCTTCAGCACTTCAATCGCCTCACCGTCTTTGACAACCGCCGGATGAGCGAGAAGCGGGCTTTTCGGATCTCTGTAAAAGACATCGAGATAAGGAAAAAGCGGTTTTTCCGCCATTTTCTCACCAATTAATAAGACTCTTTGCTTGGACGTGTCAATGCGCTGATCGACAAGTTTATCCAATTGAAACCGCGCTTCACGGATGGTGTGCCCGGAAGCGCTGAGCACCGTCGTAATGAATGAGCCGCCCGTTTCCTGTTCCGCCTGGGAGGACTGAACCTTCCGATAGGTGATGCCGATTTTATTTTTACCGTCATGATCAACATCAAGGCTTGCGGTCAGCACGAGAGAAATATCTTTCAGCAAATTTTGATCCCAGCAGCCCGCAAGTGTCAGGCTTGCGCACATGAGACTGATAAGAACCGCTTTTTTAATGCGCATGGCGGACACCCTTTTTGCGTACAAGGACAATCAATACCATAAACAACGGAAACAAATATACAAACACAATATCGGAAATGCGGAAAAACTGATCCAGCTGCTGTATCGTTTTATCTGTGCTTGTGGCCCAAATAGACAGAAGGAAGACGAGCAGGGCCAGCGGATAAACAAACCGGCTGTGGTCTTTTTGATTGAACAGCTTGGCAATGCCGGTGCTTGCCAAGTAAAACACGTTGGCCAGCGTTGAAAAGACGGTCACGAACCAAAACGTCAAAAAGAGCAGATCCGTCCGTTCGATAATTCTGAATGAAACGGTTTTTAACAGGTACAGCACAGGCTCCGGGATCATTTTTATTTCTTCGGGGCTGATTGTGACAAAGCAAGCAAGGGTGATATACAGGTAGTAAAGGATAATCAAGATGTTTGAAATCGTCAGTATTTTGTAGCGCTGGCTGACGGTGCAGTTGATAAGGGGCCCGATTACGAGCGCCGCCTGAAAGCCGGTAATGCTGACAAGTGTTTGCTGCACCCCGGTAAGCATGTCTTTTGCGGTTCCGTGAAAAATCGGCATAATGTATGTGATATCGGCTTTTCCCAGCGTGTATAAAATCGGCAGAGAGATCAGCAGCAAAAACGGCGTTAAGATAAAGCTGAACCTGGCGATCGCATTCAGCGGAGCTTGGGCGATATAGACAGAACCGAGGATCAGCATTAAGCTGACCACCCAATTCGGAGTCTGCGGGAGCACCCAGATATCCAATATCCGTGTAAATACAGAAAGAATGAGCGTGCAGAGAAACGCGAAATATAAAATATACAGCACCTGCACCCCTTTGCCGGCAAGTGTTCCGAACACCTCCTCCAGCATTTCGTACAGGTTCAGCTTCGGAAACCGGTGAAATAATATCATATACAGGCTGAATGTAAGCTGGACGAGCAATCCGGTAAGCAGAATGGAAATCCATCCGCTGCTTCCCGATTTCATCATCAGTAAATGGGGCAGCGCCAAAATGCCGATGCTGATCTGCGTCTGATTAATGAAAAACACGCCTTGAAGCGGGCTTATTTTTTTAGGCTTCATCTTTTCTCCACCCCCGAACATGTTTCATCTGCTTTGAGTCTTGCGGTCTCAAATAAAACGGCCTTCTTTTAATAAACCAAGCCGGCAGCCGGATAAATGCATCCTTCAAGTCGCTGAAATGAAACGGCGTCAGAGATGATAAATAAGGAACGCCGAGTGATTCAAGCTTGCACAGGTTCATCAGAATAAGCCCGAAGCCGAGTGCGATGCCGATAAAACCGAACGAGGATGCCAGAAACATAAGCGGAAACCTGAGCGTTCGGATGGACGTGCTCATTTCATATGAAGGAAGCACAAAAGAAGATACGGCCGTAACGGCTACGACGATAATCATCATATTAGAAATGAGTCCCGCCTGAACGACTGCGTCACCGATCACGAGACCGCCGACAATGCCGATCGTCTGACTGATCGGTTTCGGCAGCCTGATACCGGCTTCGCGGATCAGTTCAATTGTAATCTCCATAATCATGGCTTCTATCAGCGGAGGGAAGGGAATATCAACAATCGAATTTTTCATGGTGATAATCAGATCGTTGGGAATGACTTCGAAATGAAACGCAATCAACGCGATATAAAAAGCGGGCAGCGTAATCGCGATCATAAAGGCGAAAAATCTCAGCACTCTTAAAAAACTGGCAGAAATCCACCTCGTGCTGTAGTCATCCGGAGATTGAAAAAAAGAAAAGAATGTGATCGGCGCAATCAAAGCCGACGGACTCCCGTCCATCATGATCAGTACACAGCCTTCCATCACGCATGCTTTTGCTTTATCCGGACGTTCCGTATGAATGATCTGCGGAAAAATGGAAAACGAATTATCTTCTATTGATTCCTCGATAATCCCGGGCGCAAGCACGCTGTCTATACGCAGGTATGACAGGCGCCGCTTCACTTCCTCCACAATCTCCGGATTGGCGATATTCTCAACAAAGATAACCGCAACTTTTGATTTGGCTCTTTCCCCGATATCCATATAATGAACGGAGAGATGGCGGTCCTGTATGTGAAACCGCAGCTGATGAATGTTCGTTTCCAAACTTTCCACAAACCCGTCATGGGCGCCGCGGACGATACTTTCAGATTCGGGTTCCATAATGGAACGCAGCGGATTCTGCCCGACGGAAAACAGCTTCGCTTTCCTCGATGCATCGCTGAGAAAAACAACCTGGCCTGCCAAAATCCCGTCAATGAGTTTTCTGGTTTCATCTGTTTCCGCACTGCTGACGGCATTCATCGTTTCCTCGAGCGGGCCGTTTTGCAGGGTGTCGCTTAACAGAAACTCATTCAGCTTCTGTTCTTCTATCATTTGTTCAATATAAAAGAAAGCGGTATGACGGTCCTGCAGTTTGATCCTTCGTATTTTAAAATCACCGCAAACACACATCAGCTCCTGCATTTCCCGTACAGCCGATTCAAAATCGCCGGGAATCCGTTTGTTTTGTTTATCCGCAGACATCAGACCGCCTCCTTTCCCGGTTATCTGTAGTTTTCAGCGGGTATTCCTTTTTTATGCATTTTATAAAATAGAGGAGTTCCTCGATGTTTTACCAAGAACTTCACATTTATGGATGAATATTTCTTGAACGAATATAAAGATTTATTAAAATTATTTCAAAAGAGGGATAAATGTCCTGTAAATGGTTTAAAAGGAGAAAGGCTTTCCGCATATAAAATGTGTATTTCTTGTAAACACTCCGGACCCGTCTTATTCTGTCATGTACCAGTCATTCCGCTAGTTATTTTGGAATGGGACTGAAAGCAGGATACGGGGGAAAAATGAATGACTTTATGACCTTATCCTTAACAAAACAGGCAGTCTGCACACAGCGGACAGAGAGTCCCGAAACGTATGCGCAGTGCGAAAAACGCTGATACAAACGGGCTGGAAAAGATGGATTATCATTACATCTTTTTCTTCCGGTACGCGAATAGTTCCATTGGTCCAAATGAATTTCTGTGCGTAAATGTAAACGCATTCATTTTTCTTTTGAAAAATTGAAGTAAGGTTGAAGTCCTGCCTATTCCCAAAAAAAGCAATTCGATAATAGGAAGAATAGCGTCACTAATAGAGAAGTTTGGCTCAGTGAAAGCGGGAAGATTATGTTACATAATGCCGATTGAGAATTCATAGTGAAGCTATATACTGATGAATGAATTTATCAATACAGAAGGAGATGTCAAAAATCAATGTGGTTACTCATTATAGCCTGTGCTGCCGTACTAATCATCGGAATCATTGAAAAAAGGCGGCATCAGAAGAATATCGATGCTCTGCCAGTACGCGTCAATATTAATGGTATCCGCGGAAAGTCAACCGTAACGAGGCTGACGACCGGAATACTGATGGAGGCGGGCTACAAAACAGTCGGAAAAACGACGGGAACAGATGCAAGGATGATTTATTGGGATACACCTGAGGAGAAACCGATCAAACGGAAACCGCAGGGCCCGAATATCGGCGAGCAAAAAGAAGTAATGAAGGAAACCGTAGAACGGGGCGCCAATGCCATTGTCAGTGAATGTATGGCGGTAAACCCGGATTATCAGATTATCTTTCAGGAAGAACTCCTTCAAGCCAACATCGGCGTCATCGTGAATGTGCTTGAAGACCATATGGACGTCATGGGGCCGACGCTTGATGAAATCGCTGAAGCATTTACCGCGACGATACCGTATAACGGTCACCTTGTCATTACAGACAGTGAATACACAGACTTCTTTAAAGAAAAAGCCGCAGAGCGAAATACCGAGGTCATTATTGCGGATAACTCTAAAATTACAGATGAATACCTTCGTAAATTTGAATATATGGTCTTTCCTGATAACGCTTCCCTTGCGCTCGGCGTTGCTCAGGCTCTTGGGATAGATGAAGAAACGGCGTTTAAAGGAATGCTGAATGCGCCGCCTGATCCTGGCGCCATGAGAATCCTGCCGCTGCTCAGCACGAAGGAGCCCGGTCATTTCGTAAACGGCTTTGCCGCAAATGATGCATCTTCTACTTTAAATATATGGAAACGTGTAAAGGAAATCGGCTACCCGACAGATGAACCGATTGTTATCATGAACTGCCGCGCCGACCGTGTGGACAGAACGATTCAGTTCGCAAACGACGTGCTTCCGTACATTAAAACGAAGGAACTCATACTCATCGGCGAGACGACAGAACCGATCGTCAGAGCTTATGAAGAAGGCAAGATTCCTGCCGATACACTGCACGATCTGGAATATAAATCAACAGACGAAATTATGGACGTGCTGAAAACAAGAATGCAAAACCGTGTCATATATGGCGTCGGCAATATCCACGGTTCAGCGGAACCATTAATTGAAAAAATCCAAGAGTATAAGGTGAAACAGCTCGTTAGCTAGGAGGAAAAGGATAAATGTTCGGATCAGATTTATACATTTCACTTATTTTAGGCGTGTTAATCAGTTTAATTTTCGCGGAAAAAACAGGTATCGTACCTGCCGGTTTAGTTGTGCCGGGTTATTTAGGGCTCGTATTTAACCAGCCGGTCTTTATTTTACTCGTACTGCTGGTGAGTCTTCTTACATACGTGATCGTCAAATACGGTTTATCCAGATTTATGATTTTGTACGGACGCAGAAAATTCGCAGCTATGCTGATCACGGGAATCTGCTTAAAAATCGCCCTTGATTTCCTTTACCCGATCGTACCGTTTGAGATATCAGAATTCCGCGGAATCGGTATCATCGTACCGGGTCTGATCGCCAATACCATTCAGAAACAGGGATTAACGATTACATTTGCCAGCACGCTGTTCTTAAGCGGCGCAACTTTTGCCATTATGTTTGCTTACTACTTAATCTAATGTAAGGTGTGTCAAACGATGAAAAAACAATTAAGCTTTCAAGAAAAACTGCTGAAGCTGACCAAACAGCAGAAAAAGAAGACCAATCTTCACGTTTTTATCGCGCTGCCGATCGTCTTTTGCCTGATGTTCGTCTGCATCCTGACAGGGAAGGCGGAAACGCCGAGTGTGAAAAGAAATGCCGATGACCTTGTATCAGCCTCATTCGTCGGAGATATTATGATGGGCCGGAATGTCGAGAAAGTGACAAAGCATAAAGGCACGGAGAGTGTCTTCCGTTACGCAAAGCCATTCTTCGAAGCATCCGACTATGTGTCGGGGAACTTTGAAAACCCGGTTACATATAAAAAGAACTACAAAGAAGCAGAAAAAAATATCCACCTTCAGTCAAACAAAGATGCCGTAAAAGTATTGAAGGACATGAATTTCACCGTTCTCACGGCAGCCAACAACCATGCGATGGATTACGGCCCTCAAGGAATGCGGGATACGGTTGAAGAGTTTTCAAAGCAAAATCTTGAACTTGTCGGCGCAGGCCTCACGCTGAAGGAAGCCGAGCAGAACATTTCTTATCAAGATGTAAACGGAATCAAAATCGCAACACTGGGTTTCACTGATGTTTCCGGAAAAGGCTTTGCAGCTAAACGAAATGCGCCGGGTGTGCTTCCGGCCGATCCAGAGCTGTTTATTCCGATGATTTCTAAAGCCAAAAAGAAAGCCGATCTTGTCATTGTTCAAACACACTGGGGACAGGAATACGATAATGATCCGAATGACAGACAGCGCCAATTGGCAAGGGCAATGTCAGATGCCGGAGCGGATATTATCGTCGGACACCATCCGCACGTGCTAGAACCGATCGAAATGTACCACGGCACCGTTATTTTCTACAGCCTGGGCAACTTCGTATTCGACCAGGGGTGGACAAGAACGAGAGACACGGCGCTTGTTCAATATCATCTGCAGAAAAACGGCACGGGACGCTTTGAAGTCACGCCGATGAATATTCATGAAGCAACGCCTGCACCGGTTAAAAAAGGCAGCATCAATCATAAAACGATCGTACGTGAACTGACGAAAGAATCGAATTTCGATTGGAGCGTCAAGGATGGAAAATTAACGTTTGATGTGGATCACAGCGATATCTTAAAAAAGAAAGCGGAGTGAAAAACAAATGAAAATCATTAAAGCGGGATGGCCGTTTGCCGCGATCATTATGGTATTTATGTTTATGTCAGCGTTTAAATACAATGATCAGCTCACAGATCAGGAAAAACAAAAAATTGACACGGAAATGCAAAAAATTCAGCAAGAGGACACAGCGGGCGCAAAATAAGCGCATGATTCCGCTTGCCGGCATATTGTTTGTTCCGAATCCAGTAAAGAATGCCCATAACGGGCATTCTTTTTTTGTGTGCTCTCCTAAACATTTGTTAAAAGTTACCGATGTAAAAACTACTAAAAATGAGGAGAGTGAATAGAAAACATGCTCACAAGCTGGAGGAAGTACATCCTTGCCGGCCTTATGATTTGTCTTGTGGCACCTGCAGTAACGAGAACGGAAATTGCTGAAGCGGATTCTCAAGTTTCTGTCCTGATGGTTTCAGACGCGCAAAAACTTGTCGGAAATAAATATGTTTACGGAGGCGAAGAGCCTGAGGACGGTTTTGATCCGTCCGGATTGATGCATTATCTTTTCAGCAGACAGAACATCCATCTGCCGAGAACGGTCAGTGATCAATGGAAAGTCGGAGCTGCTGTCAAAGAAAATGACCTTTTACCGGGAGATCTTGTGTTTTTCAAAAAGTCGGATTCCACACAAAACGCGCCCGTCCATGACGGTCTTTATATCGGAAACGGAGAGATGATACACAGTTCTCCGTCAGAAGGCGTAACCGTCACACACTTTCAAAAAAGCAGTTATTGGATGAATTTATATCTTGGCGCAAAGCGGATTACAAAAGATCCGGAACTGGCTGATGATCCGATCGTTCAGGAGGCAGCCCGTTACCTCGACATTCCGTATGTATTCGGCGGAAGCACGCCCGAGGAGGGATTCGACTGTTCGGGGCTGGTCCAATATGTTTTTGAAAACAAGCTTCACATTTACCTGCCGAGATCTGCGGAACAGCAGTGGCTGGTCGGTGAGAAAATCAAACTGAGCGATATAAAGCCCGGGGACGTGATTTATTTCAGCGACACGTATAAAAAAGGAATTTCCCATGCGGGCATTTATGCGGGAGAGGGAAGATTCATCCAAGCGAGCCGCTCCGCAAAAGTCACCATTTCTTACTTGTCGGAAGATTACTGGAAAAAACATTTTACGGGGGTGCGCCGATTCAGCAATTTAGCCATTTCTAAAGAAAATCCCGTTGTGTCCACAGCGGCCGATCATATCGGAATTTCTTATCTGAAAGGCGGCGTTTCACCGGAAACCGGCTTTGATACGGCGGGATTTGTTCAATACATCTATCAAAAAGCGAAAGGAATCAGCCTGCCGCGTTATGCGGACAAGCAGATGCAGGCGGGCGTTCCGGTCGATAAACAAGATCTGAAGCCCGGCGATCTGGTCTTCTTTAAAGCGGAAAGCCTGAATCCGGCCATTTATATCGGGAACGGACAAGTGATTCATGTCACCGTGTCCGCAGGCGTTACCATAACAAATATGAACACAAGCGCTTATTGGAAGGACAAATATGCGGGCAGCATCCGGCTTCCGTAAAAAAAAGACGTCAGAGAGTGTCTCTGACGTCTTTTTCTTTTACCGTTTCGGCGCTCTGTATCCGGCCGCTACCGCATCCTCTACGGAACAGAACATTTCCGCGGGATCTGTCGTCCGGTCGTAGTATGTACTTCCCGGCGTGTGATAAATGCCGTTCCGGCTGCCTTTAATATCGCATCCCTGTGAGGTGCCGGCTGCTTTCGTTTCGGCATGTCCGCCGGAGGAAGGGGCGTTGTTTTGCGCCGTTTCCGCGTTTTCGGATGTTTTTGTTTCTGCTTTCTGCCGCTTTAAAGTTTTATTTTCTGACTGAAGCGTTTCAGCGGTCTTTTCGAGCTTCTTTTGTGAATTTTTTAATTTCTCATTGTCTTGTTTGAGTGATTTGTTTGTTTTTTTCAGCTCACTTATCTCTTGGCTGAGTTTGCTGAGTTTTTCTTCATTGCCGGCTTCGGCTTCGGATTTCTCCTTTTCGGCCGCGGCACTGATGCTTTCATATTTTTTCTCAAGCGCCTGGTGTTCCTTCGTCAATTTTTGATAAGCGGTATCAAGGGTGCTGTATTTCTCCTCTGCCTTCTCGGCCGAGGCGTCCGGTTCTGCGAGGGAGGCACCTGTCAGAAGCAGGATAAATCCGCCGATGAGAAGGGGCCAAAACAGCTTTTTTGAAAAATGTTTTTCTTTTTTTGCCGCTTTGCATATGAGATGGAATATTCCGTATCCGACTGCGCAGAGAAAAGCTAAACATCCTATAATAGCGATTGCATTCGACATCATGAAACTCCTTTTTTCTTTATCTTACAATTTATTTTCATTTTTGGGAATTTCTTTTTTTCGGAAACATGAAAAACCAGGCCGTGAAAGACCTGGCTTTTGCCTTTTATTGATCGTTGTCGAGAAGCAGGTTGATGAAATATGCGACGCCGTTTTCATCGTTGCTTTTTGTAATATACGTGCTTTTTTCCTTCAGTTCATCAATCGCATTGCCCATGGCGATGCGGTTTCCCGCCGCTTCAAACATGGAGAAATCATTCGGGCTGTCGCCGATGGCGTAAATATCCTGTTTTTCAATTCCGTACAGTGAGGCAAGCTCCTTCAGAGCACGTCCCTTTCCGGAACCGGCAGGGAGGATTTCGATAATGTGTTTCCCGGAAGATGTCTGGGATAATTTCGGATGATGTGTAATTTCTTCTTTGGCGTTTCTCAGTTTTTCCATATCAAAAGAGAAACAAAGAAGCTTGTAAACATGTTCGTCTCCGTTAAAAATCGCCTGTATATCCTGCACGGGTTTAATGCCGAATTGTTTGAACTGCGTCTTTGCGCCCTCCCATAATGTCCGAATATCTTCCTTGGGATTGGCGCTTTTCAGAATGTCCAGTTCTGCCTGCAGTTTGGACTCGCCGTCAAATGGGGACAGCAGATGATCATCTGTATAGACCTCAAAGTAAATGTCTTTGTCCGTTAAATAAGCGGCGATATCCTTCCCGGCCTGCTGATCCATTAAGAGCCGGCTGACGAGGCGGTATCCTTTGTCATGGACTGTCCCGCCGTTTGCCGCAATGATCGGAATATCCAAATCCTTTAAGAGCGCTTTTACATCAAACGTGGCTCTGCCCGTGCAGATGGCCACGAGAATGCCCGCTTCATCCGCTCTTTGTAAAGCCGCTCTGTTTTCCGGAGAAATCACACTGTCCGAGTTCAGTAATGTGCCGTCTAAGTCAATGGCTATCAATTTCATATGTATGGATGCCCTCCTTAAAAATAAAGCTGCTTCATGTAGTATGTTCAGCTTTGTGCGAAATCAGCAGAAAGCCGTCAGTTAAAAGGCTATACCTTCATGTCCTTTTTTTCAACAGAAAAACGGCGGGATTTGCTAATCCCGCCGTGACATCTTACGCGTTTAAATCATTTTTTAATTTCGTTTTCACTTCTTGAAGGTTTTCCTCATTCAGCTTGAAGTAATAAATATTTTTGCCGTACTGAGGAGTGTAAATATAGCTGTCTGAACCTGTCAGCTGCAAAGAATCCACCGATTTCAGCGATGTGATAAACGGGAACAGACCGATGGCGTCATTAAGAGATAAGTTCATTTTTAAGTTTTTCCCTAAGCTGTCGACGATATCATCATAAGATGGGATCGAGCTTAACGATTTAGATTTTTTAATAATGGCGCTCAGCACTTCCATCTGTCTTTGTCCGCGCATCAGATCGGTGTCCGCTTTGCGTGTTCTTACATAAGCCAGCGCCTGCTCACCGTCAAGCGTCTGAACGCCCGGCTTCAGCACGACTTTTCCTTTTGTATCGACTTTAATACGATCGGCAATTTTTTGGCTTTTCACATTTACCGTAACGCCGTTCAATTCATTGACGACATCGCGGAACGCGTCGAAGTTGCTCTCAACCACATAATCTACCGGAATATCAAGCATGTTTTCTACTGTTTTATAAGTTAAATTATAACCGCCGTAAGCATGTGCGTGCGCGAATTTGTCATAGCCGTGTCCCGGGATGTTGACATAGGAATCCCGCGGAATGCTGAGCATCGTCGCTGTTTTCTTTTTCCGGTTGAAGGTGACGAGCACGTTGGCGTCACTTCTTGCGTCATCTACTGATTCGCCCTTATTGTCACGGGCGTCTATTCCTAAAAGCAATACGGTGAAAGAATCCTTCTTCGGGTCAAATTCTTTGATCCGTTTTACGGACTGGTCGCCGCGGTCAAGGCTGACGTGCGCTTCTTTGGTCGCATTATTCAATTTCACAAATGCGTAGGTGCCGACGGAACCGGCGATCACCAATAAGAAAGCGGCGAATACCAGTACAAATTTCACCCATTTTCTGAGGCGTCTTTTCTTTTTTCTGCGTTGAGATCGTTCTTCCATATCATTACCTCTCGTTTCTATTCTTTGTGAAGCGTACCATAATTGTTGACTTGGAGCAACTCTGCAAATGAGAAAATTCCAAATCTTTCTCTCTATTTCGACAACATCTACTGTTATTTTTGCATCAGGTTCACATTATATTGGACGGCAGGAAGCGGGAAATGTTTCGTCGCTTTGTAAAAAATAATTAGTAAAATAATGGATATTAAGGGTGCGGAAGGTTTGAAACGGACGGAAACAGGTAAAAGAAGCAGTAGAACAATTCCGCGCGGATACAGCGTTGGATGAAGGGAGTCTACATAACATGAAAAGCATACACTCGAATAAATGGCTCTATTTTTTCGGCGCACTCGGCGGCGCGTTATACGGATATGATACCGGAGTCATTTCCGGAGCTATTTTATTTATGAAAAAAGAACTGGGACTGAACGCCTTTACAGAAGGCCTCGTCGTCAGTTCGTTATTGGCGGGGGCGATTCTCGGGTCGGGATTCGCCGGCAAACTGACCGACCGGTTCGGCAGGCGGAAGGCCATCATGGGAGCGGCGCTGCTGTTTTGTATAGGCGGTTTAGGAGTCGCTTTTGCCCCGAATACAGAGGTGATGGTTCTTTTCCGGATCATTCTCGGACTGGCTGTCGGAACATCTACAACGATCGTTCCGCTCTATTTATCGGAGCTGGCTCCGAAACATAAACGGGGGGCGCTTTCTTCGCTGAATCAGCTGATGATTACGGTCGGAATCCTCGTTTCTTATATCGTGAACTATATATTTGCCGATGCAGGCGCTTGGCGCTGGATGCTTGGACTTGCGGTTGTGCCGTCAGTCATTCTGCTGATCGGAATCTTATTTATGCCGGAAAGCCCGCGCTGGCTGTTTACGATCGGCAAAGAAGAGAAAGCAAGAGAAATCCTTTCATCATTGCGGGGAACGAAGAATATTGATGATGAGATTGATCAGATGAAAGAAGCGGAAAAGGAAAACGAAGGCGGCTTGAAAGAATTGTTTGAGCCGTGGGTGAGACCCGCGCTGATTGCGGGCCTTGGACTTGCCTTTTTACAGCAATTCATCGGGACAAATACAATTATTTATTACGCCCCGAAAACATTTACCAGTGTCGGGTTCGGCAATTCCGCGTCTATATTGGGAACTGTCGGAATCGGCGCCGTCAATGTCATCATGACGCTTGCGGCTATTAAAGTCATTGATAAAATCGGCCGGAAGCCGCTGCTGCTGGCCGGAAATGCGGGCATGGTCATCAGTCTGCTCGTATTGGCCGCGGTCAATCTCTTCTTTGAACATTCAGCAGCCGCATCATGGACAACGGTGATTTGTTTAGGCCTGTTTATCATTGTGTTTGCGGTCAGCTGGGGGCCTGCCGTGTGGGTCATGCTTCCTGAATTATTCCCGCTGCATGTCCGGGGTATCGGGACGGGTGTCTCCACTTTGATGCTGCATGCCGGAACATTGATTGTCTCATTAACCTATCCGATGTTAATGGAAGCAGTCGGCATCAGCTATTTATTTCTTATTTATGCCGCGATCGGGATACTGGCATTCCTGTTCGTCTGGTTTAAAGTGACCGAGACGAAGGGGAAAAGCCTTGAAGAAATTGAGCAGGATCTGAAAAGCCGTAACGGAGGCTCGGGATCAGAATCAAATCGGCGGACAGTTCATCCGTAATATTCAGTTTTAGGGGGGGCGGTTATTCACCGGCCCCTCAAAACGGATGCGGGCAGGCGCCCGGTCACATAAATGACGGGGATATGTCATACGTTGTATAAAGTCACGATAAAGGCGGGGATGCCGGTGAAAACGAGTATTATTATCCTTACATATAATGAACTTGAGCTGACGAAAAAATGTCTGGCCAGCATTGAACGATACACCGACAAAGATAAGATTGAACTGATTATAGTTGACAACGGTTCCTCAGACGGAACGAGAGAATACATATCAAATCTGCCTGACATCAAAGTCATCCTAAATGAAAAAAACCTCGGGTTCGCCAAAGGGTGCAACCAGGGTATCGAAGCGGCAGGGGGAGAAAATCTGCTGTTTCTGAACAACGATACGATGGTCACGAAAAATTGGCTCACCTCCATGCTGAGGGTGCTGTATCATTCTGAAAAAGCCGGTATGGTCGGGCCCGTCAGCAACTATGTCAGCGGCGCGCAAATGATCCATGACGCATATCAATCGCTTGATGAGCTGGAGTCATTCGCGGAGGCGTATTGCGCACGGGAAAAGCATCATACAAAGCGGGTGCTGCGCCTTGTCGGCTTCTGTCTTCTGGTGAAAAGAAGCGTCATTGAAGACATCGGCCCGTTCGATGAACAATTCGGATACGGTTCTTTTGAAGATGATGACCTATGTCTGCGCGCCCTGCAAAAAGGCTACAGCCTGCACATCGCCCTCGATGCTTTTGTGCATCACCACGGGCACGCGACGTTTACGGCTAATCAGGATATCAATATCAATCAGTTATATTCGGAGAACCGCCAGCGGTTTACGGAAAAATGGGGCACTGATTTTACGTACTTTACTCATCCGAGACCGGAAATTGCGGAGCTCGTTCCCCGGGAGGCGAAACGGATACTTGATGTCGGCTGCGGCGCGGGGGCTACGGGGCTGGAACTTCAAAACAGACAGCCTTGCGAACTGTACGGAATAGAACTGCACCCGCTGGCGGCGCAAGCGGCAAAAGGACACTATGAAGCGGTGCTGCAGGAAGATGTCGAAGAAG
Source organism: Bacillus sp. SIMBA_026 (assembly GCF_046535335.1). Classification (NCBI taxonomy): domain Bacteria; kingdom Bacillati; phylum Bacillota; class Bacilli; order Caryophanales; family Bacillaceae; genus Bacillus; species Bacillus sp. SIMBA_026. The sequence goes on along the minus strand of NZ_JAWRWX010000002.1, from coordinate 564,569 downwards.
TGAAGCTGCCTTATCCGGAAGGCTTTTTTGATTGCATCATTTTCGCGGACATCCTTGAGCACTTAAAAGACCCGTGGCGCGTCATTGAAACGTATTCATCCTATTTGTCGCCTGCCGGATCAATCGTTTGCAGCATTCCGAATATTTCCCACGCCGAAGCGCTGTTCCCGCTTCTGCTCGGTGACTGGACATACAGAGACGCCGGCATTCTCGACCGCACCCACTTGCGGTTTTTTACGCCGCAGACGGTGCGCACGCTCTTTCCGGAAGAGACATTTGCTGTGAAAAAGCAGTCCTATACGTATGTTCACGTGGATGAGCGGGTGCAGCTGTTTTTACAGGAAATCACACGAATGGCGCAATCGATGCAATTTCCGGTGACACAACTGCCCGAACAAAGCCGGATTTATCAAATTCTCCTCCGTGTCGAAAAAACAGGCTGAAGGCTACCGTCCCATCGTTCCGAAGTTGGTAATCTTAATGGAAACATCATAGTCAAAAGCCGCTTCGGAGAAGGTCTCATCCCAATGATGCTTTACTTTCTTCCAATAGTCGGGATATTGAATGCGGACTCTGTCAGAAAAGAATACAGGGTCCGTTTCATATTGATTCTGCAGCTTTTCGATGACTTCTTTCACATCGCTTTTCAGTTTTTTTTCGAAAATCTTTTCCAGCCCGTTTAAATAGTGCTGATCGAATGAATCTTCTCCGGCATATTGATCCTCTGACAAAAGTCCTTTTGTTTTTACCGCTACATGAAATGACAGCTTCCCGTTTTTCAGCCTGGGAGTGATGGTAGATGTTGATTTTTTGATCTCGAAGGTAATCGGGTGCCCCCCTTTATCCAAAGCGGGCAGCACGCCGCCCCGTATCGTCCCCATCAGCCAATTCAGGCTCTGTATTTCGTATGATGACAGAAAGCCCGCCAATCTGTTTTGTTTTGCGTTTTTGATAATGGCCGCTCCGTCATACACCGTTTTTCCTTTTTGATTGCTGACGGCCTGAATGAGAAAACTGAGTTTATTATGGCAGTAAATCGAAGCTCTCCCGATTCGGAGCGGTTTTAAAATCTTCCCGTTGTAGCCGCCGTTGTTCGTAAGGTCGATCAGCTTTTCCGCGGCCATGGGCTGCTGCTGATTCGGCGTCGGCTCCGTCAGAATATCGGAAGCTTTTCCTCTTGCCGCGAAGAGATAGCTGCTCCGCCGTAATTCATCATCGCGGATAAAATGATTCATCATCTGCAGTATATTTTGGTCGGCCAGCAATTTGTCGCTGAATATCAGCACTTTTAAGTGATCGCTGTAAACAGGCGGATCTTTTAAAGCGACTTCACTGACGGCTTCAAGAATGGTATCCCCCCGCGTCGTCACATTGACAAACACGGGCCGGCCGGAAGCTTGGCTGTTTTCACTTTGGGGCAGCAGGTTTTGATAGGTTAATTTATATCGGCGGTCACTCGTCTCGTCTATCGCCAGTCCCCGGGCGAAAGATAGCTTTTCGACTTCCTTCGCGTCCCAGCATCCTGAAAGCGTCATCAGTATGAAAAGCGCCGCCGCCCATTTGATGAAAAGTGTCATGACGTCTGTTTCCTCCCGGCTATTTTTTTCATCCAGCTGACAAACCAGATGAGAAAAGGAATCATAATGACGGCAAAAAACGCATATCCGAGAATATTCGCGAATGCAAACACACTGTTGATATCATCGGGGTACATTGAAAGGCCGAATGTCACTGCCAATAAGCCTCCCAGCAGCCAGGCATTGTTTTTATTTTTCAGTTTGAAAATGGTGTTTAATCCGAGATGCGCTCCTTTAAAAGAGCCGAGCATACAGGTAAACTGCTGGCATGTCCACGTGATTAAAAGAAAGATATCAAACCGCTCAATGAAAATACCCCGGATTTCTAAGGCGTGAATCAGGGAAATGGTCGGATACGTCACCGTTTTGGCTTCAGCGACCGACATACAGCCGATGACGACAAGCAGCGTAATGCTGTAAAATAAGCCTGCGCTGGCGATGCCGAAGACAGCAGCCTTTTTCGCCTGCTTCGGTTTTTTCATAAACGGCACCAGATACAGAATCACCTCAAGTCCTGAAAAATACAAAAGGGTCCGCGGAAACATCTCAAAAAAGCTTTTGTAGCCTCCTTCCATGACCGGGCGGACGAAATCCAGATTAAACAGTCTCAGGCTGAATATAAGCAGCATAATCAGAATGACGATCGTAACCGGGAACAAATAGGCATAAAGCTTTGAAATGGGATAGACCCCGCCGGTCACATGGTAGATGCCGACCGCCAGAAAGATGAATATGACGACACCCATCGGCGTATTTTTCAGTAAAAAGTAATTGATGACTTCACCGAGAAAACGGGCTTGAAAACAGACGGTGACGACAAAATAACAGCTGATGAATAAATTCAGAAGAGAACCGATAGCTCGGCCCATGATGCTTTGATTCAGCTCATAAATGGTTTCCCCGCTGTTTTTCTGCAAAAACGGCATAAAGAGCAGGACGATGCCGATAAACACGACACTCTGCACAAGAATAATGATCCATCCGCTCGGACTGTCCGCTGTTGCGGCGGAGCGCGGCAGTGTTAACACGCCCGCTCCGATCATTGTTCCGCTTACCATGAGAAGTGTCTGCATAAACGACAGCTTGTCTTCCGGTTTTTTCATGGGGATCACCTTTGCTTGATTTTATCTTTCGTCTCTTTTCTGGTCGGCCGTTTTTTCAAAAGAGGCGTCGGCAGTCTGACGATCGTATCTTTTAAGTCTTGGCCAGGCTGCGCCATGATCGGAATAAGATAGTCCTGACCGAAGCTTTTCAGACGCATCAGATGGCCGATGACAAGCAGATAGCACATGATCAGTCCGTATAAACCTAATATCGCCGACAGAATCATTGAAAAAATACGGATGAGCCTCAGCGGAAAATTGAACGCATAGGAGGGCGCCGTAAAAGAAGCCAACGCCGTAACGGATACGACAATGACCATCATCGCGCTGACAATATTCGCCTGAACGGCGGCCTGTCCGATCACCACGCCCCCGATCAGGCCGATCGTCTGTCCGATCGGCTTCGGCAGCCTGAGTCCGGCTTCTCTGATCATCTCGATCGTAAAAATCATGATGAACGCTTCAACAAAAGGAGGGAACGGGACATTCAATCTGCTTCCGGCAATCGTAACCGCCATTCTCGTCGGCAAAAGCCCCGTGTGAAACGTAACGAGCGATATGTAAAGGCCGGGTAAATAAATCGTGATTAAAATGCATGTATACCGAAGCAGCCTGAGAAAGGTAACCGGAACCCACCGCTGATTATAATCGTCAGGTGAGTGGATAAATTCATCAACGGTAGCCGGCACCAAAAGGGTAAAAGGCGTTCCGTCTACAAGAATGGAGACCCTTCCTTCCAAAAGAGCGCCCATAACCCGGTCGGGCCGTTCGGTCGTCAAGACGGTCGGGAAAATAGAATACGTGTTATCTTCAATAAGCTGCTCGATCGCTCCTGATTCCGGAATGTCGTCAATGGTGATCGAATCCAGTCTTTTCATCACTTCTTTTACAACATCATCAGGCGCGATATCCCGAATGTAAGCAACGGCGATCCGCTTTTTTGTCCGTTCGCCGAGTGTGATCTCTTTGATCTGGAGGTTGGGATCACCGGACTGCTCGCGCAACAGCGCCGTGTTTGTTCGGAGCTTTTCGACAAAACCTATCCTCGGTCCTCGTTCAAGCACTTCTGAAGACGGTTCTTCAATATCACGCATTTTAAATGTTTCCGTCTCAAACGAAAGAGCTTCCTCCCATCCCTCCGCCAGCAAAACCGATTTGCCGGAGAAAATGTCTGCCTCCGCGTCCTTAAGTGAAGAAAGCCGGGTATGACGATAGCCGAAAGAGATGGATGACGGCGGTGTTTCAGCCGGTTCCTCTTGATGCCGGGCGGCCGCCTGCACGGGCGAAATAATATATTCCGCAAGCAATTGATTGTCGGTCAGTCCGTCTATATATATAAGACAGGCGTCACATTTGCCGTTTCCGTACGTAAACGAATAAAACATCATGTCATCGCTTTGGCCGAACCGTTTTTTCAGCACTTCAAGGTTTTTGCCGAGCTCCGCATGTATCGTCAAAATGTTCCCCCCCTTTCCATCAGTTATTTTAATTTGCGACAAACAAGGCATTTTATTCTGGAATAGGAAATGACTGAGCATTCCGCCCCATCCGAATGGTATAATGAGCAGGTCAGCCATTATACATATTGTTTTTAACCGCGGCTCCCTCCGTGTTTTAAAAAAGACACAGGGGGAATGGGATATGAGCCGCTTTTTAAGGGGAGGGGAACGAACATGACGCAAGAGCCGATTTTTTTACAGCCTGTATGTAAAGAAAAACTATGGGGCGGCACGTTATTACGCGAACGATTCGGATACGACATACCTTCAGAAACAACCGGCGAATGCTGGGCGATTTCAGCCCATCCGCACGGAATGAGCACGGTCAAAAGCGGTCCGTATCAAGGGAAAACCTTGATGGAACTGTGGGATCAGCATAGAGAATTATTCGGCGGAACGGAAGGGGACCGATTTCCGCTGCTGACGAAAATACTGGACGTCAAACATCATCAGTCTGTTAAAGTCCATCCTGACGATTATGACGCCGAGGAGCATGGACTGGGCGAAACGGGGAAATCTGAGTGCTGGTACATTATTGACTGTAAAGAAAATGCGGAAATCATATACGGTCACACGGCCCGTTCGAAAGCGGAACTTGTCACCATGATTAACAGCGGTGACTGGGAAGGCCTGCTGCGCCGCGTGAAGATCAAACCCGGCGATTTTTATTATGTGCCGAGCGGAACCATCCATGCCATTTGCGCGGGGGCGCTCGTGCTTGAAACACAGCAGAATTCAGAGGCCGCCTATCGGATATATGATTACGGGCGTACAGATCAAAACGGCCAGGCACGTGAGCTGCATATCCGCGATGCCGTCAACGCCGCCACCGTTCCTCATGTGGACGGATTTTTAGATGAATCAACTGAAACGAGAAAAGGCGTCACCATCAAAACCTTTGTGCAGGGAGAATATTTTTCTGTATACAAATGGGATATCAGCGGGACGGCGGAAATGACCCAGGACGCTCCGTTTATGCTGTGCAGCGTCATAGAAGGAAGCGGCTCCATCATCTGTGAAGGCAAGTCTGCCAAGCTTGAAAAAGGCGCGCATTTCATACTGCCGGATCAGATGCCAGACTTTACGATAAACGGAGATTGCACGCTCATCGTTTCTCATATATAAAACCAAACTTAATCCCAGCTCTGGGATTAAGTTTTTTTTATTTGGAAAATTGGGTGGTTTCTCTCTGTAAAAATGAAGAAGGCCGGCCGATAAATAAACTAGTTTGATAGAAACCAATTGAATCAGAAAGAGGAGAAGGAATGAAAAAGAGATTCGTTGCACCTATGTTATTGTCCGCCGTTTTCCTTGTCTTTTGCACCCTTACACAGCCCGCTGAGGCCGCATACAGCGACTACTCCGTTTACGAGCTGGAAACGAAGCAGCAATTTGCTTCTGAGAACGAGGCGCTTCAAGCGGCAGCCAAATTGAAAAAGGATACGGGGTGGCAGGCTGACGTAAAGAAAGCCGGAAATACGCCGCTCACTTATCAAATCTCAGCTTCAGGCTTACACGATGAAACGGATGCGAAAACCGTGCTGAAAGATTTTACGAAGCAGACGGGCGTGACCGGCACTTACAGCGCAAGCGGAAGCAAACAGCCGTACGTGACCGTCACATCAGGCGTTCTATCAGACGAGCGGCAGACGAAAAATCTTCTTGCCGAACTGACGAAAAAAACGAGCGTGACCGGCGCCGTCAAGGCGGCGGGGACAAAACAGCCGTATATGCAGGTCGTGACTGCTGAGATGGCGGCCGAAGCAGACGCAAAAGCGCTCTCGCAAGCGTTGACAAAGCAGACGGGCGTGAAAGCGTCATACCGTCAGGTCAAACGGGAAACAGCCCGGTTTCAGATCCAATCAGGAACCATCTCCGGCGATCAAAAAGCCGCTCAAATCCAAACTGATTTTCAAAAGGAAACAGGATTGCAGTCGTCGCTGAAAGTCACGGCAAAGGCCAGTCCGAATATCACCGTGACAGCCTCTGACATTTCAAATGCAAATGCTGCGGCAGGTTTAGCGAAACAGCTTCAGCAGAAAACGGGCGTCAAAGGGAATGTTCAAAAGTATGCCCAAAGCAAAACAGCAACCGTGTACAACGTGCAGTCAGGATATTTTAACGGAGTAAGCGCCGTGCAAAATGCTATCACCCAAATCAAGAAGAATACGGGTGTCAGCGGAAGCTATCAAAAAGCCGGCAAGAAAAATAATTATACGGTCGCGATGAGCGGACTGACGGCTAAGCAGCTGCAAAGTGTTCAAGCTTTCTTTAAAAAGAAAAAATGGCATTGCGACGCATCGCCTGTCAAAAAGACAGCATCAGTGTCCGTTTATCGGATCACGGCAGGGCAGCTTACCGCTGCACAGGCAGATCAAGCGGAGGCGTTTTTCCGCCAGCAGCATGTAAAGACGGCAAGAACAGCGGCGGGAAAAACAGCAGAAAACGAATATCAGCTGCTTTCTCAGCAGACGGCAGACCAGTCGAAGATAAAAAAAGGATTGAATCTGCTGGCGGGATATAAACTGACTGCCATTTCAAAAACGATATCCAAGCAGACGGACACAACGTACCAAGTCACAACCGAATCACTGCTTGATACGGCAAAGATCAATCGTTCGCTGGACTTTTTCAAAGGGAAAAAAGTATCTGCCTCCGCACAGAAAACAGGTGAAGCGGCGTATACACAATTCAGAATTGAAACGGCACCGCTGCTTAAAAAGGAAGACATTGACCGCGTGACTGCTTTTTTTAAGCAAAACAAAGCGGCCGGAACTGTGAAGGAGACGGGGAAAACCGGCTCTGCACAGTACGTCATCAAAACCGAAACATTCAGCAGTAAAACCGTTTTAAATAAAAGCATGAGCTTTTTCAGCGCCAAACAATTACAGGCCGGCTATACGAGTGAAAGCCATCCGGTTTATGAACTCCGCATTCGCAATCAATTCACGGGAGCGCAGTCAGCGGACGCCGCCTCCCAAAAGCTGAAAAAGCTGTACGGATGGACGATGGCTATTTTGAAAATAAAAAACGGACCGCAAATCATGAATACCAATTACAACATCTCGCTGGCAGATATGGTCAAAAAACAAATGACAGTCAGCCCGCAGACTGATGCCGCGGCTTATGCATCGCTTACGTACATCAATACGGCCTCCGGAACGGTCACAGCCGACGTCCTGAACGTCCGGTCAACCCCGGAAGTCAGCTCCGGCAATATTATCGGGCAGTTGAAAAAAGGTGATAAAGTCAGCATCACAGGCCAGACAAACGGCTGGGCCAAACTCAGCATGGGCTGGAGAAACGCCAGCAGTGACGAAGTCGGGCAGTATGTCAATCCGGCTCAATTCGCACAAGACAGCAAGTATTACTTTCAATTTCTGAAGCTCTCTCAGGCAGCCGGACTGAACGCATCGGAACTGAATCAAAAAGTGCTGGTCAATAAAGGAATACTGACAGGGAAAGGCCAGGCCTTTATTACAGCCGCCGGCAAATACAGCATCAATGAAGTGTATTTGATTTCGCATGCTTTGCTTGAAACGGGCAATGGCACGTCAGAGCTTGCGAACGGCATTATGTATAATGGTAAAAAGGTTTACAACATGTACGGCATCGGGGCTTATGACAGCAATCCGAATTACTACGGCGCACAATACGCGTATAATCAAGGCTGGTTTACTCCGGAAGCCGCGATTATCGGCGGAGCCCAATTTATCGGTGCCTCTTATATTCACAATCCTTCATACGAGCAGGATACGCTGTATAAAATGAGATGGTCCCCAGCCGCGGCCCATCAGTATGCGACAGACATCGGCTGGGCGTATAAGCAGGTAAACCGCATGTACAGCTTATACTCACTGCTGGATGACTATACGCTTTACTATGATGTTCCCGTGTATATGAAAGTATAAAAAAAGGGCTGAAGTGTATGCTTCAGCCCTTTTTTCATGCAAAAAACACCCGCCGTCGGATTCAGGCAGGTGCTTCAGCACAATTTTTCATTTTTGTTTCCGCAAATTTCAATAACGCTTCACTCGAATTCCCATCTGAATACATATTCCATTTGTCCGAGAACCGCTTCATTTCTTCTGCACGAAATGGCTTTTTCGTCATTTCCTCCAGAAGGGCTTCGCTGTCATGACAAGCCTTTCCGGGAATGACGGAAGTATAATTGTCGATTAAACCGCGCTTTTGATCATATTCCTCCAGATCATACGTGAAAAAGAAAATCGGTTTATTTAAGAGCGCGAATTCAAAAGGCACAGAAGAGTAATCCGTAATTAAAATATCAGCCGCTTTCAAGAGATCATGAAGACGCATGTCAGACACGTTCTTGATCAGTTCGCTTTCAAACGAAGCCGAAATATGATGCAAAACGGCAGGATGAAGCTTTACAAGCAGCATATACTCTCCGTTTAACGCGTTTGTGAGCTGTTCTTCGGTGAATGGCAGCCGAAAGGATTGCATATCATAATCCCTGAATGTCGGTGCGTACAAGATGATTTTTTTCGGCCATTTGTGCTTCAGTTCGGGCTTGTGTTCTTCATAATAGACGTCAGTCAGGGGGACACCCGTTTTTAACAGCTGGCCGTCCCGTATGCCGAACGACTTTTTAAAAACGTCAGCCATCGCGTCTGAGCCGACGGTGACAAAGTCAAACGAGCGGTACACTTTTTTAAAACGGCTGATGTCTGATGCCGGGCGGTTTTGATTCGTCACATCCTCAAGGCCGAACTTTTTCAAAGAGCCGTTCGCATGCCACACCTGAATGCATGTCGTTTGCGGCCGGCGGTTTAAGGCGCTTGTCATGAGGAAATAGTTATCCGTTATCACCACTTTGCTCTTAAAAAGGATCAAAACAGCCTTCAAAAGATGCAGCGGATGTTTTTCGTTCACATAAAAAGAGCCGACACCTTCCAGCTCTTTTTTCAGACTGACGGCGTGTCTCGTATACAAAACCGTCACTTCATAAGAAAGCGATTCAGCGTGCGCTTTGTAAGAACGGATGAGAGCCTGCGCATTCTCCTCAAAAGATACCAGCAGGGTCAGATGGTTCTTGGGCTTTACAGGCTTGAACAAAACGCCGAGAACAGACAGATATATAGAATAAAAAGCGGCGAATAAAGATCGCAGGTTCATAGATTACCAATCTCTTTTGCTGTTTTATTTGTTTAAAGCTGTTTCGTTTGATCTTCTGCCTGCTTGGAATACAGGCTTTTATTTGATTTATTATTTCTCAAAACGGTAAAAGCATACTTCGGAATGTTCAGCATCCTTTTCCATCTCCACGGATTCGTCACCAGTCTGTACAGCCATTCCAGATTCGTTTTAATCATCCATTCAGGGGCGCGTTTCACCGTTCCGCTGAACACATCAAAGCTTCCGCCCAAACCGATCGATACAGCCTGAGGAAAAAGATGTTTGTATTCATAAATAAATTGTTCCTGATGGGGATATCCTAAGGCGACAAACACGAGATCGGGTTTCGCCCGGGAAATCTGTTTGGCGACGAAGCGTTTATCCGCTTCATAACCGTTGCTGGCTCCGACAACCTCAATATTCGGATACTCTTTGCTGATCCGGTTCAAAACGGCGTCAAGCACGTCTTGTTTAGCTCCGTATAAAAATATTTTTTTAGTTTGCCGGTTTGCGAGGCCGAGCAGCGCAAGAAACACATCGAATCCCGCAATTCTTGATTTCAGCGGGTGCTGCGTCAAACGTGACATTAACACGACGCCGATACCATCCGGCAGGACGAAATCCGCGGATGAAATGACTTGATGATAACCTTTGTCTTTCGCCGCAGCGTATCCGATCTCAGGATTGACCGTCGCAATGACGGCTCCTTGCTTTTGTGCGATATAATAAGTGTCTAAATATGAAATAAACTCCTGTAAATTTCCATTAACATAAGAAAGGTTGTGCACCATTTCAGTCTGCATCTGCCGTCCTCCTTTTTGTACGGGATTTTCTTTCACTTTTTCGTGACTTAGGCTAAGCTTTATTTTAACATAATACCTTCAGATAAACTTAACAATAGTTTTACAAAAATATAAATAAGATAACAATTTCTTTAATCATACGCGCAAAAACCCTGCTAAACTCCTATTGTAATAACATTTGTTAATAAGTGGATTTTAACTTCGTTTTACATTGGCTTAACCTTTTCAGGGCTATGTGATATAATGAGGTTCCATGAGTACGAAATTGGCACTTTAGTGATTAAGGATACAGCTGCGCAGCATTTCAGGGCAGTTGCTTGTTATACGTATGATGATAGAAAGGAGCTTTTGTTTCATGAAGAAGGTCATTACTTACGGTACGTTTGATTTACTGCATTGGGGTCATATTAAACTGCTTGAGCGCGCAAAGCAGCTTGGGGATTACCTTGTTGTTGCCATCTCAACAGACGAGTTCAACCTGCAAAAACAAAAAAAGGCCTACCACAGCTATGAACACAGAAAGCTGATTCTGGAAACGATCCGTTATGTCGACGAAGTCATTCCGGAAAACAGCTGGGATCAAAAAGTACGTGACGTAGCGGATCACAACATCGACGTGTTCGTAATGGGAGACGATTGGGAAGGCAAATTCGATTTCCTTAAAGATCAATGCGAAGTCATCTACCTCCCTAGAACCGAAGGCATTTCCACCACACAGATTAAAAAAGAAATTGCCGGGGTGTAATACGGAATTATAATAGATTGAGTGAAAAACCATCAAAGTACTTCTTATTTATTGATAAGAAGTACTTTTTGATGCTTAAATTGGTTTTGCTAATTTAATCTGCGGGAATAGTATTATTTTGCAGTGTTTTACTAAATTCATATGGTGAAAGGGAGAAAAAATTTGTCCAATCAGCCTATTAACTATAATAATGAGCTTCCCGATATGATGTATTATTTTATCTCAGGCGGACTGCCGGATAATTACGGCGGTCTGACCAAATCACTATTATTGCGTTCTAAACTATTCGGAGAAGAAAGCCAAAAGAAAACCGCCTTTCTTACTTTTAGATTTGATTTAGAGTTTGCTAGAAAAAAGAACGAGCTGTTTGAAAAGGGAAAAGCTGACTCTGAATACACTCAAGTTATAAACATGTATGATGACTTTTTAAGTAAAAAAACAAAAGGCAAGCGGATTTATTCGGAGAAAATTGAGCTGGAACAAATAAAAAGACATGTCAGCAAGGGGAAAGTAAGCAAGGCAATTTCAAAAATCTTCGGCAAATCATCAAATGATTATATTCTTTCCTATTATTCAGGCGGTGCGGCGGTGCGTTACGTAGACTATCTGAATGATGAGAAACAAGTAATCAAAAGAGAAGAATACAATAAAGAAGGAAAACCCGTCATTGTCTCTCATTTTGACACAAAGATTAATCAAATTTTCCTTCAGGAGTTTATCAACAGCGAAAGTGTCGTTTACCTGGAAAAACACTACATGTGGGACAGCCAAAGTGAAGAAGTGAAATTTACCCATTTTACGTGGTACACGGAGGAAGGTCCATTAACATTTAAAGATGAATCTGAGCTGCGCCGGTATTGGATAGACGTTCTTCAAAATGAAAACGATCAGCCTAAACTATTTCTGGTAGACAGCAGACCTCAGGACAAACATGTCTTCAGAGTGAAAAAAGCGCCGTCATCATATTATGCCGCGATTATTCACAATAAACATTATGGTGATAATAAATTCCAGATCAAAGGGCGTTATAAAGAAGTTTTTGGCCAGATGAATAATCTGGATGCTGTATTTTTTATTACTGAGGAGCAGATTGCAGATTTCATTTTGATTACAGGGGAAAAAGAGACTTTCTTTTTTACGCCGCATACCATTAATAAACCGCTTGATGAAGAGGTACTGAACGTTCCGAGTGAACGAAATAAAGCGGTTATTATCTCAAGGCTTGCCGCGATGAAAAACCTGACGCATGCCGTTAAAGCGTTCAAACTTGTCGTAAATGAAATCCCGGATGCAAAACTGGAAATATTCGGGTCCGGAGAAGATACAGAAAAAATCAAAAAGGAAATTGAAGCTCAAAACCTCCAGAATAATGTATTGCTGAAAGGCTACACGAATAACCCTGATTACGAGTTTCAAAAAGCGTGGCTGACAATTTCAACTTCTCACTTTGAAGGCTTCGGTCTGTCCAACATGGAAGCATTGAGCAACGGATGCCCTGTGGTAACTTACGATTATGATTACGGTGCCAGAAGCTTGGTAGAAGACGGAGTAAACGGCTATGTAATCGAGCAATATAATATAGAAAAATTAGCCGAGGCCATTGTCTCTTTAATGAGAGATGACAGCACTCATCAACAATTTTCACGTCAGGCCTTTAAAATGGCTGAGAAATACTCAAAGCCAAATTATATTAAAAATTGGTCATATGCTCTTTCCAAAATGATTGAAGTGAGAAAAGAAAAGGAACGGCTCGCTGAAAAAGCCGGTTCTAAAGAACAGCCGATTACATCCTTTGAAAATAACGGCACCGGATTGGCGATCAGCGTTTCAGTGTGCGATCAGAATGATGGCTTTGAAAAAGTCAGACTGGTCGGGATTGATCGGAAAAACAAAGCTGAAATCATCTCCGTATCCGCTGATCAACCGGCTCAGCCATTTACTATTGATTTTGAAAAGGATATCAAAAAAGAAAAAATCGATGCTAATCATACTTCGGTTCTTGACTTTTACATTCAGTTTGTAACAGCTGACCATATCAGTATTCTTAGAAGGGTATCCAGCCGTGAAGTTATTTTCGGCGAAAAGGAACGGTTTATGAATAACGGATATACTTTCGAACCTTATACGACTGTGAAAGGGAATTTCTCTATTAAATTAAACAAAAAGGATCACATCGATTAAGTAAATCGGCAAAGTGAAGAGCTTTAATACAGAGGAGCAGAAAATAAGTATGGATGAAAATACTGTGAGTAAATGTATTTTGAAAAGCTTAAAAAATAATGTGGGCGATCTGGCGCTCTCTATTTCACTTGAAAGCGAAGAACCGTTAGCTGAGGAAGTGAAATGTTATTTAAAATTAAAAGAACGGCGTTCCGGAGCCGAGGACTTTATTATTTTAGAGAAAGAGAGCCCGGCTCAATACAGCGCATCAATTAATATTCACTCGTTTCCTGAACCTTTAGAAATGGGACAGACTTATGATTTTTATGTGGTACTTGGTGAACCGGAAGCGGAAGAAGAAGAACAGCCGCAGCAGGTGCGTTTATCTGTGGAAGCTGAAGCGATTGAGCGTGCCTACCACCTTGATCATACGACTGAGCTGTTAATTTTGCCTTATACAACCGATAAGGGGAATTTTTCCTTAAAGGTAAAAAGAGAAGCGAAGATTGTGAAGTTTGATGAGATTCAGCTGAAGGCAGAAGAAATTATGATTTCAGGGTATGCAGGATATCTAAGTTCGGAGAATCAGCTTTCAGTTAAAAACCTGCAATTTGTCATTAAAAAAGGGGGAGAAGACCCCGTAGAAAAACATTTCCCTATTGAAATGACGAAAAAAACGGAGAATATTGAACAGCTTCGGGAAGATGCATTCACCCCTGAAATTTTTGATTTCCAAATAAAACTTCCATTAAAAGATATTCCTTATTCTCTGGAAAAACGGTTTGTCTACCGTATGTTTATGGAGTTTCATTGTGAAAACGACGAAGCTGAACCTATTGTTCTCAGCAGCACTCCGCTTGTGCTCGGAGACAGAAAAAATAAACTGAAAGGCCTCATAAGCGTTGTGAATAAAGACAGCGGGCCGGTCAGATATGAAGTATATAAAAAGAAGAAAAAGCAGACTGTCTGTATCCGTGTGAACGACTACAGCCTGAAAACAAGGATGAGATACTTCATAAAAGGGAAGAAAAAACGTTTCATTTCCAAAATGAAAAAACTGAAAAAACGCAGAAATTCCCTTATTACGAAAGGTTATAAAGTTGTTTTCAGAATGGCGAGCAAAATGCCAGTTAAAAGCAAGACCATTATTTTTGAAAGCTTTAACGGCAAACAATACAGCTGTAATCCGAGAGCAATTTATGAATACATGCAAATCAATCACCCGGAATATAAAATGTATTGGAGCGTAAATAAACAGTATGCAGCGCCTTTTAAAGAGAAGGGCATTCAATACATTAACAGGCTTTCTATCAAGTGGCTGTTTGCTATGGCGCGGGCAGAATATTGGGTCGTCAACAGCCGTCTGCCTTTATGGATTCCAAAGCCGGAACATACAACCTATCTTCAAACATGGCACGGGACGCCTTTAAAAAGACTTGCAATGGATATGGAAGAAGTTCATATGCCGGGTACTAATACGAAAAAATATAAAAAGAATTTTATTAAAGAGGCATCCAATTGGGATTATTTAATTTCCCCTAATGCCTACTCGTCTGAGATATTTGCGCGCGCCTTCCAGTTCGATAAAACTATGATTGAATCAGGCTATCCGAGAAATGATTTTCTTCATAATGACAATAATAATGAGACAATCACAGCGATAAAAAGAAGGTTAAACCTGCCTGAGGATAAGAAAATTATTCTTTATGCGCCGACATGGAGAGATGACCAGTTTTATGCTAAAGGGCGTTATAAATTTGACCTTGATTTAGACCTGCATAAATTAAGGGAAGAGCTCGGGGATGAATATCTCGTTATTCTGAGAATGCATTATCTTGTGGCCGAAAATTTTGACCTCGGTCCGTTTGAAGGGTTTGCTTACGACTTTTCTGCACACGAAGATATTCGGGAATTGTATATGATTTCAGATCTGTTAATCACCGATTACTCTTCTGTATTTTTCGATTTTGCAAATCTGAAACGCCCGATGCTGTTTTTTGTTCCCGATATTGAAACATACCGGGATAAACTCAGAGGGTTTTACTTCGATTTTGAGAAAGATGCTCCTGGTCCGTTAGTGAAAACGACAGAGGAAACGATCGAGGCAATTAAACATATTTCATCACCGGATTATCAGCACCCGGTTTCATTCAAACCTTTTTATGACAAATTCTGTTATCTTGAGTCAGGACATTCTTCTGAGAAAGTCGTAAAGATTGTGTTTGAATCTGAATAATAGAAAAACCCCTTTGTATCAAGGGGTTTTTCTATTATGCTTTACAAACCTTTTAGCAGCATTTGCATGCGGCTTGAAAGTGAAAAAAAATTTGATTTCTGGTACAATTATCAGCGATGCTTTATAAAATCAAATCAACCTAAGGAAGATTAAAATGAATGCTGTAGTGAAAATACTAAAAGAGCAAGTAACATCATTTCCTTTAATCATGCGATTAGCGGCCTACGAAACAAAGTCTAAATATCAAATGAATTATTTAGGCGTTTTATGGCAGTTTTTAAATCCTCTTATTCAAATGCTCGCCTATTGGTTTGTTTTTGGATTGGGGATCAGAAAAGGGGGGCCGATGGCTACAGGTGCCGGAGAAGTGCCTTTTATTCTGTGGATGCTTGCAGGTCTGATACCGTGGTTTTTTATAAGCCCGACAATACTGGACGGATCAAATAGTGTATTTAAAAGAATTAAAATGGTTGCTAAAATGAATTTCCCAATCAGTTCTTTGCCGTCTGTCGCCATCGCTTCTAATTTGTTCAGTTATGCAATTATGATGGTGATCTATATCATTGCATTGCTCGCCAGCGGAATCTATCCGAGCCTTCATTGGCTTCAATATATTTATTATTTTGTTTGTCTGATGGCTTTCTTATTTTCGTTCAGCTTATTTAATTCGACAATCAGCGTGCTGATCCGAGACTATCAGTTTCTTCTGCAGGCAGTGACAAGACTTTTATTTTTCCTGCTGCCGATTTTTTGGGACATTCACTCGAAACTGGGGGCAGATCACCCGGAATTGGTGCCGGTCCTGAAGCTGAATCCGCTGTTCTATATTATTGACGGATTCAGGAACAGTTTCTTAGATGGCCAGTGGTTCTTTCAAGATGTGAAGTATACACTGTATTTCTGGCTGTTCACCTTATTTTTATTAACAGTCGGTTCAGTTTTACACATGAAATTCAGAGATAAGTTTATTGACTTTCTTTAATACGTAAGGAGATTGTACAATGAAACTAAAGGTTTCGTTTCGAAATGTTTCAAAGCAGTATCATCTTTATGAAAAACAGTCGGACAAAATAAAAGGTTTGTTTTTCCCTGCTAAAGATAACGGTTTTTTCGCTGTGCGAAATGTCTCCTTTGATGTATATGAAGGGGAGACAATCGGCTTTGTAGGAATTAACGGATCGGGTAAATCGACGATGTCCAATCTGCTTGCAAAAGTAATACCGCCGACAAGCGGTGAAATTGAAATGAACGGCCAGCCGTCGCTGATCGCGATTGCAGCCGGTTTAAATAATGCTTTGACGGGCCGGGATAACATTAGACTCAAATGTTTAATGATGGGGCTGACCAATAAAGAAATCGATGAGATGTATGAAAGCATAGTTGAGTTTGCTGAGATTGGTGATTTTATTAATCAGCCGGTGAAAAACTATTCTAGCGGTATGAAGTCCCGCCTCGGCTTTGCGATATCCGTGCATATAGATCCGGATATTTTAATCATTGATGAAGCCCTCTCTGTCGGGGATCAGACATTTTATCAGAAATGTGTCGACCGAATCCAGGAATTTAAAGAACGAGGAAAAACCATTTTCTTTGTGAGTCATTCCATCGGTCAGATTGAAAAAATGTGTGACCGTGTGGCTTGGATGCACTATGGTGAATTAAGAATGTTCGACGATACTAAAACCGTAGTCAAAGAGTACAAAGCCTTTATCGATTGGTTTAATAAGCTCTCCAAAAAAGACAAAGAGAAATATAAGAAAGATCAGGTTGCTGAACGTAAAAAAGAATCGCCTGAGCAGCAGGCAATTGTGAAGGAACAAAAGAAAAAAAATAAATCCGGATCAGCAGTCAATGCTATTCAAATTGCTATTTTATCAATACTGCTTGTGTTTATGGCCGGAACCATGTTTTTCAGCGCCCCGCTTCGTACGATCGCTTCGTTCGGTAAGATCGGATATCAAGATGATGTTAACAAGGGGAAAGACCAGATATTGGTGAACAAAAAAGGTTTCGTATTAAAAGACCAGACGCAGGCCTATAAAGATACAGAGCTGAAAAAAAAGGCGGACTTCCTTATTCCGTTCGGTGCTCAGGTGAAAGTGGTATCTGAAGACAGGCAATCAGCAAAGATTGAGGTCAACAATAAAACGTACTATATCCCAGAAAACGCAGCGGTCTATAACGAAAAAAATTCAAATGTGAAAGCATCCGCTTTTTCTCCGTATGTAAAGCAGGGTGATGCTGATCAACTTGTGTCGCATCTCGGTGAGCGCGTTAATGATATCCAGCAAGAAATGAAAGAGTTGCAGAAAGAAGTGGTGAACGGCCGGGAGACGCTATATCTTAAAAATGGCGAGGTCAGTTATGCAGTGAATAATGGCAAGGCCGAGCAGCTTGTTTTCAGAGGAATATCAGCTATTACTCCGGCAGATCTATCCCTGAATAATAAAGGTGTTATAAAGGGCAGCAGTGATCGGCAATTTATTGCGGCAAATGATAAATACGCTTTTATTATCAATAACGATAATCAAACTTTAACCTGCATTTTAAAATAAAAAGCTGTTGGAATAAATCCAACAGCTTTTTTTCTTATAATTCATCTTTTCTTAACAGGTCTTCCATGAAAGGGATAAGGTGATCACGCAGTTCACGATCCTGCATCGCAAATTCTAATGTAGTGGTAATAAAACCTAGTTTTTCACCAACATCATATCTTTTGCCCTCAAAATCGTAAGCAAAAACCCGCTGGATTTCATTCAGCTTTTGAATAGCGTCTGTAAGCTGAATTTCCCCTCCGGCACCAATTTGCTGTTCTTCAAGATACATGAAGATTTCAGGAGTGAAGACATAACGTCCCAGTATTGCCAGATTGGACGGAGCAGTCCCTTGAGCCGGCTTCTCAACAAAGTTCTTCACCTGATATCTGCGGCCTTCACTTGTCAGCGGATCAATAATTCCGTAACGATGGGTTTCTTCTTCAGGCACTTGCTGAACCCCTATAATAGAAGAAAGTGTTTTTTCATATTCATCCATCAGCTGGCGAAGCCCTGGTTTTTCAGCTTGAACGATATCATCTCCGAGAAGGACGGCAAATGGCTCGTCACCGATAAAATTACGTGCGCACCAAACGGCATGTCCAAGACCTTTTGGCTCCTTTTGCCGGATATAATGAATGTCAGCAAGATTAGAGGCTTTTCGGACTTTTTCTAAGAGTTCGGTCTTCCCTTTTTCTTCTAGGTTTCTTTCCAGCTCTGGTGAGTAATCAAAATGGTCTTCAATGGCTCTCTTGCTTTTTCCCGTAACAATAATAATGTCTTCAATACCCGCTTCAACCGCTTCTTCAATTATGTATTGAATCGTTGGTTTGTCTACAATCGGAAGCATCTCTTTCGGCATGGCTTTTGTTGCCGGCAGAAAGCGTGTCCCTAAACCTGCAGCGGGAATTATGGCTTTGCGTACTTTTTTCACTTTAAAGCACCTTCCTTAGCGTCACTTAAATATAAGTTATGATATCTATACAGACTCAGGCTTGCTGATATTTTCTGTATACCCGATATTTCATTTTTAACACTTTTAATGATATAAGATAAACCATTATTAAACAAGTTTTATCCGTAAAGCCTTAATGATATATCCTTTTTCATTTAGGGGAAAAATAATACAAGATATTTAACCGGCGGATCATATCGTGTAAAATGGGTTGATAATGAAAAATGATCACAAACTTGATACAGGAGAAAGAGATATGAAAAAACTTAAAGTCATGACGGTATTCGGTACAAGGCCTGAAGCGATAAAAATGGCGCCCCTTGTGCTCGAATTAAAAAAACGCCCTGAAATAGAATCATATGTCACTGTGACTGCCCAGCATAGACAAATGCTGGATCAAGTTCTTCACGCATTTCAAATTAAGCCTGACTTTGATTTGAATATTATGAAAGAACGGCAGACGCTGGCTGAAATTACTTCAAACGCCCTGGTAAAACTGGACGGCCTGTTTAAGGAAATCAAACCTGATATTGTTCTTGTTCATGGTGACACGACAACGACCTTTGCCGGAAGCCTTGCAGCTTTCTATCACCAGATTGCAGTCGGACACGTGGAGGCCGGATTGCGGACGGGCAACAAATATTCACCTTTTCCGGAAGAATTGAACCGCCAAATGACCGGAGCGCTTGCTGATATTCACTTTGCTCCGACTCAGCAAGCGAAGCAAAATTTATTGAATGAGAATAAAAAAGAAAGCTCCATTTTTGTTACCGGAAATACAGCGATTGATGCTTTGCATACAACGGTTCACTCTGAATATTCCCATAACATTATTGAGAAAATCGGCAATGACAGAATGATTTTACTGACGGCGCATCGCCGGGAAAATTTAGGTCAGCCGATGGAACATATGTTTAAAGCCATCCGCCGGATCGCAGATGAATTCAGCGATGTGCAAGTCGTTTATCCGGTACACCTGAATCCTGCTGTACGTGAAGCTGCTGATAAGCACTTTGGTGATTCGGAGCGCGTCCATTTAATTGAACCTCTTGAAGTGATTGATTTCCACAATTTTGCGTCAAGGTCGTATTTTATTTTAACTGATTCAGGAGGCGTTCAGGAGGAAGCTCCTTCCTTAGGAAAGCCGGTTCTCGTATTGCGCGATACTACTGAACGGCCCGAGGGAGTGGAGGCGGGCACTCTGAAATTAGCCGGTACTGATGAAGAAACGATTTATCAGATGGCAAAACAGCTGCTGACAGACAAGCAGGAATATGAAAAAATGTCGCGGGCATCTAATCCCTATGGAGATGGCATGGCGTCAAGAAGGATTGCTGAGGGACTGCTCTATCAATTCGGACTGCGTTCAGAGCATCCTGATTCTTTTGAAGTGTAACAAAAAAGCAGCTCCGCATAAATTATGCGAAGCTGCTTTTTCTGCATTAGTTTAAAGGTTGAGGCTGCTTCTCAATTCTTTAGTAATGGAGGCAAGTCCGTTTTCATCTGCTTTATAATAGTAAATTCCGTCGATTTTGGTGCCGTCACCCTTCAGCTCATGCTGAATCACTTTCTTGCGGGCATCTTTATAACCGGATTGAATATCCCACATATCATCAAAGGTTAAATTCGTTTTTACATTGTTCTCTACTACTTTAAACATATCTCCGAATCTCGTGACAGAAGAGATACTTGCCCCTTTATTGATAATACCCTCTATAATCTGCCGCTGTCTGTCTTGGCGTCCGAAATCCCCTTTAGGATCTTCTTTTCTCATTCGTGAGTAAGCGAGGGCTTCATCACCGTTTAATGAAATATTGCCTTTGCTGAAGGAATAACCGTCATAGTTGAAAGCGAATGTACTGTTGACAGTGATGCCTCCTAAAGTGTCAACGACATCTTTAAAGCTTTCCATGTTTACTTTAATGAAATAATCTACAGGCAGGTTCAAGAAGCTCTCCACAGTATCTACTGCCATTTGCGTACCGCCAAATGCATATGAATGATTGATTTTATCCATCGTGCCTTTGCCGATAATTTTTGTATAAGTGTCACGCGGAATACT
This sequence comes from Bacillus sp. SIMBA_026, assembly GCF_046535335.1. Lineage (NCBI taxonomy): Bacteria > Bacillati > Bacillota > Bacilli > Caryophanales > Bacillaceae > Bacillus > Bacillus sp. SIMBA_026. The sequence goes on along the minus strand of NZ_JAWRWX010000002.1, from coordinate 543,756 downwards.
GACCATTTCCGTTGTTTTTGTCTTTGGATTGACTGTAAGGTAAATGAGCGAGTCGGCCCTTCCTTTATCATTTTTACGTTCGTCTACTCCCATGATCAAGACAGAGAACGGTTCGTGTTTATTTATTTTCACCTCAGTCCTGCGTTTATTCGATTTGTTAATGTCTTCGTGAATGCTTGCGACGGTTGATGCCGCTTTATGCCATAGGTAGTATGTAAAGCCGCCGGAAACTAAAATAAAAATGCCGATGATTGTCAGAAAGACCAGTAACAAAGTCTTTTTCTTTTTTCTTCGTTTACTTCTCATCTCAATACACCTCATCTGTTTTAATTGGAAATCGGGACTCCCAGCAAATGCATTTTTTTATAATAGAATACAATAAATCCTAATATAGTCGAATGTTATCGAAAAAAGTTTCAATGTTTCTTAATTTTTCTTTAAAATAATAATATATTGTCGATAATCCATAATGAGGTGAAAAAAATGAAAAAAATTTTTGGATGTTTGTTCTTTATACTGCTTCTCGCCGGGTGCGGAGTTAACAATGAAAAATCTCAGGGCGAGGATGCGGGTGAAAAGCTGGTCACGAAAGAGGGCACTTATGTAGGACTGGCGGATACTCATACAATAGAAGTCACTGTGGATCATGAACCAGTAAGTTTTGATATCACTGAAGAATCAGCCGCCGATGTTAAGAATTTGGATAATGGCGACAAAGTGACAGTAAAATATCAAAAAAATAGCAAGGGACAGCTTATGCTGAAGGATATCGAACCGGCAAATTAATGAACAGGGGGACGCTGTAATCTTGAAAACTTGCAAACATTTAATAGGACTGACTCTAGCTGTTGTTATATTGCTTATACCGGCGGTTTCCTTTGCGGCAGATTCAAATATATCTGTTAAGCTGACAAATTACATAGGAAATCAATCAAGCATTTCTTTATCTCCAACCGGTTTTTATCAGGTTACCGGTGATCATGTGTCTGTAACCAACCGCTTTTCGGGGGCATCCCGATATGAGACGGCGGCTCTTGCATCTGACTCTCAATGGACGAATCCTAAAACCGTTATTCTCGTCAATCGTGATGTTTTTATCGACGCATTACCAGTAATTCCTCTGGCAAAAAAATTGGATGCGCCGGTGTTATTTACACAGCCGGACACTTTGACGAAAACAACAGAAAAACAGATTGCTAAGTTCAATCCCGATAATATTCTGGTCATCGGCGGGGCTAAAAGCATTTCAAAGGACGTTGAAAATAAGCTTAAGTCTTATGGAGCTGTGAAAAGAATCAGCGGGAAAAACCGTTATGTTCTGTCTGAAAACATTGCAAAACAAATGGGAAATTACGATAAAGCAATTGTTGTAACAGGGAATGTTTTTCAAGACGCTTTAGCCATTGCTCCGTATGCCGCTGCAAACGGCTATCCCATTTTACTGACTGAAAAGGATAAATTGCCGGATTATGATCTTCCGAAGCAAGTCATAATTATCGGGAGTTCGTTCAGCGTGAGTGATGCTGTAGAAAATCAAATTAAAAAAACTTCAACTGTGCAGCGAATACCCGGATCAACACGGTATGAATTGACTGCTAATATTATTAATCAGCTAAAGTTGAAGGCTGATAAAGTCGTCATGACTAATGGAACGAAATATGCTGATGTCCTGGTTGGCGCTTCTTTAGCCGCCAAAAAAAACAGCCAAATATTATATATCAAACAAGATGATGTTCCTTCAGCAGCTAAATCAGTGACAAAAGAGAAGGCGTCGTATGCATACGACTTTATCGGAAGTACGAGCTCCATTTCCGCCGGGGTTGAAAATGAGCTTTCAAACCATTTTTACTTAGCCGGCGGGAGCACATACAACTTACAAATCAATAATGGAAAGTTAAATCTTAATCATATTAAAACATATGGGAATTCATTGAGAATAAAACCGGAAACGTACAATGAATCCAACCGGATCAGTTTGAATGGAAAAGAATACTTGGGGACGGTTAATTTTTCAATAGAGTCAGGCAAATATATCAGACCTGTAAATGAAAACATTCCTTTTGAAGATTATTTAAAAGGTGTCGTACCGAATGAAATGCCTGCAAGCTGGTCTCTTGAAGCGCTGAAGGCGCAAACGGTTGCGGCAAGAACATACTCAATTACGAAGACCGGGAGCACTGTTGCTGATACTACTGCTTTTCAAGTATATGGCGGGTACAGCTGGAATGCCAATACAACGAAAGCGGTGCAGCAGACAAAAAATAAGGTGCTGACTTACAAAGGGAATTTAATTACGGCGGCTTATTCATCAAGTAATGGCGGTTATACAGAATCAAGCGGCGAAGTGTGGGGTTCAAGCGTTCCTTATTTAACTGCGAAAAAAGACACAAAAGATCCTCAAACTGCCTGGAGTCTGACGCTTTCTAAGCAGCAAATCAATCCGGATTCAATTGATGTAAATAAGCCGGCCTCTTGGTTTGCTTCAAAGAATGAGACAAATGCATCTCAACTGAGCGGTATTAAAAATTGGATTTTGAAAAATAAGGAAACAGGCGCTTCCGCCATTAAAATTTTAAAAATAGAAGATTTTACATTCAGCGGAACAACTAAAGGACAGCGGGCTAAAACAGCAACTTTGAAAGTGAATTACGCTATCAAACAAAACAATGGAAATTACGAGGCAAATAAAACATCTTCAATGACTGTGCCGGTGACTGAATTGAGAACGATGATCGGAGCCTCCGTGTTTAAAAGCACTTATGTGACCGTCAGTCAAAACGGTTCTGCTTTTACAATCAGCGGAAAGGGATACGGACACGGCATCGGCATGAGCCAATACGGCGCTAAGGCAAGAGCGGATTCAGGAGATTCATATAGTTCAATTTTAAAATTTTATTATCCGGGCACCACATTGACTGACTATTAAATAAAAGAGAGCAGGAGGAAGGCAATTGCGTTCTTATCTTAAAGTCCTGATCATTTCTATGCTGGGACTCATCTTATTTATCCCGTCAGCCTTAGCTGACAATGCGGTTAAAAGAGTAGGGGGAAGCAACAGGTACGGTACGGCTGCTGCGCTTTCCAAGCAGGTGTATTCAACAGCGAGTACAGCTGTTGTCGTCGGCGGAGGCTCGTATGCAGATGCTATATCTGCTGCCCCGATGGCATATCAGAAAAATGCTCCGCTGCTTTACACAAACAAAGATAATTTGTCATCAGAGACGAAAACCCGTCTGAAAGAATTAAAAACAAAAACGGTCATTATTGTCGGCGGAACGCCTGCTGTGTCAGCAAATACAGCAAATCAAATCAAAGCGCTCGGCATCAGTGTTAAGAGAATTTCAGGAAGCAACCGATATGATACGGCAGCTAAAGTAGCAAAGGAAATGCCTGCCGCTTCAAAAGCCGTTATTGCAAACGGATTTTTATATGCTGACGCAATAGCTGCAATTCCATATGCCGCAATGAACGGATATCCAATTTTGTTTACGAATCAAACAGATATCAACAGTGCGACAGCAGGAGCTATAAAAAGCAAGGGGATCAAAAGCTCTATTGTAGCAGGGGGAACCGGGAGCATAAATGCCTCTGTCTTTAATAAACTTCCTTCTCCAAAAAGAATCAGCGGAAGCAATCGATACGAACTTGCGGCCAATCTAGTTCAGCAATTAAATCTTCCGACAGGCAATGTATTCGTCAGCAATGGTTTCGGGTATGCAGACTCCATAGCGGGTGCTGCTCTTGCTGCAAAGAAAAAACAATCTATCATTCTGACAAACGGCAGCAATCTTTCAAAAGAAACAAGAGTCATCATCGGGAGAAAAAAATTAAGCAGCTTTACCATTATCGGGAATACCCCGGCTGTCAGCTCAAATGTTGCAAACCAGCTGAAAAATCCGGCAGCAGGAAAAACAATTTTAATTGATCCGGGTCATGGAGGGAAAGATTCCGGTTCTATAGGTAACGGCATTTTAGAAAAAGACGTCAATCTTGATATCGCTAAAAGGCTGAATACAAAATTAAATGCTTCAGGTGCTCTGCCGGTCATGACGAGGTCTAATGATACATTTTATTCGTTGCAGGAAAGGGTAAATAAAGGTGCAACCGCAGGAGCGGATTTATTCATCAGCGTTCACGGCAATGCAAATGATGCAACTTCTGCAAACGGAACTGAAACCTACTATGATGAGACATATCAAGCTGCTGCAAGCAAACGCCTGGCAGGACAAATTCAGCCTAGGGTTGTTAATGCATTAAAAACAAGAGACAGAGAGGTTAAAACAGCTCCGTTTTATGTCATTAAGTATTCCAAAATGCCTAGTGTATTAGTAGAGACGGCTTTTATTACGAATCCGTCTGATGCAAGTAAATTAAAGCAAGCATCCTATAAGGAAAAGGCAGCTGCAGCCATCAATGATGGAATCGTGTCTTATTATAAGTAAAACTTTTATATATTTGTGTACGAGCCTGCTGGTCAAAATTGATCGGCAGGCTTTTTCGTTGTTTTCCGCTCATAATGATCCTTTTCAATTATAGTAACCGCTGTTTATGGATATGAATAGATTTACAATAAAAAAACAATAATCGAAACATTCTAATAAACATTAACGCTTCCTTTACTTCCAATTAACATCCATCTGCTAAACTCACGGCATAGGTCATCAAACATCCCAACAAATCGTGAGGTGTGTGTCAGTGGGAGCAGAGAAAAGCATGAATGTAAATAATAACTATGCAGTGCGGCAGGGGACTTCCGCTGCCGTTACGGAAAGAACGGCCCGTTATTTGGCTTTTAAGCGATTCATGGACATTGTGTTTGCGCTTGCGGGGCTCTTGGCGGCGCTCCCGGTGATGGGCCTGTTCTCCATACTGATTCGTTTGGAGTCGCCCGGCCCGGCTTTTTATAAGCAGGAGCGGGTAGGCAAAGACGGGAAGCCGTTTTATTTGTATAAGCTCCGCTCTATGAAAATAGATGCTGAAAAATCGGGGGCGGTTTGGGCGCTGAAAAAGGATCCCCGCGTGACAAAGGTCGGCGCTTTTATCAGAAGGACCCGTATTGATGAGCTGCCGCAGCTGGTAAATGTGCTTCGGGGAGAAATGAGCCTGATCGGCCCGCGTCCCGAGCGGCCCGTGTTTACGGAACAGTTTCAGGCTGAGATTCCGGGGTTTACGGAGCGGCTGGCCGTTAAGCCGGGATTAAGCGGCTGGGCGCAGGTCAACGGGGGATATGACATGACACCGAGGGAAAAACTGATGTTTGACTTATATTATATCCGCAACCTGACCTTTTCATTGGAACTGAAGATTATGCTCAAAACGTGCAAAGTGATCTGGACCGGTGACGGGGCGCGATAAAAATTCTGGTCAGCAGACAAAAAAGTAGGGAAAACGATGCCTAGTATTACAAATCAAATCTTGAGCGGCGCCAAATGGACAAGTATTTCGACAGCGTGTATTACGGTCATTCAAATCGTCCAATTCGCCCTGCTCGGGCGGGTCATGTCACTGGCTGAATTCGGCCTTGTCGGCATGATCACAACAGTAGTGGTGTTTGCCCAAATTGCGCTTGATATGGGTTTTGGCGCCGCGCTCATTCAAAAAGATCATGTGACTGATAAACAGATGTCTTCCTTGTACTGGCTGAATATCATAACGGGGCTTGCGCTGTTTGCGCTGCTGTTTTTCAGCAGTCCGCTCATCGCCGATTTTTATCGGCGGGAGGAGCTTGTCTATTTAATCCGCGTGCTGGCCGTCATGTTTTTAATCGCGCCGATCGGTCAGCAATACCAGTATATGCTGCAAAAAGCGCTGGCATTTAACACGCTAAGCAAGATTGAAATCTTTTCAAATGTGCTGTCCTTCGTGTATTTGGCGGCCGCGGTTTTTTATACGGACCCGATTCTCGCCTATGTGATTTCCCAGGTGCTGCTGCAATCGTCAAAAGGCATTCTGTACTGGGTGTCCTGCAGAAAAACATGGAGACCGGAGTTCGTTTTTGATCTGAAAGGAATGAAAGGCTTCTTTTCTTTCGGGGCCTTTCAGCTGTCTTCCCGGCTTGTGAACCGGCTCGGAGCGAATATTGATATGATTCTTATCGGCAGTTTTATCGGCGCCGAGGCGCTCGGCATTTACAATCTGGCCTACCAGATTGTCACGCTTCCGGTTTTAAAAATTAATCCGATCATTACGAGAGTCGCGTTTCCCGTCTTTGCGAAAAACAAGCATGAAAACAGCGTTATCAGAGAAGGTTTTCTCAATATGACCAAAATACTCGCGCTGATATCCTTTCCGCTTTTGCTCGGTTTGGTTTCAGTGTCGGATGCATTCGTGGCTTCGGTATTCGGAGAAAAATGGCTGGCGGCTGTCCCGGTTTTAAACGTTCTCGCCATCGTCGGGATTTTAAGGGTCCTGATGAATCCGAACGGATCTGTGCTGCTCGCAAAAGGGCGGGCCGATCTGGCGTTTTATTGGGACGCCGGGGTGATGCTGCTGTATGGTGCATCTTTGTACGCCGCCGTGCTGTCCGGAAATCTCTTGACGGTAGCCTGGACGTACGCTTTCATCAGCATCCTGAATTTCCTGATCGGGCGCTGGCTGTTGGCATATGTCATTAAGCTGCGGCTGTCGGCTTACTTCAAAGCCGTGGCCAAACCGTTTCTGCTTACGGCGGCAATGGGTGTCATCGCTTTTACAGCCAGCTTCGGAACGGAGCGCATCAGCCTTGATGTCAAGCTGCGGCTGGTGATCTCCGTAGCCTGCGGCGCGTTGTGTTATTTATTCCTGTTAGGAAAAGCTTACCCGCATATGAAAAGTAAATTAAGAAAAGGACGTTTGCTATGAAGGTATTGTGGATGACAAGTGTATATCCGAGCAGTGAGAAGCCGGGGGAAGGCGTTTTTCATGAAACACAGGCGCAAGAACTGAGAAAGCTTGGCGCGGAGATGACCGTCATTTGTCCGCGGCCGAAACTCGCCGCGCCATTCCGGGTGCTGAAAAAGACATATCGGAAAAAGGATATCAGGCCGGCGCATGAATGGCGGAAAGGCGTGTCCGTCCACCGGCCGTTTTATCAGGCGGTTCCCGGGCAGCTGAAATGGGCCCAGCCGCATAAAAGAATGGCGTTATCGGTTCTTTCCGCGATTAAAAATCATGGTCTGAAGCCCGATCTGATTCACGCGCATTTCGCCATGCCGTCAGGCGGAGCGGCCGCCATTGTGTCAAAGGCTTTAGGCATTCCGTATGTGCTGACCTTGCATGGCAGTGATGTCAATGTCTATCCGCATTACAGCAAAAGCGCTCATCGCGCATTTACATTTGCGGTGCGGGAAGCAGCCGATATTTACGCTGTGAGCGGCAGTCTGCGGGAACAAATGAAAAAGCTCATCGAAGCGGAGTGCAGCGTGCTTCCGATCGGCATCACGCTTGACGCCTTCCGAGAAAGGAACGAGACGAAAGAAGCCGTCAGAAAACGGCTCGGCCTTCCTCCGGATAAAAAACTGATCGTGTTCATCGGCAGGCTTGTCAAAGAGAAAGGTGTTTTCGACTTATCAAAAGCCGTTCAATCATTGGATGAAAGATATGAAGCCGTCTTTGTCGGTGACGGTCCCGCCGCATCTTCATTGCGTGAAGCCGCTCATATCGTCACGGGGCAAGTGCCGAACGACAAGGTACAGGACTATCTGCTGGCCTCGGATGTAATGGCGCTGCCGTCCTACAGCGAAGGCATGCCGACTGTGGTCATTGAGGCGCTCGCTCTGAAGGTGCCGGTAATCTGCACCGATGTCGGAGGATTGGCTTCTTTATTCGGGAAACACCGGGGGTTGCTGATCAAGCCGGGTTCACCTGACACGCTGGCAGAATCGATTCTGCAATATGACGGAGGAGAGGCTTGGACGCCGCAAACAGCCGAGGAACTTTATCAAACCGTCCGCACGTATTTTGACGCAAGCCAAAACGCGAAAGCGCTGAAAGAGAAATACCGATCCGTAATGAACCGGGCCGGGCAAGAGGAGAACCTTTCGAAAGAGGGATGAAGCTGTGAAAAAAATCGCTGTATTAGGAACAGGGTATGTAGGTCTTGTATCTGGAACTTGTTTTGCGGAAATCGGCCATCATGTGACTTGCTGTGACATCAATGAAGCGAAAATCAGAAGCTTGCAAAATGGAGTCATCCCGATATACGAACCGGGGCTTGAGGAATTAGCCGAAAAAAATGTCAGTGCCGGGCGGTTATCCTTTACGGCCGATATTGAGCCGGCTGTGAAAGCCGCTGATATCATCTATATCGCCGTCGGTACGCCGATGTCAAAGACGGGTGAAGCCGATCTGACCTACATTAAGGCAGCGGCGCAAACAATCGGAGAACAGCTGAACGGATACAAAATCATTGTCACCAAAAGCACTGTTCCGGTCGGGACGGGAAAGCTCGTTTATCAAATCGTCAGCGAAGCGTCAAAGGGAAAATATCCGTTTGATGTCGCGTCAAATCCTGAATTCCTCCGCGAAGGTTCGGCGGTGCGGGATACGATGCAGATGGAGCGGGCGGTTATCGGCGCCACAAGCGAACATGCCGCTTCGGTCATTGAAGAGCTTCATAAGCCGTTCCGTACGAAGATCGTAAAGACCAATCTTGAAAGCGCGGAAATGATTAAGTATGCCGCAAATGCTTTTTTAGCCGCCAAAATATCTTTTATTAACGATATCGCAAATATTTGCGAACGTGTCGGGGCGGACATTTCCCACGTGTCAGAAGGCGTCGGTCTTGACAGCCGGATCGGGAATAAATTTCTGCAGGCGGGCATCGGATTCGGCGGATCCTGCTTTCCGAAGGATACAACGGCTTTATTGCATATCGCAAACGCCGCCGGCTATCCGTTTCAAATGATGGAAGCCGTCATTGAAACCAATCAGAAGCAGCGGGTCCGTATTACGGAAAAATTGAACCGCGCCATCGGTCCCTTAAAAGGGAAAACCGTGGCCGTACTGGGGCTGGCCTTTAAACCGCACACAAATGACGTCCGCTCCGCCCCGGCTCTTGATATCATCACAAGTCTTAAAGAGCAGGGCGCTCACGTGAAAGCGTATGATCCGATCGCGATTCCCGAAGCGTCAGCGATATTAGGAGACGGCGGCATTGAATATCACACAGAGCTGTACAGTGCCATCAAAAACGCGGACGCATGCCTGATTACAACAGATTGGCCGGAAGTCAAGGAGATGGATCTTCAGAGAGTGAAGCAGCTGCTCAAACAGCCGGTCATCATTGACGGCAGAAATATGTTTCCGTTGGAGTATATGAGGGTTTCAGGATTCACTTATCATTCCGTCGGACGTCCGGCGGTTCATGCCGATCGGCAAATAAAAGAACTGGCAAGATAGAAAAAGATTTGTCTTCAGGCTCTCGGCAGCCCGGCTCGGCTGCCGGTTTTGGAAAGGGGTTTGCCATGTGAGTATCAAACGTTCAGCGGCATATGTTCTTGTGCTGCTTGCCGCTCTCATTACAGGAGGATTTATCATGCTGGAGGCGGTCAGGGCGGATGCCGGCTTCGGAAAAATCACCGTGCTGCTGCTTGCCGCCATGATCGGCATTGCCGGACTTGCTTTGCTATCCGCCTTTACAACAAACGGTCAGATGTTTATGGGGCTCATTTATATACTGATCGCGTGTACATTTTTAAACCAGGCCTTCTTTGCGGTTCATCTCGGATTTTTCAGCTTATTTATATACCGGCTGTTATTAATCGGAGCTGGCGCCCTTCACATCGCCGGCATCCTGACAAACCGTCATCATATTGACAGATGGAATCGGGTGAATGTAAAAGGGATTCTGATGTTTTTCGCCTTATGGTTTACATACGGTCTCCTATCGTTATTGTGGGCAAAATCCGTGACGTACGGGATTAAATATTTAGCTTTAATGGGAATGGGCATGTTTTTGATTTATCTTATTGTCATGTTCATTCAGCGCTTTGATCAGCTGATGGTTTTTTACGGCATATGGCTTGTGATGACCATTTTTGTGATGGCGATCGGCTTTTACAACCATTTTACACACCACCATCTGCCGAGCTCCACGCTTTATAACGGCCCGCAGTACAAACAGCATTATCCGACGTCCGTTTTCTTTAATCAAAATGATTTCGCGACGTTTTTGTGTATCAGTTTCTTTCTGTATGCGGCGGCGGTGAAAAATTTGAAAAACGGCTATGTGAAGGCCGTCAGCCTGCTCTTAGCGATCTGCGCTTTGTATTTAATCATTTTGACCGGTTCGCGCGCGAGTCTGCTGGGCATATGCGCGGGGGCGGCTGTATACGTCTTCATCCTGCTGCCTTATCTGTTGAAAAAATTCGCGCTGTACGCTGCGGGAGCGGGTGCTGCGCTGTTTGCGGTTTTATTTGCGGGCCGTATCACCAATGCCGTCTTGAATCTGTTTTCAGCTCCGCAGGCGATGCCGGGACAGCAGCCGCTTCCTTCCAACCTCGCGAGGGCGAATCTTTTAAAGAACGCCTTTCACTATGTGATTGATTCCTGGGGGTTCGGAGTGGGTGCCGGAAACGTCTCTTACTATTTAAAAGCGGAGCCCGTTTATGATACGGGCGGCGTAGTTGAGGTGCACAACTGGCTCGTCGAGATTATGGCGAACTTCGGCGTACTTACGATGCTCGGTTACCTGACAGTCTATTTGTTCCTTTTTTGGACACTTTATAAATGTCATGAAAGAAAATCGGAAAATCAGTCAAGACTGATCACAGAAGGACTTATCACGGCGATGGCCGGTTTTTTGGTAAGCAGCATCAGCCCAAGCTCCGTATCAAATTTATTTTTCCACTGGGTATTTCTCTCGCTCGTGATCGCGGCGGTCAATATATTGAGGCGTTTACAAAAGGAGCCTGCCGTCACGGCGTACTATGAAAAACAGGGAGATGCGAGATGAAGGATATGTTGACAAGAATAACCCGGCGTATCAAAAAGAATATCATTTGGATCATTGCGCTGCCCGTTGTGTTAGGGGCGGCGGGATATGTATTGCCGTCAAAAATCAGCGGAAACAGCAGTTTTACATCAGAAGCGGCGATCGCCGCGGGAAATTATGATCATCCGCTTTATAACAATACAAAAGAAATCCCGCTCCTTTTGACGAGCGATGCCTTTTTAAAGCAGGCTCTGCCTGATAAAACAGATGAAGAAAGAGCGGCCGTGAAAAGTAAACTGACTGTCGAAACACAATCAGATTCATTGATCACGGTCAGCTACAGCGGCCAAAACAAACAGGATACTGAATCGGTGTTTCAAGCCGTCATAACAACTTTTCTGAAGAATGATCAGGACCTGTTTGAAAAACGGGCAAAAGTAGTGCGGCAGAGTATTGCTGCGCTTGAAGGAGAAACCGTCAGTGCGGACGCCAAAGTGGATAAGGAACGATTTTTATATGAATTGAAAAATACGCAGCTGAACCTGAAAGCGGCCGGCATCATCAATTCAGAGCCGATGAATGAAACGGCGGGACAAGGCATGCCGCCGAAAAAGAAAGCGGTTCTGGGCGTTTTAATCGGCATTGCAGTTGCATTTATGTTCATTGTCATTCCTGAGTTTTTTAGAGAGTCCTTGTAAAAATCTGCGATGGAGATGTGACCATGACAAACTGGAAACCTTTCGTATCTGTCATTACACCGTCTTATAACGCAAGTGAATATATCGAAGACACGATCCAGTCCGTTTTACATCAAAGCCACCCGCATTGGGAAATGATTATCGCAGATGATTGTTCAACGGACGGAACGAGAGATATTTTACGGCAATATGAACAAAAGGATGAGCGGATCCGCGTCGTTTATTTAGATCAAAACGGGGGAGCCGCGGCTGCCAGAAATACAGCCCTTAAACATGCCAAGGGCCGTTATGTTGCATTTCTGGACAGCGATGACAGATGGAAAAAGGAAAAGCTTCAAAAACAGCTTGCGTTTATGGCAGAGCGGTCCTGCGCTTTTTCATTTACGGGCTACAGCGTCATGGAGCAGGACGGAACGCCGACGGACAAAACGATTCAAGCTCCTGAAAGCCTGTCATATGATGAAGCTTTAAAAAATACGATTATCGGATGTTTAACGGTCATGATTGACAGAGAGCAGACGGGGCAGATTCAAATGCCTGATATCAGAACGCGGCAGGATTTAGCGACATGGCTTTCCCTGCTGAAAAGGGGATTTACGGCTTACGGCCTGAATGAGTGCCTTTCAGAATACAGGCTTGTGCAGAATTCGATTTCAAGCAACAAGTGGAAAGCCGCAAAAAAAACGTGGTTTGTTTATAGAGAAATTGAGCGCCTGCACTTTATCAAGGCTTCGTGGTGTTTTATGCAATATGCGAAAAACGCGGTCATGAAAAGACTGTAGGCGTCAGAGGAGCTGGGTGATGAAGGTGGAACCGATTATTCACGTAATCGTCGGAGCGGCGGAATGGGGTCATGACCGGCTGAGATACAGACGGCACCGGCTGGCTGAATTTCTCGCCCGGCAAAAAGAAACGAAAAGCGTCATTTGGGTATGCCCGTCTCCGCGAGCCAATGATGGTCAGATGGCCGGGATCGCCGAGGGAATCCGGCAGTTCACTGTAAAGGATCTCATGCAGCAAAAAGCTTTCCGCTTCGGCAGGTATACAGACATGTGCTACAGGCATAAGCTTTCACCATTGGTGAACATGCTGAAGGAAGAAGGAGAAGGGGCCCGCTGCTGCTTATGGTACACTTTCCCCGGTTTTCCGCTTCTGGCAGATCTGTTTCCTTGGGATGAAGTGATTTATGATTGCAGTGATCTGTGGGCCGCTCCGATCAGCGGCCGGTCCGGGGTGTTGTCAAATGTTAGAAAAAACATCATTAAACAAGCGGAAATGAGAATCATTCAGCGTGCCGATTCCATTACGTGTACATCTGACTGTCTGCACCAGGAGGTTGGAAAAAAGCTGGAGAACCCGCACCAGAAAGTGTTCACCATTGAAAACGGTGTGGAATATGACCTGTTTTCACGGGAAAATAAACAGCCGGCTGAAGACATTTTACGGGGGCGGAACGGAACGGTTCTCGGTTTTATCGGCGGAATCAAACCGAAGCTCGATTTTGCGCTTATGACGGAAGCGGCAGATGTGAGGCCTGACTGGACGATTTTATTGGTAGGCCCTAACACGGCTCAGGACGATCCGGATTTCAAGTCGCTTCTGGAGCGTCCGAATGTCATCTGGACGGGACCTGCCGCGCCGAATGAAGTGCCGTCCTATATGCAGCTTGTCGACATCGGCATCATGCCGTATAAAAATTCACCTTATAATGACGCGGTATTTCCGCTTAAGCTTTTTGAATTTTTAGCCGCCGGAAAACCGGTTGTCGGCTGCAACCTTTCTTCTACGTCAAAAATCAAAAGGCCTTTCGTTTATGAACACGTTGAAGGCAGTGACCCCGCAGATTTCATCGCGGCCTGCGACGCGCTTCTGGCAGCGGACCGCAGCGGATCATACGAGGCTTTGCGCCGTGAATTGGCCCGGAGACGGGATTGGAATGTTTTATTCGGCCGAATGCTCGAATGCACGGGTATATTGAAAAATGCGCAATCCCATTAAAAGGGAAAGCGCATTTTTTGATTTGCGTGTTTCTTTTTGATGATGCTTGTTATAATAACTAGTAAGAATTATAATGGAAGGAACGGTTCAATATCAGAAAAGACTTCATATAATTCCAAAGGAGACTTCTTTATGCTTGACGAACGCATGTTTCGCATAGTTGTTGCGTTTTTTGTCTCTCTGCTAACGGTTTTAATCCTAACTCCTATCGTGAAAAAAATTGCGATCAAAATAGGTGCAGTTGACCAGCCCAGCAACCGAAAAGTACATGATAAAATAATGCCCCGTATGGGCGGCTTGGCCATCTTTATCGGCGTAGCGGCGGGTGTGCTCGCGGCCGGCATATATAATGAAACGAAAATGACCGCCATTACAGTGGGTGCGTTTATTATTGTTATTTTAGGAATCCTTGATGATAAATACCAATTAAGCGCAAAGGTAAAGTTTTTCGTCCAGCTGGCCGTGGCCATTATGATTGTGAGCACGGGACTGAAAATGGACTTTTTCTCCGTACCGTTTTTAACGGAACGTTTAGAATTGGGATGGGTCGCTTACCCGCTGACTGTGTTATGGATCGTCGGTATTACGAACGCGATGAACCTGATTGACGGTTTGGACGGACTCGCTGCCGGCCTGTCGGTCATCGGACTCTCCACTATCGCCGTTATGGCGTTGTCCGGAGGGAAAATCCTTATTCTGTCACTTTCACTTGTCGTGATAGGAAGCACACTCGGATTTTTATTTTATAATTTTCACCCGGCAAAGATATTTATGGGAGATACCGGATCGCTCTTTCTCGGATACGTCATCTCAGTACTCTCATTATTGGGTCTTTATAAAAGTGTTACTTTATTCAGTATCATCATTCCGATCATCATTTTGGGCGTGCCGATTTTTGATACGACATTCGCCGTCATCAGGCGGATTTTAAACAAACAGCCGATCTCAGCGCCTGATAAGTCACATATACACCACCGGCTGATGGCCTTCGGGCTGTCACACCGCACGGCTGTCATTATCATTTATTTAATCGGCTTTATTTTCAGCGTCAGTGCCATCCTGCTGAAAAGCGCGACCATATGGCTTTCGCTGTTTATTATTTTTGTATTGATTGTATTTATGCAAATCATAGCAGAGGTCACAGGGTTAGTAAATGAACAATTTAAACCATTTACCAAGTTTTACAAGAGATTGGTAAAGAAAAATTAAAAAGAGCAGATCATGCGAATGGTCTGCTTTTTTGTGGATTCTGCTATTCTCTTATTATATAAAAAAACCCGATCCTGCTCAAAGGATCGGGTTTACTCTTAATAGCCTGTTGTGCCGCCGGACTGTGTGCTGTCCGTACCGTTTGCACCAGCAGTACCGTTGGTTGAATCGGTTGTGCCGCTTGTTCCTGTGCTGTCAGAAGTCGAATCAGTCGTGCCGTCTGTTCCCGTGCTGCCGGAAGTCGAATCAGTCGTACTGTCCGTTCCTGTGCTGTCAGAAGCAGGATCGGACGCCGTGCTGCTTCCGGACGGGTAATCCAGATGTTTCTGCAATTCCTGCCGTACTTTTTCGAGATTGGTCGGATCCGGCTGGAAATAATATGTTCCGCCTGTAGACGCGGTTCCGCCGCCGCCTAAATATAGATCTGATCCTGTTATGCTCAGTGTATCAATCTTTTTGCTGGTAAAGCCGCTGTAAATCTGCTGAAGGGCAAGTCCTTCAGTGATTCGGATATTCGTTTGGACGTTATTGCTTGCTGTTTCAGCGATTTTATCGATTTTAGCAATATTTCCAGCCTTAGACATTTGGTCGATCAGTGCATTTAGGATTTGCTTTTGGCGGTCATTCCGGCCGAAGTCTCCGCGCTTATCCTGCTTTCTCATCCGCGCGTAAGCCAGAGCCTGCTCACCGTTCAAATGCATGTTTCCTTTCTTGAAGTAGATCCGTTTCTTTTTACTGACGTCACTCATTTCGTCGAAGTCAAACGGCACTTTTACATTGACTCCGCCGACTTCATCAATAACATCCTTAAAGCCATTAAAATCGACAGTGACATACTTATCAATCGGTATGCCTAATAAGTCTTCGACGGTTGAGACGGTTTCATCCGCCCCGCCTTTAGCAAAAGCCGCATTGATTTTTGATTTTTTACCGGTTGTATCGCCGGCAAGCGTCACCCGCGTATCACGCGGAATACTCAGCATTTTCATTGTTTTATTTCTCGGATCAAGGGTAACGACAATAAGAGAGTCTGATCGTCCGCCTTTTCCGCTTGTGGCATAATTTTCGATCCCCATAAACAAAATGGAGAACGGTTTTTTCTTCATATCGATGACTTTATCCCGAAGTTTTGATTTGTCTCCGCGGGAAAGGGCATCATATGCATTATCTGCCGCATTGATCGTTTTGTATACTTTGTATCCGCCAAACCCGGCAGCGACTAACAAAACGAGGGTAAGCAGCAGCAAAATCCGTTTGAATATCTTTCGTTTGCTTTTCTTTTTCTTTCGAACACGCACTCTTACACGTTCAGCCATTACATTAGTCTCCTTTAGGGCTGACGTCTGTTTCTAAATACGTCAGTTCTCCCTCTGTATTCTTACTCTTGCCGTTCGTCAGTTCTGTCATCCATTTTATAAACTCGTCTTTGTCTTTTTCTTCAACGTACGTTTCAAATTCGACATGATCCGCATAATGGATATCTTTCAGTAAAAAAACTGATTCTCTCAGTTCGTTCTCTATCTTGCCGAGCCACGTATAATCCGCTGATGTATGCATAATCCGCATCAGCTTCCGCTCCGTAACCCCTATATGATTTAAGCCTTCAGACACTGACTTCCCATATGCACGAATCAATCCGCCTGCACCGAGCTTTATTCCGCCGAAATACCGGGTAACCACCGCGCAGGTATCTTTCAGACCGCGTTTTTTCAGCACTTCCAGCATGGGGACGCCGGCTGTGCCGCTTGGTTCTCCGTCATCATTCGCCTTTTGTATATGGTCGGTTTCGCCGATCAGATAAGCTGAGCAGTTATGAGTTGCATTCCAGTGCTGTTTTTTTATCTTTTGTATAAATTCCTGCGCTTCCTCTTCAGAAGCAGCACGGCTCAGGTGACAGATAAAACGCGATTTTTCAATCACAATCTCATGTTCACCCGTTTCTTTAACTGTTAAATAGCTGTGCAGCATGATTGCTGGACCCTCCTGACAAGCATTAAAAGACTTGTTTCTACAAATTCGAACAGACTTTAGAATTTTTGCGCATATTTTGGTATCATGAAAGAGTAAGATACTATATAAAAATGTTTTTTTCTAGAATATACGCATTCTTTCATTATAATTCGACATAAATTGCAGTTCAATTACATTTATAATAAAAATACATAACAACACCGTTACGGAGGGAGACAGATGAATAAATCGAAGATGGACTCCAAAGTTTTGGATTCTATACTTATGAAAATGCTGAAAACCGTGGACGGGAGCAAGGACGAGGTTTTTCAAATCGGAGAGCAGTCGCGCCAGCAATATGAGCAGCTGGTTGAAGAACTCAAACAGATCAAACAGCAGGTGTACGAAGTCATTGAGCTGGGCGACAAACTTGAAGTTCATACGCGGCACGCACGAAACCGCTTGTCTGAAGTAAGCAGAAATTTCCATAAGTTCAGCGAAGAAGAAATTCGCAACGCCTATGAAAAGGCGCACAAACTTCAAGTGGAACTGACGATGATCCAGCAGCGTGAAAAGCAGCTGCGGGAGCGCAGAGATGATTTAGAACGCCGGCTTTTGGGGCTTCAGGAAATCATTGAACGGTCAGAATCATTAGTCAGCCAAATAACCGTCGTTCTGAATTACCTGAATCAAGACCTTCGCCAAGTAGGGCTTCTTCTTGCCGATGCGCAGGCTAAACAAGATTTCGGTTTAAGAATCATTGAAGCCCAAGAGGAAGAAAGAAAAAGAGTTTCCAGAGAAATTCATGACGGTCCCGCGCAAATGCTGGCAAATGTCATGATGAGATCGGAATTAATTGAACGGATCTTCCGCGACCGCGGCACGGAGGACGGATTTCAGGAAATCAGAAATCTACGGCAGAATGTGCGGAATGCCCTTTACGAAGTCAGAAGGATTATATATGATTTAAGACCGATGGCATTGGACGATCTCGGGCTGATTCCGACACTGAGAAAATATCTTTATACAACTGAAGAATATAACGGAAAGGTGAAAATACATTTTCAGTGCATCGGAGACACGGAGAACCAAAGGCTTGCCCCGCAATTTGAAGTGGCGCTTTTCCGTCTCGCTCAGGAAGCCGTCACAAATGCACTCAAGCATTCAGAATCAGAGGAAATTACAGTAAAAGTGGAAATAACCGCTGATTTTGTCGTTCTCATCATTAAGGACAATGGAAAAGGCTTTGATATTAAGGATGCTAAACAAAAGAAAAACAAGTCATTCGGCTTGCTGGGAATGAAAGAAAGAGTAGATCTGCTTGAAGGAACGATAACGATAGACTCTAAAATAGGTCTTGGGACATTTATCATGATTAAGGTTCCGTTATCTCTCGGCCTATAATTTGTTAAATAGAGCCAAAAGACATATTGACCGAACAGCGGCGTATATAGAACAATAGGATAAGGAGGCGTAGCGTGTGACTAAAGTAAATATTGTTATTATCGACGACCATCAACTATTCCGTGAGGGTGTAAAAAGAATATTGGATTTTGAACCTACCTTTGAAGTGGTAGCAGAAGGTGACGATGGAGATGAGGCGGCTCGAATCGTCGAGCATTATCATCCCGATGTTGTCATAATGGACATTAATATGCCGAATGTAAATGGTGTAGAGGCTACTAAACAGCTTGTTGAGCTGTACCCTGAATCTAAGGTGATTATCCTCTCCATCCATGATGATGAAAACTATGTGACTCATGCTTTAAAAACAGGTGCAAGAGGCTATCTCCTGAAAGAGATGGACGCAGATACTTTAATCGAAGCAGTGAAAGTGGTAGCCGAGGGCGGTTCTTACCTTCACCCGAAAGTAACCCACAATCTTGTCAACGAATTCCGCCGTCTTGCGACAAGCGGAGTTTCTGCTCATCCTCAGCATGAGGTTTACCCGGAAATCCGGAGACCATTACATATATTAACGAGACGGGAATGTGAAGTGCTGCAAATGCTTGCAGACGGAAAAAGCAACCGCGGAATCGGTGAATCATTGTTTATCAGTGAGAAAACAGTGAAAAATCACGTGAGTAATATTTTGCAGAAAATGAACGTTAATGACCGGACACAAGCCGTTGTCGTGGCCATTAAAAACGGCTGGGTAGAGATGCGTTAGTCATGTGTGAGAAGACTTGCCTGTTATGGCAAGTCTTTTTTTACAGCTGCATATCTATTAAAATACTTATTAAGTACTTAATAAGGCAGGTAAAGTGATGAAGATTGCAGTTGTAACAGACAGTACAGCATATATTCCGAAAGAGATGAGAGAAGAACATCATATTCATATGATCCCTCTCCAAGTGGTTTTCGGTGAAAAAACATTCCGCGAAGAAACAGAACTCGACTGGAGAAGTTTTTATAAAGAAGTAAAAAATCATGATGAGCTGCCGACTACGTCTCAGCCTTCTTTCGGTGAATTAATCGCATTGTACGAAGAACTGGGCAAAACATATGATGCAGTCATAAGCATACATTTGTCCAGCGGAATCAGCGGAACATATAACAGCGCCGCCTCGGCAAACACTATGATTGATCATATTAAAGTTTATCCCTTTGATTCAGAGATCAGCTGTTTGGCACAAGGTTTTTATGCATTAAAGGCAGCACAGCTCATTAAAGACGGTGTTGACTCACCGGAAGAGATTATAAAAGAGCTGGAAGAAATGAAAAAAACAGTCCGTGCGTATTTTATGGTGGACGATTTATCACACCTCCAGCGGGGCGGGCGTCTAAGCAGTGCTCAGGCTTTTATCGGCGGTCTGTTAAAGGTAAAGCCTATTCTTCATTTTGACAATAAGGTAATTGTTCCTTTTGAGAAGATTCGGACACGCAAAAAAGCGATTTCGAGAATTTTTGAGCTGTTTGGGGAAGATGCAAGTAAAGGAATCCCGATGCGGGCCGCTGTCATCCATGCAAACAGGGAAGAAGAAGCGGCGGATATTATACAGGAGTTAAGCGGTAAGTATCCTCATGTCGAATTCTATAACAGCTATTTCGGTGCCGTGATCGGAACCCATTTGGGCGAAGGTGCCATCGGAATCGGCTGGTGCTTTAAAAACTAAGTGAAAATCTCCGTTTTCAAGGGCGGAGATTTTTTTATTTTTTAATTTTGGCAATTCGACAAGTGGGTTCCCGACAAGGCATACTTTGAGCAGAAAGGAGGCAGGGAGATGTCCGAAGGTGCTTCAGAATTTTCAGAGGTGCGGGATTTCTTTTACGGCCGGCATTTATTGAGATCTGAGATACCGTTTTCAGATCAGCGCATCAACGGTTTTATAGAAAAAGAGTATATAACGGCCGAGCCGTCAATCATCCGCCGGAAAAATCGTTACGTCTGCCAACGATGCGGTCAGTCTGATCAAGCCTGCTTTGCGGCATTTTGGGCGTCCTCTGCCAAAAGGCAGATTACCTATTGCCGTGCCTGTGTCATGATGGGAAGGGCTGATGAACTGACATCATTATATTCTTGGAATCAAGCCTCTGAAAACAGCTGGGAGCCTGTAAAGCTTTCTTGGGAAGGAACACTGACAGACGGACAGAAGCGGGCGGCCGCCGCGCTTACAGATGCGATAAAAGAGAGACAAGAGCTTTTAGTATGGGCGGTTTGCGGATCGGGGAAAACAGAGATGCTGTTTCCGGGTATCGAGTTTGCGCTGAATCACGGTTTGCGCGTCTGTGTCGCGACTCCGCGTACAGATGTCGTACTTGAACTGCTGCCGAGACTGAAAAAAGCATTTGAGAAAGTCGACGTTTCTGCTTTGTACGGCGGCAGCGAGGACAAAGGCCGCTTGACTCCGCTGATGATTTCAACCGCTCACCAGCTGATGCGCTACCGAGACATTTTTGATGTCATGATAATAGATGAAGTAGATGCGTTTCCTTTTTCAGCCGATGAGACATTAAGATTCGCTGTTGATAAAGCGAGGAAGAAAAACAGCGCCCTTGTTTATGTAACGGCAACTCCTTCAGACACATTAAAAAAGAAGGCTGAAGCCGGTTTGCTGAAAAGCGTCCGCATACCGGCCAGATATCATCGGCAACCCCTCCCGGAGCCGCGTTTTTTGTGGTGCGGCAATTGGAAGAAGAAGCTTCAGAAAGGAAAACTGCCGCGCTCTGTAACGGATTGGGTTTGCCGAAAACTTCAATCACAGCTGCCTGTTTTCTTATTCGTTCCGTCTGTACACGTATTGAAAAAGACAACGGATTATTTTCAGAAATTAAACATACGGGCAGAAGGCGTACATGCGGAAGACACATTCAGAAAGGATAAAGTGAAACGGTTCAGAGACGGCCGGCTTGACCTGCTGGTAACGACTACGATTTTAGAAAGAGGGGTTACCGTGCCCAAAGTTCAGACATGTGTCCTCGGAGCAGAAGCACCTATCTTTACTGAGAGCGCGCTCGTACAGATCGCGGGCAGAACGGGAAGGCATTATAAACATTTCAGCGGTGATGTCGTCATGTTTCATTTCGGAATTACAAACGAAATGAAAAAAGCAAAAAAACATATTGAACATATGAACAAATTGGCACAAAAAAGTAAATTGTTGGACTAGTTAATTTCAGAAAACGTGATACAGTATACTCATACTTTCCTATGAGGAGCTGTCAGCATGCTTGTCAATTCTAAAGAAATCATATTAAAGGAACTTCTCGACCGCCATATGCCTAAGCTTCATATGAAATGCACATGCCGGGTATGCAAAAATGATGTACTGGCACTTTCACTAAACCGGGCTGAACCGGCATATGTTACAGATAAAAAGAAAGTTGCTTATGCAAAAGCAGAGATAGTTGATAAACAGAAAAATACGGCGCTGCTTGTCATTCTGGCTGAATCAGCGGCGATTGTTTCGGTTAATCCAAGCGAGTTCTGTGAAACTCGGGAAGGAGCGTAATATCTCTGAATTGTTTATTGTGTGACTCACCAATTTCAAGTTCATTGACTTGGAGATCTCTGTTTTCTCTGGCGCCCGAGCAAGAGGTATGCAGCATATGCAGCAGCCAATTCGAAAAAATTGAAGGCCCCGTATGCAGTATATGCGGGAGGCCTCAGGAGTCAAATGAAAAATGCGCTGATTGTGCGGCCCGGGAATCAAAAACGGAAAAGCGCTTTTTGCTGCGGCAAAACCGTTCGGTATATTTGTATAATGATGCGATGAAGGACTCATTGGCCCGGTTTAAATTCAGGGGTGATGCGAAAATCATTCAAGCATTTGAACGTGACTTTGCTGCCGGCTTTAAAGCGGCATATCCATCAAATACACATACTCTCATCCCTATTCCGCTGAGCGGCGAACGGCTGGCGGAACGCGGATTCAATCAATCCGAGCTGCTGGCCTCTCTGCTCGGAATGCCCGTCATTTCCCCCCTCATCCGACTGAACAACGAAAAACAATCCAAAAAGAGCAAAACAGACAGGCTGTCTGCAGAAAAAAAGTTTTCAGCAGCCGAAAACTCCGCTGAAGGTATGAACGTCATCTTAATAGACGATATTTATACGACGGGCGCCACACTTCACCAAGCCGCCGAAGTCCTGCTGACAGCGGGTAAAGCGTCATCGGTCTCCTCTTTTACTTTAATCAGGAGCTAAATCATTCTTTTTTTCTGCCGATATAATTGATAGAAATATAAGGCAGATTAAAGAAGGAATAGGAGTTAATACGATGGGTGAATTGGCGAATTGTCCAAAATGCAATGCTTTATTTTTTAAAACGAACCTGCAGACCGTGTGCCAGGCATGTATTAAAGAAGAAGAAAAAGCATTTGAAACCGTCTATAAATTTTTGAGAAAGCAGATCAACAGACAGTCGACGATGCAGCAGATCACTGAGGAAACAGGTGTGGATGAAGAGCTGATCCTCAAGTTTATCAAACAAAAAAGGATTCAGATCAGCCAGCTTCCAAATTTGGCATATCCTTGCGAAAGGTGCGGAAATCCAATCAGGACGGGGAAATTTTGCAAGTCCTGTCAGACAGATATTGAGTCGCAATTAGACCATATGAACCAAAAAACAGCCGCTGAATTCGAAGAGAAAAACAGTACAAAAGACACATACTATGCCTATAATACCAAAAACACCTGATTCCCTAAACTAACTGATAACGCAGTCGATAAAAGAATTAGACTGCGAACAGAAAGCGAGAGGAATCCTATGAAAATCAATCAGTACGGAACACAATCCGTTAATCCATACCAAAAAAATTACGAAAAGCAAGCCGTACAAAAAGAGGCTGCAAAGCCGAAGGACAAAGTGGAAATTTCTTCTCATGCAAAAGAGCTTCAAAATGCGTCAGATGCGGTCACTAAAACACGTCAGGAAAAAATCGCTCAGCTTAAAGCGGATATAGAGAGCGGAACATATAAAATAGATTCAAACAGCATCGCTGAAAACATAGTGAATTTCTATAAAAAGCAATAAAAAGGAGAAAGCCAATGTCAGCAAAGCCAATTATTGATCAACTGAAGCGACTTTGCGCACTGCATGAACATCTGCTCACGCTGTCTGAGGAGAAAACGGAAGCGCTGAAAGCAGGTAAAACAAAAGAGCTCTCCAACATATTGACCAAAGAGCAAAAGTATATTCAGGCAATCGGGCAGACTGAGGAAGAACGAATCAGGTTAACTTCTCAGTTTCTCAGCCGCGGTGAGGACAATACAATTGCTGCATGCATCTCCAGAACTTCAGGCAGTGAAAAACAGGAGCTTGAAGGGTTATTTCACTCTTTGTCTGCGCTTCTTGACCGTCTGAAAGAAGTGAATGAGATGAACAAACAGCTCACGATTCAGGCTTTACAATTCATCTCCGGGGCATTTGATATGATCATGCCGGGTGAAAAAGAGAATATGAATTATAAAGAGCCGCAAGCGGCGCGCAAGCCTGTCAGCCGTTTGACATTATTCGATTCAAAAGCTTAGAACGGAGGATTTTTAATGCCATCGACTTTTATGGGGCTCGAAACAGCAAGGCGTGCATTGAGTGCGCAGCAGACTGCATTGAGCACAGTTTCAAATAACGTTGCAAATGCAAATACAGAAGGATATACGAGGCAGCGCGTCACATTACAATCGACGAGCCCTTATCCCGCAGTATCAAAAAACAGTGATCTGACGGCCGGGCAAATCGGAACAGGAGTAAAAGCCGGTTCAGTTGAGCGCGTCAGAGACAGTTTTTTAGACTATCAGTACAGAACTGAAAATACAAAATTAGGGTACTATACAGCCCGTTCCAATTCACTGTCGCAAATGGAAGGCGTCATGAAAGAGCTTGACGATAATGGATTAAACGGATCGCTCAGTTCGTTTTGGAATGCCCTTCAGGATCTGGCGACGAATCCGGAAAATACGGGAGCGCGCTCAGTTTTGCAGGAGCAGGGGAAATCTCTTGCCGAAAGTTTTAACTATATATCTACCTCTTTGACTAACATTCAGGGTGATATTAAAAAGAACCTGGATAACACAGCGGATCAGGTCAATTCCATTCTCAATCAGTTGAATGACCTTAACAATCAAATTGCGGCAGTTGAGCCGAGCGGTATGCTCCCTAATGATTTGTATGACCAAAGAGACAGATTGATTGATCAATTATCTTCTATGGCAAATATTAAAGTTTCATATAATAAGTCGGGCGGACATGCCTTGGCGACTGCTGAGGGCACGGTTAACGTCGAATTGCTGAACGGAAACAACAATTCTCTCGGTACGCTGCTCGACGGTAACACAAAAACAGTTTCAGAAATGAAAATAAACTACGACAAGGACAGCGGCCTCGTGTCGAGTGTGTCAGTCGGCAGCAGTACGGTCAATGCGGATGCATTTACCGGAAAAGGCTCACTTTTAGGTCTTATTGAATCATACGGCTATATGTCAAACGGAGAAGAAAAAGGTCTTTATCCTGAAATGCTGACCGCTCTTGACAATATGGCGCTATCCTTTGCTGACGCGTTTAATGCAGTTCATGAAAAAGGGAAGACCTATACAGGTGAACAGGGCGCAGCATTTTTTGATTTCAGCGGTGGTGAAGCGGTGCCTGCAAAAGGTGCGGCAGCGAAAATAAAAGTCAGTGACAAAATTCTTGCGTCTACTGATAATATCGCAGCGTCGTTAAACGGAGAAAAAAGTGACGGCACAAACGCGACAAATCTTGCAGCCGTACAGAACAGCAAGCTGACTATTAACGGTGAAACCACTACAATTAATGACTTTTATGAATCCCTTATCGGAAAGCTGGGCGTTAATTCACAAAAAGCGGCCAATCTTATGAACAACTCTGAAAGCAACACCCTTTCAGCCGATGAACGGAGACAATCAATCAGTGCAGTGTCTTTAGATGAAGAAATGACAAATATGATTCAGTTTCAGCACGCTTATAATGCGGCTGCGCGGATTATAACGATGCAAGATGAAATATTCGATAAAATTATTAACGGTATGGGCACCGGAGGAAGATAGGAGATAAGTAAATGAGAGTAACTCAAGGGATGATCGCAAAAAATTCTCTTAGATTTATCGGCTCAAGTTATGACAAGCTCGATCGGCTTCAGCAGCAAGTGTCTACGGGGAAAAAAATCACGAAAGCTTCTGATGATCCGGTCGTTGCAATGAAGGGAATGCAGTACCGTACTCAGCTTGCGCAGGTAAACCAGTATCAGCGGAATGTTTCGCAAGGCTTTACATGGCTGGAAAACTCGGAATCAAGCGTAAACTCGGAAACGGATATTATGGGGAAAATCCGGGACTTGATGGTTCAGGCGAAAAGTGATTCGAACGGTGAAACAGAATTGAAAGCAATCGGTACAGAAATCGGCCAGCTGAAAAAGCAGCTCGTTTCTGTCGCGAATACTCAGGTAAACGGACGTTATCTGTTTAACGGAACAAATTCAGATGTCCCGCCGATCACTGAAAATGCCGACGGCACATATACGTACAACTATGAGAATTATACAGGTGCTTCGGATGTTAACATCAACATCTCGAACGGAGCAGTGCTGAAAGTGAATTCTGATCCAAACTCAGCTTTCGGAGGCGTCGCACAAAATGGAGATAATGTTTTTGAATTTCTAAACTCCCTAGAAGCTTCTTTAAGCAAAGGCACGCTGTCCGAAGCAGATTCAGATCAAATTCTGTCAGATATTGACGGTTTTACTGATAAAATGAATGCTGAAAAATCCAATATCGGCGCACGCACAAACCGGTTGGAACTCATTCAGACGAGATTGGAATCACAAGCGGCAACCGCTGAAAAAGTATTGTCGGATAATGAAGATGTAGAAATGGAAGATGTGATTGTTGATTATTTATCTCAGCAGACGGTCCATAGAGCAGCGCTGTCAGTGAATGCGAATATCATTCAGCCGTCACTGATCGACTTCCTGAAATAATAGAACTGATCGTCTTCAATATATAAAAAAGCGACTCACACCAGGGAGATCGCTTTTTTTACTAAAATACTATAAACAGGAGGGGTCTCTGTGCAGATGCCGAGATTGATTATTGACAGTGTGCCTGCTAAAATCGGTATAACCTTTCAAAAGGAAGAAATCGAGATGGAACAGCCGCCCGCTGACCTGGAAATCGAGCAGCCGCCGGCAGAGCTGAACATAGAAAGCACGCCGGCCAAACTGACGATTGACCAGACGAGGGCGTGGGAGAACTTGAATCTCAAATCATTTGAAAAGCTGAACGCTGAAGCCGCTCAGAAAGGTGCGGAAGCCTGCAGCGAGTTTATTGCAAAAACAGTCAGGGAAGGGAAGGAAATGGCGGCTATCGAAAAGAAAACGGGCAATGTGATGGCCCGGCAGGCAGCAGATGTCAGACCGCCCGATCCATTCGGCGAATTCAGCGACTTTCTGCCTGCGCAGTTACTCGTCGACATTGACTGCATTCCTTCAAAGCTTACGATTGATATTGAAGCCCGCAAACCTTCAATTGAAGCAGCCGTCAATAAACCTGTATGGAATTATACGCCGGGGAAAGTTCAGATTGATATGATGCAAGACCCTAAGGTGACGATTTCGGTTGACGATGGCAACGCAGAATAAAAGATGAAAGTGGTAAAGGATTGTGAAGCATGATAATTAAAACAAAATATCACGGAGAAATCAGAATAGATGAAGGGCAGATTATCTCATTTGAAAACGGCCTGCCGGGATTTAATGACGAGACTCAATTTGTTGTTCTTCCTTTGTCGGAAGATTCACCGTTTTTGGCGCTGCAGTCTGTCAAACAGGAGCACATCGCTTTTATTGTCGCCAGTCCGTTTATTTTCTTTAAAGGGTACGAATTTGACATTGACCATGCGACGCTTGAACTTTTGCATATTGAAGATATAGAGGACGTCGAAGTGATGGCGATTTTAACGCTGGAAGAGCCTTTTGAAAACACGACCGCCAATTTAAAAGCGCCGATTATCGTCAATAAAAAGGAAATGAAGGCGAAACAAATCATTTTACATGATGCTTCCTATGAAACAAAACATCTGATAGGAGGAGGATCATGCTAGTTCTCTCAAGAAAAGTGAATGAGTCCATTCAGATCGGGCCGGATATTGAAATAAAGGTGATCGCTATCGAAGGAGAACAAGTGAAGCTGGGAATTGAAGCGCCTCAGCACGTAGATATTCACAGGAAAGAAATCTACTTGTCGATCCTGGAAGAGAACAACAGAGCTGTATCTTTTAATACTGATTTATTACTTAACTTATCCTCACAAAAAAAGTGAGGATTTTTTTATTTTCAATATAAACAATGGAAGCGGCCGTCCGATATATATATTGTAGCCAATGAGAGGAAAAATTTTCTTCAGAATGACGCTGCGCAAATGCACAAGGACGTGCGAAAAACAATTCAGGGAGGAAATACAAAATGAGAATCAACCACAATATCGCGGCTCTTAACACTAGCCGTCAGCTGAATGCAGGTTCAAACTCTGCTGCAAAAAACATGGAAAAATTATCTTCAGGTCTTCGCATCAACCGCGCTGGTGATGACGCTGCGGGTCTTGCGATCTCTGAAAAAATGCGTTCCCAAATCCGCGGTTTAGACATGGCGTCTAAAAACGCTCAAGACGGAATCTCTCTTATCCAAACATCTGAGGGTGCATTGAACGAAACTCACAGCATTCTTCAGCGTATGAGCGAGCTTGCTACACAAGCGGCAAACGATACAAACACTGATTCTGACCGTTCTGAGCTTCAAAAAGAGATGGACCAATTAGCTTCTGAAGTAACAAGAATCTCTACTGACACTGAGTTCAACACGAAAAAACTTCTTGACGGAACTGCGCAAAACCTTACGTTCCAAATCGGAGCTAACGAAGGCCAAACAATGAGCCTGTCTATCAATAAAATGGACTCTGAAAGCCTGAAAGTTGGTACGACTTATACTGTATCTGGTGATCAAAATACACTTACAGCAACTGATGGAAGCACTGCTACTTGGGCGGATGCAGACGATGCTACAAACAAACCAGCTGGTTATTACGATGCTGGCGGTAAAGTTATTGCATCTGAAAAATTAGCTGCAGATTCTAAAGTAACAAAAGGTATCGACATCTCATCTTCAGCTAAAGCTGCGTCTTCAGCTCTTACAACAATCAAAACAGCTATTGACACAGTATCAAGCGAGCGCGCTAAACTTGGTGCGGTTCAAAACCGTTTAGAGCATACAATCAACAACCTTGGTACTTCTTCTGAGAACCTGACTTCTGCTGAATCACGTATCCGTGACGTAGACATGGCTTCTGAGATGATGGAGTACACGAAAAACAACATCCTTACTCAGGCTTCTCAAGCTATGCTTGCGCAAGCTAACCAACAACCTCAGCAAGTTCTTCAATTGCTTAAAGGTTAATGACGGAAAGATCCTGGTTCTCTCCAGGGTCTTTTTTTTATTTCTTCAGCTATCTCCCCCTTCAGCAAGCCAAAGAACCCTATTGACAAAATGAAACATTATATTTTGCAGTTAAATTATTGAAAACCTTTTAATATGACCGATATAAGAATAAGATCATACATTTATGGAGCTGTGAGATGATAAACAGTCGGAAACTCACTGTTGTCATAGAGCCGTATACGACTAAACGCCGAAAAGGAGAGGGTACATATGGTCACAAGAATCACAGGCCTTAATTCCGGTCTTGATGTAGATTCTCTGGTGAAAAAAATGATGGATGCCGAAAAGCAGCCGCTTAATAAATTAAATCAGCAAAAGCAGACGCTTGAATGGAAGCGCGATGCTTATCGGGAAGTGAATACCCAGATTGCCGACATGTATTCTACGACATTTAATAATATGCTGATGTCCACAAACTGGAATAAAAAAACAGTAACAAGTTCGGATTCCAGTGTCAGCGCGGCGGCTGTCAGTGCTGAGCAGAATATTTCAACGAGTATGTCTGTACAGCAGCTGGCTACGCCGACGACTTATAAATCATCCGGCGCCATTAATTTCACTTCGGGTCAGAGCCAAACATTGAAATTCAATGTCACAAATCCGGGTGAAACGAAGCCGACTGAGGTAAACGTCACGATCGCCGCAACCGATACGATTGACGATGTCATTTCCAAACTGAACAGCTCGGGTCTCGGAGTGACGGCTTTAAAAGAGAAAATCTCCAACGGCACGGATTATGTGGATACGATTGCGTTCACTTCCAATAAAACGGGGGAAGGATTTACCCTTGCCGCAGGTGATGACGCAACCAAAAGCTTTCTGAAAGATCAGCTCGGTTTTGCCGTTGATGATGCAACAAATGAACTGACGGCCAATGCCGAAGGGAAAAACGCGAAGTTTACGTTCAACGGGCTTGAAATGACAAAAACGTCAAATAACTTTACGATCAACGGCATCAAATACACGCTGAACAGCGTGACGGACAGCAATAAAACGGTTACGATTAACAGCACGACTGATACGGACGGCATTTTTGACAACATTAAAGATTTCGTTGATAAATACAATACGTTAATTAAAAGTGCAAACGAGAAGGTAACAGAATCAAAATACCGCGATTATAAGCCGCTAACTGATGAACAAAGAGAAGCGATGACCGATAAGCAGATTGAGCAGTGGGAGGCAAAGGCTAAAAGCGGGTTATTACGGAGCGACAGCACGCTGCAGAACGGTTTGGCTGAGATGCGGCTTGATCTGTACTCAACGGTTACGATTGACGGGAAAAAATATCAGCTTGCCGATTTCGGAATTGAGACGTCTGATAGTTATACGGATCAAGGAAAGCTTGTCATTAAAGACGAAGCGAAACTGAAACAGAAAATTACCGAGAATCCTGCTCTCGTGGCTAAACTGTTTAATGCAGACAGTCCTGATACAGCGAAAACCAAAAACCCGGAGGAGCAGGGGATTGCCCGGAGATTAAAAGACACATTAAACAAAATGCAGACTCAAATTTCAAAACAGGCGGGTACGGAAAGCTCGGTATCATCCAGCTTTGCCATCGGAAAAAGCCTGAATGAAATAGAAACAAATATTTCCAATATGAAAACGAAGCTGGATGACATCGAATCGAGATATTATAAAAAGTTCAGCGCACTGGATACGGCATTGGAGAAATTGAACAGCCAATCTTCATATCTCACGTCAATGTTAGGATCTTCAACATCATAACCTTGGAGGTTTTATAAAAATGGCAATAAATAATCCTTTTGCTGCTTATCAGCAGACATCCGTCTTTACAGCCGCTCCGGAAGAGCTGACCCTTATGCTTTATAACGGCTGTCTGCGATTCATTAAGCTGGCAAGGCAGGCGATGAAGCAAAACAACCTTGAAGCCAAAAATGAAAATATCGTAAAGGCGCAAAACATCATTCAAGAGCTCAGCATCACGTTAAACCGGGAGATTGAGATTTCCGAGCAGATGTCATCCATTTATGATTACATCCGCCGCCGGCTGATCGACGCGAACGTGCAGAATAACGGAGAATTTTTAGATGAAGCGGAAAAGCTCGTGACTGAATTTCGCGACACGTGGAAGCAGGCCATGCAGAGTGAACGGAAAAACAGCCACGGCACGGGCGGCCTTGCCTGATGAACAGCAATGTCTTTTCTTTGTATAACGAAACGAAGAACATGTACGCCGCACTGAAGGACGCCCCGGAAAGCGACGGTCTCATCAGCAGCGTTACGGCATTTACGGAGAAAAGGGAGGAGATGCTTGCGGGCATAAAGCCGCCTTTTTCCGAAGAAGAAAAAACGCTGCTTCAGCAGGTGGCCGCGATGGACCGCCTGATTACCGGCGAAGTAAAACGGATTCAGGATGGTATCCGAAATGAAATAAAAACGCTTAAGAAAAAACGAATCTACCATAATACGTATTTCAATCCGTATCATCAAACGACAAGTGACGGCCGTTATTACGACAAACGCAAATAGGTGAGTGTTTTGAGAAGTTTGAACGATTACCATTTGGTGTCAGCCTATTACCAGCTTCTTTTTACGATTGATGAGGGGCTTTGCTACCTGTTGGACACGCAGGATGATTTTTTTAAGACGGAGGGCGAGCGGATTTACAACGATTTGATTCAGGCTTTTTTTCATCTCGATTCCTCTCATGCGCTTCTGCTGTCTATCGTTGAGTGCCGATGCGTGGAGACGGCGATCCGCTCATTTGACGAGATCTTTCAGGATTTCAGCATGTTAAATGATTATGATTTCCCGTCCGCCCCTTTTCAGGAGTTTTTAAAAACCATCTTTCTGCCGCATTATAAGCTATGGATGGAGCAGACGCACGACTGCATCAAACCGTATGTTCTTCACTAGACCTGCTGCAAGCGGCAGGTCTTTTGCCTGCGTCTTCCGCATATACTTATAATCCTGCAGGAAGCTGCCGGATAAAACCGACACCATTCGTCATCGTTCACCGAATTTACACATTATTTTAACGTTTCAGCAGGGATCAGAAGGGGTAAAAGAGAAATAGTTACATATCCTTAGATAAAGGGAGGCGTTCTTTGATGAACTACAATATCAGAGGAGAAAACATTGAGGTTACACCTGCGTTAAAGGATCATGTGGAGAGAAAAATCGGCAAGCTGGAACGATATTTCGAGCAGAGCGTCAATGCCGATGTGAACGTCAACTTAAAATTCTATAACGATAAGGAATCCAAAGTTGAAGTCACCATTCCGATGACTGATCTGGCGCTTCGTTCCGAAGTGCATAACGAGGATATGTACAATGCAATTGATCTCGCAACAAACAAGCTGGAACGTCAAATCCGAAAGCACAAAACAAAAGTCAACCGAAAATTCCGCGACCAGGGTCTTCCGAAACATTATTTCGAGAACGGCAGCGCTGCTGATACGGGCGTAGCGGTTCAGGACGAAATTGAAGATGACAGCCCGGAAATTGTCCGTCAAAAGCGTTTTAATTTAAAACCGATGGATAATGAAGAAGCGATTCTCCAAATGAATATGCTCGGACATAATTTCTTCGTATTCACCAACGCGGAGACGAATCTCACAAATGTCGTTTACCGCAGAAATGACGGCAAATACGGATTAATTGAACCGACTGAATAAACCCATCCAGCCTTCCGTGAACGCGCGGAAGGTTTTTCTCTATCTTTACCTGCAAATTCTTTGGAAATAGCAAAAGGTATGTTATGATAATGAGAGGTATACATGGACAGAAAATTATCATTTATTCCATGCAAAATCTGCATGTGAACATAGAGGAGCGTTATAGATGCTTGGGATTTTAAATAAAATGTTTGATCCGACCAAACGTGCGCTGAACAAATACGAAAAAATAGCAAATGACATTGATGCCGTAAGAGGAGATTATGAAAATCTCTCTGACGAGGCGCTTAAACATAAAACGGCAGAATTTAAAGAGCGGCTTGAAAAAGGAGAAACGACGGATGACCTTCTTGTCGAAGCGTTTGCCGTCGTTCGTGAAGCTTCCCGCCGCGTAACCGGCATGTTCCCGTTTAAAGTGCAGCTGATGGGGGGCATCGCCCTTCATGAGGGGAACATCTCCGAAATGAAAACAGGGGAAGGGAAAACGCTGACGTCCACGCTTCCCGTGTATTTAAATGCGTTGACAGGAAAAGGCGTTCACGTCGTAACGGTCAACGAATATCTGGCGAGCCGTGATGCCCAGCAAATGGGAGAAATTTTTGCGTTTCTCGGGCTTACAGTCGGCCTGAACCTGAATTCGATGTCAAAAGACGAAAAACGCGAAGCTTACGCAGCCGATATCACGTATTCAACGAACAATGAACTCGGCTTTGATTATTTGCGTGACAACATGGTGCTTTATAAAGAACAGATGGTGCAGCGCCCGCTTCATTTTGCCGTTATTGATGAAGTCGATTCAATTTTAGTCGATGAAGCGAGAACGCCATTGATTATTTCCGGACAAGCTCAGAAGTCCACAAAACTGTACGTGCAGGCAAATGCGTTTGTCCGCACACTCAAGAAAGATCAGGATTATACGTATGACGTCAAAACGAAAGGCGTTCAGCTGACGGAAGAAGGAATGACGAAGGCTGAAAAAACGTTCGGCATCGACAACCTGTTTGATGTCAAAAACGTGGCCTTGAACCACCATATCAACCAGGCTTTAAAAGCCCATGCGGCGATGCAGAAAGACGTGGATTATGTTGTTGAGGACGGCCAGGTCGTCATCGTTGATTCCTTCACCGGCCGTCTGATGAAAGGACGCCGCTACAGCGAAGGTCTTCACCAGGCTATTGAGGCGAAAGAAGGCCTGGAGATTCAAAATGAAAGCATGACATTGGCGACGATTACGTTCCAAAACTATTTCCGTATGTACGAAAAGCTGGCCGGTATGACCGGTACCGCAAAAACGGAAGAGGAAGAATTCCGAAATATTTATAACATGCAGGTTGTATCCATCCCGACCAACCAGCCGGTCATCCGTGACGACCGTCCGGACTTGATCTACCGCTCAATGGAAGGGAAATTCAAGGCGGTGGCGGAGGATGTCGCCCAGCGCTACATGACCGGACAGCCGGTTCTTGTCGGTACGGTTGCCGTTGAAACGTCTGAATTGATTTCTAAACTTCTGAAAAACAAAGGGATTCCGCATCAGGTGCTGAATGCCAAAAACCATGAACGTGAAGCTCAGATTATTGAAGAAGCGGGACAAAAAGGCGCTGTCACGATTGCGACCAACATGGCGGGACGCGGAACCGACATTAAACTCGGCGAAGGCGTAAAAGAGCTTGGCGGTCTCGCAGTCGTCGGTACGGAACGCCACGAATCCCGCCGGATTGACAATCAGCTCCGCGGACGTTCAGGACGTCAGGGAGACCCGGGCATCACACAATTTTATCTTTCAATGGAAGATGAATTGATGCGCCGTTTCGGAGCTGAACGGACGATGGCGATGCTTGACCGGTTCGGTATGGATGACTCCACGCCGATTCAGAGCAAAATGGTGTCACGCGCCGTGGAATCATCTCAAAAACGTGTCGAAGGAAACAACTTTGATTCACGTAAACAGCTTCTTCAATATGACGACGTGCTCCGTCAGCAGCGCGAAGTCATTTACAAGCAGCGTTTTGAAGTCATTGACTCTGACAACCTGCGTGACATTGTTGAAGGCATGATCAAGTCTTCTCTGGAACGTGCGATTGCCGCTTATACGCCGAAAGAGGAGCTTCCGGAAGAATGGAATCTTGACGGCCTCGTGGAGCTGGTGAATACAACGTATCTTGATGAAGGCGCTCTTGAAAAGAGCGATATCTTCGGAAAAGAACCGGATGAGATGCATGAGATGATCATGGACCGCATCATGACGAAATATAATGACAAAGAAGAGAATTTCGGCGAAGAGCAGATGCGTGAATTTGAAAAAGTCATCGTATTGCGTGCCGTTGATTCAAAATGGATGGATCATATTGATGCGATGGATCAGCTGCGTCAAGGGATTCACCTCCGCGCTTATGCGCAGACAAATCCGCTGCGTGAATATCAGATGGAAGGTTTCGCAATGTTTGAGCACATGATTGAGTCCATTGAGGACGAAGTTGCGAAATTCGTCATGAAGGCCGAGATTGAAAGCAATCTGGAACGCGAAGAAGTTGTTCAGGGCCAAACGACGGCTCATCAGCCGCAGGACGGCGATGAGGCCAAACAAGCGAAAAAAGCGCCGGTGCGAAAAGTCGTAGATATCGGACGCAACGCGCCTTGTCATTGCGGAAGCGGAAAAAAATATAAAAATTGCTGCGGCCGGACAGAATAGTCTCGACTGTATGAAGCGAACATGACCGGGTCTGCGTCTTATGGCGCCCCGGATCTTTTAATGAGGTGAATGGAATGGAATTATCAGAAATCAGGGCAGAGCTCGAAAATATGGCTTCTCGTTTAGCGGACTTCAGGGGGTCTCTTTGACCTCGAATCAAAGGAAGCCCGCATTGCAGAATTAGATGAAAAGATGGCGGAACCGGAATTCTGGAATGATCAGCAGAAGGCCCAAACCGTCATCAACGAAGCGAACGGTCTGAAAGAATACGTGAACTCCTACCATCAGCTGAGCGAGTCTCACGAAGAGCTGCAAATGACACATGATCTTTTAAAAGAAGAACCTGACCAGGACCTTCAGCAAGAGCTTGAGAAAGAGCTGAAGTCATTAACGAAGGAATTGAATGAATTTGAGCTTCAGCTGCTGCTCAGTGAACCATATGACAAAAACAACGCGATTTTAGAACTTCACCCGGGCGCCGGCGGTACGGAATCTCAGGATTGGGGTTCCATGCTGCTCAGAATGTATACCCGCTGGGCGGAAAGACGCGGTTTCAAAGTTGAAACGCTTGATTATCTCCCGGGAGATGAAGCAGGAATTAAGTCTGTCACACTGCTTATTAAAGGTCACAATGCATATGGCTATTTAAAAGCGGAAAAAGGCGTACACCGTCTTGTGCGGATTTCTCCATTTGATTCATCAGGCCGCCGCCACACGTCATTCGTGTCATGTGAAGTCATGCCTGAATTCAATGAAGAAATCGACATTGATATTCGTACCGAAGATATTAAAGTTGATACGTACCGGGCGAGCGGTGCCGGCGGACAGCACGTCAATACGACTGATTCAGCCGTTCGGATCACCCACCTGCCGACAAATGTAGTCGTCACGTGCCAGACGGAACGTTCACAAATCAAAAACCGCGACCGGGCGATGAAAATGCTCAAAGCGAAGCTGTATCAGCGCAGAATTGAAGAACAGCAGGCGGAGCTTGACGAAATCCGCGGCGAACAGAAAGAAATCGGCTGGGGCAGCCAAATCCGCTCGTACGTCTTCCATCCGTACTCCATGGTGAAAGATCACCGTACCAATACGGAAATGGGGAACGTGCAGGCGGTTATGGACGGAGATATCGATATCTTCATTGACGCCTATTTACGTTCTAAACTGTCGTAATCCGGGAACACACCTGCCTTTGGCAAGGTGTGTTTTTTACTTCGTTCTCTTTTTCTATTTTTCACAACAGCGCTTTAGCAAATTAATACGGTATTTGGCTGTTATTTACTTCTAAGCCGGGAAGACTTAAAATGCTATCGAGAGAAAATCGGAGAACGGAGGATTTTGCATGGATGTGAATCACAATAAGCCGCTCCGTCTGATCAAAGATTATATATACATCATGATCGGCGCGGCGATTACGGGGGTCGTGTTTAACGTATTTTTGCTGCCGAACCGTATAGCAGCGGGGGGAGTAAGCGGGATCAGCACCATTTTAGAAACGTTTGGTTTTGAACCGGCTTACGTGCAGTGGATTATTAACATCCCTTTGTTTATCGCCGGAGTGATCATTCTCGGCGGGAAGTTCGGAATGAAGACACTGGTCGGTTCCATCGTTCTGCCGCTCGCTGTCTATTTAACAAGAGATCTGCCTGCCGCGACGACCCATGAACTGCTGGCGGCGATTTTCGGAGGCGTCGGGATCGGAACGGGAATCGGCATCGTGTATCTCGGCAAAGGCTCCACGGGGGGAACGGCTCTGGCGGGGCAGATCATTCACAAATACACGGGGCTTTCGCTGGGAACGTGCCTTGCCATCATGGACGGATTAATTGTGCTGAGCGCGATGCTCGTATTCGGAGTGGAGCAGGGATTGTATGCGATGCTCGGGGTATTTATTTCAAGCAAAACGATTGATGTCGTGCAGGTCGGGTTCAACCGCTCCAAAATGGCTTTAATCATTACGCAGCATGAAGAAGCCGTCAGGTCGGCTGTGTTTAAAGAAATCGACAGGGGTGTGACGAAGATTTCCGCAGTCGGCGGGTATACGGAACATGACCGTCCGATCTTAATGTGTGTCGTCGGCCAGACCGAATTCACAAAACTGAAACAAATCGTCAAACAGATTGATGAGTCAGCCTTTGTCATTGTCGCAGACGCAAGCGAGGTGCTCGGCGAGGGTTTCAAACGCGCGTAAACGGGGTTATAATAGCGAAGGGGTGCATCTTACATATGAAATCAAAATGGGCGCTGCTTGCGCTGGTTCTGACCATGTCCGTCCTGCTGGCGGCATGCGGCGGTTCCAATGAATCGAAAAAAGAAAGCTCTGACAGCTCAGGCGGGTCAAAAGCATCTGCGTCAGCAGGAGAAGAGCTTTATCAGCAAAGCTGTATCGGCTGCCACGGAAAAGACTTAGAAGGCGGCGGAGGTCCGAATTTACAGGAAGTCGGCGGGAAGTATGATGAAGCTAAAATTGAAAGCATCATTAAAAACGGACGCGGCAATATGCCGAGCCATCTTGTAAATGATAAGGAAGCCGCTGAGATCGCAAAATGGCTGTCACAGAAAAAATAACAGAAAAACCTTGCCTGTTATAGGGGCAAGGTTTTTTCACGGCCTGGGAATGAAAAGAAACTGTAATAGTAATATGTCTAAATTTGACGTATAATGAAGTGTACTGAGGAAAAGGAACTTTCAGATTTTTCATCTGTTTCCTGGTAAATCGGCCATAAACCGCTGTACGTTTGCGAACTCTATGGCTGCAAGACATAATTAAAAGATTAGGTGATTTCATGATAGAGATGAAAGAAGTATATAAATCCTATCCGAACGGTGTAAAAGCGATTAACGGGCTGTCAGTCATGATTCATCCCGGAGAATTTGTATATGTCGTTGGACCGAGCGGGGCCGGTAAATCTACTTTTATTAAAATGATTTACAGAGAAGAAAAGCCGACAAAAGGACAAATATTGATTAATCATAAAGATCTCGCGTCTGTGAAAGAAAAAGAGATTCCTTTCGTGCGGCGCAAAATAGGTGTTGTTTTCCAAGATTTCAAACTTCTTCCGAAATTGACGGTATTTGAAAACGTCGCGTTTGCACTTGAGGTTATCGGAGAGCAGCAGTCAGTCATTAAAAAACGCGTGCTCGAAGTGCTCGATCTTGTGCAGCTGAAGCATAAAGCGCGGCAGTTTCCCGACCAGCTTTCCGGAGGAGAACAGCAGCGTGTTTCCATCGCAAGATCCATCGTCAACAATCCTGACGTCGTGATAGCTGACGAACCGACGGGCAACCTTGACCCGGTAACATCATGGGAAGTCATGAAGACACTGGAAGAGATTAACAACCGCGGAACGACCGTCGTGATGGCGACACACAATAAAGAAATAGTAAACACCATGAAGAAACGGGTCATCGCGATCGAAGACGGAATTATTGTGCGTGATGAGTCAAGAGGGGAGTATGGTTCTTATGATTAAAATTCTCGGGCGCCATTTGCGTGAGAGTTTTAAATCTCTCGGAAGAAACACATGGATGACATTTGCATCTATCAGCGCCGTTACCGTTACATTGATTTTGGTCGGCGTGTTTTTAGTCATTATGCTGAATTTAAACAACATGGCTAAAAATGCTGAAAAAGAAGTGGAAATTAAAGTATTAATCGATCTGACGTCGAATAAGAAAACGCAGGATACGCTGCAGAATGAGATTAAAGACATCTCGGGAATCCAAAGCGTAGAGTTTTCATCTAAAGATAAAGAGCTTGATCAATTGGTCAAAAGCTTCGGCGACAGCGGAAAGGCCATGAAAATGCAAGATCAGGAAAACCCGCTGAACAACGCGTTTATCGTCAAAACGACAGATCCGCATGATACGCCGAAAGTCGCGAAAAAAATTGAGAAGCTGGATCATGTGTATAAAGTGACATACGGGAAAGAAGAAGTCAGCCGTCTGTTTAAGATCGTCGGGGTGTCACGCAACATCGGGATCGCGTTAATCATCGGCCTTCTGTTCACGGCGATGTTCTTAATTTCAAATACGATTAAAATCACGATTTTCGCCAGAAGAAAAGAGATTGAAATCATGAAGCTTGTCGGCGCGACAAACTGGTTTATCCGCTGGCCGTTCTTCCTGGAAGGGCTGCTGCTGGGGGTATTCGGTTCTATCATACCGATCGCTCTCGTGCTGAGTACGTACCAGTCGATGGTCGCTTGGGTGGCCCCGAAAGTTCAGGGATCATTTGTTTCACTTCTGCCGTACAGTCCGTTTGTATTCCAAGTATCACTTGTGCTCATTCTGATCGGCGCGGTTATCGGAGTATGGGGAAGTCTGACTTCCATCCGGAAATTCCTTCGTGTATAAATACAAAAGCCAGTCTGATATAGACTGGCTTTTTTTAATGGTTTTGTTACTGAATGACGGGCAGGGCCGGTGATTCGGGTTTTAACGTAAAGTCATAAGACGATTCGTCATGGTACATCGGGTCCGCATAAATGGAATCCGAATCGTTTGCCGTTCCTTTTTGGTACGCTGTGAATGAATCATATTCTCTGTTCTTCCAATTCCAAATGCCGTCTTTTCCCGCTTCTTTGTGATAGACGTTATGATTAACGGTATTGTCTTCGTTTTTCGTATAATCATTTGCGATAAAAATCCGTGAACCGCTTGCCGTCATGATGTTTTTTTCGATCGTGTTCCCTTTTGTGCCGTACTGCAGCAGCAGCTGGCCGCCGTCAAGGTCCTTCGTGTCATTTCGATACATAATGTTATGAGCGATCACCGAATTGATGGTGCCGCCGCGTTTCGTGTCATAGCCTCCGATTGAAATACCGGTGTAAGCATTGCCGTACACCTTGTTATCCGTAATCCGGATATCTTGTGCGTATTTCCCTTTATGTTCGGAAGTGGCTTCAATGCCGAGGTCATTGTTGTAAACGGTGTTTTTCTTAATGTCCACATGTTCTGCGCCGTCAACGTAAATACCGCCCGCTGAGTATTCATCTCCGTAAGCGGGGTTTCCGTAAGAAGAGTTATGGCTCACCGTATTGTTTTCAATGACGCCGTTTCGCGCATAGTCGTTTTGCTTGGACGTTCCTTCGTATCCGATCACGTCAATCCCGATATTGTTATTGTCCCGGATGGTATTGCCGGCAATCTTAAATCCGTCAACATTCCCGTTCAGCACGACCGCTTCGCTTGCGCCGAGCGTCAATTTTTCAACCGTATTATTTGTGATGCTGACATCCTTCATGGCGCCTGTGCCGTAAAACGCGATGCCGTGTGCATTTCCCTCATCAGCCGTGGTTTTAATGTTTCGGATATGGTTGCCGTCAATGTTGATATGACTGCTCGATCCGGTGACGCAGATCCCCATGGCCGTCGCATCTTCTGATGATACGGAGAGATTCTCAAGCGTAACGCCGTGAATGGTAATGTACTGTTTATTGCGGATTTGAATTAACGGAGTTTCAGAATCGCTTTTTGGCGCAGATTTGCCGCTGATGGCGACATGCTCATTCTGATAGTTCCGAAATGTAATCGGCTTTTCGGCCGTGCCGCTGTGCTTTACTTCAAACGTTTCATCGTACGTCCCTTCCCGAATCAATACGGTTGTCCCGGCCTCTGCCTTTTCAGCCGCATGTTTTAATGTGCGGAACGGCTTTTCTTTCGTTCCTTCATTTTGGTCGCTGCCTGCGGGAGAAACATACAAGGCGTCCGTCTGCGTTTTTTCATTGGCCTCTGTTCTTTGCCAGACAAAGGCGGTAATGCCTGCGGCCAGAACCGCCGCGGATAAAATCGATAATTTTATTTTCATATCACATTCTCCTGTATATTTAATGAATTGCATACAAAATATTATACGTTACCCATATATATGTAACAATCTCGCGTTTTCATTTTTTTGTTGCCGTTACATGAATTCTTTGCAATTTACACATACTATCTCCAGGTTTTCGTAAAAGGACTAAGAGGAG
Organism: Bacillus sp. SIMBA_026; assembly: GCF_046535335.1. NCBI lineage: Bacteria > Bacillati > Bacillota > Bacilli > Caryophanales > Bacillaceae > Bacillus > Bacillus sp. SIMBA_026. The sequence goes on along the minus strand of NZ_JAWRWX010000002.1, from coordinate 502,735 downwards.
GTAAACGATGAAGCAGAAAATGATCGCAGTGATAGCGGCCGTCAGCATCATGTGCGGCGGAGCTCATATTGCCGGGGCGGCACAGCCGAATTCAACAGACGCAGAAAGAAGCCGGGCAATGGAAAAAATCGAAAAAGCATATGAGTTGATCTCGAACGAATACGTGGAAAATGTAGATAAAGAAAAGCTTCTTGAAGGAGCGATTCAGGGGATGCTGTCTACATTAAACGACCCTTATTCCGTTTATATGGACAAGCAGACCGCTAAGCAGTTTTCCGATTCTCTTGATTCTTCTTTCGAAGGGATCGGCGCTGAAGTCGGTATGGAGGACAATAAAATCATTATCGTATCACCGTTTAAGCAATCTCCGGCGGAAAAAGCGGGACTCAAGCCGAATGATGAAATCATCAGCATAAACGGTGAGTCAATGAACGGGAAAGGTTTAAACGAAGCCGTGCTGAAAATCAGAGGAAAAAAAGGATCGAAGGTTTCTATTAAAATACAGCGTCCGGGTACTGATAAACAGCTGTCATTCCGGATTAAAAGAGCGGAAATCCCGCTTGAAACCGTATTTGCTTCCCGCAAAGAATCAGGCGGTCATCATGTCGGCTACATCGGAATATCGACATTTTCCGAGCATACCGCCCAGGACTTCGCCGCGGCGCTGAAAAAGCTTGAAAAACAAGGGATTGACGGTCTCGTCCTTGATGTAAGAGGGAATCCCGGCGGCTACCTTCAAAGCGTCGAACAAATTTTAAAGCATTTCATCACAAAAGACATGCCGTATATCCAAATTGCGGAGCGTAACGGCGATAAAAAACAATATTTCTCAACCTTAAAACATAAGAAGCCGTATCCCGTCAATGTCATTACGGATAAAGGAAGCGCCTCCGCTTCAGAAATTCTTGCGGGTGCGTTAAAAGAAGCGGGACATTATGACGTTGTCGGTGACACTTCTTTCGGTAAAGGAACGGTTCAGCAGGCCGTGCCTATGGGAGACGGGAGCAACATTAAATTGACGCTTTACAAATGGCTGACACCGAAAGGCAATTGGATTCACAAAAAAGGCATTGCTCCGACAATCGCTGTGAGCCAGCCGGATTATTTTGCGGCGGGACCGCTTCAGCTGAAACAGCCGCTTCAGTCTGATATGAACAGCGCGGATGTCAAGCACGCTCAAATCCTGCTAAAAGGCCTAGGCTTCGACCCGGGCAGAGCAGACGGCTATTTCAGCAAAACAATGAAAAAAGCCGTTCTGGCGTTTCAAGACCGGTATAAGCTTGATAAAACAGCGGTCATTGATAAAAAGACAGCGGAAAAAATGAATCAGCTGATGAATGAACAGAAATCTGACGAAAAAAATGATTTACAGCTGCAAATGGCGTTAAAATCATTATTTGTAAAATAAATGAAAAGGAGGCGTTTTTTACGTCTCCTGTTTCTTTTGTCATACTCTAAAAATGAACTAAAAGACATATAATTATGTCGGTTTTGACAAGATATTAAAAAAATTTTCACATTTAAACATTTATAAAGGACAAACATTACCCGATATTTATAGAGAAGAGAGACTTTATGCCGAGTTAATATGTATTCAAAATGAAACTTTTGAAAGTTGCCTCAGTCAGTTTTAGTTCTTACAATAAAAGAAGGTTCTAATAGAGAACAGTTTTAGTTTGGCAGCTGCATTTCAGTATCGAAAGCAGAAGTGTTTGCGGCGCTTCAGCACGGCAGCTGTAATCACCCGTGCTTATCTGGATAAAAAAATGGGGGTTCACAATTGAAGAGGGCAAGTATTGTGCGTGAAAAGAAATATTATGAATTAGTGGAACAACTAAAAGACAGAACAAAAGACGTCACATTTTCATCAACAAAAGCACTAAGTCTTCTTATGCTGTTCAGCAGATACCTGGTCAATTACACAAATGTTGAATGCGTTCACGAAATCAATGAAGAGTGTGCGAAGCATTATTTCACTTACTTAATGAAAAACCATAAACGTTTAGGAATCAATCTGACGGATATTAAGCGGTCCATGCTCCTGATCAGCGGCGTGATCGAGGTGGAGGTTGACCACTATCTGAAAGATTTCTCTCTCTCAAATGTAACATTGTGGATGACGGAAGAGAGATAGACGTTTGAGATATTCAAGCCAATGATTATTTGGTAGAATAGAATTAAAATGTTTGGCTTGAGGCGGTGAAAGCAGTGTCTGTTCAATGGGGAATTGAACTTCTGAAAAGTATCGGTCTGTTTTTTTTGCACCCGATGTTCTGGTTTTTTATCATCATAAGTCTCGCATGCGGATATTTGCGGATCAAACGTGAACGCCATACGTTTCATACAAAAATCGCGGATATGTATGACGAGCTTATCTTTACATACATAAAAGGACTTATACCGGGTATTCTTCTCTCCATATTATTTTTTGGACTGGGAATTTCGATTCCATTCGGTCTTCTCGGCATAATCGCGGCTGTCACGGCTTTGGCTTCGCTGACGTTCCGTATGAATTGGCTGTCCTCAGCTTATATTGTCAGCGCCGGCATGTTCATTGCGTTTATCCTTCAGTATACCCACACAGTGCCGTTTGCGGATCGGTTTCCGCAGGCATTCGGCGTGAATTGGGCATCGGCGGCCGTGTTTATGGGCCTTTTGATTATCACGGAGGGAGCGGCTGCCTGCCGTTCAGCGCATCTGAAAACATCTCCGGCGCTTGTCGTCAGCAGCAGAGGCCTGCCCATCGGCCGACAATTGGCGAATCGCGCATGGCTGCTTCCGCTTTTCTTATTGGTGCCGGGCAGCGGGCTTGAGTCACACCTTTCTTGGTGGCCTGTCTTTACCGTGCCGGGCGGCTCTTTCCATTTGATCTGGATTCCTTATATCGCCGGCTTCGGACAGCGTGTGCAGGGGTCACTTCCGGAAGTCAGCATAAGGATAACGGCGAAACGTGTCATGATTCTCGGGGTTATCGTGACCGCATTCGGGGCAGCGGCCCTTTGGTGGACTCCGCTTGCCGGAGCTGCCGCTTGTATTGCGGTGCTCGGACGCCTGTTTTTATCATTAAGACAGCGGCTGAACGATAACGCGGCTCCGTTTTATTTCTCTAAGCGGGATCAGGGCTTAATGGTGCTCGGCATCATTCCGAATACACCCGCGGACGATCTTGAGCTGAAGATCGGTGAGATTATTACGAAAGTAAACGGCATCCCCGTGAAGCATGTATCGGATTTTTATGAAGCACTTCAAAAAAACCGCGCATTTGTAAAAATGGAGATCATCGGCCTGAACGGTGAGATCCGGTTTGATCAGCGCGCGTCCTATGAAGGCGAACATCATGAATTAGGTATTTTATTCGTGCAGGATGAACACGAGCAAGAAGAAATGACAGCATTATAATGTGATTTTTCATAATTATTCGGAATAGTTTCAAGAACTCCTAAACTAGATTTCAAAATCAGCTATAAAAGTAAAACAGCTAAGAAAATTATATTTTCTTAGCTGTTTTATTTTGAAATAATAAAAAAATAAATGAAGGAGAGGTATGGCTTATTGGAAAGGTTATTGCTAACTCCAAAACCTTTAGAAGATGAATCTTTAGCAGGATATATATTAAGAATAACTGATTATAATGGTTATGTTGGATAGGGGGAGTACATTATAAAAAAGCTTTTACTTAAGAGATTGCCGTTGATCTCACTTGGAGTTATAGCTTATATACTGACAAAATACGCGCAGAACCATCAGGATTGGGCGGAGAAATACAGTAGGTCTGTATATCCGTTATTGTCAAAAATAGTAGGATTTGTACCTTCTTGGGTCAAGTTTTCTGTTAGTGAATGGCTCGTCGTGTTGGTTGTGTTACTTTTTCTATTTTATATCGTTTATTATGTGCGCAAGGTTATCATGAGTAAAGGTGTACGTAGGATGGTAGTTTATCGTGGTGCTCTAGGAATAGTTACGATCTGTAGCGTGATATATTTTTGTTATACTATTTTGGGTGGAATAAACTATTACAGATATTCTTTTTTGTCTTATACCGAATATAAAGAAGAGAACTACAGCAAGGAGGAACTGGTCAAATTGAGTAAGTCGCTTGCCGTTGAAATGGAATTGGCAAGGGAAAAGTTAGCGGACACTGATCTTTTGGCTCATGTACCAGAGGTTTTTGATTATTATGCACAACACGCAGTGTTCTCGATGCAAATGTTATCAAAGAAATATCCTGTTTTGGAGCATTCATATTCAACACCAAAACCAGTGGTGATGTCAAAACTAATGTCGCATGCAGGGATACATGGTATTTTTGTCCCTTTTACTTATGAATCCAATATCAATGTTAATGTGCCAGTTTTTTTGGTGCCTGCTACTATGGCGCATGAATTGGCACATCAGAGTGGTTTCATGCATGAGGATGAGGCTAATTTTATAGCTTATCTGGCATGTAAGCAGCAGGATGATCCAATGATACTATACAGTGGTTTATTTCTGGCATTTGATTATTCTATATCTGAGCTAAAGAAAGTGGATCCAGATAAGGCGTCTGATATAATGTCCAGTCTGTCCAAAGCGGTGCGGCATGATATAGAACAAAATGAGCAGTACCGGGATAAGTATGAGGGTGTTATTTCAAGTATTTCAAGAAATGTAAATGACGTATATCTGAAGGCAAATAATCAGACAGACGGTTTGAATAGCTATAGTGATATGGTGAATTTGTTGCTGGCAGAGCAGCGAGAGATAGAGAAGTACAATTAAATGTATCTTGAATACTTATAGGTTTATATAGTAATGATAGTGGGCTCAAGTTGAACATAGGAGTGAGTGAAATAAATAAAATAAAAGTATTTCCTATTCCATATGCTGGAGCCTCGGTAAATGCATATTATGAATGGAAAAAACTACTGCCGGATAGATATGAATTGTGTATATGTGAATTGGCTGGAAGAGGAACTCGATTCACAGAGCCTTGTTACCAGTCTGTTGGTGAAGCAAGTGAAGATATCGCCAAAAGAATAAGTGAACAATTAGAATATGACGATGAATATGTTATATTTGGACACAGCATGGGAGCCTTATTGACTTATGAGATATATTATAAACTTAAGCAAATGGGAACTAAGGAACCAAGGCATCTGTTTTTTTCTGGGCGAGATGCTCCACATATTTTTGAAAAGAGAGAAGACATTGAAAATATGACTAATGAAACTTTCTTGACAAAGGTGGAACAATATGGGGGAATACCAGAGGAGTTTTATACAAAAGAGATTATGGATATGTTTCTTCCGATTTTGCGAGCAGATTTTATAATTTTGGACAATTATAAGTTTCAGCCCAAAGCAGAAAAAATAAGTTGTGGAGTAAGCGTTTTTTATGCGGATAGCGATTTTTCGACTCATATCAATGAAATGCATAAATGGAGTGAAGTTGTTGAAGAAACGTGAAATTTCATAAGTTTAAAGGAGAACATTTTTTTTGAATCGGTATCCTAATGATATTGTAAATACTATTGTTAAAGATACAGAGACTCAAAATATTTACCAGGCCACCCACCTGGATCGCCTAGATTTTGGTTTAGACTTTCTTGTCCCAATCAAGTTCCAAAAATAAAAATTTAGACTTTCTTTTCTTTGTACAGTTTGAATGTGTTTTGAAATATTATATTTAAAATAAATTTTACCAGTCTGAGAATCCTTCAATGATTGTTACTTAATTTTGCTTAATTATAAAAGTAATATTCAATAATTGTTTTAGGTAGGTTTTAGTAAGGAGAATTATGAAAAAAATTAAGAAAAAACATTGGAAATAATAAGCTTTCAGTTTTATTAATTATGAAAAATCACATATAAAAAGCCCGGTGCCGCTAACTTAACGGCGGCCGGGCTCTTTTTACGGCAGCGCCGAACTTGATCGGAATTCTCAGCCATTTACATTGCAACGGCATTGCGGTGACACTTTGAGAGAGGAAAATAAGAAGGAAAACTGGAAAAGGTTCCGGAAAGCAGCTGCTTACGGAACCTTTTTCGTTTACGCCGAATGGCTTTTTTTCGTCTGAACGGTTTCCCCGGACTTGATACCAAGCGATACGAACAAGCCGATCACAGAAACTCCGATCAATATGATAAACAGAATATGAAACCCGGAGATTAAACCGATCAGTGCTGAAGAAATAATGCTTCCGAAATAACGGAAGGTGGAGAAAATCCCGGATGCGATGCCGGACATGCCCGGTTCTACCGTCGCAAGAGAAGATACCTGCATGCTCGTCAGCCCCGCACCTGACGCGATGCCTCCGACAATAAGCGATGCCATAAGAAACGGAACGGAATGGGAATAAACCAAAAGCAGAAATAAGAGATTGGCTACGGCCATCAGCCCGAAGGACAGAAAAATCATTCTTCGCGCGCCCCATTTCTGATGCAGCTGAGCTCCGCCCCAGTTGCTGGCGGACATGAAAACAGAAAAGACTGACAGCGCCATGCCGCTGTGCGACGTATTCATGCTGAAGTGGCCGGTCATAAAGAGCGGCATAATCAATAACACGGCGTACATCATTAAATTGCTTAACAGAACCGACAGATTGGCGCTCGTAAAGGTCGTGTTTTTAAACAGGTCAAAATCAATAATCGGATGTTTCGTGCGCAGCTCCCGCCTGAAAAATAGCGGAACAAATATGAGAATGAGCAGCGCGTACACCCAATAGCCCAAAGAGCTTTCATTTTTCGTCAGAAGAATAATAGATACAATGCTTCCGGCAAGCAAAACGGACCCGATGATATCAAGCGGAGCGTCAGACGTTTCTTCTTTATATTTAGGAAACATCACTAATGCCGTCACGAGTGCGATTGCAAGAAACGGAATGTTGACCCAAAAGATCGAATGCCAGCTGAAGCTCTCAATTAAAAGAGAGCCGATAAACGGACCGAGAGCCGCGCCCAGCCCGGCACCGAGGCCGAAAAAGCCGAATACTTTCGGAAGCCGTTTTTCAGACACGACATGGCGGATGATGGCGATGCTGTTTGGCGTAAGCAAAGCGCCGCCGGCAGCCTGAAGCGCCCGGAAGAAAATCAATAAGAAAAGACTTGGCGAGAGGGCGCACCCCAATGATGCGATGAGAAAAAGGCCGACGCCCCATAAATACATTTTTTTGTTTCCGTACATATCACCGAGTTTGCCGGCAATGGGCTGTGTCACGGCCATCACGATTAAATACACGGTCACTACCCATGTGATGCTGGCAATTGATTCGCTGAATGAGCGGGAAATGGATGAAAGGGCGACTGCGATCATCGTAGAATTGATGGGAACGAGTATGGCTCCCAGCAAAAGCGAAACGATCAGCGCCCATTCTTTCTTTGAACCCATCCTTCATCCTCCTTGGAGCCGGAAAATGACCGGCCGGTAATGCCTTTCATGAAAATCTCAGTGCTGTGTTTCAGCATCGTTTCCTCAGAGAGAGTAATGACTCTTTTCCCCAGCTGCAGCCGGTGTATAAAATAACCGAAAATCATCGTCATAAAGACGTCTGCATTAGCTTCTTCGCTGCCGGGGCTTATCATATTTTTCTTTGTCAGCTCCTTAAAGTAAACGATTAAATGCTTTTTCACGGATTGCGGATATACGACAATATCCTGCAGGACGTCTTCGAATAGTTCCGGTTCGCGCAGGCAGATGCGGAACACTTCTTTTTTTTGTTCCAATTGCTGAAGAAGGGTCGCGGCGAAATGAAGAAGATCCTCATACAGATCGCCTTCCGCCTTAGTGATCATGCTTTCCGGAACCGGCGTCTGCTGTTCAATCATGGCTTTCATTAATCCTTGTTTGTTTTTAAAATTACGGAAAATCGTTGCTTCGCTTACTTTTGCTTTTTCTGCGATTTCTTTTGTTGTCGCTGCGCGGTATCCTTTTTGGATGATCAGATTCATCGCGGCGTCAATAATTCTCTTGTTCGTCGTTCTCAACATGTTTCACCTCGCGTAAATACTGGCAGGACAAGTATACACCCGCCCTGGCCGTCAATAAAGAGGGAAACCTAGCATGAAGCGCGTTTGACAATCGTAATCTTGCCGTTTGTCCCGTCCACTGTGACGATATCTCCGTCGTTGAGCCTGTCAGTCGCGGCACGTGTGCCGAGAACGGCCGGGAGCCCGTATTCTCTCGCGATGATCGCCGCATGTGACAGGATGCCGCCCGTGTCCGTAATGACGGCCTTTGCATCCTGGAACAGACTGGTCCACAGCGGTGTCGTCATTTTGCAGACAAGAACGTCTCCTGTTGAAAAACGGGAAAATTCACTTGCGTCACGAATGACTTTCACCGGGCCGCTTGCGATTCCGCTTGACGCCGCAAGTCCGTAAATTTGATGTTCAGTGTTTTTTTCATCTTCTGTGATGGAGCCGGTAATCTGTTCAGCCGTTTTCAGCTGTTCCGAAGTCGGAGTCCCGAGATAAGCGGGGGCTTCAAGCAATTGATATTGCTGGAAGAGCTGTTTTCGTTCAGCGGCTTTTTCCTGCATCGGAACCGGCGACACGAGCGCTTTCTCGACTTCATCGCTGTATAAGTACCACATATCCTCCCGATCATCGATTACGCCTTGTTTTTGAAGCAGCTCGCCGATTTTCAGAAGGCAGAGGCGCGCTTTGGCGTCCAGCATCGCATCAATATAAAAATGGTGATCATCTTTGATGACGGATGAAGACAATGTCCACTGATAATAGCGGTCAAACGTCTCCCGGAAGCCATCATCTTCAATTCTATCCATAAAGTCGGCGTAGAGCTGTTTTCGTTTTTCTATCGTTTTATGAAACTCACTGTCAAAATCGTATCCGTTCCGGACATAGTTCTGAATGTTGGCCAAAGCGAAATAAGGGTTTTCCGCCCATGTTTCTTCAATGAGATCATGACTTTTCACGGATCTCCAGCCGTATTCCTGTAAAAATTCACCGACTTGTTCGAGAAAGCGTTTTCCCTCATTTGATTGCAGAAGCGTCTGATGCAGCTCATCGGCATGAGAAACCGTAAAGACGCGCCGCAGCTCAGGGCTGTCTTTTACTTGTCCGGAAAGCAGCCAGAGCTGTCTGTCGGTTTCCAATGACTTATTCATGACGCCAGCCAGCATTTCATACAGAAGGGAGGTGTTTTCTTTCTCAACCTGTCCGTACATGGATTCCAGTATCATGTTTAACGCAACCTGCGGAAAGACAATATTGAAATGTTCTGCGTATCCTTTTAAATAGAAATCTTGCAGGTTTCGGAATGCATCAAGGGCAGTCTCCGGCGTATGGTCTGTATGCGCCAGTTCGTCCAGCTTTTGATAAAAAGGCAGAAAGGTTTCCTGAATAATATCGTACATACGGTCAGCCAAAACGGGGAAAAGCGCTTCTAACTGTTCTGCGGGAAGCTTGTCGTCCGTCTTATGCTGTCTGGAAAAAACACGGCCCTGATGAAGTTTGACACGCTCGATTTCGATGCCCATTACAGGGAATGTCTTCGTGCTCTCTTTGAGGCCGTATTCCAAAGCCGGCACAATGAGTGAGGCGAATAACGGGCTGACGGGGCCTTCTATATTGGCCTCCATATTGAGCCAAAAATCTTTCTGATCCCGGGGCGTCATGATAAATTCCCGTTCTTCGTCTGCCGCTTTCTGATCCTGCACGATCGTTGTAATCGGCCTGGCCTGAAGCAGATACAGCTTATTTTCGGCAAATCCGAATTCGAGATCCACGGGATAACCGTACAGTTCTTCCGTCTTTATCGTCAGCATGGCAAGCTCTTTGACGCTCTCGTCATCAAGGCAGAAGCGGTTTCTCATGTCAGCGGACGTCTCTTTTTCCGTCACGCCTTCGTCTTTAGAAACGATATACATTTCTTTTAAGCCGATTTCTTTTTCAATCTGAAATGTGTCTTTATTGACGATAAATGTGTCGGGCGTCACGCTGCCGGAGACGATTGCTTCTCCGAGACCGTAGCTCGCGCTGATCATCAGTTCTCCATCATCGTGTGTGACGGGGTTGCGGCTGAAAATGACTCCTGAAACCTCGGAATTGATAAGCCCTTGCACGACAACACCCATTAACGGTTCTGCGGTGTCATTGTTCATTTTCTCTTTATAACCGCTGACCCGCGCCGAGAAGAAGGAAGCCCAGCATTCTTTCACTTTTCCGAGAAACTCTTCTTCTGTTTTGATATTTAAATAGGTTTCGTACTGGCCCGCGAAAGAAGCCCCTTCAAGATCTTCGGACGCGGAGGAGGAACGTACGGCGACAGAGGCGTATGATTCTCTCAATTCATAAAACGACGCGGTCAGTTCCTCCCGAAGCTCTTTTGAAAACGTGCCGTTCATAATGGCGCGCTCCATCTGTTCCTGATCTGCTTGAAGCCCGTTGTCTTCCATAAAACGTGTCAGGGCATTCGTCTGAATGATAAAACCGCCGGGAACGGGCAGCCCGTTTTTCGTCAGTTTAATCAGGTTCATTCCTTTTGCTCCTGCAGAGCGGCTCGATTCTTCCGCTTTTTGAAATCGCACTGAATACATGCGGTATGACCCCCTTTTTTTCTTCATCCAAGAAAATGATAGTAAACACTATCATTACATTGTAAAGAGGGAGGAAGAAACTGTCAAAGATACAAAGACCTAAACCTTCTCATCCTTTCGGCTGAAGAAAGGTAATTCGATTCATCTGGTTAATGGTTCAATGGATTTATATTCACAATTTTTTTGACAGATGATTGAAGACTGCTGAAAAAGGGTATTGTGATAGCAGGGGAACGATTGTCCGATTCTTCATTTTTTACTATAATCAGATGAGATGAAGAATTCCCGAGGAGGGTTTTTGTGATTACAAAAGCCGTTTTTGCATTATGTTTCCCTTTTATGCTGGTCGTCCTTTTTACGCGCGTCACGTTTAACCACTATGTGGCGATCGCTCTCACAGCCGCACTGCTTTTCGCATCCTATTTAAAGGGTTATACCGAAACGTATTTTATCGTGGGATTGGATGTTGTATCGCTGGTGGCCGGAGGGCTGTACATGGCCAAAAAAGAAGCAGACAAAAAGAAAGACAATGCCTGACATGGTGAATATGAAATAGAATGCCTGCTTTTACGCCATAAAAGCAGGTTTTTTATACAAAAATTGACTTGGTAAAAACAAACCATCGAACTTTAGTTCGTATTTTTAGTGATTTTGCCCGTCATTGTGTTACTATATCAATAGGAAGATTTCGTAAAGAAACGGAGGCTTTTTTGTGAAAGATCGTTTTGAGTTAGTCTCGAAATATCAGCCCCAGGGAGATCAGCCGCAAGCGATTGAGAAGCTTGTCAAAGGCATACAGGAAGGCAGAAAACACCAGACTCTCCTGGGTGCGACAGGGACGGGCAAAACCTTTACCGTGTCCAATCTGATTAAAGAAGTGAATAAACCGACACTGGTCATTGCCCATAACAAAACCCTTGCCGGACAGCTGTACAGCGAGTTTAAGGAGTTTTTCCCGAACAACGCTGTCGAATATTTTGTCAGCTATTACGATTACTATCAGCCGGAGGCGTACGTGCCTCAAACGGATACTTTTATAGAGAAAGACGCAAGCATTAATGATGAAATTGATAAACTGAGACACTCCGCGACATCCTCTCTGTTTGAACGGAGAGATGTCATTATTATCGCGAGTGTGTCATGTATATACGGTCTCGGTTCACCTGAAGAATACCGGGAGATGGTCGTGTCGCTCAGACCGGAAATGGAAATTGAGCGGAACGAGCTGCTGAGAAAGCTTGTGGATATCCAGTATGCCCGCAATGATATCGACTTTCAGCGCGGGACGTTCCGCGTGCGCGGAGACGTTGTGGAAATCTTTCCGGCTTCCCGTGATGAACATTGTATCAGAGTGGAATTTTTCGGAGATGAAATTGAGCGGATCAGAGAGGTCGACGCTTTGACCGGAGAAATTCTCGGCGACCGTGACCATGTCGCCATTTTCCCGGCTTCCCACTTCGTCACCCGGGCGGAAAAGATGGAAAAAGCGATTCTGAATATTGAACAGGAGCTTGAGGAGCGCTTGAAAGTGATGCACGAAAACGGCAAGCTCCTTGAAGCGCAGCGGCTTGAGCAGCGGACGAGATATGATCTTGAAATGATGCGGGAAATGGGTTTTTGCTCAGGGATCGAGAACTATTCAAGACATTTGACACTCCGTCCGCCGGGCTCTACGCCGTATACGCTGCTTGATTATTTTCCGGACGATTTTATGATTGTCGTTGATGAATCACATGTGACGATTCCGCAGGTGCGCGGCATGTTCAACGGTGACCAGGCGAGAAAACAGGTGCTTGTCGATCACGGGTTCCGCCTGCCGTCAGCGCTTGACAACCGTCCGCTCCGATTCGAGGAATTTGAGAAACACATGCACAATATCGTGTACGTGTCGGCGACTCCGGGACCGTATGAAATTGAGCATACGCCGGAAATGATCGAGCAGATCATCAGACCGACTGGACTCCTCGATCCCCTTATTGACGTCCGGCCGATCGAAGGACAGATTGATGATCTGATCGGCGAGATTCAGGCGAGGATAGAACGGAATGAGCGCGTTCTTGTGACGACTTTAACGAAAAAAATGTCAGAGGATCTGACCGATTATCTCAAGGAAATCGGCATCAAGGTCAATTATCTGCATTCCGAGATTAAGACGCTTGAACGGATTGAAATCATCCGTGACCTCCGCCTCGGAAAACATGATGTGTTAATCGGCATCAACCTGCTGAGGGAAGGGCTTGATATTCCGGAAGTGTCACTTGTCGCCATTCTCGATGCGGATAAAGAAGGCTTCCTCCGTTCTGAACGTTCGCTGATTCAGACGATCGGACGGGCGGCACGAAACGCGGAAGGCCGCGTCATCATGTATGCCGATAAAATCACGAATTCGATGGAAATCGCGATTAATGAAACGAAGCGCCGCCGGGAACAGCAGGAGCGCTTTAACGAAATTCACGGCATTACGCCGCAAACGATCAATAAGGAAATCCGCGATGTGATCCGCGCGACGCAGGCCGCTGAGGATAAAGAAGAATATAAAACAAAAGCCGCGCCTAAACTGGCGAAGATGACGAAGAAAGAACGCCAGAAAGTCGTTGAGCAAATGGAGCACGAAATGAAAGAAGCGGCCAGAGCGCTTGATTTCGAGCGGGCGGCAGAGCTTCGTGATTTACTGTTAGAGCTTAAAGCGGAAGGATGATGAACACATGGCAATTGACCGGATCGAGGTGAAAGGCGCAAGGGCGCACAATTTAAAAAACATTGATGTAACGATTCCGCGGGATCAGCTCGTCGTCGTGACGGGGCTGTCCGGATCGGGAAAATCATCCCTTGCCTTTGACACCATTTATGCGGAAGGACAGAGGCGGTATGTTGAATCGCTTTCTGCCTATGCGCGCCAATTTTTAGGGCAAATGGATAAGCCGGACGTCGATGCGATCGAAGGGCTTTCTCCGGCGATCAGCATTGATCAGAAAACGACGAGCCGCAATCCGCGGTCAACCGTCGGAACGGTAACGGAGATTTATGATTATCTCCGGCTGCTGTACGCGAGAGTCGGGAAGCCGCACTGCCCGGAGCACGGCATTGAAATTACGTCGCAAACGATTGAACAGATGGTTGACCGGATTCTTGAATATCCGGAGCGGACGAAGCTTCAAGTGCTTGCGCCGATCATCTCAGGCAGAAAAGGCGCCCATGTCAAAGTGCTTGACCAAATCAGAAAGCAAGGTTACGTAAGGGTGCGGATTGACGGAGAAATGGCCGAGCTTTCCGACGATATTGAACTTGAAAAAAACAAAAAGCATTCCATTGAAGTCGTCATTGACCGGATTGTCGTCAAGGAAGGGGTTGCCGCCCGGCTTTCCGACTCACTGGAAACCGCGCTCCGCTTAGGGGAAGGCCGTGTCATGATAGATGTCATCGGTCAGGAGGAGCTGATGTTCAGCGAGCATCACGCCTGTCCGCTGTGCGGTTTTTCTATCGGAGAGCTTGAACCCCGGCTGTTTTCGTTTAACAGCCCGTTCGGCGCCTGTCCGACTTGTGACGGTCTCGGCTTGAAGCTGGAAGTGGACCCTGAGCTCGTCATTCCCAATCCTGAGCTGTCATTAAAAGAACACGCCATCGCGCCGTGGACGCCGATCAGTTCACAATATTATCCGCAGCTGCTTCAGGCGGTCTGCCGCCATTACGGCATTGATATGGAGACTCCGGTCAAAGACCTGCCGAAGCATCAGCTTGATAAAGTGCTGTACGGCAGCGGTGATGAACGGATCTACTTTAAATACGAGAATGATTTCGGACAAGTGCGCGAAAATGAAATTGAATTTGAAGGCGTGCTGCGCAATATTGAGAGACGGTATAAAGAGACAAGCTCCGATTATATCCGTGAACAGATGGAGCAGTACATGTCACAGAAGCCGTGCCCGACGTGCAAAGGCTACCGGCTGAAGAAAGAAGCGCTGTCCGTTTTGGTCAACGGGCGCCACATCGGCACCATTACCGAGCTTTCCGTCGGCGATGCGCTGGAATTTTTCAAAAAACTGACACTGTCTGAGAAAGATATGCAGATTGCCGATTTAATTTTAAGAGAGATTGTGGAGCGGCTCAGCTTTTTAGATAAAGTCGGTCTTGATTACCTGACGCTGAGCCGGGCGGCGGGAACGCTGTCAGGCGGAGAAGCCCAGCGCATCAGGCTTGCAACGCAGATCGGCTCCCGTTTGTCAGGCGTCCTGTACATTCTTGATGAGCCGTCCATCGGCCTTCACCAGCGTGACAATGACCGTCTGATCAGCGCGCTGAAAAACATGAGGGATCTCGGCAACACACTGATTGTCGTGGAGCATGATGAGGATACGATGATGGCTGCCGATTATTTGATAGATATCGGTCCGGGCGCCGGCATTCACGGCGGCCGCGTCATATCGGCGGGGACGCCTGAAGAAGTGATGAATGATGCGGACTCTCTGACCGGACGTTATTTGTCAGGGGCTCAATTCATCCCCATGCCTCCGGAGAGAAGAAAGCCTGACGGCCGGTTCATTGAAATCAAAGGCGCTTCAGAAAACAACCTGAAAAAAGCGAACGCCAAATTCCCGCTCGGCACTTTTACGGCGGTGACAGGTGTGTCCGGTTCCGGAAAAAGCACGCTTGTGAATGAAATTCTGCATAAGGCGCTTGCGCAAAAGCTTCATAAAGCCAAAGCGAAACCGGGAAGCCATAAAGAGATCAAAGGCCTCGACCACCTTGATAAGGTGATCGACATCGACCAGGCGCCGATCGGCCGGACACCGAGATCAAATCCGGCAACTTACACGGGTGTGTTTGATGATATCCGCGATGTATTCGCGCAGACAAATGAAGCAAAGGTGCGCGGCTATAAAAAAGGCCGGTTCAGTTTTAATGTAAAAGGCGGGCGCTGTGAGGCCTGCCGCGGCGACGGCATCATTAAAATTGAGATGCATTTCCTTCCTGACGTGTACGTTCCGTGTGAAGTGTGCCACGGCAAACGTTACAACCGGGAGACGCTTGAGGTCACATACAAAGGAAAAAGCATTTCTGACGTTCTGGATATGACGGTGGAAGATGCTCTGTCTTTCTTTGAAAATATCCCGAAAATCAAACGCAAGCTTCAAACGCTTGCCGATGTCGGACTCGGGTATGTGACGCTCGGCCAGCCGGCGACGACGCTGTCAGGCGGAGAAGCGCAGCGCGTCAAGCTCGCTTCCGAACTGCATAAGCGTTCCACCGGCCGGACGCTGTATATTTTGGACGAACCGACGACAGGCCTCCATGTTGATGATATCGCAAGGCTTTTGGTTGTACTTCAAAGACTCGTCGATAACGGTGATACCGTTTTGGTCATTGAACACAATCTCGATATCATTAAAACGGCGGACTACATCGTCGATCTGGGACCTGAAGGCGGAGCGGGCGGCGGCACGATCGTAGCCTCCGGGACGCCTGAAGAAGTTGTCGAAGTGAAAGAGTCATATACGGGCCGCTATCTGAAACCGGTAATGGAACGTGATAGAAAACGGATGAAAACATTGCTGGCCGAAAAAGAAACGGCAGCCACGTAATAGATCAATAAAAACAGCCCAAAACTCATCGGTTTTGGGCTGTTGTTGTTACAGGCTTTTTTTCTGTTGGGGAAGCTGTCTGCTTAAATGCATTAAGTCCTGCAGAATATGGGTGCTGCTGCTGTCCAGCAGCACTTTTATATATTGGATATCATGGGAAATGGGAAGAGGGGCTGCTTTGATCTGTTCCAATTCAGCCAGCATTTCGCTGTTCATTCTTTTCTGTTCGCGAATTAAATTTCGAAGACTCTCTTCCGTTACTTGGGCGTTTGCGGGATCTTTCTCCATTTGTATGTCCTCCTTGCATACGGTCAGGCTTTGTTACATATTGTAATCGGTTCGGGGAAAAGATTCTATAGTGAAATCTCTGAAATCAAAAATTACGTATAACGAAGCATGTCCTTAGCATGAAAATGAAACCCGCCCATTCGTCATACGTATGTATAAGGAAGGGTTTTTACATCACGGCACAGGGAGTGTTTTTATTGAACCGAAATCAAGCGATTATCGCATCAATCTGTTATTTCAGCGTGTTTCTCGCGCCGCTCATTCTTCCGATTGTGGCTTACTTTGTCGTCGATGAAAAAGAGACGAAGCGGCATGCCATGCGCGCTCTGATTTCCCATATCATTCCGTTTGCGGGATTGCTGATTGTGACCGCGGGTGTTGTCGGCGGATTGATTACGGCTCAGGGGGAGAGTATGGTGCCCGTTTTTGTTATGATAACAGGAGCAGCTGTTTATTTTCTGATCCTCATCGGAACGGTCATTTGGAATATCGTGCAGGGAATTAAGGTGTTACGCCAGGTGTAAGAAAAGTCGGGGGAGGCGTTTTGTATGAAACAGGAGAAAGAACGGATTTTAAAGCTTGTGGAAGACGGCATGCTGACGGCGCAGGAAGCACTGACGCTCATTGAAAAACTGGATCATGAATATAAAGAAAAAGAAGAGCAGATCACCGCATTATCTGCGGAGGTCCAGGAACCTGCGGAAGATTTCGAAAGCGGGGCAAAAGGAAGCCAAAAGCCGTCGCTCGGGGCGAAGCTGTTCGACTGGATTGATTCTGCCGTCAAAAAAGTGAAGGAAGCGGATCTTGATCTGAATTTCGGCCACGCACACGAAGTGCAGCATATTTTTCAATTTAAAGACAGTGAATTCTCGGCCATTGATATGCAGATCGCAAACGGCAGCGTCAATATCGTGCCGTGGGCGGATGAAGATATCAGAGCGGAGTGCCAGGCGAAAGTGTACCGGGCGGACAGTCAGGAGGCGGCGCGCACCGCATTTCTTCAGCACATTGAGTGTGAAGTGAAGGGCAATAAGTTTTTTGTCCGCACGGAAAAGAAAACGATGAAAACCAATGTCACGCTTTATGTTCCCCAGAAAGAGTACGATAAGATAAGAGTGAAGCTGTTTAACGGACCGATCAGAGGGGAACATTTACATGTAAAAGAATTCTCGGCGAAAACGACAAACGGCGTTCTGTCATTCTCTCATTTGACGGCTGATAAAGCGTCGGCGGAAACGGCTAACGGACAAATCAAGCTGGCCGGACATCAATGCGGCGCGATTGAAGCGGAAACGATCAACGGCTTGATTGATTTGCGCGGATCGAGTGAATCCATTGACGTTCAAAGCTTTAACGGCAATATCATGCTTACCGTGACAGCGCCGCACTGCCGCTCCATCTACACGAAAACGACGACCGGAAACGTGGATATCGCTCTGCCTGATGATTCGGCGGTGAAAGCGGAGCTGAAAAGCAATCTCGGCTCTCTCAGCCATGAGCTGATTGATGCGGAAATTTTAAAGGAAAAGAATGATACCATTCAAAAAGAACTGATGCTGGCATCAAATCAAGGCCATGATCAGCATCTCTCGATTTTCTCAGAATCGTTAACAGGAGCCATCAAGCTCAAGCATACTCAGAGGTGATTGGATGAAAAGACTTTACCGTTCAGAAAAAAACCGTAAAATCGCCGGCGTCGTCGGCGGTTTGGCGGAGTACGTCAATATGGATGCGTCGCTTTTACGCATTATCACCGTTGTATTAGCGCTTGTCACGAGCGGAATCGTGCCGATTGTATATATTATCTGGTGTTTTGTTGTACCTTTAGAAGGAGATTTGAAATAAATGATCAAATGGGCAGTCAGCATTTTAGTAAATGCTTTATTATTAATCGTTATCGCGGGATATTTTGATTCCGTCCATATCAGCAGTATCGGAGCGGCTGTCATCGCCAGTGTGATTCTTTCTGTGTTAAATGTACTGATCAAGCCGATCATCGTCATATTGACATTGCCCGTCACGGTTGTGACCCTCGGCCTCTTTCTGTTTGTCATCAACGCCATTACGTTAATGATGACCGCAGCCTTGATGGGAGACAGCTTTCAGATTGACGGGTTCGGCACCGCCATTTGGGCATCCGTCGTGCTGTCCGTTTTCCACTTGCTGATCCAAAAAGGCATATTGGAGCCGCTTAGAAAAGGGTAAAAAACGAGCTGTCCCGAGAGGGCAGCTTTTTTATGTGCGGTTACATAAGCGGCGGCCTCCTGACGCAACATAATGCATAGGGAGGTAATGAGATGAAACTTGTGATGACGCTCTTTTTTCTGATTGGTTTGCTTTGTGTGAGTCCTTCTGCGGATGCGGCGCGCAAAGAATCGGCAATCCCCGTGAATCAGCAGGAATTCGGACAGCCGCCTCATTACATACCGCTTCTGGAGAATCCTCCCCAAATCGAAGTAAAGGCGGAAATGAAAAGAAACCTGTTCATACAGGCTCATGTACGGAATGCTGACTATCAAGCGTTTTCGGCGTTTCTTTTTTATAAACAAAGCAATGAGCTGGGGTTTAAAATGGTGCCGATGGAGCCCGCGCCAGGCGCAATCCGGCTGTTTACGGCCCAGGTTTCAAAACGGGATATCTGGAATGGAGAATTGGAATATTACCTCGTTTTCACCAACGGCAGACAGCGGGCGGAATCGGAGAAAAAGCGGCTGAAGCTGGACGGCTATCAAGCCGATTTGAATCATATTCCCGAGCTGATGATTACGGAGCTTGCGGTTGATACGAAAAATGAAGACGGCGCTGATGCCTATGAATTTATCGAGGTGTATAACACGACGGACAGGCCCATTCATTTTAAAGACTATCACATCCGCTACCGCTATCCGAAGGAAGGGCCGGAATCAGATATGATATGGAGGCCGAAAGAAGATACCGTCATTCCGTCAGGCGGGACTTACGTGTTTTGGCTGAGACGCGCCGCATCAGAACTGACGATAGATGATTTCAACCGCTATTACGGGACACGCCTGAAGGAGGGAAAACATCTCGCCGTCATCGAAGGGACGGACGGAATGTCCAACGGCCGCCCGCGTACGGTGGTGCTGTCGGCAAATACCGGAAAGGGTATCGCCTCAGCGCATTACCGGAAACACGCTTTCCGCCGGCTGACTTCTTTACTGTACAAATATCCGCTGAACGGAACGGGAGAATTGCTGAAGATCTCCACGAGCGAGCATAAGCCGTCACCGGGCTCCGTTTTTCAGGCGCAGATCCCGCAGCAGAAAAGGGTGATAAAACCTGACAAGGAAAAACCGGTCATCGAAGACCTTACAGACAGAAAGCCCGTCCGGCCCGCTGAAAGCATTGAATTAAAGGCTGACATAAAAGACAAAAACCTTGTCAAAACAGCCGCGTTTTATTACCGGACCAATGAGAAAAAACCATTCAAACGAATTCTGGCCGAAAAAGACCGCAACGACAGCTTATACCATCACATTCTTTATTCCCCGGAACTGCTCGGCCAGGATCAGCTTGAGTATTATATCGCAGCCAGTGATGGAGAAAATGAAGCAAAAACGCCCGTCAAGATGATTGACATTGAACAGACGAGCAAATCACACGGACTCAGAATGAATGTTGAACCCGAAGATACGATATCCGGCACCTATCTGCTCAAAGCGACTTCCGACGTCAGCCCCGATAAGATCAAGCTGTGGATTGACGGCAAACGGCAGGAGACCCGGCCGGCCTTGGAAAAAGAAGTCTATTTCGCCTTCGATGCCCGGAAAACGAATCTTTATTTTCAAAACACCGTCATGATGGAAAACGAGGTGCTGCACATTTTTGACGATCCGTCTCACCGCTACAGAACACACTCGGTTCTCCTTCCGGAACGTCTGCTGCAAAAAGGGGGCAAAACACAGAAAGTATCCATCCGTTCGGGCTCAAAGGTTTCTCCGTATGACACAGGAGAGAATCGGGATGATTTTGTCGTGAAACATGCCCGTCTGGTGCTTTCGGACGGAACGGTGATCAAAGACGGGAAGACGGATCCGGCTGAGCAGCTGTTTATCGGTGACGGCAGGCGGGCGAATCAGCAGAAGACCTTCTCATTCAGCCTGCCGGATCATTTGTTTACATCACGGCTGCTGCCGTGGAACACGGCGAAGCTTTCGGAAGGCTATCACCACATTTTTGTTAGCGACGGTGAGGAGCAGCTGAGCCAGTCTGTGCGGGTGGACAATACGGGGCCGAAGATTGTCCCGAATATTAAAGAAGGCGCGGCGCTGAAAGGTAATGTTGAGCTGAATGCGGACATCCGTGACAAATGGAGCAAAGTGGAAGAGGTCAAAGCGTTTTTGGACGGAGAAAGCATTACGCTCCCGCATCACACGTCATCAGCCGATCTTAAGCCCGGAAAGCATACCCTTACTATCATTGCGGCAGACCTTGCCGGAAATGAAACAACCTCCGTCCGCACCTTCCATATCAAACGGGAGGAGCCGAACCAGCCGGAGCTTGCCGATCAAAAAATCGGCGCCCGCAAAGCAAAGCTGTCCGTCCGGGTAAAAGACCCGACGAAGGATGACATGAATGTATCATTTTATCGCGGCTTCCGTTATACCGCGCGGAATCCGGGCAGCGTGAAAGTGTATAAACACGCCTCATTAACGGAACCGCCGAGGGGCAAAAAAGAAAATGAAATGCCGTTTACCCTGCCGGAAATGAACCGCATCTCGGCAAATGACGGAAAAACCGTTTCGACGGAAAGTATGGAGCGTTTTCCTTATCACCGATTCGAAGTCTCCGTTGACCCGTCTATCGACGAAACGGATCTGGCCGAGGCGGTCTGGAAAGGAAGCTCTCTGCCAGGCCGAAAGGTAACCATGTATATTTGGAATTACCGGACAAGCCGCTGGCAGGAGGCGGACAGCGTCCTTGCCAAAGATAAAAAGCCGTTTACATTAAAAGCCGCCGTTTCCGCAGCGGATGTGTTGAAGAACTCAAAAATGAATGTCATCGTGCAGGATCAAATACCGGCGAAAGGCAATTACACGTTTGTCTGGATGTCGGATACACAATATTACGCACAAGGGCACCCGCACATTTTTGACAAAATGACAGAGTGGATCAAAGAAAATAAGGAAAAGCACAATATTAAATATGTCTTTCATACCGGTGATATCGTCGATGATTCAATGGTGATGAAACAGTGGAAAAACGCCGATCACTCCATGCGGACGCTTGACAAGGCGGGGATTCCGTACGGAGTGCTTGCAGGCAATCACGACGTCGGCCATAAAGACGGCACATACCGAACCTTCGGGGATTTCTTCGGGAGCCGCCGGTTTGAACAGAACATGCATTACGGCGGATCATACAAAAATAACCGCGGGCATTATGACCTGCTGTCGGCAAGCGGGAACGATTTTATTATGATTTATATGGGCTGGGGCATTGCGGAACAAGAGATTGACTGGATCAATCAAGTGCTGAAGAGGTATCCGGACCGAACCGCTATCTTATGCTTTCATGAGTACTTGCTTGTGAGCGGAAATCGAAGCCCGATCGGGGAAACGATCTATCGAAAAGTCGTCAAGCCGAATCGCAATGTGGCGATGGTATTAAGCGGCCATTACCATAACGCCATGAAAAAAACCGATGCGCTTGACGATGACGGGGACGGAAAACCGGACCGCCTCGTCCACCAAATTCTGACCGACTACCAGGACGGTCCGGAAGGGGGGCAGGGCTTTATGCGCATGATGCAATTCGATCAGGCCGCCAATCAGGTTCACATGTTCTCCTACTCGCCGTACACGGATGACATCAATTACTATGACACCGATCTGTTCGCTGATAAAGACGAATTCTCAGCAGAAATGGATTTACAGCCGAAGAGGAAAAGGGTGGCGACCGATTATTTTGAATGCAACGTCTATACGAACGAACTGCTCGGTCATAAAAAACACGTAAAAAGCGGAAAAACCGCAAATTGGGTCTGGGACGGCCTGCAGCCTGATTCCGTTTATTACTGGTACACCGTCGTTAAGGACCCGTACAACGGCAAAACAATATCACCGCTGTGGATGTTCAAAACGGGAAATACGCCGTATCGCCCGGCTCCGGATCAGTTTGATTTCAGGCATGCCTCAAACCCATAACGAAAAAAATACAGCCTGCTGATCGCTCAGAAGAAAATCTGACGGTCAGCAGGCTTTTTTCTGTGCGTAAATGGCGGCGCCCTGCTGTGATAAGTGCTTTTGACTTTTTTATGTCCCTTTTCTATACTAAAATCGATTGGTTTTCGTAATATGCAGGAGGAAACATAATGAACAGTAAAACCGGGACAAAAGAAAGAATTATTCAAACCTCTGCATATCTTTTTCAGATTCAGGGATATCATGCGACTGGTTTGAATCAAATTATAAAAGAGAGCGGAGCACCCAGAGGGTCTGTGTATCATCACTTTCCAAACGGAAAAGCAGAACTCGCCATTGCGGCGATCAAATATACGGGAAGATGCGTTGAAAAGCAAATACAGAATAGTATGTCTCAATTCGCGGACCCTATAGAAGCGATTCAGCACTTTATTCATGTAACGGCTGAACAGTTTAATGATCCGCAGAATATTGAGGGCGTGCCGGTTGGATTGCTGGCGGGTGAGACCGCTCTGATCAATGAAACGTTAAGATGCACATGTGTTGAGGTGTTCAAGAAGTGGACGGATGTGTTTGCGGCAAAATTTCTTGAGCATGGGTTTGAACAAGAGGAAGCGGAGAAGCTCGGGGTGACAATCAACTCGATGATTGAAGGCGCAATCATGTTTTCGCTGGCTCATAAAAACAAAGAACCGCTGCTGCTGGTTTCAAAGCAGGTTCCGTATATTGTCCAAAACAGAGGGTAGCATTTTATTACTCTTTTCTTTATAAAAATAGATACCAGAACCACAGCCTCTTCGTTTTGACAGAGTCATAGAGACCATTCACCGGCTTGATTTGAAAATGGCAGATCAAAAAACATCTCCAACCCGTAACGGTTGGAGATGTTTCATTTCACCCTGTCCATATAATGCACGAATGTGTAGCGGTCGCCTCTGTAGGCGGATTTGACGTGCTCAAAGGCAGTGCCGTCCTGCAGATAAGTGGTCCGCCTGATATAGAGGACGGGGGCGCCGGGCTGGATACCGAGCAGCTCAGCTTCTTCCTCGGAAGCGGCTCCCGGTTCAAGCTCTTGTTTTGCCCGTGAGATCGGCATCTGATTGTACGCTTCAATATGCTCATACATGGATGATTGAAAATGAGAGGCGTCCAGTTTTCCCGCTTTGTCAAACGGAATGTACGAGGCTTCAATCGCCATCGGGATATCATTTGCCAGCCGGACGCGGATGATTTTATGAAGCGTTGCCGGATAGCCGCATCCCAGGATAGAAGATAATTCTTCCGTCGCCTGAATCAGCTGGTATTCGGCAAGTCTGCTCCCCGGCTTCATGCCCCGGCTTCTCATATCTTCCGTAAAGCTTGTCAGCCCTTGAAGCGGCTGTTCCATCTTCAGTTTGCTGACGAACGTTCCCCGGCCTTTCTGCCTGTATAAAAATCCTTCATTGACCAGATTGGAAAGCGCCTGGCGCACCGTCATTCGGCTGATGCCGAATTGTTCGGCGTATTCCCGCTCCGACGGAAGCAGCGCATCCGCTTTCAGCTCGCCGTTTTTGATTTGTGTTTTTAATTGTTCCATAATCTGAAAGTAAATCGGAATCGGAGATTGTTTATCAATCTGCATAGGTCAAATCCTTTCAATCGCCGCCCGCAGCCTTTTCATCAATCAAGACCGTCACATCCGGATGCGCGTGCAGGGCGGAGGCGGGGAATGCTTCGCTGATGCGCCCGTCCAGAAGCTGCTTCATCGCTTGGGCCTTGCTTTTTCCGGATGCCATGATCAAAATCCGTTTGCCGGACAAAATCGTCCCGATCCCCATTGTCAGGGCTTTTACAGGGACTTGATCAATTGACGGAAAGTACCGCGCATTCGCCTGTCTTGTCTCTTCATTCAGCTCAACGACATGGGTTCGGGATTCAAATGGCGTCCCGGGTTCATTAAAGCCGATATGGCCGTTGTGTCCGATGCCTAAAAGCTGTATATCCGCTCCGCCGAGTGTTTGAATCAATCGGTCATAGCGTCCGCATTCGGCATCAAGATCGTCTGCCCGTCCGTCAGGGAGAAAGTGGCGGTCCTTTCGGCTGTCGATATGTGCAAAAAAATGTGTATTCATATAATAATGATAGCTGTTTTTGTCCTCGGGAGAAAGCCCGGCGTATTCATCAAGGTTGATCGTCGTGACATTCCGGAATGACAAGCCTTCTGAGCGGTGCATCCGCACAAGTTCTTTGTATACGCCTTCAGGGGTGCCCCCCGTCGCAAGGCCGAGAACGGCATCCGGCTTTTGTTTCACTGTTTCAGCGATAATCGATGCGGCTTTTTCACTTAATTCTTCATAATGTCTGCATGTGATAACGTTCATGTCCAATCTGCCTCCCTTGAGATATATGCGGTGTTTCCGCGGCAAATCGTGGCCAGCACGCCGCACTTTCCGTCCGTCAGAACAACGTCGGCGTCTTTTCCTTCGGCGATGCTTCCTTTACGGTCGAATATGCCGAGGCGGCGGGCCGCATTTGCCGATGTCATATTTGCTATATCCGGCCATGAGCAGTTTGTAAACCTGCGCATGAGCGCTGCGCCTTCATTCATTTTTAAAATGGAACCGGCCAGCGTCCCGTCAGAGAGAAGCGCCGTGTCCCCGCGAACGGTGACTTTTTGTCCGCCGAATTCGTATTCTCCGTCCTTAAGCCCTTTTGCCCGCATGGAGTCTGTAATCATGATCAGGTTTTGGCTTCCTTTCGCCAAATAGGCAAGCTTAACGGCCAAAGGATGGGAATGAATGCCGTCGGTGATCAGCTCCGCCGTGATGCGGCCGCAGGCGAGAGCCGTACCGATGCCCCCCGGCTCACGGTGATGAAAGGAGCTCATGGCATTGAAGAGGTGCGTCATATGCACTGCCCCGGCATCCGCCGCTTTTTCTAAAAGCTCGGCTCCTGCGTCTGTGTGTCCCATTGACGGGATGATGTTTTGGTCTTTTAAATAACGGATCAGGCTGAAATCAGGATCTTCTTCCGGCGCAAGCGTCACGATTTTGATCATCCCTCCCGAGAGCCGCTCCCATTTCTGAAAGAGCCCGGCATCAGCAGGAGTAATCCATTGTTTCGGCTGTGCTCCCGCCTTTTTCGGAGAGACAAACGGTCCTTCTAAATGAATGCCGATCAACTCAGCGCCTTTTTGGGCCTGCGGTGAGGAAGACGTCCATTCTTTGGCGTTGACGAGCGCTTTTTCAATGTTTTCGTGCTGTTGTGTGATCGTTGTCGCTAGAAAAGAGGTTGTTCCTTCTTCGGGCAGCCGGGCGGACATTGTATCAAGAGCTGCAACATCAGCATCCATCGTATCCGCGCCGTATCCGCCGTGAATATGAATATCAATCATTCCAGGAAGCGCATATGAACCCTCGGGCGCCTTCCATTCCTTCTCATACGTTTCTTGCGGTCTTGTTTTCCCCGCGTAAGAAATGATGCCGTTCTTTATACCGAGAAATCCGTTTCGGATGATTTCTTCTTCTGTTACGATGTTCGCACCGCTGATTAACAAGCTTTCAGCCACTTTAAAACACGCCTTTCTGGTTAGTTGTTAGTTTTATTTTACTCCTTTTCAGACTAGTTATCTAGACCAGTTATGCCGGAATTGTATAAATCTGTTTTGGTTCAGACGGTAAAGTGATAAAATATAACTGTTCAAAGCTCGGAACATCCCAGAACAGGAGGAACATATCTTGGCAAAGGTTCGGACCAAAGACGTAATGGAGCAGTTCCATTTAGAATTGATCAGCGGAGAAGAAGGGATTAACCGCCCGATTACGATGAGTGATTTATCACGGCCCGGTATTGAAATCGCCGGTTATTTTACATATTACCCGAGAGAACGGGTGCAGCTTTTAGGAAAAACGGAGCTGTCATTTTTCGATCAGCTTCCCGAGGAAGATAAGAAACAGCGGATGAAATCGCTGTGCACCGATGTGACGCCTGCTATCATACTTTCCAGAGATATGCCGATCCCGCCGGAGCTTGTAGAAGCTTCCGAGCAAAACGGTGTGCCTGTGCTCAGATCCCCTCTGAAAACAACCAGGCTGTCAAGCCGGCTGACGAATTTTCTTGAGAGCCGTCTCGCGCCGACAACCGCCATTCACGGCGTGCTTGTGGATATATACGGCGTCGGCGTGCTCATTACGGGAAAAAGCGGCGTCGGTAAAAGTGAAACGGCGCTGGAGCTTGTCAAACGAGGCCATCGTCTTGTCGCGGATGACTGCGTTGAAATCCGGCAGGAGGATCAGGATACCCTTGTCGGGAACGCGCCTGATCTGATTGAGCATCTGCTCGAAATCAGGGGGCTCGGCATTATAAATGTCATGACGCTGTTCGGAGCGGGCGCCGTCAGAAGCAATAAAAGAATTACAATCGTCATGGACCTTGAGCTTTGGGAGCAAGGGAAACAATACGACCGTCTCGGACTTGAAGAAGAAAAAATGAAAATCATTGATACGGAAATTACAAAACTGACCATTCCCGTCCGCCCGGGGCGGAATCTCGCCGTTATTATCGAAGTTGCGGCGATGAACTTCAGATTGAAGCGGATGGGCTTAAATGCTGCCGAGCAATTCACGAATAAGCTGGCGGATGTCATTGAGGACGGCGAACAAGACGAATAGGAGTTGGCAATGATATGAATGAAGCAGGAACACCAATCAATCCGATTGCCTTGCAGCTCGGGCCATTATCCGTGCACTGGTACGGCATCATTATCGGCGCGGGCGCGTTATTAGGGCTTTGGATGGCCATGAGGGAGAGTGAAAAGCGGGGGCTGAAAAAGGACATTTTTATTGATCTTGTTCTTTTCGCCATCCCGATCGCAATCATTTGCGCAAGGGCATATTATGTGCTTTTCGAGTGGAGCTATTACTCGGAACACCCCGGGGAAATCATTAAAATTTGGAAAGGCGGCATTGCGATTCACGGCGGATTAATTGGCGCGATCGCAACGGGAATCGTCTTTTCAAAAGTAAGAGGCATCTCATTCTGGAAGCTGGCGGATATTGCCGCGCCGAGTATTCTGCTTGGCCAGGCCATCGGGCGCTGGGGGAACTTTATCAACCAGGAGGCTCACGGTGAAGCGGTCAGCCGGTCATTTTTGGAAAGTCTGCATCTTCCGGATTTCATCATTAATCAGATGTACATAGACGGACAATATTATCACCCGACGTTTTTGTATGAATCGCTGTGGAGTTTTGCGGGCGTCGTGATTCTGCTTCTGCTCCGCCGCGTGAACCTGCGCAGGGGCGATCTGTTTTTGACGTATGTGATCTGGTATTCGATCGGCAGATACTTTATTGAGGGAATGCGGACGGACAGCCTGATGCTTACGAGCCAGCTTCGGATCGCGCAGGTCATTTCCATTGTGCTGATTGTACTTGCGATTATTTTAATGATTTTCAGACGCATGAAGGGGTATGCCGATAAGCGGTATGCTGACACGGACTGACGCCTGAAATCGGAAAGGACATAAGATGACTGATAAACGTGTAACCGCCATTTTATTTGATCTAGACGGCACGCTGATTGACACGAATGAACTGATTATCGCTTCTTACCTTCATACGCTTGATCATTATTGCCCGGGGCAGTTCAAAAGGGAAGATGTGCTTCCGTTTATCGGCCCGCCTCTGTACGAAACGTTTTCAGGCATTGATGCCGAAAAGTGCGATGACATGATCAGCATGTACAGAGCATTCAACCATGAAAAGCACGATGAGCTCGTCACGGAGTACGAAACGGTTTATGAAACGCTGGATGAATTGAAAAAAGCGGGATATCAGCTCGGTATTGTCACCACGAAGCTGAGGGATACAGTCAATATGGGATTGAAGCTGACAGGCATCGGGGCGTTTTTCGATACTGTCGTCACGCTTGATGATGTAAAGCATCCGAAGCCTGACCCCGAGCCTGTGCGGCTTGCTCTCGGCCGGCTTGGGTGCGATCCGTCGGAAGCCATAATGGTCGGTGACAATTATCACGATGTCATGGCGGGCAAAAACGCCGGCACGAAAACAGCCGGCGTCGCGTGGACGATTAAAGGCGCACAGACGCTTTCCGCCTATGAACCCGATTATATGCTCGAGAAAATGAGTGATTTATTGCACATCACCGGAGTGAAGTAATCCGTGAGAAAAACAGACCGCCATCCGGTTTCAGGTGCAAATTCATTGTGGCATGTTTATCAGACGGTTCCCTTTCTGAAGGTGATGAAAAATTTCATCATCATTCAGATCGCAAGGTATACGCCGTTTTTAAGCGTGAAAAACTGGCTGTACCGAACCTTTTTGAAAATGAATGTCGGAAAACAGACGTCATTCGCGCTGATGGTGATGCCGGATATCATGTTTCCCGAAAAAATCACTGTCGGAAAAAACAGTATCATCGGCTACAATACGACGATTTTGGCTCATGAATATTTAATACATGAGTACCGGACCGGTTTTGTCACAATCGGTGACGAGGTGATGATCGGGGCAAACACAACCATTCTGCCCGGCGTCACCATCGGGAGCGGAGCCGTTGTATCAGCCGGCACGCTGGTGCACAAAGATGTCCCGGCCGGGGCGTTTGTCGGAGGAAATCCGATGCAGGTGATTTATACGGACGAAGAAATGAAAAAAAGAATGGAAAACCCCGCTGATTAACGTCAGCGGGGTTTTTTTATGACTTGATCACAATGGCCTGGCTGCCCATCTGCTTCCAGGCTTTTTCAAAGTCAGATCGGTCTGTTTTTCTGTTTTTATAGCCGTAAGGATCATTAACGTATACATAATCGTGATCATAACCGGTGACGGCTACGCTATGCATGCTGAACGTAATGTCGATCTTTCCGTTCGGCGTATTCCAAGTCTGCATATTATCAACCGGCTTAAAGGATGTGGTGGTAATCACCCAGACCGGCCGCCCTTTTTCAAGCTGGCGGTACACTGAAGAAATGTCTTTTCCCGTCAGATCGTATACTTTGTTTCCCGCATATTCTTTGGCAAGTTTATCAATCGGCTCATGATAAACGCCTAAACCCGGGCCGTTTTCCATATCTCCGGCAAATCCTTCATTCGGATCTCCCTTCAGCCCGCTGCTGTATGTGAGCGGAACTTTATTGATTTTATCCGCCAATGTATTTTTTGACACATGATATCCGGCATTGTTCAAAATCATGGCAAGGCTTGTCACCTCACAGCCATTGTACAGTCTGGGAGAATCCATCTGTCTGTACAGAACGACATTCAGCGGTGACGCGCTCCCTTTTAACGGTGTTTTCTCATCAGGCTCGTCGGACTGCTGATTAAAAAAATTCAAATGAATATCGTTTGTATAGATGTTATACCCGAGATAGACAAGGATGGCTGTCAGAATCAGCACACATAATGTTCCAAGCGTCTTCATTATTACTCTCCCTTGTTCTGATGAAGCTATTCTATGTATTATAGCACTTCTGCTCAATATGATTCGATCGTTCCGATATGTTTACAGGTTTGTTCATTCTTTAGCCATGTTTATGGAAAAGAATAGGCGGACATTGGGCGTTGCAATTCATTCTTTTATCTGCTAACATATTATCATATTAGTGAACTAAAGGATTCGGAATTTTCCTTCAGAAAAAGCGGAGGTGTAAAAGGCAAATGTTTATGTTTGAGAAACCGCATGGCATGAGAGATACGCTGCCCGGTTTATACGAAGCAAAGAAAAAAGTCCGTTCCACACTGACGGATTTAATTGATAAATGGGGTTATCAGTTTATGGAGACGCCGACCCTTGAATTCTATGAAACAGTAGGCGTCCAGTCAGCCATTGAAGAACAGCAGCTGTTTAAGCTTCTCGACCAGGACGGAAAAACGCTTGTGCTTCGGCCTGACATGACCGGACCGATTGCCAGGGTGGCGGCGTCTAAGCTGCACAAACACAATCATCCGCTCAGGGCGGGGTACGCGGCAAGCGTCTATCGCGCTCAGGAGCGGGAAGGCGGACGCCCGGCCGAATTTGAACAGGTCGGCGCGGAGCTGATCGGCGACGGATCAACAAGCGCGGACGCCGAGGTGATTGCGCTGGCGGCCGGCGCTTTGAAAAACGCGGGATTGCACCGATTTAAAATCGCGATCGGCCATGCCGGACTCGCTGATGAGCTGTTTGTCGAGGTTTTGGGCAATGCCGAGCGGGCGGATGTTCTGCGGCGCTTTCTCTTTGAAAAGAATTACGTGGGATACAGGGAACATGTCAAATCGCTTCCGCTTTCTTCAATAGACAAAAGCCGGCTGCTCGCACTTCTGGAATTGCGAGGCGGGAAAGAGATCTGCGCCAAGGCGGAGGAGATCATCGGCATCTCCGGTCAAAGCTTGATTCAGGAGCTGGAAGACCTGTGGGACATTCTTGAGGATTACGGTTGTGCCGAGCATATTCGCCTTGATCTGAATATGGTCAGCCATATGAGTTATTACACGGGAATTTTATTCGAAGTGTATGCGGCCAATGTCGGTTTTGTCATCGGAAGCGGCGGACGCTATAACAATCTTCTCGGCCATTTCGGCAGTCCCGCTCCCGCCACGGGTTTCGGGCTCCGTATCGACAGGCTGATTGAAGCGCTCGGCATCCAGGAAGAAACTAGTGAAGCGGACGCTGTGATTTTCAGCAAGGAGCAGCGGGCGCAGGCCATTTTATTCGCGGAGAAAGAAAGGGCGAGAGGCAGAAAAGTCGTCCTGCAGGATCTGGCGGGCATTGAAAATATCGATCATATGACAAAATCATTCGCAAACGTCACATACTTTATCGGTGCCAGAAAGGAAGAGCAGAATGGGTAAGGTACTCACAATGGCAATGCCAAAAGGACGGATATTCGAAGAAGCGGCCGGGTTGCTGCGGCAGGCCGGATACAGGCTGCCCGAGGAGTTTGAAGAATCGAGAAAACTGATCATTGACGTTCCTGAAGAAAATCTCCGCTTTATTCTGGCAAAGCCGATGGATGTGACGACTTATGTCGAGCATGGCGTCGCTGATGCCGGTATTGCCGGAAAGGATGTCATGCTTGAGGAAGAGCGTGACGTGTATGAGGTGCTCGATCTGAAAATCAGCAAATGCCATCTCGCCGTTGCGGGGCTTCCCGGAGCGGATTGGAACGGAGTCGCCCCGAGGATCGCGACGAAATATCCGAATGTTGCGTCAAGTTATTTCAGAGAGCAGGGCGAGCAGGTGGAAATCATTAAGCTGAACGGTTCGATTGAATTGGCGCCTTTAATCGGGCTTGCTGACAGAATCGTAGATATCGTATCAACCGGGCGGACATTAAAGGAAAACGGTCTCGTTGAATCAGAACATATTTGTGACATCACATCGCGTTTTATCGTCAATCCGGTCAGCTACCGCATGAAGGATGATGTAATCGACGAAATGGCGGCCAGGCTGGCCAGAGTTGTGGAAGGAGAAACGGCAAAATGAAAATAACCGCAGTATATAGAAGCGAGCGACTCTCACTGAAGCGTTCCATCGACAGCGGAACCGAAGAGCAGCGGAAAACCGTCAGGGGGATTATTGAAGACGTCAGACAAAACGGTGACAAAGCCGTTTTGGCCTATACAAAAACATTTGACGGCATCAGCCTGAACCAAATGGCCGTGAGCGCAGAGGAAATCACCGAGGCATACCGTCTGCTTGATGATCAGCTGCTAAAAGTGATCAGACAGGCGATTGCCAATATTAAAGAATATCACGAACGCCAGCTGCAATCTTCTTGGTTTTACCATCGCAAAGACGGCACGATGCTCGGGCAGAAAATAACGGCGCTCGATTCCGCGGGCGTATATGTGCCGGGCGGGACAGCCGCTTATCCGTCTTCCGTTTTAATGAATGTCATCCCCGCTCTCGCTGCGGGAGTGGAACGGATCGTTCTCGTCAGTCCTCCGGGAAAGGATGGCCGCCTTTCACCGGGCGTTCTGGCGGCGGCGTCTGAGCTCGGCATAAAGGAAATTTACAAAGCGGGAGGCGCGCAGGCGATTGCCGCGCTCGCTTACGGAACCGAAACGATACAGCCTGTAGATAAGATCACGGGCCCCGGAAATATATTTGTAGCGCTCGCAAAGCGTGAAGTCTTCGGTGTTGTGGATATTGACATGATTGCCGGGCCCAGTGAAATCGTGGTTCTGGCGGACGATACGGCGGTGCCCAAAGAAGTCGCCGCTGACCTGCTTTCACAGGCCGAACACGATACGCTCAGCTCAAGCGTGCTTGTCACCGACTCACGGAAGCTTGCCGAAGCGGTGGCAGATGAAGTGGATAAACAGCTTCAGACGCTGCCGCGTAAAGAAATCGCCGAAGCGTCGATCAGGGATCACGGCCGCATTTTTATCGCGGAATCGATGGAAGATGCGGTGGACACGGTGAATGCGCTGGCGCCCGAGCATTTAGAAATCATGACGCATTCGCCGGAGGCTTTGCTTGGAAGCATCAGACACGCGGGGGCGATTTTCTTAGGACGATACAGCGCTGAACCGGTCGGCGATTATTTTGCCGGACCGAATCACGTTTTGCCGACAAACGGAACGGCGCGGTTTTCAAGCCCGTTGAATGTAACAGATTTTCAAAAGAAATCGAGCATCATCTCATACAGCCGGAAGGCATTTGAAACACACGCGGACAGCATTTCCGCCTTCGCGAGACTGGAAGGGCTTGAAGCGCACGCAAGATCGATTGAAGCGAGAAACGGAGGAATGACCGATGAGAAAAGCGGAACGCGCCAGAACAACAAATGAGACGGATATTAAGCTGGCTTTCGAAATAGACGGAGAAGGAAAAGCCGACATCAGCACGGATGTGCCGTTTATGACTCACATGCTTGATTTGTTCACAAAGCACGGGCAATTCGATTTAACTGTTGACGCAAAAGGCGATACGGAGATAGATGATCACCATACGACTGAAGATATCGGCATCTGTTTAGGGCAGGCTTTTTTGGAGGCGCTCGGTGATAAAAAAGGGATCAAACGATACGGATCAGCGCTAGTACCGATGGACGAAGCGCTCGCCCAAGTCGCCGTAGACCTGAGCAACCGGCCGCACCTTGAGATGCGCGCTGCATTTCCGCAAGCGAAAGTCGGAACGTTTGATACCGAGCTGGTACATGAATTCCTATGGAAACTGGCGCTGGAAGCGAGAATGAATCTGCACGTCATCGTTCATTACGGCACGAATACTCATCATATGATAGAAGCCGTGTTTAAGGCGCTTGGCAGAGCGCTTGATGAAGCGTCATCCTTTGATCCGCGCGTCAAGGGTGTGCCGTCTACGAAAGGAATGCTGTAAATGATCGGTGTAATTGATTACGGTATGGGCAATTTATTCAGCGTATCGAAGGCGCTGGAACGCGTCGGCGTCCCGTATGTCGTATCAGACCGGCCGGAAGAGCTTGAAAAAGCGGATGCTTTTATTCTTCCCGGTGTCGGATCATTCAGTGATGCCATGGACAATTTACGCAGCACAAAGCTTGATCAATTCATACACCGTATGGTTGACGAGGGTAAGCTGCTCCTCGGCATCTGCCTCGGCATGCAGCTCATTTTCGAAGAAAGCACCGAAAACGGCTCTGCAAAAGGACTTGGTTTATTAGCCGGAAAAGCTGTGAGACTCAAAGACAGAGATGCCGAAGGAAACAAGCTGAAGGTGCCGCATATGGGCTGGAACCGGCTGACGTTTCACCAAACGTCTCCTTTGCTTTCGGAAGCGGAAGAAGGCTTCGTTTACTTTGTCCATTCCTATTATATAGACGGGATGGAAGACGGCGATCTTCTGGCAAGCGCTGAGTACGGCGTTCGTGTTCCGGCGGTCGTCGGGAAACGCAATGTCTTCGGTGCACAGTTTCACCCGGAAAAAAGCGGTACAGCCGGAATGGCGATCTTAACGCAATTTACAAAAATGGCAGCGGAACAGAAGGTGAAGAAATGAACGCTTTTACATTATATCCGGCAATCGATATGAGAAACGGCAAATGCGTCCGCCTCATCCAAGGCGATTACGGCAAGGAAACGATATACGGTGACTCTCCTTTAGACATGGCGGCGCAATTTGCACAAGAAGGTGCCGAGTGGATTCATCTCGTGGATCTTGACGGCGCGAAAGCAGGCAGGAAAGTAAACGACAGGCATGTTCTTGACATTGCGCGGCAGCTTGATATCAAAGTCGAGATCGGCGGCGGGATCCGTTCTGAAGCGGATGTGTACGGTTATTTATCACAAGGCGTTGATCGCGTCATTCTCGGCAGCTCGGCCGTATCCGATCCGGCATTTGTGAAGAGCATGCTGAAACAATACGGCGGCAAAATCGCGATCGGCCTTGATGCAAGAAACGGATATGTCTCGACGGAAGGCTGGCTGGAAACATCCTTGGTAAGGGCGGCCGATCTGGGCCGTGAATTGGCGGCCGAAGGAGCGGAAACCTTCATTTTCACGGATATTGCAACTGACGGCATGCTGTCAGGACCGAACATCGAAAGCACCGTTCAGCTCGCAAAAGCAACGGGAAAAACCGTCATCGCTTCAGGCGGAGTCAGCTCAGTCGCCGATCTCAAAGCACTGGCCCGCTTCAAAGACGCCGGCGTATCGGGAGCGATTATCGGAAAAGCGCTGTATACAAAACAATTTTCATTGGCTGAAGCGCTCAGCGGGGTGAAGGACGCATGATCACGAAACGAATCATTCCGTGTCTCGATGTGAAAGAAGGACGCGTCGTCAAGGGCATTCAATTTCTCGGGCTGAAAGATGCGGGCGATCCTGTCGAGCTGGCCGAAGCCTACGACAGGGAGGGCGCTGACGAACTTGTTTTTCTCGACATTTCCGCCTCTCACGAAGGCCGCAAGACGATGACAGACGTCGTAGAACAGGTTGCGGCAAAACTGGCGATTCCGTTTACGGTCGGCGGCGGAATCAATCAATTAAGCGATATGAAACGAATGCTTCGCGCCGGCGCTGATAAAGTATCCGTTAATACAGCGGCCGTTCTCCGCCCCGAGCTGATTACGGAAGGAGCGGATTTTTTCGGCTCGCAATGCATCGTCGCGGCGATTGACGCAAAGTATGACGAAGATTCGGATTGCTATAAAGTGTACACACACGGCGGCAGACAGAAAACCGAGTGGGAAGTCACGGCCTGGGCAAAAGAAGCCGTCAGCCGGGGAGCGGGTGAAATCCTGCTGACAAGCATGGACGCAGACGGTGAGAAAACAGGCTTTAATCATACGCTCACACAGCTTGTCACACGTGCCGTCCCGGTGCCCGTCATTGCGTCAGGGGGAGCCGGCAGCGCGCGCCATATGCTTGAAGCCTTCACGATCGGTGAAGCGGACGCCGCGCTTGCAGCTTCCATTTTCCATTATAAAGAGACATCTATAAAAGAAGTGAAAGATTATATGAAGAAACACGGGGTGAATGTGAGATGAAACGGGCAGATGAACTGCGGTTTGACGAGGCCGGGCTGATTCCCGCCATCGTACAGGATGCGGCAAGCAAAGAAGTGCTGACACTGGCTTATATGAATCGTGAATCCTACGAAAAAACGATAGAAACGAAAGAAACCTGGTTTTACAGCCGTTCACGCGGGGAGCTGTGGCATAAAGGAGCGACGTCGGGGAATACCCAAAAGGTGAAAGCCATCCGTTATGACTGCGATCAAGATGCCCTCATCGTGCTTGCGGAGCCCTCAGGACCCGCCTGCCATAAGGGAAGTTACAGCTGCTTTTCTCCGGAAAAAGCGGACGCGCAGGACCGTTTCGGCATCTTAAACGAACTGGAAAGCGTAATCGCCAAACGGCAGGCGGAGATGCCTGACGGAGCCTACACAACGTATCTGTTTCGGGAAGGCGTCGATAAAATCCTCAAAAAAGTCGGCGAAGAAGCCGCAGAGGTTATTATTGCCGCGAAAAACCGCGACCATGAAGAATTAAAATGGGAAGCGGCGGATTTGCTGTATCATTTGCTCGTTCTTCTGCGTGAGCAGTCGCTTCCTTTGGACGACGTGCTTGACGTCCTTGCGAAACGCCATTCAGCATCTGAGTAAAACAAACCTCACGGAGAGATCCGTGAGGTTTTTAATCTGTCAAACTTAAACATTCAATTAAATATTCCTTATTTCCGCAACCGGAGGCAGATGAATTTGATAATATTGACTAATAGAGTTTATTTTGGTTTTTATCAAAAATATACGTTTTGTTCATATTCCGTTCATGCACATCCGTTATAGTATAAACAGTGATATAGGAGGAAAACATATGCCGAATAAACAACCAAAACCTAAAGGGAAATTCAGTTCATTCTTTTCATTAGTCAAAAAAACAAAACCATCATACGGTATGCTGGCCTTCGCGCTGTCTCTCAGTATTGTGACAACGCTCGTCAGCCTGCTGATTCCGCTGTTGACAAAACAGCTCGTTGACGGCTTTTCCATGTCGTCGCTGTCAGGCGTGCAAATCGGAATCATCGCAGCCGTGTTTATCGTACAGGCCGCATTAAGCGCCTACGCCACCTATGCCCTGAACTACAGCGGCCAGAAAATCATCTCGGGACTGCGTGATTTATTGTGGCAGAAATTAATTAAACTGCCCGTCTCTTATTTTGACAAAAACGCCACAGGAGAAACGATCAGCCGTGTCACCAATGACACAATGGTGGTAAAAGAGCTGATCACAAACAATATCAGCGGATTTATTACCGGAATCATTTCCGTTATCGGGTCACTGACGATCTTATTTTTCATGAACTGGAAGCTCACATTGCTCGTGCTGATCGTCGTGC
Organism: Bacillus sp. SIMBA_026; assembly: GCF_046535335.1. Classification (NCBI taxonomy): domain Bacteria; kingdom Bacillati; phylum Bacillota; class Bacilli; order Caryophanales; family Bacillaceae; genus Bacillus; species Bacillus sp. SIMBA_026. The sequence goes on along the minus strand of NZ_JAWRWX010000002.1, from coordinate 465,369 downwards.
CGCTGGCTGCGGTGATTTTAGTGCCGATCGGCCGGAGAATGTTTAAAATTTCTCGGGAAACACAGGATGAAACGGCGAGATTCACCGGATTATTAAACCATATCCTCCCGGAAATCAGGCTTGTAAAAGCGTCAAACGCTGAAGAAGCGGAATACGGACGCGGAAAAGCAGGCATCATGGCGCTCTTTAAACTCGGGCTGCGTGAAGCGAAGGTGCAGTCGCTCGTAGGCCCGCTTATTACACTTGTATTAATGGCGGCGCTGGTCGCTGTCATCGGGTACGGCGGGATGCAGGTGTCATCCGGTGAATTGACAGCCGGCGCACTCGTTGCCTTTATCCTGTATTTGTTTCAGATCATTATGCCGATGGGCCAGATCACTTCATTTTTCACACAGCTTCAAAAATCCGTCGGCGCAACGGAACGGATGATTCATATTCTTGCAGAAAAAGAAGAAGATATCCAAACCGGAAAAGCCATTGAAAACGCGGATCAGCCGATTAAGCTCGAACAAGTCTCATTCGGCTACAAAACAGATCAAACCATCTTAAAAGACATTACGGCTACGATTGAGGCCGGCAAAGTCACCGCGATCGTCGGACCGAGCGGCGGCGGAAAAACAACGTTATTTAAGCTGCTTGAACGATTCTACAATCCGACTGCGGGCAGCATCCTGCTCGGAAATGAACCGATTGATGCGTATTCCCTTGAGTCATGGCGGGAGCATATCGGCTACGTGTCGCAAGAAAGCCCGTTAATGTCAGGCACTATCCGCGACAATATCTGCTACGGATTAAAACGCGAGGTGACTGATGAGGAACTGAGGCAAGCGGCTGACATGGCCTACGCCCTGCAATTTATTGAAGACTTACCGAAGAAATTTGAAACCGAGGTCGGTGAGCGGGGAATTATGCTGTCAGGCGGACAGCGCCAGCGCATCGCCATTGCCAGAGCGCTCCTTCGCAACCCGAGCATTCTGATGCTTGATGAAGCGACATCAAGTCTGGACAGCCAATCTGAAAAATGGGTGCAGCAGGCGCTCGAAGTCTTAATGAAAGGGCGCACCACGATTGTGATTGCCCACCGTTTATCCACGGTTGTGGATGCAGATCAGCTTCTCTTTGTCGAACAGGGTGAAATCACCGGACGGGGCACACACCATGAATTAATGGCATCCCATTCGCTGTACCGCGATTTTGCGGAGCAGCAGCTGAAGCTGAATGCCGACTTAGAAAACAAAGCTGTGTAAAGCAAGACTTTATGAATAAAAAGCAGCTGAAAAAGCTGCTTTTTATTTTGCAGCCGGAGTCCTGTTCATACGGGTGTACGGTCGGTAACGATGAAGAGCCAAGCCATAAGCGTGTATGCCGGTACAGGAGACAATGAAAAAATAAGACGGCTTATAGACATCATGTCGATTCATGAAAAGAAAAAAGCAGAAGGAGGGATTTTCATGGCTGTCATATTGGTTGCGGATGACGACCGCCATATCCGTGAGCTTGTCCGCCTCATGATGGAGCAGAGCGGCTTTGACGTCGCAGAAGCGGAAGACGGGGAAGCGGCGGTGCGGCTGATCGAATCCGCACCTATAGATCTCATCATACTGGATGTGATGATGCCGAAAATGGACGGGTTTGAAGTCAGTGAAGCCGTACGCAGCTTTACGGACATTCCGATTTTGATGCTGACGGCAAAAGGCGAAACGCTGGACAAAGTGCAAGGTTTTACTTCCGGAGCGGATGATTATCTCGTTAAACCGTTTGAGCCGCTTGAGCTGGAAGCAAGGGTCAAAGCATTGCTGAAACGGTACCGGATCACCGCTGAAAAACTGCTGACCATCGGAAATGTCACATTAGATAAGCAATCCCGCACCGTAACGCGCGGCGGCGGAGCGGGATTGACACTGCCCCGGCGTGAATTTGAGCTTTTATTTAAGCTCGCCGGTTATCCGAATAAGACGTTTTCAAGAGAACAATTAATAGAAGATATTTGGGGCTTTGATTATGAAGGTGACGAGCGGACGGTTGATGTGCATGTTAAAAGGCTGAGGGAACGATTTCCGGAAAAGGACTATCCGTTTGCCATCCATACGGTGCGGGGGCTCGGGTATCGGTTTGTGGTGACAGGATGAAACGGATCTTCAGAACGGCTGGAAAAATCATCATCCTTCTCACCGTCACCGCATTCTTATGGCTGGCGGCTCACCTGATCGTTCAGGGATTCGGTCTCATATGGCCGATTTTACTTGTGCCGTACGCCGAGCAGATTGTGACGCTTTGGCTTGTTTTCGGCCTGCTGTTTGTAACGATGTTTATTTTTTCAAAGTCAGCACGTGAAAGACATCATGCGATCTGGGATTCGCTGACCGCCACGATCAAGCAAATGTCGAGCGGCAACTTCTCAGCGGCCGCTTCCCGGAAAATGGAGAAGATTGAGCGGAACCACCCCGTGACGAAATTGGCTGATGAACTGTCGACACTCGCCGCGGAACTGAGTGAAATGGAAAAACTGAAACAAGAATTTATTTCGAACGTTTCCCATGAAATCCAAACCCCGCTCACTTCATTAAAGGGCTACGCGCATCTTCTGAAAAAACCGGATTTATCATATGAGGAGCGGGGGCGCTACTTACACATCATCGAGACAGAAACAGAACGATTATCAAAAATCAGTGAAAATCTGCTGAAGCTCACTGCGCTCGAACGCCAAACAGAACCGATACAAAAAAAACCGTTCCGCATTGACAAACAGCTGCGGCGCACCATATTGACCTGTGAGCCTGAGTGGTCCGCCAAACAGATTGAGTTTCTCATCGATTTACAGGAGTCGTATGTGTACGGAGATGAAGCACTGCTCAGCCAAGTATGGATGAATCTGATTCACAATGCCGTAAAATTTACCGGTGAAGGCGGCCGCATTTCCGTTAAAATTGCAGATCTGCCGGGAGCGGCGGCTGTCGAAATCGCCGACGACGGAATCGGAATGGAGCCTGAACAGGCGGAGCGTGTATTTGAACGGTTTTATAAAGCGGACAAGGCGAGAAACGCAGGGGGAAGCGGGCTCGGCCTGTCCATCGCCCAAAAAATCGCAGAGCTGCACGGCGGTTCGATAGAGGTTGAGAGCAAGCGCGGCGAAGGAACCCTTTTCCGTGTCATTCTTCCAGCCGAGCCTCGTGAAAAAAACAGCTAAAATCTGGTCGAACCAGCCAGTAAAAAACGAAGCCGATCCTGTCTTTTGAACTATTGAGGTGAAACCGTTTTATGGTATACTACTGACGGTAATACGTATAAAACGGAGGATATTTGTGGGAAAACACACTTCTGAACAGAAAAAGCACGCGCAAATTGTCCAGCTGCTTCAGGATGGACAATATTTTTTTCATAAAGGCTTAAAAGCATATAAAGAGCGGAATTTAAAGCGGGCCAGCAAACTGATTCAGCGGGCCGTCCACCTCGAGCCGAATGATTCCGAAATGCTGTCCCGGCTGGCCGTCATTTATTCTGAAATGGGCCACTACCAGCAGTCAAATGAGCTGTTCGACTTTATTTTGGTGAACCTGAAAGAAGAAATGCCCGAGTGTCATTACTTTAAAGCGAATAATTTCGCGCATTTGGGACTCTTTCAGGAAGCATACAAAGAAGCGGCGGCTTATTCAGATGCCGATCCGGACGGTGAATTCAGCGAAGAGATTGAAAATCTGATGGAGCTTTTGGATTTCGGTGAAGCGGGTGAAGACGAATCGCTCTATGACCAGGATGAGCTGCTGATCAGGCAGGACCGGGCAAAAACGCTTCTTGAGAGCGGCCAGCTTCATGAAGCGGTTGTCATGCTTGAAGAGATTACGGCCGATTACCCCGAGCTTTGGTCTGCATACAACAACCTGGCGCTCGCTTACTTTTACTCAGGCAATGTCACAAAAGCGAAACAGACGGTATTCGAAGTGCTTGAGAAAAATGAAGGCAATCTCCATGCCCTGTGCAACCTCCTTGTATTCTGCTATTACGAGAGGGAAGATGAAAAAGTCGGAGAATTGAGCGGAAAACTCGCCAACGTGTATCCGATTTTATTCGAACAGCGCTATAAGCTGGGAGCGACGCTAGCGCTTGTCGGCAGACATGATCTCGGTTATAAATGGCTCCGTTCTCTTTACAAAAGCGGGTTCGAAGGCGACGACACGTTTTATTACTGGCTTGCCGCCTCAGCCTACGGGACAGGCCGCACAGAATTTGCGGAAACCATTTGGAAAAAGGCCGAAGCCGAATTTCCCGAATCAGACCGGCCCGCGCCTTGGGCGGAGCGGCAGGAACCGCTGCCTGCTTCACTTGAACAGCGGCTTGCCGCCTATTATATCAGCAGCGCTGAAGGAGAGCGGGACCAGCTTGAAAAAGTTCTGACGGCAAAACGCGCCGTTTCACCGTTTGAACAAGATTTCGTCAGGCTGCTGCTTTCCGGTGAAAAAGGCGCTTCAGGCGTCTCCGGTGATGCGGTGTTCACGTATCGGACGGTCAAGCTTCTGGAGAAAGCGGAAGCCGACAGTTTAAAAACTGACGTCATGAGCTGCTGGGTTTTTCACGTCATTCAGCACATCCGCGCCGCCGCTGCCGTACAGAATGAGCGGGCATGGGCAGCAGCCATCGCATATGTATGGAAAGAAGCAAACGGCGAAAAAACGACGAAAAAAGAAACGGCAGCCGTTTACGGTATAACGCCGGCAACCCTTTCGAAATACATCAGACAAATAGACGATATATTAGAATAAAACCGATTCTTTCTATATAAAGAGTCGGTTCTTTTTTTTATCATAAAGGGGCAAAACAGAACTTTACCGCCGAAAAAAGAGGTATTCATACGTATTTTTTTGCTTTTCGAATCGAAATCAGGCCGTAATCACCGTTTATTTTGCAAAATATGAGATTTGCAATCACATTGAAATATAACTGTAATAAAAATTGTCGAAACATGATGGTATAATGAGTCTCGTACATAAGAGATTAGTTTATTTTACATGTGCTGTATAATCTATACCAATTTAAAAGATTTAAAGATTCATACATAAAAATCATCAGCCTCACGGGTTTGTGAGGGAGCGTAACTTTGATGTTCATAATAGAATTCCAAATGAGAACAGGTTTAAAGTAAAAGGGAGGAAAGAAAAAGTGAAAAAGAGTTTATTAACACTTGGTTTGGCTTCCGTCATCGGGACAAGCAGTTTTTTGATCCCGTTTACAAAAACTGCATCGGCGGAAACATTAGACAGCAAAAAAGCAAAAATCGAAAGCAAGCAATCTGAGGTGGCTTCAAGCCTTGAAGCAAAAGAAAGAGAATTGTCTAAGCTTCAGGACAAGCAGGCTAAGATTGAAAAAGAACTGAAAGACATTAACGCTAAAGCGTTGGATACAAGCAATAAAATCGAAGATAAAAAAGCTGAAAACGAAAAAACGAAAAAGCAGATCGCTGATTTGAAAAAAGAAATCAAAGAAACAGAAGCGCGTATTGAAAAACGCAATGAAATCCTGAAAAAACGCGTTCGTTCTTTACAGGAAAACGGCGGTTCTCAAGGATACATAGATGTTCTTTTAGGGGCGACAAGCTTCGGAGACTTCATTTCCCGTGCGACTGCGGTATCTTCTATCGTTGATGCGGATAAAGACCTGATCAAACAGCAGGAGCAGGATAAAGCGAAACTCGAAGACGCAGAAGCTGAACTTAACGTGAAGCTGAAAAAAGTTCAAGATGATCTTGCGAAACTCGAGTCTATGCAAAAAGACCTGAACAAACAGCTTGATCAGAAAGACAAGCTTTTCGACGAAGCGAAAAACGGCCAGAAAAAAGCGGCTTCCGCTATCTCTGATCTGAAAAAAGAAGCATCAAAGCTTGCAAACGAAAAAGCTGATACCGAAAAAGAACAGAAGCGCATTAAAGCTGAGCAGGCTGCAGCGGCTGCCTTGATCAAAAAACAGGAAGAAGCGCAAAAAGCTTCTGAAGACCAAAACCAAAAAGATGACAGCCAGCCGGCACCGGCGGTTAAAACTGTGAAAAAAGCGGCTGTTTCAACATCATCTGATGACAGCTCAAGCAAACCGAAGAGCACTTCAGGCGGATCATCTCATAACAGCGGCGGTTCAGATGATTCTGACGGCGGATCTGTTATTTCAAATTCAGGCGGTATTGAAGGCGCCATCAGCGTAGGATCAAGCCTTGTGGGTCAATCCCCGTACAAATTCGGCGGCGGACGCACTCAATCTGATATTAACAACCGTATTTTTGACTGCTCTTCATTCGTACGCTGGGCTTATGCTAACGCAGGCGTTAACCTTGGACCTGTCAGCGGCACAAACACAGATACTTTAATTAATAGAGGGAAAGCAGTCAGCGCGTCTGAGATGAAACGCGGAGACTTAGTATTCTTCACTACGTATAAAACAAACGGCCACGTCGGCATCTACCTAGGTAACGGAACGTTCCTGAACGATAATACATCACACGGTGTATCCATTGATTCTATGAGCAACCCTTACTGGAAGAAAGCATTCAACGGCAATGTAAGACGTGTCGTGCAATAATGAATAAGACAAGGGCCTTCTATCCCGGAAGGCTCTTTCTTTATTTGTATACCCGCTCAGGAGCTGCCTAATCACGGTTTCAGAAAAATGAGCAAAAAAATAGCGAATTGCCCTCAGATTTAATAGGATATGGGTAAGGAATACGATTGATGGGGATTCTTAGTCATATAGGGTGCGCCCCATTTCGAAAAGGAGTGAATCATGGTGTCAGAAGAAAAAATTTATGATGTGATCATTATCGGCGCGGGTCCGGCGGGGATGACCGCTGCTGTTTACACATCACGAGCGAACTTATCCACATTAATGATCGAAAGAGGAATTCCGGGCGGCCAGATGGCCAACACGGAGGATGTTGAAAACTATCCGGGTTTTGAAAGCATTCTCGGCCCTGAACTTTCTAATAAAATGTTTGAACATGCGAAAAAATTCGGTGCGGAATATGCGTACGGCGATATTAAAGAAATCGTTGACGGCAAAGAATATAAAACGGTCAAAGCCGGTTCAAAAGAATATAAAGCGCGCGCCATCGTCATTTCTGCCGGAGCGGAATACAAAAAGATCGGCGTTCCCGGCGAAAAAGAACTGGGCGGCCGCGGCGTATCGTACTGCGCGGTTTGTGACGGCGCGTTCTTTAAAAATAAAGAGCTTGTCGTTGTCGGCGGCGGAGACTCCGCCGTTGAAGAAGGCGTCTATCTGACACGCTTCGCTTCAAAAGTCACCATCGTTCACAGACGTGACAAATTGCGTGCGCAAAGCATTCTTCAGGCGCGTGCCTTTGACAATGAGAAAATTGACTTCAAATGGAACAAAACCGTAAAAGAAATCCATGAGGAAAACGGAAAAGTCGGCAGACTTACTCTTGTAGATACCGTGACGGGAGAAGAAGAAGAATTCAAAGCAGACGGTGTCTTTATTTATATCGGTATGCTTCCGCTTTCTAAACCGTTCGAGAACTTGGGCATCACAAATGAAGAAGGCTACATTGAAACAAACGCTCAAATGGAGACAAAAGTTCCAGGCATTTTCGCCGCGGGAGACATCCGTGAAAAAACGCTCCGCCAGATCGTAACGGCGACAGGCGACGGAAGTATTGCGGCTCAAAGCGTTCAGCATTATGTGGAAGAGCTTGAGGAAACGCTCAAAACCGTTAAATAATCACTGTAATGTTCAGTTTTTGAATCGTTACTGTGTTTTAATTACGCTGTAACACGGGTGAAATACTGATGTTTTAAGATGAATGTAGTAATTGACCCCCTTTTTAATGAATACACTTTGGCACGGATTCCAGTATCCGTGCCCTTTTTTTGCGATTTTCTGTTTTCTGTCAAATAAAAGAAAAGGATGTCGGTGTCTCTGCATTGTGAGAGACATGCCGAAACGGTATAATGAAGAGACGATGATTTGTTGAGAAGGTTAGGTGACGTACTTGTGCAAAGAGTGACAAATTGTGTGCTGCAGACAGATGATCAGGTTCTTCTTCTCCAAAAGCCGAGACGGGGCTGGTGGGTCGCGCCCGGCGGGAAGATGGAAAGCGGCGAGTCCGTCAGAGATTCCGTCATCAGAGAGTACAGAGAAGAGACGGGCATTTATATACTAAATCCGCAGTTAAAAGGCGTGTTTACCTTTATTATTAAGGAACAGGAACAAATCGTGTCAGAGTGGATGATGTTTACTTTCGTCGCCGACTCCTACACGGGGCGGAATGTCGCTGAATCAGAGGAAGGCGTTCTGAAGTGGCATGACGTAAAAGATATCCACAGCCTTCCGATGGCCCCCGGAGACGGGCATATCCTTGATTTTATGATCAAGGGCCAAGGGCTTTTGCACGGCACCTTTACGTATACGCCGGACTTCGAGCTGCTCAGCTATCGTTTAGATCCGCAGTTTATTAAATAAAAGAAAGACCGCAGGGGGGAGAAAGATGAGTATGAATGAAAACCATGATATTCAGCTCGTCATCATTACGGGAATGTCTGGAGCGGGGAAAACCGTCGCCATTCAAAGCTTTGAGGATCTCGGCTATTTTTGCGTCGACAATCTGCCGCCTTCCTTGCTGCCGAAATTTTTGGAGCTGATGAAAGAATCAAGTTCAAAAATGAGCAAGGTCGCGCTTGTCATGGATTTGCGGGGACGCGAATTTTTTGACAGGCTGATTGAGGCGCTGGATGAAATGGCGGAAAATCCGTGGATTACACCGCGCATTCTCTTTTTAGACGCTAAGGATTCCATCCTTGTGACGAGATACAAAGAAACGAGGCGTTCTCACCCGCTGGCCGCTACCGGGCTTCCTCTCGAAGGAATCGCGCTGGAACGCCAGCTGCTTGAAGAATTGAAAGGGCGCTCTCAGCTGATCTATGACACATCGGATATGAAACCGCGTGATCTGCGTGAAAAAATCGTGGCGCATTTCGCCACGAACCATGGTGAAACATTTACAGTGAACGTAATGTCATTCGGGTTCAAATACGGGCTTCCGATAGATGCCGACCTCGTGTTTGATGTAAGGTTTCTGCCGAATCCGTTCTATATTGAAAGCATGAGGCCGCTTACGGGGAAAGATGAGGAAGTGTCATCCTATGTGATGAAGTGGAACGAAACACAAAAGTTTATTGAAAAGCTTGTTGATCTGCTCGGCTTTATGCTTCCGTCTTATAAGCGGGAAGGTAAAAGCCAGCTTGTCATCGCGATCGGCTGTACGGGCGGCCAGCACCGCTCCGTCACGCTCGCTGAGTATTTGGCTGACTATTTTAAAAAAGATTACTATACTCATGTCACTCACCGGGACATTGAAAAGAGAAGCCGGAAATGAATAAGAAGCCGAAAATCGCAATCTTCGGCGGCGGAACGGGTCTGTCCGTGCTGCTTCGGGGGTTAAAGCATAAGCCCGTTGATATTACGGCGATTGTGACAGTTGCTGATGACGGCGGAAGTTCAGGCCGTCTGCGGGATGAACTTCAAATTCCGCCGCCGGGTGACATTCGTAACGTACTGGCCGCTTTGTCAGATGTTGAGCCGCTCGTTGAAAATCTGTTTCAGCACCGTTTCAACAAAGGAAGCGACTTAACCGGACATTCGCTCGGCAATTTGATTTTGGCAGCGATGACAAATATAACCGGTGATTTCTTTCACGCTGTCACCGAAATGAGCAAGGTGCTGAATGTCCGCGGCAGAGTGCTGCCGGCTGCCAACACCAGTGTCGTTCTTCACGCTGAAATGGAGGACGGGCAGGTCGTCTCCGGAGAATCGACAATCCCTTCTTACGGCCAGCGGATTAAACGGGTGTTTCTTACGCCTGAAAAAATTGATCCGCTCCCGGAAACGATTGACGTCATCCGTCAGGCCGATTTAATCATTATCGGTCCGGGAAGCCTGTACACAAGCATTCTTCCGAATCTGCTCGTACCGAAAATCGGAGAGGAAGTCGTCAAGGCTGCGGCCAAAAAAGTATATATATGCAACGTTATGACACAGCCCGGAGAGACGCTGCAATACAGTGCGGCCGACCATGTCAAGGCGCTGAACGATCATATGGAGCAGCCGTTTATCGACACGATCTTAATCAACAATGAGGAGATCCCTGACGAAATCAAAAGCAAATATGCGAAAGAGCTGGCCCGGCCCGTCGACTTCAATGTTGAAAAGCTGAAATCCATGGGGCTTGAGGTCATCAGGGATCAGATTATCACGTATAAAAATGGCGTAATCCGTCACGATACACATAAAGTGGCTTCTCTTCTTGTCGATTTATTAAGGGACTAGAGGCCTTTTGAAATGAGGTGGCTAATATGTCATTTGCATCGGAAACAAAAAAAGAACTGACGAATCTGGAAGTGAAGGACTGCTGCGCCAAGGCGGAGCTGTCCGCGCTGATTCGGATGAACGGTTCCCTGTCATTTTCAAACCGCCATCTCGTGCTTGACGTTCAAACCGAAAATGCGGCGATTGCCCGCCGTATTTATACATTGCTGAAGAAACAATATGATGTATCGGTCGAACTGTTAGTCAGAAAAAAAATGCGGCTGAAAAAAAACAATGTTTATATTGTGCGATTTTCTGAAAATGCAAAGCTGATTTTAGAGGAATTGAAAATCCTCGGAGAGAACTTTGTATTTGAACGGAATATTTCTGAGGAACTGGTGGCGAAACGGTGCTGCAAACGTTCTTATATGAGAGGGGCGTTTTTGGCGGGGGGATCTGTGAATAATCCCGAAACCTCGTCGTACCACTTGGAAATCTTCTCGCTTTATAAGGAACATAACGATTCATTATGCGCGCTGCTGAATGAATTTCATCTGAACAGCAAAACGCTTGAACGGAAAAAAGGCTATATTACGTATTTAAAAGAGGCGGAAAAAATCACTGAATTTCTGAATGTCATCGGCGCTCACAATTCACTGCTGCGTTTTGAAGATGTGCGGATTGTCAGAGATATGAGAAACTCAGTGAACCGCCTCGTCAATTGTGAAACAGCAAACTTAAACAAAACCATCGGGGCTTCGCTCAGACAGGTGGAAAATATTAAATACATTGATGAACGGATCGGTCTTGAAGCGCTGCCGGAAAAGCTTCGCGAAATTGCGCAGCTGCGGATTGATTATCAGGAGGTCACGCTGAAAGAACTGGGGGAAATGGTTGCAAGCGGGAAAATCAGCAAATCCGGCATCAATCACAGGCTGAGAAAGCTCGATGAAATCGCAGAACAGCTGCGTACAGGACAAAGCATCACTTTGAAATAACCGTACAGAAAAGGGGAGATCTTATGGTTCAGGGGAAAGTGGAAGTGCGTTTAAAGACGGGATTGCAGGCGCGCCCCGCTGCATTGTTTGTACAGGAGGCAAATCGCTTTGCATCAGATGTGTTTCTTGAGAAAAACGGCAAGAAAGTGAATGCCAAAAGCATTATGGGATTAATGAGTCTGGCGGTCAGCACGGGGACGGAAGTCACTCTGATCGCTGAAGGCGACGATGAAAAGGAAGCGCTGGAAAAGTTGTCCGCTTATGTGCAGGAAGAAGTGTAAACACTTTGTAAGGGGGACGGAACGATGAATGAGTTTCTGAAAGATTGTTATCAAACGATAGGCTGGGAAAAGGATTCCCTCGATTTCAGCAACCTGCCGGAGTTTTTAAAGGCGCTCGCGTATCGGTTTCCGTTTGAAAATCGCGCGGTTTTGTCCAAAAAAGAATATGACATCACGAAAGAAGGACTGTGGCGGCACATGGTGAAGGAACCTCATGGAGGCCTTTGCTATGACTTGAACGGACTGCTTTATTTCATCCTGAAAGATGCCGGATTTGATGTCAAATTGATCCGCGGAACGGTCTGGAAAAACGGCTGGGCGCTGCCCGACACACATGCGGCCGTACTTCTTTCCGCCGGAGGGAATGAGTACATCGCTGATGCAGGCTTCGGCCTCAATCTCGCCATGCAGCCTGTGCCGATGTCGGGAGACGAGACGGTATCAGCGGCCGGAGCGTTCCGCGTGAGGATAGAAGAGACGGAATTCGGAACATACCTGCTTGAAATGAACAAAGGGGACGGCTGGCAGACAGGTTACGCATTTTCGCTTGAAGAAATCGATGAAAAGGACCTCAAGTCTATGAAACAAACAATCTTTGAACATGAACGCTCTCCTTTCAACAAACGCCTGCTTGCTTCTAAGCGGACACCGGAAGGGCACATGGTTCTGTCTGAACGCAATATAACAATAAAAAAACACGACGGCACGGCGGAAAACAGCAGAATAGACCGGTCAGAGTTTGAAGAAAAATTTACTGCTCATTTTATATGAAGCTCGCAGGTTCTCTGTGAAAAAAAAACGGCCTCCGCAGGGAAGCCGTTTTTTGTATGTGTTTATCTCATTTTTGTAAAGGTTTTATAATGATCTGTCGTCTTATAAATCAGCCAGTCGCTTGAGTAAAGAATCCGGTCTGAATTTCTGAAGCCTGATGTATAGTTAATATCCGCTTCACGCCACGTCCGGCCGCTTTTGGCAGGGAGATTGCCTTCCCTGTTTGAGAAGATGTCTCCGCCGATGCTTTTCCCCGGAGCGACGTCTGCAAGATTCCCCTTTGATGCAACCCAGCCGAGGGCCTGCGCTTCTGACTTTGTAATGTAATTATCAGGAAGCTTATGATAGGTCTGAAGATAATCCGCAACCCCGTCAAACGTGTTGATAACCTGTGCTTCAGTGTGCGCCTTGTGAGAAGATGTATCCGTCTTGGCAGCCGTGGAAAACAGCATCCCCGCCGCGGAGAACAGCACCAGCAAACAAACGGAAATCCACGATAATCGTTTTTTCAAAGCAATACCTCCCATTTTTATCATGTGAAGCTGATTCCTTTTCATTGTATCAGCATCGAGAGAAAGGAATAGAAAGAATTTTAAAATAGAACTTTTGATCTAGCGAAAAATAAACCCCGGCTGAACGGCCGGGATTTTTCATCTCATTGAAATTCCTTCGTGAGGTTTTTCGGCGTTTTTCCGTATACGGCGTCAATCATGTTTTGTGCGGCTTGCTTGAACATATTCAAGCGGATTTTTGCCGTTGCTGACCCGATATGCGGAAGCAATGTGACGTTTTCCAGCTGCAGGAGCGGATTGTCTTCGGCGATCGGCTCTTTTTCAAACACATCTAAACCGGCGCCTTTTATCCAGCCCTCTTGCAATGCGCGGATGAGCGCTTTCTCATCAACCGTCTTTCCCCGGGAAATATTGACGAAATATGCCGTATCTTTCATCAATTTAAATTCCCGCTCTCCCATCATATGATACGTTTCGTCAGTAAGCGGCGTAATTAAAAGCACAAAGTCTGATGTTTTCAGCAGTGTATCTAAGTCGGCATATGTAACCCCGAGTTCCTTCTCAGCATCCGGTTTTCTGCTGCGGTTATAATACAGCACGTCCATATCGAAGCCGAATTTTGCCCGTTTGGCAGCTTGTTCACCGATTCTGCCCATGCCGATAATTCCTAATGTCTGATGGTGGACGTCCATACCGAAAAGAGATTCTTCCTCAACGGTTCCCCATTTGCCGGCGCGGACGAATCGATCCAATTCGGCAACCCGTCTGGCGGAAGACAGAATTAATGAAAAAGCCAGATCAGCGACAGTGTCATCTAAGGTGTACGGCGTATGCGTGCCGACAACCCCGCGTCTTTTCATTTCTTCAATATTAAAATTATCATAGCCGACTGAATTATTGCTGACGACCTTCAGCTTCGGCGCGTGATCCAGCAAATCACTGTCAATCGCCGTTCCGGATGTCAGCAGCCCTTCAGCATCTTTCATTTTTTCGTACAGTTCCTCTTTTGGAATGGTATCTTCTTTCCAGATGTCATATCGGCAATGCTCGCCTATCATTTGTTCGACTTCCGGCGGTATCGGTTTCGCGATGAATACATAGGGTTTCAACGGGCTTCTCCTCCTTTGTCTTTCTTCTCTATTTTATTATATAAGAGAAGCGGTAACGTGAGAAATATTCAAACGCATTACGATAAATTTCTGGTTCTTTTGAACTTAAAATGAAAGGAAAAGAAATGTACATGCTTGATTTCTCCAAACAATAACAGAATCCGCCTATATTTCTGAAGGCAAAATGAGCGGAACCGCTGTTTTCAAAAGCTTTATAGGTTGGTGTAAAGATAAATTTTATTATTTTTGAAAGATATAAATGAACATAATCTGAATTTACAGTCAAATTATCGTGTCTTTTTTTGAAAGCGCTTTTGAGGCCTTTTTCTGTGCTATAATTCCTTACTGTAAGCTGGGTAAGAAGGCTTGCAATACAATCGGATGGGAGATGAATAGAAAAATGGTTTCTTTATCAAGCATTTTGGAGCACAACCAGCAGTTTGTCCAAGAAAGGAAATATGAACCTTACCAAACGACAAAATTCCCGAAAAAAAAGCTTGTCATCGTATCCTGTATGGATACAAGGCTGACGGAGCTTCTGCCGCAGGCGATGGGACTCAGAAACGGCGATGCCAAAATCATAAAAAACGCGGGAGCCATTGTTTCTCACCCATTTGGAAGTGTCATGCGGAGCATTTTGGTTGCCGTTTATGAACTGCAGGCAGAGGAAGTCTGCATCATAGGTCACCGCGAGTGCGGAATGTCGGGATTGAATGCGGCTTCCATATTAAATAAAGCAAAAGAGCGCGGCGTTGAGGACAAATGTCTCAGCCTTCTGCAGCATGCGGGAGTCGATTTGGAAACATGGCTGACCGGTTTTCACAGCGTCGAAGAAAGCGTGGCCCACAGCGTGAATATGGTCAGGCATCATCCGCTCTTGCCTGAAGAGGTGCCGGTGCACGGGCTGGTGATCGATCCGGGGACGGGGACGCTGGATGTTGTCGTTGACGGTTATGAAACAGTCAAAGGAGGATGCAGCTGACGATGCAATTTACCGGCAGATATCAGGGATACAATTTGCAGAAATTTCAGAAGGACCTAATCGCGGGAATTGTGGTCGGAATTGTAGCGATTCCATTGGGAATGGCCTTTGCCATCGCTTCGGGGGTCGGTCCGGAATACGGGCTTTACACCGTTATTGTGGCCGGAATTCTGATTTCGCTGTTGGGCGGCTCTAAATATCAGATCGGCGGGCCTACGGGGGCGTTTGTTCCCATTTTATTTGCCATTGTGATGCAGTATGGTTTTGAGAATTTACTTGTAGCCGGTTTTATGGCAGGTGTCATGCTCGTCCTGTTTGGCGTATTTAAGCTCGGAAAGATTATGAAATTCGTGCCGAAGCCGGTGATCGTCGGATTTACGGCCGGAATCGCGGTGCTGATTTTCTCGGAGCAGATTGCCCATTTTCTCGGTCTGCGCGATATCCAAAAGCATGAAAGCTTTATCCTCAACATTGCGGAAATAGGCAAGAAGATCGGAACCTTTAATTTGTACAGCATCCTCATCGCGGGAATTGCTTTGGCCATTTTGCTGTTATCAGCCAGGCTGATGCCGAAGATTCCGGGCGCGCTTGTGGCGCTGCTTGTCTCTACAGCCGCGGCGGTGGTGTTTTTTCCTGACAAAATGGCGACAATCGGTTCTGCTTACGGGGAAATCCCGCGGCAGCTTCCGGCTTTCCAGCTTCCGGATTTCTCAATCGATAACATGATCATGATGTTTCCGTCCGCTCTGATCATTGCGCTTCTCGGCGGACTTGAGTCCATATTATCGGCGATGGTCGCGGACAATATGAAAGGATCACGGCATGACAGCAATAGGGAGCTTGTCGGGCAGGGCATCGCCAATATGGCAGCGCCGCTTTTCGGCGGCATACCGGCAACGGGAGCGATTGCGCGGACCGCAACAAATATTAAAAACGGCGCAGTTTCTCCGATTTCCGGTGTTGTCCACGGAGTCACCGTCCTCCTCGTCCTGCTCGTCTTCGCCCCGCTTGCCGTTCATGTACCGCTGGCAAGCATGGCGCCGGTATTGATGGTGGTGGCTTGGAACATGAGTGAGCGGAGGGAAGTCGCCAATATGATGCGGCTGAAAAACACTGATTCATTCGTACTGGCGGCAACCTTTTTACTGACGGTTCTGTTTGATTTAATCATCGGCGTTTCTGCCGGTCTCGTGCTCGCTTTTGTTTTCTTTATCAGAAAAATGAGCGAATCAACAAGCATCAAAACACCGCATGCCGCTGTCAAATCGGTTAAAAATGATTCGTCCGTCAGCACATATTCCATTGAAGGGCCGCTGTTTTTCGGTTCAATTGATTCACTGGAATCATCGCTGCTGGAGAGGCTTCAGGAAAAGCCGAAGACGCTTATTCTGCTGATGAATAATGTGCATTACATGGATACCTCCGCAGAAGCGGTGCTGGGGAATGTGATGAACCGGATCAAACGGCATAACGGGAGATTGATGATCGTCGGATTGCAATCACAGCCGAGAGAGCTGATCCGAAAGACGGGGCTGTTTCATAAAATCGGGAAACAGCATTTCTTTGAGCATCAGGACGAGATAACGGGATAAATTCAGATACGGCCTGTCCATGAAAAAGCGGACAGGCCGTGTTTTTATTCGGTTTCAAAGCGCTTGATCAGTTTTTCCTGATGGGCTTTCATCGCATCTTCTAACGTGATGCCGTACTTATCGGCAAGGATAGCCAGATTTCCGAGGACGTCACCCATTTCTTCAATCAGCTCCTGCCTGCGTTCAGCCTGGGTCGCGTCCTTTTCATCTGGCCGGTCTCTGCCGATTTCATATGCTCTTACCGCCCGGGCGAGCTCACCCGCCTCTTCCATTAAAAAGCCGATTCTGATAAATGGCCCGTACGCCGACCATCCTCGTTTTTCGTAAAAATCTTTCGTCCATTGTTCTGCTTCAGCCATCTGCATGTGAAACACTCCTTATGTCCTGTATGATTCTTATTGATATTATCATATAGAGATGGGACAATATATAGTGTATTTTGATTTATTGATGTACATATATAGATATGGAGATGAAAAAATGAAAACCATTTGTGTATTTGCGGGGTCAAACCCGGGGGTAAATGAAGAGTACAAACGCAAAGCGGCCGAACTGGGTGAATATATGGCGGAGCAGGGAATCGGCCTTGTTTACGGCGGTTCACGGGTCGGTCTGATGGGAACCGTCGCCGACGCGTTAATGGCAGGCGGCGGAAAAGCTGTCGGCGTCATGCCAAGCGGGCTGTTCAGCGGAGAGGTTGTTCATCAGAATCTGACGGAGCTGATTGAAGTCAGCGGCATGCATGAGCGGAAAGCGAAAATGAGTGAACTTGCCGACGGGTACATTGCCATGCCCGGCGGCTTCGGAACATATGAAGAGTTATTTGAAGTGCTATGCTGGGCGCAAATCGGCATTCATCAAAAACCGATCGGACTGTACAATGTGAACGGGTATTTTGAGCCAATGATGAAGATGGTCAAGTACAGCATTCAGGAAGGATTTTCGAATGAGTCTCATTTAAAACTGATACACAGTTCCTCTCGGCCGGATGAACTGATTGAGCAGATGAATCGGTATACATACCCGATTTTAGATAAGAAATGGCGGGAATTGTAAGGCAGAGGTCTGAAATATGTTTCGGCGGTTGCATCTAATCCATTCTGACGGAAAATTCTCCGCCTATAGAATACCTTTTCTTTCTGGAAATCGTTTTCTCTTTAAGATGATAAAGAGAATGCTGCTGGGATTGAAAGAAGAACATCCATTTCCTCAGAGGAGATGGATGTTTTGCGGTTTGCAGACTGTATGCGTTTACAACTTTTGTTGCACGAATGTTTCCTCCGATATGAAATCATCCTGCTGCATCTTTTGTTTTTTTGAACCGATTCCAAATATACCGACTGTCAGTGCACAAAGAAACCAGCAGCCTGTAAAGAACAAGAAAACACTTAAAAATCCGTAGCCTGAATACAGGAAACTGACGACAAAGGGACCGGCTACATTCGCAAGACGTCCTACGCCGTAAGTGAGGCCATTTCCAGACGCTCTGGCTTCAACCGGATATAATTCCGGCGTATAAGCATATGCGATCGAACTGAACGTACGCTCAAACATATGCATGAGAAATCCGCATATGACAATGACCATCGGCAAAGGATTGATGCCGTAAAAGAATCCAAGCGCCATAATAATTAACGATAAAACAGAAATGGCCCACTTTCGATCCACACGGTCAGAGATTTGCGACGCAATAAGAGCGCCCAGCGGGGCACCGATCGTTCCCAGAGTGACGTATACGATAGACTCATCCATTGATACGCCTTCTTTTACCAAAAGGGTGGGAACCCACGTGCCAAAGCCTTGAATTGCAATCGTGGAAGCTGCCCACATCGTCATTAAAACAAAAGTTCTTCCTGCCAAAGGCTTTTGAAATAACGTCCGATATGGAACAGATTTTACAGCGGTTTGTCTGCTTCGCAGAGCCGGAGCTGGTTCAGGCAGTTCACCCTTTTCTTTTTCTGCTTTTGCCTCCAGTTCAAGCAGAATGCGGTGTGCTTGTTCGCTTTTTCCTTTCGTGTCCAGCCATTTCGGTGATTCTTCCAGTTTTCTGGCGATCAGCGGAAAAAAAATACCGACCGCGCCGAATAGAAAGATAAACCGCCAGCCGTAAGAGGCGGACGGCACGACCAATTTAGCCACCCAGCCGGCTGCAGGAATTCCGCATATGCCGATTGTAATACAGATTGCCTGGTATTTACCCTTAGTTGCGGATGGGAAAAATTCACTGATATACGTACTTGCCACAATCGTTGTTGCACCGATACCTAAACTCGTAAGAAATCTAAAAACACCGAGTATTTCTGGGTTCCAAGCCAGAGAAGAGAGGAGAGAGAAGAAAGAGAAAAAAGTGACAACCAGAATTAAACCTTTTTTCCTTCCGAAACGGTCTGAAAACCATCCTCCGGCAGAGGCGCCGATAAACATTCCGAAATAGGAGACAGACGTAATAAAAGCGATGGTATGAGTAGAAATGTTCCATTCCTTTAAAAGTGAAGGCGCCGCATATGAAAACGTATTTAAATCGATAAAATCAAAAAAGTAAGCGAATGAAAGGATAACGAGCACTGTTTGATGGGCCCTTGAAAAAGGCAGTCTGTTTAATCGATTAGACGCATTTACATTGATCATCTCGTATTCCTCCGTTTATCTTTGACTTGTCTGAAGACTGGTATTAACCAATGTGATTCAGCGTATTCAGGTTGTAACTTTGCTTTGTAAACACATAGCCTTCAGAGATTTTTCTTGCTGTGCGTACTACTTTAATCGTTGTTCCATCCGGATCAACCTCTGCCTCGGTTTCTAAAATGCCGCTTGGATGTCCCAATCGAATCGTCCTCCCATAGAATGAAAATTCAGATAATATTGTATCCTGCAATAGCATGCCGGCAGTCGTACAAACCGCCCCTGTAATGGCTAAAGCTTGATGCGGTTTTTGCATGGACATCATACGAATGACAAGATCCATCTCTTCTGCGTGTCTCTTTATTCCTTTTGTATCGATATAATCCGCTGGAGATGAGATTAATGTTAGTTTTGGTACGGCCGGTGATTTTGCAGCAGCCTCATGTCTCGGAGCGAATCTGCATTTCTCGGCTGCAATCGATCGGATCATTTCGAGCTTTTCCAATATATCCGGGGTATATTCATCCGGAAGTTCTAAGCCGGTAAGCCCCGTGTCCTCTGCTTTTACAAAGACAAGCGGATTGGCGTAATCAATAATCGATACCGAGATATTTCCATACGGTGTATCGAGAACATCAATAGGCTGACCAGTGGGAAACAGCTTACCGGTCACCGCTCCTTCAGCCTGGTGAAATGAAAGATAAATAGGAGAAGCTGTACCTGGAACCCCGGGGATAGCGCAGTCCCCCTGGTAATGAAATGTTCCATTTCTGACTTCAACTTCTGCTACGATCACTTTTTGAGTGTTTGTATTTAACATTCTGACTTTTGTAACCGGCTCTTCAGCTTGAACGAGTCCTTTCTCAATAGCATAAGGGCCTACGGCAGAAGAGATATTTCCGCAATTGCCTTTGAAGTCGGTAAAACGGTCAGTCAAACTGACCTGAGCAAACGTATACTCAACATCTGCATCCTTTCTGGCGGATTTCTTAATAATGGCTGCCTTGCTTGTGAGAGAATGGCCGCCGCCGAGACCGTCAATTTGTCTCTCGTCAGGGCTCCCCATAATGTCTAAAAGAAAATCGCTCCATAGGTTTGTATCGTCTGGCATGTCTTTTTGATGAATAAAAACGCCTTTGCTGGTGCCGCCTCTCATGACGGTGACAGGAACTTTTTCCATGCTGTCTCATCCTTACATCATTTTGTGTGGATAAAAAGGTACCGGTCCCTTTGGAAAATATCGTATGATAAATAAGGATTATAAGTAAAACATATAATTTTTATAAAGTTAAATAAAAAACTTTTATAATAGGTGAAAATTTTATAGCAGAAAAATATTTTGGGGGATTTCATATGGATGAAAAGGATTGGATTGTGCTCATTACATTATTCGAAGAAAAAAATATGACGAAGGCGGCAGAGCGATTATATATGACACAGCCGGCGTTAAGTTATCGGCTCAAAAACCTGGAAGCACAATTCGGAGTGCGCCTTTTTTATAAAAGAAAAAAAGGGATGGAGTTCACTTCAGAAGGTGAACATCTGGTTGATTATTCGAAAGAAATGCTGCAGGAATTCAGAAGAGTGAAGGATGATATGCTCAATATGAGCCATGAAGTCAGCGGGGTTCTCAGATTAGGAGTCTCAAGCAATTTTGCTCAGTATAAGCTCCCGGCGATTCTAAAACGGTTTTCTGATCAGTATCCGTCTGTTCAATTCCACGTCAATACGGGATGGAGTGCGAAGGTGATGGATCTGCTTCATCATTCGGGGGTACACCTTGGGATTATGAGGGGAAATTATGATTGGCAAGGGGAAAAACAACTGTTAAATGAAGAGCGGCTGTACCTTATTTCAAAAACTGAAATCAACAGTGAGGACCTTCCCAAATTGCCGATGATTTATTATCAAACTGATGCTTCTTTGAAAAGTTTGATTCAAAAATGGTGGAATAACCAATTTACTGAACCGCCTTTCATTGCGATGGAGGTAGACAGGCAGGAAACCTGTAAAGAGATGGTGAAAAACGGTCTCGGTTATTCTGTTGTGCCGGAAATCTGTCTTCAGCCTTCTGATGAATTATACACATTGGCGCTATCTTATAAAAATAACGAGCCTGTGATACGCGATACTTGGCTTATGTATGATTCTTCAGCGTTAGAATTATCTGTCGTCAAAGCATTCATTACTTTTTTGAATGGGAATAAAGCATAAAAAAACCTGCAAGAGACATCATCTCTTGCAGGTTTTTTGGGCATTACTTCTGGTCTTCTGTATTGCGTGTCAGCACTTTATCGATTAAGCCGTATTCTAAGGCTTCATCAGCTGATTTGAAGTTGTCGCGGTCTGTATCGCGCTCAATGACTTCAAGCGGCTGGCCGGTACGTTCAGCAAGCACTTTGTTTAATTTGTCGCGAAGCAAGAGAATGCGTTTTGCCGCGATTTCAATTTCTGTCGCCTGTCCTTGCGCTCCGCCAAGCGGCTGGTGAATCATAACTTCACTGTTAGGAAGCGCGTAACGTTTGCCTTTTTCTCCGGCTGCAAGTAAAAATGCTCCCATAGAAGCGGCCATACCG
The DNA here is from genome assembly GCF_046535335.1 of Bacillus sp. SIMBA_026. NCBI lineage: Bacteria > Bacillati > Bacillota > Bacilli > Caryophanales > Bacillaceae > Bacillus > Bacillus sp. SIMBA_026. The sequence goes on along the minus strand of NZ_JAWRWX010000002.1, from coordinate 443,627 downwards.
ATGCAGATCGTGGATACTTTCGGTTTAATGAACTGCATTGTATCATAGATTGCCATGCCGGCAGTGATTGATCCGCCAGGACTGTTAATGTAAATGGAAATATCTTTTTCAGGGTCTTCCGCTTCAAGGAATAAAAGCTGTGACACGATGGAGTTCGCAACGTTGTCATCAATCGCAGATCCAAGCATGATAATACGGTCCTTCAAAAGACGGGAGTAAATGTCATAAGCTCTTTCTCCGCGGTTCGTTTGTTCAATGACTGTAGGTATTAAATTCATAATGCTCCTCCTTCACCTTTTAGGTAAGTATGTATTTACATGATACATTTTTGGTCAATAAAGGTCAAACAAAACGCTGACCAAAATGCCAACCTTTTCTTCTAACACCATTTTTCCCATAAAACAAAAAGTTCAAACAGCAAAGTGGAAATGATGATGATCAGCGCCGGCGCTTGAGAAAATGATATGGCCGGAGCGCTCAAAATAGACCGCAATCGCGTCGCTACGTACTGAAGGGTCTGACTACGTTGTCCGCCCTTCCAAAAGCCGTACCGGCAAATACGTTTCCAGCGGCAAATCATCAAATTCGCCTTCAATTTCTTTTGCTAAAATCTCGATGGCTGTTTTGGAAATCAATTCAATCGGCTGCTGGATGGTTGCCAAGTCCGGCAGAACCGATTGAACGGTTTCAGTGCCGTCATAACCGATCACTTTTAATTGATTCGGGATGTCTATTCCCCGTTTTTTGGCCTCGGTCATCACGGCAGCCGCCATGATATCATCGCTGGCAAAAATTCCGTCGGTTTCAGGCTGTTCATCGAATAATGTTGAAATAATGTCATGGTAATGCTGATAAAAGGGTACTTCATATGTAATAGGCTTTTGTCCGTGTTCATGCATGACGTCTTCGTATGCTTTTCTTCTGAGGTTTGCCGGTGTCTCGAGTTCAAGCGGGCCGTTGAGATGGACGATGTGCCGGCACCCTTTTTCAATCAGCAGTTCTGCCGCCTTTTTTCCGCCGTCATAGTTGTCTGAGCCGACGACGGGAATCGTGTCTGATAAGTAATGGTCAATGGCGACAATCGGCAGATTCTGCTTGTGATAATTGAGAATTCCCCGGTTGTAAGTCACGGCGATCACGCCGTCCACTTGGTTTCTTATCAGCATCTCCAAATATTTTTCTTCCTTATCCTTTCGATGTAAACTGTTGCAAAGCAGCAGTTTGTAGCCCATGGACGTACAAATGCTTTCAATATGAAAGGCGAGTTCGCCGAAAAACGGATTGCTGGAGTTTGGGATGATAAGTCCTATTAAATTGGTTCGTTTTCGGAATAAAGAGCGGGCCAGATCGTTTGGAAAGTAATTGATTTCTTCCATCGCCTTGTACACTTTTTCTTTTGTTTTTTCGCTGATATAGCCGCGGTTATTTAATACCCGCGAAACGGTTGTGGATGAAACTCCCGCTATTTTCGCAACATCATGAATGTTAGGCTTCATTCCCGTGCCCTCCTGCTTACTGAAATGGCTTACAATTTCCGTCACGCACTTATTTTAGAGAATCAGGCTGACATGTGCAAGGACATTCCATGTTTCTGTTTTCATATAAAGAGGATGTGTTTTGTTTGCTTGAAATAATCAGAAAATTATATGTCAACCGATTGACATATGAAACCGATTGGCATACAATTCTTTTTGAAAGCGCTTTATTTAAAGGTTGAAGGGAAGTGGCGGGTATGGAGAGAAGGCTGGCGGCAATAAAGTGAAAGAATCAAGCAGCGATAGAAAGTAAGCGCTTACTCGGAGCTCGCATGTATGTGATGAAAATGAAGAAGGAAGTATGCGGCTCTAAAACGGCTATTAAAAGGTCCTCTAAAAGGAGCGGTGCAAATGAAAAGCTCAAAAAGTCTGTATTGGAAACTGAGTGCTTATTTCTTCTTTTTCTTTTTTACTTGGTCTTCCAGCTATTCTTTATTTGCGATTTGGTTAGGGCAGGAAATCAATTTAAACGGATCAGCGACAGGCATTATCTTTTCTGTAAACGCCGTATTTGCCCTGTGCATGCAGCCTCTTTACGGTTTTATCTCTGACAAATTGGGGCTGAAGAAAAAGATATTGTTTATGATCAGCTGTCTTCTCATATTCACGGGTCCGTTTTATATCTTCGTCTATGGGCCACTTTTACAATACAACGTCTTTCTTGGCGCCGTTGTCGGAGGCTTATATTTGGGAGCCGCTTTTTTGGCGGGGATAGGCGCGATTGAAACGTACATTGAAAAGGTCAGCCGTAAGTATGATTTCGAGTATGGAAAATCAAGAATGTGGGGCTCACTGGGCTGGGCGGCGGCTGCATTTTTTGCAGGGCAGCTTTTCAATATCAATCCCAATATCAACTTCTGGATCGCGTCTGTTTCAGCCGTCATATTAACGGCCATTATCATGTCTGTGAAAATAGAAATGACCGATCATGAGAAAAACAGAGCGGATTCGGTCCGGTTAAAAGATGTGGGGCGGCTCTTTTTACTAAGAGATTTCTGGTTTTTTATGATGTACATTATCGGGGTGACTTGCATTTACGGTGTATATGATCAGCAGTTCCCGATCTATTATGCGTCTTTGTTTCCTTCAGTGTCGACGGGTAACCAAGTATTCGGCTATCTGAATTCATTCCAAGTGTTTTTGGAGGCCGGCATGATGTTTCTTGCGCCTTTTATCGTCAATAAGTTCGGGGCGAAAAACAGTTTGATTTTAGCGGGGTTTTTAATGGCTTTCCGCATCGTCGGGTCCGGAATTGCAGTTGAACCTGTAGGCATTTCATCAATGAAACTCATCCACGCACTGGAATTGCCGATTATGCTGATCGCCGTTTTTAAATATTTGGCTGCCAATTTTGATACGCGTCTGTCGTCCGTCCTTTATCTCGTCGGTTTTCAATTCGCATCTCAGGCAGGCGCGTCGATTCTGTCGCCGCTTGCGGGAGGATTATATGACAGTGCGGGGTTCCGTCAAACCTATCTCATCATGGGAATCGTCGTCTTCGGTTTTACCGTCATCTCCATATTTACTTTATTGGGCCCGAAACAAAACAGCAGGCGTGTCCAGCGTCTGCAAAAAATCGGATAGAGAGGATGTTACAAATGGATAGAATTCAGCAGGCGGAAGAAGCTTTGAAGGAAGCCGAGGGTAAAGTGAAACAAAGATATCGATTGGGGTACCATATTATGCCCCGGGCGAATTGGATCAATGATCCGAACGGGCTTATTCAGTTTAAAGGAGAATACCACGTCTTTTTTCAGCATCATCCGTATGATGAGCATTGGGGGCCGATGCATTGGGGACATGTGAAAAGTAAAGATCTCATTCATTGGGAGCACCTGCCGGTTGCCTTAGCTCCGGGCGATGCATTCGACCAAAGCGGCTGTTTTTCGGGAAGCGCGGTCGATGATCATGGAAGATTAGCCCTCATCTATACAGGCCATAATATAATTGATCAAGAGAAAGACCTATTCTATCAAACTCAAAATATCGCTGTCAGCCAAGATGGAACCGTGTTTGAAAAGCTTCAGGGAAACCCCGTTATTGCGGAACCGCCGGAAGACAGCGCCCGTCATTTCCGCGATCCGAAAGTATGGAAGCATCGCGATGTTTGGTATATGGTCGTCGGCAACTCTTCAAAAGAAAACGTCGGACGGGTCGTTTTATACCGTTCACCTGATTTGCGTGATTGGGAAAACGCGGGGGTTCTCGCCCAAAGTGACGGTAATCTCGGCTATATGTGGGAATGTCCTGATTTCTTTGAATTAGGCGGCAAGCATGTCCTGCTGATTTCGCCCCAGGGGATCGAGGCGGACGGTGATTCCTATCAAAATTTACATCAAACCGGCTATTTAATCGGTGACTATCATGATGAAACAAACAAATTTACACACGGCGCTTTTAAAGAACTGGATCACGGCCATGACTTTTACGCCGTGCAAACATTATTAGATGATAAAGGACGCAGAATTGCCATCGGCTGGATGGATATGTGGGAATCTGAGATGCCGACAAAAGCGGACGGATGGTGCGGTGCACTGACGTTGCCGCGAGAACTGACATTGCGTGATGATCATAAACTTTTGATGAATCCCGTGGAAGAAACCAAGCAGCTGCGGAAAATGGAATACCGGGAATGTGCCGGACGATCGCTTTCAGGGAGTTACTTGGCAAAGACGTCCGAAGACCTGCTTGAAGTCCGAGTCGTGTTTGATGTGAACGATTCTGATGCCGAAACGGCAGGTTTTAAGATTCGTGGCCTTGATGAAGAAGAACTTGTGCTGACATACAATCTAACGGATAAAAAGCTGACGCTTGATTGCACCAAGATGGGGAAAGCGAAAGACGGTGTGAGAAGGGTGCAGACGGATACAAACGGCAAGCTGGCGCTGCGTATCTTTATTGACAGATCCTCGATTGAAGTATTCGCCAATCATGGAGAAACAACGATGACAAGCCGTATCTATCCGAATGAAGGCAGATTGGGGATTGAGCTGTTTTCTGAGAAAGGCGCCGTAAAGGTTGAGGAATTCACCTATTGGACGTTAAAGGACATTTGGAAAAGAAGCTGAAACGGGTGATTACCGCTTTTTCTTCAGTAATTGAAAATGTACTGAGCCGGGGGCAGTCCGCCTGAAATGAGTTTTTTGTGAAAATCAATGCCGGTAAACGATGCAGGATTATGCTGCATGAGGACGCTGTATAATCCTGTTGTGCATTATCAAAAAAGAGTTGCTTTCTGTGCGTTTCTTTATTATAATATAAAGGTATCTGATTGAAAAAACGTGCGCTCGTAGCTCAGTTGGATAGAGCGGTGGTTTCCGGTACCACGTCTGTCGGGGGTTCGAATCCCTCCGAGCGCGTCTCAGTTAAGACGATAGAAAAAACCTCGCAGATGATAAATCTGCGGGGTTTTTTTATTTTATCTTGTTTTGAAACTGTTAACGAATGTGTCTCTGTTATGTTCGGTTCCGGCAATCAGCCGCGCACTTTCACTGATCCGCTGTGCGAGAGCTTTTTGCGCCTTACCTTCAAAGCTGTTCAATAGTGCTGAATACACTTCATATAATTCATCTTTCAACGTATCCATTTCGAATGTCGGTTTCAGCGTTCGGCGCACTGTCTCCAGTTTTGTCCCCGCTGCCTGTGTCATGACGGTTTTCAGCATCTGCCGCTGCAGCCTTTTCTTCATCGGGTCGTCCTTGTGTTCTAAAAGTTCGTCTAATGTCGGCATTATGTATCCACCTCTATCATCTTAACCAGTTTGCGAGCATCTGGTCTTTTTCCTGAAATTCGTCTGCTATTTTATGTAAGAATCCGCCGATTTCTTCAAGGTCCGTAATCGCCGCCTGCAAGGAATCAATAAACGCCTGCTCAGCCTGAGTGTCATAAAAAATCGGGCCTTTATCGTAGGATTGCGCAATATCTTCAATGGTATTGGTCACGTCCTGTGCTTGAAGCTGATCAAACAAGCCGTGTCCGACTTGGCCGTAAAATTCTGTTTTCAGCTCGGCGACTTTTTCATCGTGCTCCTGATAGGCGTTTTGCGCTTCTTTTTTCATCGTCCGCAAATCCTCAGTCATAGCCTGCACCTTTTCAGCCAGCTTCTTTGCGTTTTTCGGCGTTACTTTTATTGTATCTGCGCTTCCGATCGCACCGGCCGGCAGAAGAGCGCCGAGGTTTTTATCGAAGACTAACTCATCTCCGTTCGGATTTGTAATAGTGCCGTTTCTGTCGAACACGAAATTTGCTTCGTTTAAGCCGTGTGTATCCGGATTTCTCAGAATGACGGTAGTGAAGAAATAAGCGAGATTCTTGCCGATCTGCTCGTTTAAGTTCCCATCAAGCCGCTGCTTTCGGCTGAACTGTGAGAGCGAGGGGTTTTTCGTATAAATCGTTGTCCCGTTGTGGCGGTCATATTCGTTCCAATAACCCGCCCCGACCATGTCGTCCGGATTGATAATTGACCGGATGTAAGGATCGTAAATGCCGCTGTTGATGTCTTTCTGTGTTTCCTCATCGTGCAGTTTCACGACGGAAGGACTGTTAAACGCGACGGCATACACATCATTATTCACCGCGCTGTATTCGGCCTCAGCGCCGCCGAGTGAATGGCCGGTTGTTGAAATAATCGTTGACGTTCCGGCATACTTTTTCTTTACGCCGCGTACCAGCTGATCGGCCTGATCGATTTGCGATGTTTTCGTTATCAGCTTATACTTTCCGGTTGTGAGCATGGCGTCTTGAGAGGGCGTTCCGTGATAGGTTCCGAGTGTTTTTGATGTATCCTTTGCGTCTTTTTTTACAATATAATGTACTTCTTTTTTCGGATCATTTCCGAAAACAATATTGCCGCCGTCCGCTTTTACGCCGTCATTGATCGGGTCTTTTCCGATATCGGTTCCCGTAAAGGCGACGACCACGTTTTCAGGGTTTTTTGATTTTATCCATTTACCGTTTTTGGTCTTGATGCCTTTTGAGAATACAAAGGCATCAAGACCCGTATCAGAATCCTGCTTCACTTTCTCAACGTACCAATATGACGTCTTACTTATTTTATAAGGAGTTTTATATTTCATATGCAGGGCTAACATTTTATAATTGTAAGCTGCTTGACTCAAACGGTAATATTCTTTATCTGTGACATTAGAGACGGTTATTTCTTTTCCTTTTGGCATATATACATCTCCTTTCTTATATTGTAAAATAGTTCCGAAAGGATGATACGCATGAGAAAATACATTATTATCCTAATTGTTATAATTATAGCAGTGGGAGGTTTTTTCGTGAAGCGTCAATATGATAAACATAAAAACGAAGAAAAACTTGTGATTGAGGCGCAAGAGCACATGAAGAATTACTTAAAAAAAGACTATAAAAATGTACAGGAAGTTCATTTTTCAAAAGACTACAATATCGATCCGACAGGCGGAGTTGAAGTTTCAGGCTACATAAATAATAATAAAGAAAAAGAATTTTCCGGTATATATGATCCAACGAACAAGGAGATAGGTATTTCAGTGGTCAATGCCGAAGAAAGGTAAAATACCCACCTCAGGGATGAGTGGGTATTTATTTTGTTTAACTATTTTTCAAAATTTTCGCTATGTTTGTTATCCAGTTATCGTAAGCGCAAAACCATTCCTAAGATCAATCACCTCTACCGTCTCATTTGTCGAGGTATCCCCGATAATTAACGGTAACTGCGTACAAATATCATGACAACTCAACGATAGGAAAAACGTCAGATCAGCATTTTACTCGCTTTAAGTTCCAATCTTAACTTATCAGCAACAATCGCGATGAATTCTGAATTGGTTAGCTTTGCTTTTGACATGCTGAAAAGTATATTCATATCAAGTTTTCGCTCATTTCGTTTACTTAAGAACGACAGTTATTTATAGGAAAGGATTGATTTCCAAATGAAAAAGAAAAAGTACATAATTATCCTTATTTTAATAATTATAGCGGTTGGGGGACTTTTTATGAAGCATCGGTATGATCAAAAGAAAAAAGAGATTGCATTATTCGAAGAAGCCCAGAATCATATGAAAAAGTTTTTAACAACGAACTATAAAAATGTGAAAGATATCCATTTTTCTGAGGATTACTATATTAACCCAATGGGCGGTATTAGTGTTAAGGGTTATACTAACGGAAAAAAAGAGTTTGAAGGTCTGTATGATCCAAACAATAAAGAAATATTGTCGTATACGGTTGATGCCGAACCAAAGGAAGAATGTAAAGATAAGCTTTGTACAAGATAAATTAGCCTGCTCAATCGAGCTGGGCTAATTTTGTTGTATTGCTCTTCCTCTAATCTCCTCAACATAAAACAAATTTTCCATAGGTACATTTAATCCTCTGTTAATAATGAATAGTGTTGTGATATCATATCTTGTATTTGTTTTAAATCTGCTTATCGTAACCTCAGTAGAACCAACTAAATCAGCCAAATCCTTTTGGCTTTGAATTCCCTTCTCCTTCATCACTTCATTTAATCTAGATCTGACTATAAGCTTTTGTAGAAATTCGCACACTTTTAGGATAGTCTAACTAACGCTTATATAAAAGTATTCTCGATCACTGATACTTGATACATTGATATTTTTTAGACATGTACAACACTCTGAGGTTGATGTAAATTTAATCTAAGAAAGGATGAGTCTGTGAAGAAATACATGGTTGTCCTGATATTTGTAATAACTATAGCGTCAGGAAGTATCTACATGAAGTACCAACATGATAAAAAAGAAGCAGAACAAGAACTTTTTATCCAAGCGAAAAATAAAATGGAAAGCTATATAAAAGCTAATTACAAAAATATAAAGCAAATTACATACATTAACGATTATAAAATAAATCCTATGGGTGGTATTTCCGTGAAGGGGTACTTGAATGGTAATAAGGAAAAAGAATTTTTCGGACTTTATGACAAAACGAATGATGAAATAGGAGTTTCGTCAGTCGATGCAGAAGAGAAACCCGAATGTCAGGAAAAAGAATGTGAATACTAAAAGACGCAAAATAAAGAAGTTCTCTTGTTTGCCGGTTTATATGATCCGCTGTGAACATTGAAGAAAAACTTTAAGTCGCCTAAATAGCGTCTGTTTTTGTATGAATTATTGCACCGGATGTCACCACCATTTTTCTAGTCCGCGAACTTCATCATAACTCATGGAAAGGATGAGTTATGTGAAAAAATACGTTTTTATCTTCATAGTTATCTTTATAGCAGCCGGAGGTTTTATAATGAAGAGTATGAATGATAAAAATGTTCAGGCTGAAGAGATAAAGATTGCTCAAGAACGAATGGAGAAATTTATCAAAGCGAATTATGAAGGCATACATAACGTTACATTTAAAGATAAATACGAAATAGATCCAATGGGCGGGATAGAGGTATTTGGCTATTACAACGATGATACATCGAATAAATTCGATGGTATGTATGATAAGGCCAATGACAAGATCATGGGGCACTCAATAGACGCTGTAAGAAAGAAAGAATGCAGAGATAAAGATTGTGATTATTAATAAAGACGCCCGTCTGGTATGAACATATAGTAAACGAAAAAGACAAGGGGCCGGCATTTGCCGCCCTTGTCTTTTTTCATTGAACATTGGAAAACATAATCAGAAACAGCTCATTATTTGACAGTCCATTTTAACAGCGTTACAATTAAACGTGTAAATAGTTACATGTTTAAGTAAACATAATAACTCGGGAGGTGATACCTCCTTGAATGAACCTTCTTTAAAAAAGTCATTTATGAGTCAGTGAACCGCATCATTGATCCCGAGCATGTTTATTTCCGTACTGTGCCTGTGTTTGAAACAAGCAGCGAGGCATATCAGCATCTGCAGGACCGGCTGTTTATCGGGGCTGCGGTCCGATTGCCGGATGACATTCGGTTAGATATTTATGAAGTTCAATAATAATATGGAGAGTGAGTCAACATGGAAAACTTTATCGGAAGCCATATGATTTACACGTATGAAAACGGCTGGGAGTATGAAATCTATATTAAAAATGATCATACGATCGACTATCGGATTCATAGCGGAATGGTAGGCGGCCGCTGGGTGCGCGACCAGGAAGTGAATATCGTCAAGCTGACAGAAGGCGTATACAAAGTGTCATGGACTGAACCGACAGGCACAGACGTTTCCTTAAACTTTATGCCGAATGAAAAACGGATGCACGGAATTATTTTCTTCCCGAAATGGGTGCATGAGCATCCGGAAATCACGGTGTGCTACCAAAATGATTACATTGACGTGATGAAAGAGTCACGTGAGAAATATGAAACATACCCGAAATATGTCGTTCCCGAGTTTGCGGATATTACGTATCTCAACAATGCGGGAATCAATAACGAAACACTGATTTCAGAAGCGCCGTACGAAGGAATGACCGATGATATCCGTGCGGGAAAATTAAAATAAGAGAAAAAACCCGGCAGCTTGGCCGGGTTTTTTTGTATTCTTTTACGACAGGGTTTTGGTCATGATAATGTCGACTTGTTTATCATCCCCCATATAAAAAGAGTGTTCTCCGGTTTGGACAAATCCCATTTTTTGATAAAAGGCGATTGCATTTTCGTTTTTTTCCCATACGCCCAGCCAGATGTTCTTTTTATTGTGTGCTGTTGCGATTTTCACAGCTTCATTCAGCAGATATTTGCCAAGCCCGTGTTTCTGATGGCTTTTTCTTATATAAATTCTCTCAATCTCAAGAGAATCTTCCCCCATTTTTTCTGACTGTGCTTCGTTCATGTTGACTTTTACATACCCCGCAAGGTCATCATGATAATAAACAAAATAGAATTGAGAAGACGGATTGGATAATTCCTTTTTCAGCTGTTCAGAGCGGAATGCATTTTCCAAATAAGCTTTCATATTTTGAGGTGAATTTTGATCTTTAAATGTATCATTGAATGTTTCAATGCTTATCTCCCGGAGCTCTGTTATATCGTTAAGGCTGCACTTTTTTAATTGAATACTCATGGTCATACAGCTCCTTTCTTCATTTATCATATCAGCTGAATTTTGTTGTATTTGCAATGAAAATACCGTATAGTAAACATACCGTAATTTTGTTGTATTTGCAACATAAAATAAGAAAATGAGGACGATAAAGTGAAATATGTTTTTTATGTTTTAGGAATCATGATCTTGACCTTTGGTATTTCTGTCACGATTCAATCAGATCTTGGAACATCGCCTTTTGATGCGCTTATTGTGGGATTGTCCGTCCATGCAGGGCTTACCGTGGGAAGCTGGGAAATCATCATCGCTTTCCTGTTAATTTGCTGTAATTCAATGTTAAAAAGGCAAAGACCGGAATTTTCAGGGATGATTACGGCGTTCATAACGGGAATCGGGATTGATATGTGGCTTTTTTTTCTGCATCGAGTCATAACGCCTGAACTATGGTACGGAAAAGCGGGCTGTTTTGCAATCGGTTTAGTTGTGATAGGGATAGGAACCGCAACCTATCTGCACACAAATTTCGCCCCGATCCCGGTTGATCGGTTAACGTTAATTGTCCGCGAATTAACCGGGAGAAGCATCTTTTTTTCAAGAACGGTCATTTACTTCATATTTTTCATACTGGCCGTGATGCTAAAAGGTCCGGTAGGCATCGGAACGTTATTAACCGTTTGTTTAGGAGGGATCATCCTTCATTTCTTTATGCCGATTACCGGAAGATGGATAGACGGCATATTAACAGCATCTCCAAAGCAGGAAGAAACGAAAACCCGGTAACGGGGGTTTTTACCCGATTCTATCATTTTTTCATTTCATCCGTATGTTCAAGGTATAATAAAAAAGGGGAGGGATTTTTATGAGCGGTCAAAGAAAACTCGTTTTTTACGGAGCTGTCAGCGCAGATGGTTATCTTGCGCAGGAAAATCATTCTTTAGATTGGTTAATCGGAACTGAAGGTGAAGACGGCACCGATTATGAAGCTTTCTATGAATCTGTCGATACGATCATCATGGGCAGAAAAACATACGAAGAAATATTGGTTTTATTGCCTGAGGAATTTCCGTACAAAGGTAAAGAATGCTATGTGTTTTCGCGGACATTGACCGGGCGTACTGAACATGTGCGGTTTATTCATGAAGAGCCTGCCGATTTTATAAAAGCATTGAAACGCCAAGAAGGCAAGCGGATTTGGATTGTCGGCGGGAGTGATCTGCTGCACCCGGTTTTGGAGGAAAAACTTGTCGATGAATTTATCATTCAGATCGCCCCCGTTCTGCTCGGCCGCGGAATTTCTTTGTTCAAACCCGGAGACCGGGAGACAGGGCTGAAGCTGACTGATGTCAGGCGCTATAAGCAATTTGCGGAGTTGCATTATGAAGTAAGATGAAAACGAAACGCCAAGGGAGCCGGCTCCCTTGGCGTTTTTTATGCTTGAAACAGGATGCGGCGTTTTGCTGCATCGGGATCACTTTCGACAGCGGTATCCGTGTTGAAAAGCAAAGTTTCGCGTGAATCGGTTTCATATTCAGGCCAATTGAAGTGAGAGGTGTTCGGGTTTCCGGTTTTTGCAAAAGCGAGCCATGCGGATTGGATTTGTTTGGAAAGCTGTTCTGCGTCATCACCGAGCGGTTCTTGCAGCGTCTTTCTCAAAGAATCAAAGTTTCCGAACACAAACGGCAATTCCAGAGCGTGAACGGCTTTATGAAACGGCGGTGTTTCGCCATGCCAATCAAAGCGGTACATCCAGACCGGTGCGTGCTGCGACTGTCCTTGTGCGAAAGCGACAGCCGGCCGCCAGAAAATCAGATCCGTCATCATATCGATTTGTCCCTTTAATGAATGCGGATATAAATCTGCCGCTTGCTCGGTGCAGTTCTCTCCGAGGTGATAATGCAAATAATCTTGCTGTTTTTTCTCGGAATGAATGTCTGTATCAGGGGTGAAAAACAAATATGCTTCATCACGATTGGTTCCGATGATCATAGGTATGCCTTCTGCGGCCCCGTCTGCTATGGCTTTCACCGGTTCCGCAGGCAATGTGGCCGGATCGATGGCGGGCTGAAACAAAAGCTGAAAAATGTTTTGATCTAGTGAGCGCTGCACTTTATCTGCAGTCTTAAGCAGGTCATTAACGGAAAGCTCCTGCAATTGATCAGTGCCGGCTTCATGAATAAATGCCGCCGCGATGTCTTTTGCCATGTCCGCCGGGATCGTATGAGAGGCGCCGCTTTCTAAAATGGCTTTATGAAACAGGCCTTTTGCGTCAGGCATTGCCATAAGGGAGGCGATGCTCATGCCGCCTGCCGATTCACCAAATATCGTGACGTTATCCGGGTCTCCTCCAAATTCGGAGATATTGTCCCTCACCCAGCGCAGCGCGGCGATCTGATCAAGCAGCCCGATATTGGCGGAATACGCGTCATGAATAGAAGATAAATGTAAAAAGCCGAATGGTCCGAGCCTGTAATTGAGTGTCACGACAATGACATCTCCGTCAGCGGCAAGGGCAGATCCGTCGTAAAGCGGTTCGCTTCCGGCACCTAAATAAAATGCCCCGCCGTGTATCCATACCATGACAGGCTTTTTTTCGCCCTCTGAATCGGGGGCGAAAACGTTGAGGTAAAGGCAATCTTCAGATTGAGCCGGTATATCTCCGGAAAACGATATAGACAGCATATCATCCGGCTGCGGACAAATCGGCCCGAACGAGTCGGCATGTTTTACGCCATCCCAAGGTGCGGGCGGCTCCGGCACTTTAAATCTGAGCTCTCCGACGGGCGGCTTCGCGTACGGTATGCCCTTCCATGTGCGGGTACCGCGGCCGGCAGTTCCTTTCAGTGCGCCGGAGCGGGTTTGAACGGTAAGTTTTGTCATCATTTCATCCCCTTTTTCTTTTCATTATAAACAGAGATGAAGACATGAAGCGAATAAAAGCCTTTTCATCAGCATATCATCAGTAACGCTTCCGTTCTAAAAATGATCTGACTTCCTGAACGGACAAGCCGAGTTCTTTGGCTTCCTGCATCAGCGCTTTCCATTCCTCAATGTTGGATTCAGTCAGTTTTCTGTTGCGGTAGGGTGCGGGCTCCGGGCGTTTTTCAGTCAGTTTGTTCGTAAAGGTGAACAGTTCTTCTTTCGGCATGCCTGACTGCACGGCCTGCACAAGGTGGATGCGCCACTCATCTTCCGTGCCTCCCATGTGATGCAGCATCGTTTCGGCATCAAAAAGCTCCGTCAGATCGACCTGCAGGGTGGCGGATACTTTTTTCAGAAATTGGATGGACGGATTTGAGTGAACCCCCCGTTCTATCTTGCTTAAATAAGATTTAGAGACACCTGCTTCAACTGCTAGCTGATTAATAGAGTAGCCTTTTCTTCTGCGGTATAAACGAATTATTCTTCCAATCATTGTGCTGAATTCTCCCCTGTATACTGGCTTTTTTTGTTCATTATAAGAAATCTTTCGTTCTTTATAAAATTTAAAATTATAAGGTAAGTGCAGTAAATAAGAGGAAAATCATGATAATGTTCTCTAAAAAGAACCAAATGGCTTAATTTGAAATTTTCAAATTTCGACCTTTTCTTTTATAATCCAATCATTAACAGAAGGGGGCGTTTAAGCCTGATGCAATAAGGATGAGGCTGTAATTACATGAATGAGAATATGAGTTTTAAAGAATTATTTGACATTATTAAACACAGATTTTTACTGATTTTTATCATGACAGCAGTTGTAACGCTGGTGACGGGATACATCCAATTCCGGGTGATTTCGCCCGTTTATCAGTCATCGACCCAAGTGCTCATTCATGAAACAAGCGGTGAAAAAAATTCGAATCTCAGCGACGTTCAGCTGAATCTTCATTACAACAATACGTTTCAAACGATAATGAAAAGCCCGGTTGTGCTTGAGAAAGTGAAGCAGACGCTGCATCTTTCTGAGACGGCATCCGCTTTAAAAGCAAAGATCACGACAAGCAGCGAAACCGATTCAGAGATCATTACCGTAGCGGTGCAGGACGAGAATCCGAAACAGGCCGCCGCTATAGCGAACACGCTGATGAAGACATTTAAAAAAGAAGTCCGTGACAGGATGAATATAAAAGGCGTCATTGTTTTGTCTGAGGCAAAAGCATCGGAAAGCCCGATGGTCAAGCCTTCGCGCATCCGAAATATCATGATGGCGTTCGGTGCGGCTCTCATGGCGGGTGTGACGCTTGCGTTTTTTCTCCACTTTCTTGATGAAACCGTTAAAAGCGAGCGGCAGCTCAGCGAAAAAACAGACTTGCCTGTTTTAGGGGTTGTGTATGACATCAAAAATCAGCAGACACGGTCTGATGAAAAACATTTCGGGGAGTGAGGCGTTTGGGATTCAGAAAAAAGAAATCAAGAAGGGGACTGGCTCAAATATCCGTTTTACATCACAAATCATTGGTGGCTGAACAATACCGCACCATTCGGACAAATATTGAGTTCTCCTCTGTTCAGACCCATTTGCGCTCTATTCTCGTCACTTCTTCCGTTCCGGGAGAAGGAAAATCATTCAGCGCCGCCAACCTTGCCGCGGTATTTGCGCAGCAGGAAAAAAAGGTGCTGCTCGTCGATGCGGATTTACGAAAACCGACGATACACGAGACCTATCAGCTTGAAAACGTACAAGGCCTGACAAATGTGTTAGTCGGAAACGCTTCCCTCGGCGAAACGGTGCAAAAAACGCTGATTGACAACCTCTATGTCTTAACGAGCGGGCCGACGCCGCCGAATCCGGCTGAGCTTTTATCTTCAAAGGCGATGGGAGAGCTGATTCAGGAGATGTACAGCCGGTACAGTCTGGTTATTTTCGATTCACCTCCGCTTTTGGCTGTGGCGGACGGACAGATTTTAGCGAATCAGACAGATGGAAGCGTTCTCGTCGTCTTGAGCGGAAAAACGAAAATGGATACCGTCCAAAAGGCGAGAGACGCGCTCCAGCAGTCAAAGGCAAAGCTTTTGGGGGCGCTGCTGAATAAAAAGAAAATCAAAAAAACGGAGCACTACTCTTATTGAGCGGTGCAGGTGATGTCTCCTTACCTTTATCAACGGAGGCACTCGGCTCTGCTGTGGGCGGCGTTTTTCGCTGCCTTAGATGCTGGTCGTCGGTGGCGGGGTGTGAGGACGGGTTAAATGCCCAATTTATCTTAAGATGATGCATTGTTATCGGCTTAGCTGTTATGTCTGTTTTTACGAAAACCGTATCAGCTAAACCGATAAATGAGGAGGGGAAAGATTGACTTACCGGAGAAGACTTTCAATGATATTTGCATTGGATACGTATCTCGTTTTACTTTCCGTTGTTATAGGATATCAATTTTTTGAGGATTCTTATCACTTTTATGACTCCGGAGCGTTGCTGCTGACTGCCGTGAGCATGCTGATCAGCCATCATGTATGCGCTTTTATGTTTCACCAGTATAAGCAGGTATGGACGTACACGGGAATAGGCGAGCTGCTTGCCTTGATGAAGGGGATCACACTGTCAGCAGCCGTAACGGCGGCCGTCCAATACGGGGTGTTCCACACGATTTTGTTCCGGCTGTTGGCCGTCAGCTGGATGGTTCAGCTATTGTTCATCGGAGGAAGCCGGATGATTTCACGGGTGCTGAAAGAAACGATCGGCAGGAAGCAAAATGACTCTTCCAGGGCGCTGATCATCGGCGCAGGTTCGGGGGGGACGCTGCTCGTCCGTCAGCTTACCCAGAAAAACGATCTCGGAATCATGCCTGTGGCTTTTATTGATGATGATCAGACGAAGCATAAGCTCGAAATCATGGGCCTGCCCGTCATCGGCGGAAAAGAAAGCATTATGCCGGCGGTGCAGAGGCTGAGAATTCACCATATCATCATTGCCATTCCGTCTCTTTGCACCCATGAGCTTCAGACGTTATACAAAGAATGTGTGCAGACGGGCGCCCATATTAAAATCATGCCGCAATTTGACGAGATCCTGCTCGGAACGCAGGCTGCCGGACACATCAGAGATGTAAAAGCCGAAGATCTGCTCGGCAGAAAGCCGGTCACCCTTGATACGAGCAAAATTTCTGACAGCATCAAGGGAAAAACGATTCTGGTCACGGGCGCCGGCGGCTCAATCGGTTCTGAGATCTGCCGCCAGATCAGCGCGTTTCTTCCGCGGGAAATCGTCCTTCTCGGCCACGGAGAAAACAGCATTCATTCTGTACATACCGAGCTGTCCGCACGCTTCGGAAAAGAGGTGCTCTTTCACGCGGAGATCGCCGATATTCAGGACAGAGATAAAATCTTTACCTTGATGAAAAAATACGAGCCGCACGTCGTCTATCATGCGGCTGCCCACAAACATGTGCCGTTAATGGAACATAATCCGGAAGAAGCCGTTAAAAACAACATTATCGGCACGAAAAATGTCGCCGAAGCCGCCGATATGTGCGGAACGGAAACATTCGTGCTGATTTCTTCTGACAAAGCGGTCAATCCGGCCAATGTCATGGGGGCGACGAAACGGTTTGCGGAAATGGTCATCATGAACCTCGGAAAGGTCAGCCGCACCAAATTCGCCGCCGTCCGTTTCGGAAATGTGCTCGGAAGCCGCGGCAGCGTCATCCCGATTTTCAAAAAGCAGATTGAAAAAGGCGGACCTGTCACCGTCACGCACCCGGCGATGACAAGATATTTTATGACGATTCCCGAAGCGTCAAGACTCGTCATTCAGGCGGGGGCGCTTGCAAAAGGGCGGCAGATTTTCGTTCTGGATATGGGAGAACCCGTCAAAATCGTCGATCTGGCCAAAAACCTGATTCATTTATCAGGCTATACGACAGAACAGATTCCCATCGAATTCTCCGGCATCCGCCCTGGAGAAAAGATGTATGAAGAATTGCTGAATCATAATGAAGTACATACGGAGCAGATTTTTCCGAAAATCCATATCGGGAAAGCGGTGGACGGGAATTGGGCCGTGCTCATCCGTTTTATGGAGGAATTCAGCCGTCTGCCTGAAGAAGAGCTGAGAAAAAGGCTGTTTGAGGCGATTGAATCAGTACATGAAGAAGCGGCCGCAGGCGTGTGATGGGAGGACAGAAAGATGACGAAAAAAGTATTATTCTGCGCCACTGTCGATTATCATTTTAAAGCCTTTCATCTTCCGTATTTTCAATGGTTTCAGGATATGGGGTGGGAAGTGCACGTCGCGGCAGGCGGCAATATGAATCTTCCGTTCGTTGATGAAAAGTTTTCCATTCCAATTCGCCGCTCGCCGTTTCATCCCGAAAATCTTTCTGTTTACAGGCGGCTGAAACGGCTCATTCAGGACAACGGCTATGACATGATTCACTGTCATACGCCGGTCGGCGGCGTGCTTGCACGCCTTGCTGCGAGACAAGCGCGCCAAAAAGGGACAAAGGTGCTGTACACCGCGCACGGCTTTCACTTCTGCGACGGAGCGCCCCTGAAAAACTGGCTTCTTTATTACCCGATCGAAAAATTTCTTTCTTCTTATACGGATTGTCTGATTACGATTAATGAAGAGGATTACGAACGGGCCAAACAAATGAAAAAAACAGCTTGCGGCGCGAAAAAAATACACGGTATCGGGGTGAATACAGACAGGTTTCGCCCTGTGAGCCGGGAAGAGAGTGAACGTCTGAGAGAAAAACACGGCTTCGGCGCCGGGGAATTTATTCTCGTTTATCCCGCTGAATTAAACGGCAATAAAAACCAGGGACTTCTCATTGAGGCTGCGGCACTGCTGAAGAATCGCATCCCGGAGCTGAAACTCGTATTTGCCGGAGAAGGCGCGATGGAAGCGCCGTACAGAAAAAAGGCTGAATCACTCGGTGTATCCGACATGGTGCGGTTTTACGGTTTTTGCCGCGATATTCATGAACTGATTCAGCTTGCCGATCTGTCTGTCGCCTCAAGCATCCGTGAAGGACTCGGCATGAATCTGCTTGAAGGAATGGCTGCCGAAAAGCCCGCCGTTGCCGCGGACAACAGGGGGCACCGTGAGATCATCGAAGACGGCGTGAACGGTTTTCTCGTGCCGGCCGGGGACAGCGCGGCGTTTGCCGATCGAATTGAAAAGCTGTACCGCTCCCCGGGTCTGCGAAAAGCAATGGGACAAGAAGGGCGCAGGACGGCGGAATGTTTTTCGGAAACACGTACGGTAAAGGAAATGGCGCACATTTACGCCGGTTATATGGATAAAAAGGAGAAAAGCGTATGAATGCAGGAGCACAACCGAAAATTTCCGTGATCATGGGAATTTATAATTGCGAAGAGACTTTAGCGGAGAGCATTGAATCCATCCTGAGCCAATCGTATAAGAATTGGGAACTGATTATGTGTGATGACGCGTCAACTGATGGAACGTATCAGATTGCGCGCCGTTACGCGGATCATTACGGCGACCGGATCACGCTGATTCAAAATAAGACAAATCAACGGCTTGCCGCTTCGCTGAACCGCTGTCTGACATACGCAACGGGGGATTATATCGCCAGGCAGGACGGTGATGACATCTCCAACCCGAGGAGACTGGAAAAACAGGCCGCTTTCTTAAACAAGCACGCCCACTATCAAGTCGTAGGCACGGGGATGCTCGTATTTGACGAATTCGGTGTAAGGGGCGCCCGGCTTTTGCCGCCCGTGCCGAAACCGGGAATTATGGCGAAAGGCACACCGTTCTGCCACGGCACCATTATGATGCGGGCTGAAGCGTACAAAGCGCTTGGCGGCTACCGGTCAGTCAGGCGGACGCGGCGGATGGAGGATATCGATTTGTGGCTGCGCTTTTTTGAAGCGGGTTTCCGGGGGTACAATCTCCAAGAAACGCTGTATAAAGTCAGAGAGGACAGTGATGCGTTTAAAAGGAGATCGTTTACGTATTCCATTGATAATGCGGTCCTCGTTTTTCAGGCATGCAGACGGCTGAAGCTGCCGCTTTCCCATTACGCGTATATCGCAAAACCGCTCATCCGCGCCATTACGCCGCCCGCGGTCATGAACCGTTATCATAAAAACAGGGACATCCGCCAAAAAGAAGGGCTTGCCGAACATGACTGACAAACCGATACGGGTGCTGCACATCTTCAGCGGTATGAACAGGGGCGGCGCAGAAACGATGATGATGAATTTGTACCGGAAGATGGACAGAACGAAGGTGCAGTTTGATTTTTTAACCCATAGGAACGATCCGTGCGCTTATGATGAGGAAATTCTCGCTCTCGGCGGACGGCTTTTTTATGTGCCGAGCATCGGCAGCACAAACCCGATTACATTTGTGAAACAGGTCAAGCGGGTGATTAAGGAAAAAGGCCCGTTTGCCGCCGTGCACGCCCATACCGATTTTCAGTCTGGATTTATCGCATTGGCCGCTCGTTTAGCCGGCGTCCCGGTGCGGATCTGCCATTCGCACAGTACGTCGTGGCGGGGGCGGGCGTCGCGGCTTGCCGGGATGCAGCTGTTTGTTTTCAGACGGCTGATCACGGCAAACGCCACGGCACTGTGCGCCTGCGGAGAAGACGCGGGCCGTTTCTTATTCGGGAAAGAAAAAGACGTGCATCTTTTGCCGAACGGCATTGATCTCGACTTATTTGCCGGCGGGTGCGCGGACACAGAAGCTGAAAAAAGGAAGCGGGGCATTGCAGACGGCCGTTTGGTGATCGGCCATATCGGCCGCTTTACAGAAGAAAAAAACCATGAATTTCTGCTCCGGCTGGCCGCTGATATGAAAGAGCGGGGCATCGGTTTACAGCTGATTCTCGCCGGAGACGGTCCGCTTCGCACCGACATGGAAAATCTGGCGGCGAAGCTGGGGCTTGATGATGAGGTGTGTTTTATCGGCATAGAAGACCGCGTTCATGCCCTGCTGAAAACGCTGGATGTATTTGTCATGCCGTCTCTTTATGAAGGGCTGCCCGTCACGCTCGTTGAAGCGCAGGCCTCCGGGGTGCCGTGCGTGATATCAGACGGCATAACGGAAGAAGCCGATGCCGGGCTCGGGCTGGTCAAAAGGCTCAGCCTCAAAGAACCGCCCGGACAATGGGCATCCGCGGTTTTACGGGCAGCAGAGGCGGCAAAGCCTGACGGGGCGCGCATTAAAGAAACCCTCAGACGGCAGGGATATGACGCGGAAGAAAATGCGGGGGCTGTTATGAAGCTTTACAATATGAATTGGAAAAAGGAACAGTAACGAATGATTGTATACGTAGTCAATATGGGAATTGTGTATATTTGGTCATGGTTCGCGAAAATGTGCGGCGGGCGTGATCAATCGCTTTCGACCGGATACCGGCCGAATCAGCTCGTCATGATCGTTCCGCTGCTATCGCTCGTATTGGTCTCCGGCTTGCGCTACAGAGTCGGGACGGATTTTCAGACGTACGCGCTGATGTACAAGCTGGCGGGAAATTACGGCAGCATTTGGGAGATCTTCGGGTTCGGAGCGAAAAAAGCAGCCGTTGATCCGGGGTTTACGGCTCTCATCTGGCTCATGAATTTTATCACGAAAGATCCGCAAATCATGTATTTCACCGTGGCGGTCGTGACGTGCAGCTTTATTTTAAAGGGACTCGTTGAGTTCGGCCGTCCGTTTGAGCTGAGTGTGTTTTTGTTTTTGGGCACGTATCACTATTACGCTTCCTTTAACGGGATCAGGCAGTATATGGTAGCGGCCGTTTTGTTTTGGGCCGTCCGCTACGTGATCAGCGGAAGCTGGAAGCGTTATATGTCAATCGTGCTGCTGTGTTCGCTTTTTCATTCCTCAGCGCTGATTATGATTCCGGTTTATTTTCTCGTCAGAAAAAGAGCCTGGTCGCCCGCGATTTTCGGACTGTCGGCATTGTTTCTTCTTATGACGTTCCTGTATCAGAAGTTCATTTCGCTGTTTGTCGTCGTGCTGGAAAACAGCTCGTACGGCCATTATGAGAAATGGCTGATGACCAATACGAATGGGATGAACGTCGTAAAAATCGCGGTGCTGCTTCTGCCGCTGTTTTTGGCTTTCTGCTATCGGGAGCGGCTGCGGAAGCTCTGGCCTGACATTGATGTCATTGTGAATTTCTGTCTGCTCGGCCTGCTCTTCGGTCTTTTGGCGACAAAGGATGTTATTTTTGCCCGGTTTAATATATATTTCGGCCTGTACCAAATGATCCTGATCCCTTATTTTGTGAGAATTTTTGATGGAAAATCAAATGCGCTGATTTATATCGCCATTATTGTCTGTTATTTTCTTTACAGTTACTTGCTTATGCCGGTCGACTCGTCTGTGCTTCCGTACAGAACGATTTTTTCCCGGTAATGGACACTGGAGGTTTATATGGAAACACCCGCGGTCAGTTTATTAATTGCTGTGTATAATACGGAAACTTATTTAGAAAGATGCTTAGATTCATTGCTCAAGCAGTCGCTCGCCAATATCGAAATCGTGGCCGTTAATGACGGGTCAACGGATCAAAGCCCGGCGATTCTTGAAATCTATCAGAAGCGGGATGAGAGAATCAGGGTCATTCATCAGCAAAACCGGGGGCTCGGAGCCGTCCGCAACAGGGGAATCGAGGCGGCGCGCGGCGAATTTATCGCTTTTATTGATGCGGACGACTGGGTTGAACCTGATTATTGCCTGCGCATGTATAAAAAAGCGAAGGCTGATCAGGCTGATCTCGTGATTTGCGAATATGCGGCCGAGTTTGCGGATACGGGGAAAACCGCCGTTTCAACGATCGCTTCAGCGTACGAGGGCCGCCCGAAACAACGGTACCTGAAAGATTTATTTGAAGGAAGAGTCAGCGGTTTTTCATGGAACAAGCTGTACAAAAGAACCATGATCGAGCATCATCGGCTGCGCTTTCCGCTTCGTGATGAGCTGGAGCACGTGGAGGATCAGTACTTCAGCCTCCGGGCGCATGTTTTCGCAGGTGCGGTCTCGTACGTGGATCAGCCGCTCTATCATTATCGGATTCACTTGACTTCCATTGTGCAAAGCTATCAGAAAAAGCTGTTTGACTCAGGTCTCGTTCTCTATCGGCTGAACGAGGCTTTTTTGCGTGAAAACGGCTGCTTACAGGAATACCGGCAGGAGCTGGATTTTTTCATCGTTCAGCACGGAACAGTCTGCCTGCTGAATGAATGGAAGCGGAATAACGGCAGCCGGTTTTCTGAGAAGTGGAAGAATATCAGCCGGATATGCGCTGATCCCGTGTTTCGCCTGAGCCTTTCCAAAACCGGAACGGCGCCGTTTGACGCCAAACGCTCATGCCTTCTGCTTTTGGCGAAGCTGAAGCTGATTCCGTTCGTGTCGCTGGCATCAGCCGCGTATCAGCGGGCAATCGAGTACAAAATGAAAATCAGAGGGTGAAGACATGTCGATACAATCTTTAAAAATCAATCTCGCAGAATGGCTGTTGCTTAAGGTCAAATATCCGTCCCAATTTCATTTCGGAACGGCAGCGGATGGGGCGGGGCTTACAGCGGCAAGAAAAAAGATCATTCTGACACTGCTCCCGTCCCACGATAATCTCGGCGATCACGCCATCGCCTACGCAAGCAAAACGTTTCTTGAACGGGAGTATCCCGATTTTGACATTGTCGAAGTGGATATGAAGGATATATACAGATCGGCAAAAGCGCTGATCAAAAAGCGCCACCCCGATGATATGGTATTCATCATCGGCGGCGGGAACATGGGGGATTTGTACCGGTATGAGGAATGGACGCGCCGCTTTATCATCAAAACATTCCGGCGATATCGGATCGTTCAGCTTCCGGCGACGGCTCACTTTTCTGAATCAAAAAAGGGACGGAAGGAACTGAAGCGCGCCCGAAAAGTGTACAATGCGCATCCCGACCTTTTGTTAATGGCGAGAGATGAGACGACGTATCAATGGATGAAGCGTCATTTTCCCGGAAAAACAGTGCTCAAACAGCCTGACATGGTCTTATATTTGGATAAAAGCGAGCGGCACATCCCGCGGGAAGGGATCTACCTCTGTTTACGGGAGGATAAGGAGAGTGCGCTGACGGCTGAGGACAGAACGTTGGTTAAAGAAGCTTTGGCAAAAGAGTACGGCGAGCTGCATTCCTTTACCACGACGGTCGGCCGGAGGGTCAGCCGCCATACACGTGAAAAGGAGCTGGAGGCGCTTTGGAATACGCTGAAAGGCGCGGAAGCCGTCGTCACTGACAGGCTTCACGGGATGATTTTTTGTGCGCTGACGAAAACGCCTTGTGTCGTCATTCGTTCGTTTGATCATAAAGTGATGGAAGGCTATCAATGGCTGAAAAACATACCGAACATGACATTGCTTGAACGTCCAGACCCTGAAGCCGTAACGTCCGCCGTAAACCGGCTGCTCAGCGGCAAGCATGAGGAAGGCGGTTCTTTGCGCAGTGTTTATTTTGCCGGGCTGCGCTCGAAAATCAGCGGTGATGCCCAATGACCGCGCCGCTTGTGAGCGTGATCGTGCCGATGTATAATACAGAGCCTTTTATTAAAGAATGCGCGGTTTCTTTAACAAAACAGACGCTGAGAGACATCGAAATCATTTTCGTCAATGACGGCTCACCGGATCAGTCAGGCCGGATTGCTGAACAATTCGCCGCAGAAGATGCGAGAATCCGGGTGATTCATAAAGAAAACGGCGGCCTCAGCTCGGCCCGCAATGCCGGAATAAAAGCCGCCCGCGGCCGTTATATCGGTTTTGCGGACGGCGATGACTATGTGACGGAAACGATGTTCGAAAGGCTTTATGAAGAAGCGGAGAAGAACCGGCTGGATATCGTCGGCTGCGGTTATTATAAGGAAACGCCGTCTAAGAAACGAACGTATATGCCGCCGTCCATTCCGCCGGGCCGCGTCTTCACAGCGGATGAAATGACTGCATTGCTGACCCGCGCGCACGAACATCGGTTTATTTGGTATGTGTGGCGCTATATATACCGGCGAGAATCATTGCAAGGACTGTTGTTCCATGAAGATATCCGGTTTGCCGAGGACTCTCCGTTTAACTTGGCAGCGTTCCGGCAAGCCGCGCGTGTCAAAGTGATAGACGAAGGGCTGTATATCTACCGGGAAAATCCGCAAAGTCTCACAGAAACACCGTTTAAGCCCCACTTAGATCAAGAACTGCAAAAGCAATATAAAGCGAAAATGGCTTTTTATGAGGCGAACGGGCTGACGGACGCCTGCCGGAGCGATATCGATACATATTTGTGCAAGCATCAGATTCCGATGCTGATCGCCAACGCATGCGCCGCCCCGCAGCCGTCACATCAGATTACGGCGCACATCGGCAGAATCTTAACGTATGACATGGTAAAAACGGCGGTGCGCAGCACGCCGTGCCGGCATAAACAGCTGCTGGCGGGGGAGCGCGTGGTGCTCGGCCTGTGCAAAATGCGCCTTCCTCTTCTTCTGCATGCGTTTT
The DNA here is from genome assembly GCF_046535335.1 of Bacillus sp. SIMBA_026. Taxonomy (NCBI): domain Bacteria; kingdom Bacillati; phylum Bacillota; class Bacilli; order Caryophanales; family Bacillaceae; genus Bacillus; species Bacillus sp. SIMBA_026. The sequence goes on along the minus strand of NZ_JAWRWX010000002.1, from coordinate 418,663 downwards.
TCGAACGGAAATCGAAAGAGAAAGGCAGTGCGGAAGGAGCATGAAATTTGCCATTAATTTCGGCGCCAATGTGACGGCGTTTTTACTATCGGTGTTTTTATCAGTGTGGATGACGCCCTTTATTGTGAAAACATTAGGTGTGGAGGCTTTTGGGTTTGTCCATCTGACACAGAATATCATTAACTATTTCTCTATTATTACCGTTGCGCTGAGCTCTGTCGTTGTGAGGTTTTTCTCCGTCGCCGCCCACAGGGGGAACAGGGACGAGGCCAATGCGTATGTAAGCAATTATTTAGCCGCGTCTGTCGTGATATCTCTATTACTCGCTGTGCCGCTAGCCGGGACGGCTTTTTTTATTGACAAGATTATGAATGTACCGGCCGGGCTCTTAACGGATGTAAGGCTGTCCATCGTAATCGGCAGCGTGCTGTTTATACTGACATTTTTTATGGCGGGGTTCGCGACGGGGCCGTTTTTTGCCAACAAGCTTTATATCACAAGCTCCATTCAGGCCGTGCAAATGCTGGTCAGGGTGCTGTGTGTACTCGCTCTGTTTACGTGCCTGACGCCTAAAATATGGCAGATCCAGCTTTCGGCATTAGCGGGAGCCGTCTGTGCGGCCGTGCTGACTTTTTTCTTCTTTAAGAAATTGATTCCTTGGTTTTCTTTCAGCCGTAAAACCTTGTCATTACAAACGAGCAAAGTGCTGTTTTCGGCCGGTGCCTGGAGTTCTGTCAACCAGATCGGCGTGCTGCTGTTTCTGCAGATTGACCTCATGACGGCCAACCTCGTGCTGGGGCCGTCTGAAGCGGGTGTCTATGCGGCGATTATTCAATTCCCGCTCCTGCTCAGAAGTCTTGCCGGGACGCTTGCTTCACTGTTTGCGCCGGTTTTGACTTCCTACTATTCAAAAGGCGATATGGAAGGCCTCCTGTCTTACGCCAATAAGGCTGTGCGGCTGAACGGGCTTCTGCTCGCGCTTCCTGCCGCATTATTAGGAGGGCTCGCCGAACCGTTTCTGGCGATTTGGCTGGGCCCGTCGTTTGTGCAGACGGCGCCGCTTTTATACATTCACGCCGGGTACTTGGCGGTCAGTCTCTCTGTCATGCCGCTTTTTTACGTATGGACGGCTTTTAATAAACAAAAAACGCCCGCCGTCGTTACTTTATGTTTAGGCGGACTGAATGTCATATTGGCCGTGGTTCTCAGCGGACCGGCACATCTCGGGCTGTACGGCATCACCATCGCCGGGGCTGTCTCGCTCATTTTGAAAAATGCCGTCTTCACGCCGCTGTATGTTTCGCATATTACCGGTTTTCAGAAAACCGCGTTTTACAAAGGCATGTTCGGCCCGTTGGCGGCGGCCGTATTTGCCTGGGCTGTCTGCCGGGGTATCCGGCTGTTTTCACCGCTTGACAGCTGGGCCGGCCTGATCGCCGCGGGGCTTGCCGTATGCATAAGCTATGCCGCATTCGCTTTTTTCTTCATTTGTACGAAAGAAGAAAGGCGGCTTGCTTTACAGAAATGCCGAAAAGTGAAAGGAGCTGTTCAGATTTGAAGGCGAAACGTGTATTTGATATAGCGGCCGCGACGTTGTTATTGTGCGGCGCGAGCGTCATCCTTCTCTTTGCCATGGCAGCCGTCAGATGCGCCATCGGGTCTCCGGTATTGTTCAAACAGACGAGACCGGGGCATAACGGGCGTCCGTTTACGTTGTATAAACTCAGGACGATGACGGATGCGCGTGATGAAAACGGTGTACTGCTTCCGGATCATCTCCGTCTGATCAAAACGGGAAGGCTGATCAGAAAACTGAGCATCGATGAGCTTCCCCAGCTTTTTAATGTGCTCAAAGGAGATATCAGTCTTGTCGGCCCCCGCCCTTTGCTGATGGATTATCTGCCGCTTTACACGGCGGAGCAGGCGCGGCGCCACGAGGTGAAGCCGGGGATTACGGGCTGGGCGCAGATTAACGGGAGAAACGCGATTTCATGGGAGGAAAAATTCAAGCTCGACGTGTGGTACGTCGACAACCGCACATTTCTTCTCGACTTAAAGATTCTGCTTTTAACAGTGAAAAAAGTTTTCATGTCAGAAGGCATACATCAAGCCGGCCATGTGACGGCAAAGCGCTTCACAGGCAGCGGAGATATGTCATCGTGAAAAAGGTCGTGCTGATCGGAAACGGCGGACACGGAAAAGTCGTGAGAGAAATCGTGCAGGCCCGTTCCGATATGGAGCTTGCGGGCGTATTGGATGACGGATTCAGCGGTTTTGCCGTTCGGAACGGTTTATATACGGGCCGGACGAAAGACGTGCACATGCTTCGGAAACTCGTCCCCGAGGCCGTATTCACGATATGCATCGGCCGCAACGGCGTCAGAAAGCAGTTCGCTGAAACGCTTCGGCTTGAAGATGACGATTATGCCGCACTCATTCACCCCGGGGCGATCGTCAGTGAAACGGCTTCCGTCGGACACGGAACGGTTGTGATGGCGGGCGCCGTCATTCAGGCGGGCGCTGACATCGGCGCCCATTGCATCATCAATACGGGGGCGGTTGCCGATCATGACAATGCAATCGGAGATTACGTCCATCTTTCACCGCGCGCGGCGCTTGCCGGCGGAGTGAAAGTCGGGGAAGGAACGCACATCGGAATCGGCGCGTCCGTCATACCGCAGATTGACATCGGCCCTTGGTCCGTTATCGGCGCGGGGGCTGCGGTTATCAGCCGAATTCCCGGCCATGTGACGGCGGTCGGCGTTCCGGCCCGCATCATCTCCCCTATCCATAATGAAAAAGGATGATTTCATGCAAACAAACAAACGGATTTATTTGTCTCCGCCTCATATGAGCGGAAAAGAACAGGAATACATTGCAGAAGCTTTTCGTTCCAATTGGATTGCCCCGCTCGGTCCGCTCGTCAATTCGTTTGAAGCGCGGCTCGCGGAATATACGGGAGTGAAAAGCGCGGCGGCCGTAAGCTCGGGAACGGCTGCCATCCATCTTGCCCTGCGGCTTGCGGGTGTGAAAAAAGGAGACGCTGTATTTTGTCCTTCCTTTACGTTTGTCGCCACGGCGAATCCGATTGTGTATGAGCAGGCTGAGCCCGTTTTTATTGATTCGGAATGGGAGACGTGGAATATGTCGCCCGATGCGCTTAAGCGGGCGCTGCGGGATGCAAAGCGGCGCGGCAGACTCCCGAAAGCGGTGATCGCCGTCAATCTTTACGGCCAAAGCGCGAAAATGGATGAATTAACGAGCCTTTGTGACGCATACGGCGTCTGTCTGATTGAAGACGCTGCCGAGTCCTTAGGATCAACATATAAAGGCAGGCAGAGCGGCACGTTCGGCCGTTTCGGCATTTATTCCTTTAACGGCAACAAAATCATTACAACATCGGGAGGCGGCATGCTCGTGTCTGACGATGAAGCCGCGATTGAAAAGGCGAAGTTTCTTGCGTCACAGGCGAGAGATGCCGCCGTTCATTACCAGCACAGCGAGCTCGGGTATAACTACAGGCTCAGCAACATTCTTGCGGGCGTGGGGATATCGCAGCTGGAAGTGCTCGAAGATCGCGTCCGGGCGAGGAGAGAAATCTTTCACAGGTATCGGGAAGCGCTGGAAACGTATCCGGGCATCCGCATGATGCCGGAGCTTGAAGGAACGGTTTCAAACCGCTGGCTGACGGCTCTGACGCTTGATAACGGCGTGACGCCGGAAGAAGCAGTCGCCTGTCTTGCGGAACAGAATATTGAGGCCCGGCCGCTGTGGAAACCGCTGCATACGCAGCCGCTTTTCTCATCTTCCGTCTTTTATCCTCACAGCGCACATGAACGGGTCTCTGAGAACCTTTTCTGCCGGGGGATCTGTCTGCCGTCCGGGTCTGACTTGTCTTCTGAGGAGCAGCAGCGTGTCATTGACGCACTTGCGCAACTGTTTGAAACGAAAGGGGAGAAAACATGGACAGCCGCCATGTTATGAGCCGATTAAAAGAGACGCTGACGGGTCTGCTCAGCGTTATACCGCCGCAATCTGACATCATATATGCCGACTATCCCCTCTACGGAAATGTAGGGGATTTATTGATTATGAAGGGGACGGAGGCGTTTTTTAAAGCGCACGGCATCCGCGTGAAACAGCGCTGGAATCCCGACAATTTTCCATTCGGGCGCCGGGCGGACAAAAAGACAATCATCGTCTGTCAGGGTGGCGGGAATTTCGGGGATCTCTATCCGTACTATCAGACGTTCAGGGAAAAAATCGTCAAATCCTTCCCGGAAAACAGGATCGTCATCCTGCCGCAATCCATTTATTATCAGGATGAGACACGGCTGCAAAAGACATCGGCGCTTTTTGCGGGGCACAAGGATCTCCACCTGTTTACGAGGGATCATGTGTCATGCGAGACCGCGAAACGCTTTTTTTCGGCGAATCATATCGGGCTTATGCCTGATATGGCCCATCAGCTGTATCCGATGGCGGCGTCAGCGGCTCCGTCACGCGGCAGGCTTCATTTTATCCGCACGGATGGGGAAATCAATCCGAAGCTGCAAAACAATCCTTCCGTTAAAAGCTGCGACTGGCAGGATGTGCTGTCAGCAAGCGACCGCAGGGGAATCGCTTTTTTCCAAACACTGAATGTTTTGAATAAAAAAGCGGGAAACCCGCTGCCGATTGCGCGGTTTTGGAAACGCTATACCGATTTCTTGACGAAAAAAGCGGTTCTGTTTTTCAGCAGGTACGAATCGGTGGAAACGTCAAGGCTTCACGGGCACATCCTGTCCTCGCTTCTCGGGAAACCGAATACCGTCATTGATAATTCATACGGGAAAAACGCCAACTATTATCACACCTGGATGCACGAAGCGCCGGACGTCCGTCTGATCGGGGAAACCGCCGGCACGAAGGAAAACCTTCCGCTTTGAATGAGCGGAAGGTTTATTTTGTTTCTCCGCGTTTTACTTTGTTGTACGCCTCATCCAAATGCTGAATTCTTTTGAGCACAACCGAGTTTTTCGTCAGCTGATCCTGAACAAGGGTTGAAACGACGGAACGGTAATAGCTGTTCATCGCATGAATTCGGTCTTCATTCGGATTCATTTCAATGTGCTGTGTAAAGTTTTCAATAAAATAAGGAACAGAAAAAAGTTCTGACATCTATAAAGCAACTCCTTTTAATAAGTATATACGGTATGAAACCAATCATGTACAATGAAAAAAGGGGAGTGAGCATGATGGATATCAAACTTCAGCAAACACAAATGTTAAAGCCTCAATTAACGCAAGAGCTTAAACAGGCTATCACATTACTCGGATACAATTCCGCGGAACTGGCCGGATATATTGATGAGCTCTCACTGGAAAACCCTCTGATTGAACGAAAGGAAACAGACACGCCGCCACTATCTTACCATAAAACAAATAAAAACAGGATGAAAGAACGGGACGGAAGCCAGCAGATCAGACTTACCCGCAAAACGCTTCAGGATTCGCTCAAACAGCAAGCCTTAGACATGAAGCTGTCCGATGATGAGAAAAAAATTTTCAATTATCTGATACATTCATTGGATTCAAACGGATATTTAAAAGAGGATATACCAGCCGCCGCCGACCATGTATCCGCTTCACAAGAGGAGACGGAAGCGGTTCTGAAAAAGCTTCAATCCCTTGAGCCCGCGGGAATCGGCGCCCGGTCTTTGCAGGAATGCATCCTTCTTCAGCTCCGCCGTTTGCCCGAGCGGAACGAACAGGCGGAATGGATTGCCGAAGCCTATTTTGAGCTATTTGCAAGAAAGAACTGGAAAGCGCTTACACTAAAAACGGGCATTCCGCTTAAAGACATTCAGGACATCGCTGACATGATCAGCGCGCTTGATCCGAGGCCGGGGCTCTGTTATGCGCATGAGGAGCCGGGTTTTTACGTAGAACCGGATATTTTCATCACAGTGAAAAACGGCATCATTCAAGCGCGGCTCAACAGCCGTTCGTTTCCTGACATCCAGCTTCATACCCATTATCAGCCGCTTCTGTCAGCTGCCGGGTGCCGTGACACGAAAAATTATCTGTCGGCAAAATATCAGGAATGGCGCTGGCTGAACCGGGCTTTGTCGCAAAGAAAACAAACGATCACGAGAATTATCGGCGTCCTGACTGAACGGCAGGAATCCTTTTTTCTCACAGGAAAAAGCGGAATGCAGCCGCTGACCTTAAGAGAGGTGGCGGAAACGCTGGAGCTCCACGAATCAACGATCAGCCGGGCAATCAAAGGGAAGTACGTTCAGACGCCGTACGGACTGTATGAAATGAAAACATTTTTCTCGGCGAAAGCTGAATCATCGGGGGACGGCGGCGCCTCCAATTATGCCGTGAAAGCGCATCTGGAGGCATTGGTCGGTAAAGAAGATAAAAAGAAACCTTTTTCAGACCAAAAGCTTGCCGATCTGCTGTATGAACAATATGACATCCGAATCTCAAGGCGCACCGTCGCCAAATACCGTGACCAATTAAATATTCCGCCGTCATCGGCGAGAAAACGGTACAGCTGAAACCTCCCCGAGCCAAACCCCGGGGAGGTTCTCCGTGTTACGGGATCATCCATGAAAACAGATGATGCTGTAAAAATGTAATGAGACAGACGAGCAGAAGCAAAAACAGACTGTGCTTAATCGTAAAGCGGAAAAGGTCGGCTTCCTTGCCCGCCAGACCGACAGCGGCACAGGCAACCGCAATGGATTGCGGAGAAATCATTTTTCCGGTGACACCGCCTGATGAATTGGCGGCGACGGAGAGAACCGGGTCCATCCCGACAGAGAGCGCCGTTACCTTTTGCAATCCGCCGAACAACAGATTGGCCGACGTATCAGAGCCGGTAATAAATACGCCGAGCCAGCCGAGCACCGGCGAAAAAAAGGTAAACATCGCGCCCGTCATGGCAAGCGCAAGACCGAGTGTCGTGCTCATGCCGGAAGCATTCGTCACATAAGCAAAGCCGACAACAGAAACAATGGTCACGACCGGAAGCGTTAATTCTTTCACCGTTTCTATAAACGCTTCGCCCCATGTCTTCCACGACATGCCGAGGGCGAACTTGGAGATGACGGCGGCAATCAGAATCGCCGTCCCCGCTGAACCGAAAAGCTCAAGTTTGTACACGGCTTCAATCGGCGTGCCGTCCGCCTGAAGAATCTGCTGATTTACAAATGGGACGGGAGGCGTGAAGGTCAATGCACGCCCGGCTGCATTCAGCCAGGAAAGCCACATTGACGTTCCTTCGTAATGACCGGTTAAGGCAGCCTTCACGCCCGGAATCCCCCAGACGGATATCATGGCCGTCAGAAGAAGGAAAGGAGACCACGCTTTAAACACCGCGGCGCCCCCGTACTTGATCGGCGCCCGGTCAGCGGCCGCTGCTGATTCCCGTTCTGCCGCGAAACGAAAGGCCGTTTTCGGTTTCCAAAATTTCAAAAACACAGCGAGCGCGGCCATGGAAACTAGCGCCGACAGCACATCCGGAAGCTCAGGCCCTAAAAAATTCGAGCTTGCGTACTGCACGGCCGCAAAGGAGACGCCGGAAACAAGAATGGCCGGCCATATCTCAAAAGCCTTTTTAAACCCGCTCATCAAAATGATTAAGTACAGCGGAATAAAGACGGATAAAAACGGAAGCTGCCGGCCGACCATTTGAGAAATTTCCATTGCCGGTATCCCGGTCGGACCTTCGACGGCGGTAATCGGAATGCCGATCGCGCCGAAGGCAACGGGCGCCGTATTGGCAATCAGGCAAATTCCCGCTGCATACAGCGGCTGAAAACCAAGTCCGACGAGCAAAGCAGCCGAGATCGCGACGGGAGCGCCGAAACCGGCGGCGCCTTCTAAAAACGCCCCGAATGAAAAGGCGATGAGCAGCGCCTGCAAACGCCGGTCATCTGTAATTGAGAGCACCGAACTCCGGATAATCTCAAACTGTCCCGTTTTCACGGTGATTTTATACAGAAAGACCGATGTGACGATAATCCAGCCGATCGGAAGCAGCCCGTACACCGCTCCCTGAGAAGCGGACATCACCGCTTTTTCCGCCGGCATGCCGTAAACAAATACAGCGATTAAAAGTGAAACGGCTAATGTTAAAAGCCCCGCGATGTACCCCTTCATCCGTTTCACCGCAAGCGCCCAAAAAAAGAAGATAATCGGCACGAGCGCGCAAGCTGCCGATAAAAGCAAATTTCCCCCTAAAGGAGCGTACTCCTGTGTCCATTGCATCCCTAAAAAACCCCTCCTTATGTCATGTAAGCGATTACTTTTTATGATAAGGTCATCTGATGACCGGGTTAATTAGCATTATATTTTGAAAGTTTTGAAAGTACAATACTTTTCTTGAACAAATTGTCTGAACCTGTCGGCAATACAAAAAAAGAAGTATAATAGACGATAAACATCAAGATTCACAAGTGACGGGGTGATCGCGTTGAAATATAAACAAATTAAAACGAAAAAAATCTACGAGGAAGTCGCTGACGCATTGCTGGAGAAGATAAAAGCGGGCGAGCTTAAGCCGGGTGAAAAGCTTGATTCCGTTCAGGCGCTTTCTGAGAGTTTTCAGGTCAGCCGCTCGGCGGTCAGAGAAGCGCTGTCGGCTTTGAAAGCGATGGGGCTCGTCGACATGAAGCAGGGAGAAGGCACATACATAAGAGAATTTGAGCCGTCTCATGTTTCCCAGCCGCTTTCTTCCGCCCTCTTGATGAAAAAAGAGGATGTCAAACAGCTGCTCGAAGTCAGAAAGCTGCTTGAACTCGGCGTCGCCGCCATGGCCGCTGAAAAACGCACCGAAGACGATTTACAAAAAATCCGCCAAGCTCTCATGGAGATGAAAGACATTGACGGAGACGAAGAATTGGGCGAAAAAGCGGATTTCTCCTTTCATATGGCGCTGGCGGAAGCATCACAAAACGGCCTGCTCAAGCATCTCATGAATCATGTCTCCGCGCTTCTTTTGGAAACGATGAGAGAAACGAGAAAAATTTGGCTGTTTTCTAAACGAACGAGCGTGCAGCGATTGTATGAAGAGCATGAACGCATTTACAGCGCCGTCGCCGCCGGAGACGCGGATGAAGCGGAAGCCGCGATGACCGCGCACCTGACGAATGTGGAAGAAGTGCTGGGGGCTTATTTTGAAGAAAATGTATAGAAGCTGACTTGTGAAAGGGGATAACATCACATGCAGGCCGAATCTTTTTTTTCTGACCATGTAAAGAAAGCTCTGACAAACGATCCTCCCGGGGAATGGATGCCGGCAGTTCCGAAAGCGTGCACCCCCCTGCATTCCGGCTATCCCGATCCCGCACTCGTTCCTGATAAGGAGCTGAAAGAAGCCGCCGCCCGCCTTCTGGATGAGGAGCGCGATCTGCCGCTGCATTATATGGGAACCCCGAGGACGGCCGTTTTAAAAAAGCAGATTCAAGAACGGTTAGCCATCCGCGGCATTCACTGCCGGGACGATGAGCTGCTCGTGACGTCAGGCGCCTGTCAGGCGATAGATCTGGCTGCACGGGTTTTCCTCGATGAACAAACCGCCGCTGCCGTTGAAGCGCCGGTCTACATGGAAGCGCTCGAGATTTTTAAGAATTATACACCGCATATCATGAGCATTCCGACAGATCAAGAGGGCCTGCAAACAGAAACATTAGCGCTCATGCTTGAGGAAAGAAAACGAAAAGGGCTTCTGCTTCCCCGTCTTCTCTACACGATACCCGCTTTTCAGAATCCTGCGGGAACCGTAATGTCAGCGAAGCGGAGAACACGCCTGCTTCAGCTTGCCGAAACATATGATTTTCTCATCTTGGAGGATGATGCATACGGCGAGCTCGGATTCACCGATATTCCGCCGCCCTTAAAAGCCATGGATCAAAACGGCCGGGTGATGTACGCCGGTTCATTATCAAAAGTCATCGCCCCGGGTATGAGGATCGGCTGGATTGCAGGGGACGCCGCATTCATCACGGCATTGTCATGGTTAAAAAAAGACTTAGGCCACCCGTTTTCCCAAGCGGTGACCGCCGTCTATCTGGAACAAACGAATGTTGAAAAACGGCTCGCCGTCTTGCGGGAAGCATATCAAAGCAAACGTGACGTTTTGCTCGCCGCATTAGCGCGATATCTTCCGGAATCTGCATCCTGGCACGTGCCTGAAGGCGGTTACTTTGTATGGGTGAAAGCGACGGGAGCGGATACATCCGCAATGCTGGCGGGAGCTCTTTCTCACGGCGTTTCCTATGTACCCGGTAAATATTTTTTTCTGCATCATGAAGACGGTGCCGAATATCTCCGCCTGTCGTTCAGTTATGCCGGTAAAGCCGCGATAAAAGAGGGTGTGCAAAAACTGGGACGCCTGCTTGAAAACGGGATGTAGAGCAGCTTGAGGAGCTTTCGGGCTTCTCTTTTTTTGTCCCCTTCAGCGCATCGGACGAAAGGATTTTTCAGAAAAACCTTCCAATCCATATTCAGAATAGTGTAGGATATTCATAGAGCTTTCCTAAAAACAGGTCATCAGATGACCAGATCATATATTGAGGATGAAAGAGGGGTTCATCATGAAAGTCTCATTATTTGTCACGTGCCTTGTAGATATGTTCCAGACCAATGTCGGAAAGGCGACGGTTGAGGTGCTGGAACGGCTCGGGTGTGAGGTGGATTTTCCCGAGGGACAGATCTGCTGCGGGCAGCCCGCATACAACAGCGGGTATGTGACGGATGCGAAAAAAGCGATGAAGCGGATGATTGCCGCGTTTGAAGAAGCGGAGTACGTCGTCAGTCCGTCAGGTTCCTGTACGACGATGTTCCGTGAATATCCGCATCTGTTTCAGGACGATCCGAAGTGGGCGGCAAAAGCGCAGCAGCTTGCGGACAAAACATATGAGTTAACAGATTTTATCGTCAACGTTCTCGGGGTGGAGGATGTCGGGGCGGTGCTGCAAAAAAAAGCGACAGTCCATACATCGTGCCACATGACGAGGCTGCTCGGCGTGTCGGAGGAGCCGATGAAGCTTTTGCGCCATGTCAAGGGGCTCGAGCTGACCGCGCTTCCCGGAAAACATCAATGCTGCGGATTCGGAGGAACGTTTTCTGTGAAAATGGCGCAAATCTCTGAACAAATGGTGGATGAGAAGGTCGCCTGCGTGGAAGACACGGAGGCCGAGGTGCTGATCGGGGCGGATTGCGGATGTCTGATGAATATCGGAGGGCGTCTTGACCGTAAGGATAAAAACGTCAGAGTCATGCACATCGCCGAAGTGCTGAACAGCAGATAACACGAGAAACAACAAGGGGGGAAAATCATGGCGATGAAAATCGGTACCGCCGCTTTTAAAGAGCGGGTATCAGAAGGAATAGATAATGAGTTTATGAGAGGAGCCGTCTCCGGAGCGCAGGAACGGCTCAGGACAAGAAGGCTTCAGGCGGCCGAAGAATTGGGAAACTGGGAGGATTGGCGTTCCCATGCGGAAGAAATCAGACAGCATGTGCTGGACAATCTTGATTTCTATTTGGAACAGCTCGCCGAAAACGTCGCCAACAGAGGCGGACATGTCTTTTTCGCCGAAACGGCGGAAGAAGCGTCCTCCTATATCCGCGATGTCATCCGGCAGAAAAACGCCAAAAAAATCGTAAAATCCAAATCCATGGTGACAGAAGAAATCAATATGAACGAAGTGCTTGAGGAAGAGGGCTGTGAAGTCACAGAAACGGATCTCGGCGAATACATTCTCCAGATTGACGACCACGATCCGCCGTCACATATCGTTGCTCCCGCTCTTCACAAAAACAAAGAGCAGATCCGTGACGTGTTTAAAGAGAGACTCGAATATAAACAGACGGAAAAACCGGAAGAGCTCGTTATGCACGCGCGCAGCGTTCTCCGGAAAAAATTTCTCGAAGCGGATGTCGGCATTACAGGCTGCAACTTTGCAATCGCGGATACCGGATCGGTCAGTCTCGTGACGAACGAAGGAAACGGCCGCCTTGTGTCCGCGCTGCCGAAGACGCAGATCACCGTGATGGGAATGGAGCGGATCGTTCCGTCATTTTCTGAGTTTGAAGTGCTTGTCAGCATGCTGACGAGAAGCGCCGTCGGCCAGCGGCTTACAAGTTACATTACGGCGCTGACGGGACCTCGTCAGCAAGGAGAAGCTGACGGGCCTGAGGAATTCCACCTCGTGGTTGTGGACAACGGGCGTTCCCGCATACTCGGCACGGAATTTCAATCGGTGCTGCAATGTATCCGCTGCGCCGCCTGCATCAACGTCTGTCCCGTGTACCGGCATGTCGGCGGACACTCGTACGGGTCCATCTATTCGGGTCCGATCGGCGCCGTCTTATCGCCTCTTCTCGGCGGATATGACGAATACAAGGAGCTCCCGTACGCATCTTCCTTATGCGCGGCCTGTACGGAAGCGTGCCCCGTTAAAATTCCGCTGCACGAGCTGCTGCTCAAGCATCGGCAGAACATCGTGGAAAAAGAGGGCAAAGCGCCGATCAGCGAAAAACTGGCGATGAAAGCCTTCGGGCTCGGCTCGTCATCCCCGTCCCTTTATAAAATGGGATCGAAATGGGCGCCTGCCGCCATGACGCCGTTTACGGAGGATGACAAAATATCAAAAGGGCCGGGGCCGTTAAAAGAATGGACGGCAATACGGGATTTCCCGGCGCCGCATAAATCGAGATTCAGAGATTGGTTTAAAGACCGGGAAAAACAAAAGGGGGAAGAATGATGATGAAAGGGACGGTTACACATCAGGAATCCTTTTTAAACCGGATCGCCGAAAGTCTGGGCAGAGAGCGCAGGAAATCAGGCGTGTCCCTGCCTGAATGGAAGTATCAGCCACAATATCAAACGCATGCGGACTGTACGGAAGACGATCTTGTCACGATGCTGAAAGACCACTGCGTCAACATTCATACCGAACTGATCGAAACGGATGCAGCCGGGCTTTACGACGCTTTGCGCACGCAGGTGAACCGCTTTGAAGGAGGGCCTGTCATCATTCCGAAGGACAGCCGGTTTGAAACGTACGGCTTGCAGACCCTTATGACAGAAGAGTGGCCGGACGAAGGGATTCCCGTTTGGGAATGGGACGCGGAACAAGGAGCGAAAAATATTGAAAAAGCGGAACAAGCGAATGTGGGCATCACATTCAGCGAGATCACGCTTGCGGAATCAGCCACCGTCGTTTTGTATGCGTCAGAGCATGCCGGCCGTTCTGTCAGCCTGCTTCCGACCACCTATATCGCAATCATCCCGAAATCTTCCATTGTGCCGAGAATGACACAGGCCAGCGATATACTGAAACAGCAGATCAGAGACGGCGTCACCGTTCCTTCCTGCATCAACTATATTACTGGACCGAGCAACTCGGCCGATATCGAAATGGATTTGGTTGTCGGCGTCCACGGACCCGTTAAAGCCGCTTATATCCTTGTGAATGACCGATAAAAAAACAAACCCCGGTTTTCTGATATGATCCCCTCATAGCAGACAGAAAAAAGAAAGCATACTGATCTGTCTGCAATGGAGGGGATTTTTTATGGGGAAAATACGTAAAACTTATGATATTCACTTTAAGAAAAAAGTTGTTGATCTTCACCTAAATGATGGGATGGGTTATCAGACAATCGCCAGAGAAATGAACATTGAAGTAACAAGTGCTTCGTCCACGCTTCCTAATTTATCGACTGTTTTTTTACGTTTGTCCTCTGCATCTGCAAGTTCGTCTTTGAAGTCTTCTGTCGAGAACAATTCAAGCGGAAGAATATCATTGATATCAAGCAGGATACCTTTCATCGCTTTCTTCTGTTCAGACATAATGGATTTTGACTTGGTGCAGGCGTTAGCCAGCTCGTGTTCCAGCAAGGATTCTTCTATGTATGCGTCAGACAAGCTGGCGTCCTCTAAAGCGCCTGAAATGCTTGTCAAAAAAGCAATTTTCATATCAATTAGATCAATCCAATTGTCAGCCACATCAGCGTGATCTTGATAAAATACTTTGATGTTGTCAGCGCCTTTTCCGGAAAACTCACTGTCATCTAAGTCAGCTACGGCTTTGAAGGCTTTTTTAAGATTGACCATCTGGCTTCTTAATTCTTTGTATTCTTTTGCCCGTTTATCTGCCTCTGATAGCAGTGTTTTTGGCTTCCAATACTTTCATATTCATATCCTTTTCATATCCTTTTGTTTAAATGGATCAACAAGATCTTACCATGGGGCAATGAAGAAACAGACGAAATGTGATACAAAAGTAAGAAATGATCAATTTGATCCGTGTTATTTTATCTTTTGCGATCTTTTGTTTTGAAACCGACGCCGATGTCTCAGCAATTTCACCTGATGTATGGGTTTTCTATGATTGTATTTACGAACGAAAAGAAAGTGCATATAGACAGTTTTTTGACAGTGAAAATAAAGTCCGCTTATTTTAAAAGAGACATTTTTGAAAATTTAATAGAATTATCTGTTTTTTTGTTGATTTCAAATTGGGAATAAGTTACAATCTTCATGTAATCACCTAAAATATGGAAAAAGGGGAGGTATTTGATGGGTAAGAAAGGCTTTTTTTCACTGTTAATGGCTTTCACACTTACATTAGTAACGATTTTTTCTTTTAATACTAGTGTTAAAGCTAATTCAAATGTTTTAGGGAAAGCAAAAACAAATTGTACGTCATGCCAATCAGGGGTTCCTGAGTCATCGGGACCATTAGAAGATCAACAAAAAGCAAAAGAAATTGTCTATGCCTCAAAGGAATTCAAACAAAACAAGTTGGTGAAAAAACCAAAAAACAGCTTCTTTGGACTTTCAAATGAACAAAATGAAGAGATTGTAAATGTAAAAGAAGGCATGGCTGTGGTAACAATTCCTGTTGATGATATGGAGTCTGGATTAACATCAGCACAATATTTTGTTGATCTGAAAACTGAACAAATATTCGATACCATTGAAACTTACATTACATTTGATGAATCAGAAAAACTTCTTAATTTACAAATAAAACAATCCGGTAAAGTTGTCGAAGATGTAAACTTAACAGAAGGCGGAAAAGTCAAACTGGATAATGGAACAGAAGTTTCTGTAGAAGATTACTTAAAGGATTCAAAAGATTCTGCGGAAGAAACAAAAGCATCAACTATGATGAGCTGCAGAGCGGCTGTATCTTGGTTATATGATATAGCAAATGGAGGCTCTTGTGCTCTTTCTTGCTTAAGAATTGCGGCCATCAACCTAGCAATTGGTATTGGTTGCGGAACAGTTTGTGTTATTATCAAGCACAACTCAAAAAGCAAAGCAATAAAATTAATTTGCGGATAATTAAGGAGGGGGGGAAGAAATACCCCTCTTTTTTATCATTATAACGATGCATTGAAAATGATTAGGCGCATATTATAAGATTTAGGAAATATTGTTATAAGGTGGTTTTGAACAACTCATGAACAGTATTCAAAAAGAAACTGAAAAGAGCAATGCATCTAGGGACTGGTTGATTTATATCACAGTATCAGTAATCTTTTTAATAGCAGTATCGATATTTAGCTTTTTTGAGTCGGAAGTTGATTTTAACGTTATGGCTCTCCGATTATTTGATGCTTTGATCAGCTGTATCTTGGTTATAAACGGTCTTTATTTTATGCAGAAAAACAAAGGGATAGCGGTCGTTTCCTTCCTTTTAGGAATAATTAATCTAGGGATATTAGCTGTTCTTTTGTTTCGTTAAAGAAAGAAGAGCCCAGCTCATATTGATATGATCCCCTCATAGCAGACAGAAAAAAGAAAGCATACTGATCTGTCTGCAATGGAGGGGATTTTTTATGGGGAAAACACGTAAAACTTATGATATTCACTTTAAGAAAAAAGTTGTTGATCTTCGCCTAAATGATAGGATGGGTTATCAGACAGCTGAAGCAGTTCAAGAAGCAGTATGTAAATATATTCATTTTTACCAATCATCAACGGTTCCAAAAGAAGTGAAACAACCTGAGCCCATATCAATACAGGACTCAGGCTGCTTCGTGTCTTTTTAACACTGTCTGCTTGACAGGGGTCACTTCATTCGGCCGGGGTTTTTTTTATATAAACGCGTTAATGATCATGATAAAACAGATCGCACTGACAGAAATAATCGTTTCCATCGCTGTCCATGTCAGGAATGTTTCTTTTACTGTCATTCCGAAATACTCTTTAATGAGCCAGAAACCGGAGTCATTGACATGTGACAGAATCAAAGAGCCCGCTCCCGTTGCCAAAACGAGAAGCTCGCTGCTGACGCCCGGCATGACAGATGCAATCGGTGCAACAATGCCGGCCGCCGTCATCATGGCGACAGTCGCTGAACCTGTGGCGACACGGATGACCGCCGCGATCGTCCAGCTTAAAAGAACGGGAGAGAAGCTTGAGTGCTTCGCCATGTCAGCGATATACGTGCCGACGCCTGAATCAATCAGGACGTTGTTAAAAGCGCCGCCGGCTCCGATCACAAGCAGAATGGAAGCGATCGGCCCGAGACAGTCATTGCTGAATTTTAAAATGCTTTCTCTGTCAAAGCCCTGATAAAAACCAAGGCTGAAAAAGGAGTAAACCGTGGCGATCAAAAGCGCCGTGACAGGGTCGCCGATAAATTTAAAAGTTTCATAGAGCGTGCTTTTTTCCGGAAGCGCAATTTCGGCAAGCGTTGCCATAAGCATCAGGATCACCGGTACCAATATCGTAAACAATGTATTTGCGAATCCCGGAAGCTTGCGTTTTTCATTCCGTTCAATAAATTGTTTTTTCAACAGTTCGGGAACGGGTTTATGAATGCGCTTACCAATCCATTTTCCGTAAAGCGGCCCGGCGATGATGGCAGTCGGAATGCCGACGATTAAAGAAAACAAAATCGTTTTTCCGACATTGGCGTGATAAATGCCGACAGCTGCCATCGCCGCCGGGTGGGGCGGAACCAATCCGTGCACGACGGAAAGCCCCGCAAGGAGCGGAATCCCGATCGTCACTAATGAAACCCCGGTTTCAATTGCAATCGTAAACAAAAGCGGCACGAGCAGGACGAAGCCGACCTGGAAAAAGACCGGGATGCCGACGATAAAAGCGACGGCCATCATCGCCCAATGCACTTTCTTTTTGCCGAAGCGGCCGATCAGGGTGTGGGCGATACGCTCCGCACCGCCTGATTCAGCCATCATTTTTCCGAGCATCGTACCGAGGGCCAGCACGATCGCAAGCAGCGACAGCGTATTGCCGAGCCCGGTTTTCATCGAAGCGATAATGTCCGGCAGATTCATGCCCGTTGCGAAACCGACAAGGATGGATGTAATCAGCAGACTGATAAACGGATTTAATTTAGCGACCGTAATCAATAAGAGTAAAACGATAATAGCGGCAATGACAATAAACAGTAACATGACCTTTTCACCCTTTCAAAGAAGAATTAACGGCTTTGTTTGAGCTGAAATTCACTGATGACGTCAAATTCATCTTTGAGCTTGTCATACAGCCGCTCGTATAAGTAAAACAGCTCAATATATGTTTCGCTGTTTTTGACGTTCGGTTCATGGCGGTGAGAAATTCTGATCCAGTCCTGAACATCCTCGATCCGTTCCATTTCGCCAAGGCTGTGCAAAGCGAGAACGGCCGCTCCGAGCGCCGAGGCTTCGTAACTTTCCGGAACGAGGACTTCCCGTCCCATCGTATCGGACAAAATCTGCCTCCAAAGCGGCGATCTCGCAAATCCTCCCGAAGCCCGCACGTCTTTTGCAGGGCCCGCCAAATCTCTCAGTGCGACACCGATTGAAAAGACGCTCATGATGACGCCTTCCAGCACCGCTCTGATAAAATGCTCCCGTTTATGGCGGAGGCTGATGCCGAAAAACGTTCCGCGGGCATTCGGATTCCAAAACGGCGCGCGCTCCCCTGATAAAAACGGCAGAAACAGCAATCCCTCAGAGCCTGCGGGCACTTTATCAGCGATATCAATCATTAAATCGTACGGATCAATGCCGAGCCGCTTCGCCGTTTCGACTTCCGGAGAAGCGAATTCGTCTCGAAGCCAGCGCAGCATAATGCCTCCGTTATTCGTCGGGCCTCCGATGACCCAATGCTTGTCAGTCAGCGCGTAACAGAATGTCCGCGCTTTTTCATCCGTAATCGGCGCATCCGTCACCGAACGCACGGCTCCGCTTGTTCCGATCGTAACGGCCACTTCGCCTTTGCCGATCGCGCCGACTCCAAGGTTGGCGAGCACGCCGTCATTTGCGCCGATAATAAACGGTGTATCCGCATGAATGCCCATCCGTGCAGCGATTTCCGGCGCAAGGCCGCGCAGCTGATGAGTGGTCGGCACGATGTCCGACAGCTGATCTTCCCGGATTCCGGCAATCCGGAGCGCTTCTTCATCCCAGGAAAGCGTATCTAAACGGAACAGCCCCGTTGCCGAAGCGATCGAATAATCGACGACATAAGTTCCGAAAAACTCGTGCAGAATATATTCTTTAATACTGATGAATTTGGCGGTTTTCGCGAATGTCTCCTTGTCCTGTTCTTTCATCCACACAATTTTGGAAAGCGGAGACATCGGGTGAATCGGCGTACCCGTTCTTTTATAAATATCAAAACCGTTCATCTCTTTTAAAATCCGTTTTGATTGCTCGGCGCTGCGGTTGTCCGCCCAAATGATGCTTTTGGTCAGCAGGCCGCCGTTTTGATCGACAGCTATCAATGAGTGCATGGCGGTGCTGATGCCGATTGCAAGCAGATTGTCAGGGCTCAGTCCGGCCTTTGTGACGGCGTCCCTGATGCTTCCGATCACCGCTTCCAAAATGTGCTCAGGATCCTGCTCGGCCCATGCCGGCTTTGGCTGTATTAAATCATAGTGAACCGAATGCTTGGCTAACACTTTGCCTCTTGGTCCGAACAGAACGGCTTTCGTACTGGTCGTGCCGATATCCAGACCGATAACAGCTTGGGTTTCCTTCATAATATATCCCGCCTAATCTGATTGAATAATAAGATAGATTGATAATGTATGCCCTTACAAAGTCAATTATAGGAATAATTTTTTTATAAATCAACGATGAAGAAGAAAAATTTTTTCATAAAATTGCCTCAATTCCCGCTGTATCGGCATTCTCTCTTTTGAAAAATAAATATTCAGAAAGCGATTACAAACGTTTGTGCGCGATCATTTTTCTGATTTGCTGCAAGTTGGCGAGCGTTTTCTCCTGCCGCAGCCGGGCCGTGGCGAAATACAGTGTATCAATGACCGACAGCTGGGCAAGCCTTGCGGACATTGCTTCCGTTCTGAAGGCCGTTTCCCTTGTTGACGTATACAGCACCACGTCGGAAATCTGGGTGAGCGGCGACTTTTGGTAGCTTGTAATGCCGATCGTGCCGGCGCCGAGCGATTTGGCCGTTTTCACCGCGTCGAGCACGTCCTTGTTGCTTCCAGAATGAGAAATGCCGATGACTGCGCTATCGGGACCGAGAAGACCCGCTGACATCGCCTGAAAGTGAGAATCCGTGTGCGCGATGCAGTTTATACCCGTACGCATAAATTTGTGATACGCGTCAGTGGCGATCAGCCCGGAACCGCCGTTTCCGTAAAATTCGATTCTGTCTGCGCGGTGGATCATTTCTACCGCTTTTTCAACGTCGGCCGGATCTAATAAATGAAAGGTATCGGTCAGACCGGAAATGTTTGTGCGGAAAACTTTCTGGATGATGACTTCGATATCGTCGTCGGGGCTCATTTCTTCATGAATGTGCTGCACCGGCTCCTGAACGATCTCCTGAGCAAGCGCGATTTTTAAATCCTGATAGCCGGAAAAACCGAGCCGTTTGCACAGCCTGAAAATCGTCGCTTCAGAGCTTTTTGTTTTTTCCGCCAGCTGAATGATGGAAAGGTGAATCACGTCTTTCGGTTCCTTCACGATATGGTCTGCAATCGCTCTCAATTTTGGCGACAAACCTTTGCTGGCCGCCTGAATCTTCCCGATGCTGCTTGAATTCACAGGGGTCATGCTATAACCTCCCTACTCGAATGTAAACGCATACTTTTATGATAAAGCAAGTTCTGTCATAAGGGAATCAGGTTTTGCTTTCTTTACCTCAAATGAAAGAAAAGAGAAAAGTATATCGGGGACACCGCCTCAATGAAACTTCATACATCCGATTTTCACAAAAAGTGATCGTTCTCTGAAAAGTGCCGGTGCCCAATTCGCCGGCCATAAGTGTAAGCTGTCCTGTTACAGTTCAGTTTCTAGTGAGTTGCCGGCGCTTGAAGTTCCGGATGAATTTCTTCAAATTAGTGTTCCGCCATTAGCAGTCAGTTCTTTATTAACTGGATTGATCAAAAGAGAAGGATTATTAAGCAGGAGGACACTTGAGAAGCACAGGTCTAATCAGCTTCGGAGAAAAACTTCAAATTAATATAATAATCTAATTGC
Organism: Bacillus sp. SIMBA_026; assembly: GCF_046535335.1. Lineage (NCBI taxonomy): Bacteria > Bacillati > Bacillota > Bacilli > Caryophanales > Bacillaceae > Bacillus > Bacillus sp. SIMBA_026. The sequence goes on along the minus strand of NZ_JAWRWX010000002.1, from coordinate 398,185 downwards.
TCTGAAACGCGTACCATACATTATACTTTCAATGATTTTTAAACTCTGAGGAGGAAATTCACATGAAAGTAATTGCAATTGACTTAGATGGCACGCTGTTATCAGAGAACTTAACTATCCAAGAACAAGATGTAAGAGCTTTAAAGCTTGGACAAAAACAAGGTCATCTTGTAACAATCGCTACAGGGAGAGCTTTATTTGATGCAAAACACATCATCCATAAATATGATTTGGATTTTCCGATTATTGCTTCAAACGGCGCTCAAATTGATGTGGGAAATCAGGTCATATTCGAACATTTTATGGATTCAGATGTAATCCAACCTATCATCACATGGTTAAATAAAGAAGAAATCTATTACCAGCTCTATTTATCTGACAAAATTGCCGTATCAAATCAAGGAATTCAGCAGCTTGAAAAAGAACTTTACAATACAGTAATGGAAGAACCTCATTTTAATCAAGAAGTATTTTGGAATTCTATTAAAGCTCAAATCCATCAATACGGGTTAGAGGAAATACCGGGTACAATTGACCCTATCGATTATCGGTATGTCATAAAATGTATGATTGTTTCGCCAAACCAAAGAAAATTAAAAAAAGCTAAAGAATATTTTGGACAACTGAAGGAGTGTGCCGTAACGAGTTCAGGAGCATTCAATCTTGAAATCACAAGTGCAGGAGTAGATAAAGGAGCGTCATTAAATAAACTTTGTGAACATTATGGAACGGATGCGCGGAATGCAATCGCAATAGGTGATAATTTAAATGATCTGCCTATGTTTCATGCAGCAGGAATAGGGATAGCCATGGGGAATGCAGATAAGAAGCTTATTCAATTGGCTGCTTTTAAAACGTTATCGAATGATGAGTGTGGTGTATCTTATGCTTTTAATCATTACATTCTGACGAAAGAAGAAGACCCTAAACCGCGGAGTATACAGCCATGAGCCATTTTGTGAAAAGATGTTTAATCTATATTGTCGGATTGTTTATTTTATCCGTAGGGGTTGTATGTATGATTAAATCTAATACCGGGATTGCCCCCTGGGATGCTCTAAACGTGGCTTTATCAGAACTCATTGGCCTTACAATCGGGTCATGGGTTTTCATTGTCGGAGGAATCCTTATCTTTATAAACAGCCTCATAAAAATGCGGTTTCCTAATCTAGCCGGTTTTATTCCGATTTTTATTATTGGAAGTTTTGTTGACCTTTTAAACTTAAAGGTTCTTTCGTTCTTAAAAACAGATTCTGTAATTCTTCAATGGAGTTTATTTTTGATAGGGTTGTGTATATTGGCTATGGGAATCGCTATTTATTTAAGAGCATCTTTTCCTTCGATACCGAATGATGAATTAATGTTGGCTATTACTGAACGTACAGGTTGGGGTATTAATATTACAAAGACGATAGGGGAAGCTTTAGCTTTTGTGCTTGCAATCATTCTTCAGGGGCCGATTGGGATAGGAACCATCATTGTGCTGCTATGTCTGGGGATATTAGTAGGTTTATTTGACAAACTATTATACAAGATGGGGAAGCCCCGTTCTATCTATAGTGTGGGACAGGAAGGCGCACATATTCATGCAGGCCATGATAAAACTATTAATTAAATGCTTTTTTTCCCCTTGTGTTATTCAGTGTGAAATCCTGATAACGCTGTCTAAGAAGGAGTAACAGTAATGACAAACATTACAGAGATAGCAAAGAAAGCGAACGTTTCCCGGACAACAGTTTCTAGAGTTCTCAATAATCATCCTTATGTAAAACCTGAGAAGCGGGACGCTGTGTTAAAATCTATGAAGGAATTAAATTATGTACCAAATTTCAACGCGATTAACCTATCCAGGGGGAAGACAAATGTATTCGGAGTCATTGTTCCTAAAATCAACCATCCGTTTTTCAGTAAACTGATTGCCGGAATAGGCGAAGAGTGTAATAAACATAATTACAGTTTGCTTGTGCACCAATCAAATAACGATCCTGAACAAGAAATGGAGTTTTTTAACAGATTGAAATACAAACTTATTGACGGTCTTATTTTGGGATCCTGTGTAAGCCCCCATCACGTACTCGACGAGATATCTGGGTTTGGCAATATTGTTTCCTGTGAAGCTTCTGCAAGCAAACAGGTTGCACATATATTTATTAATCATGAGTCAGGAATCAAAATGGCAATTGATCATCTGCGAAATCAAGGACATCAATCCATTGGTCTATGTATAGGAAATCCTAAGAGCGGTGTTGGCATAAGCAGAAAAAAATCATTTTTTCACTTTCAAAATGAATACGGATTGAAATGGAGTGATAATTGGTACTTTGAGGAACAGTACACTATTGAAAATGGTATAGAAATAGCAAAATTATTACTAAATAAGTCACCTCGTCCTGAGGCAATGGTTGTAGGAAGTGATTATGTTGCGGCAGGGATCATTTATGAAGCGAAAAGACAGGGAATACGAATACCTGAAGAACTGGCGATTATAGGATTTGATAATCAGCCGATATCTAAGGTAATAGAACTTTCAACGATACATCAACCGATTAAAGAGTTGGGACAAACAGCAGCAAATTTATTATATAACTTAATGAATAACAAAGATGTCCCCAATATAAATAAGTTGAACCTAAAACTTATTAAAAGAAAGTCAACTTAAAAAGACCACTTTATGGTGGTCTTTTTTGCTTAGCGCAGAATCAGCTCTGGGGCAGGCGCTTTGAAATGAGCTCTTTTTTTCGTTTCATCTATAAAACTGAAGGGCTTCATGGAATCGTAGAAGCTTTTCGGAATTTCTGTTTGAACAATATATATAAAGTGCTGATTACGCCATATTAGGGGCCGGCTCACCCCGCATATGAATATAAACATGGTCAGTCAAAATGTCTTAAATAGGTGATAAGAAAACCAGCGGCAAAAATTAGTATTGACTTTGAAAATAGAAGACTGTATATTATGTTACTATATTCAGAAAATAAAAACTCAAGAGATTCATTTAACATAAAACACTGTGAACGGGAGCAGTAAAAGAATCCAGTCAGAAAAAGAGAGCCGCGGGTTGGTGCAACGCGGACTGATTGTTCTTTGAACTCGCCCGGAAGTGGCAGGGCGGAACGGAATTGTCGGAATATTCCCTATGTCCTAACGGCTGACCTTCGTTAAAAGGTTTTTAAGCTGGATTCCGGATATTCGGGATCAACAAGAGTGGTACCGCGGCTGCCTGAGGCACGCCGTCTCTTTTCCCAAAGAGGCGGCGTGCTTTTTTATGTGATGAACACTTTTTGCGAGAGGGCGTGTGATAGATGGAAAAGGACAAGCAAACGTTAAAACGGACGATGTCGTCCAGACACATTATGATGATGGCGCTTGGAGGCGCAATCGGGGCCGGGCTCTTTAAAGGCAGCAGCACGGCGATTGATGAAGCGGGGCCATCCGTGTTATTGGCCTACCTCCTCGGCGGAATCATTCTGCTGTTTATTATGCAGGGGCTGGCCGAAATGGCAGTCAGAAACAAACATGCAAGGACGTTCCGTGATTTGGTTCAGCAGTCTCTCGGGTCGTACGCTGCATACTTTTTAGACTGGATCTATTGGAAAATGTGGGTGCTCAATATTGCCGCGGAGGCGGTCGTAGCCGCCATTTTCATTCAATATTGGCTGCCGGAATGTCCGATATGGATATTGGCTTTGATCATTTCCATTGTGGTGACGGTCGTAAACATGCTTTCTGTGAAACTGTTTGCCGAGACGGAGTACTGGCTCGCGCTCATTAAAATTACAGTGATTGTCATCTTTATTTTATGCGGGATTCTGCTATTATTTTTCTCATTCGGCAATCACACGGCGCCGGGGCTGTCTCATTTAACGGATCACGGAGGGTTTTTCCCGCATGGAGCGGGGGGCGTCATTACGGCGATGCTCGTCGTGATCTACTCATACGGCGGAACGGAAATCATCGGCGTCACGCTGGCGGAGACAAAAAATCCCGAAAAGGTGATCCCGAAAGCTGTCCGAAGCACGTTAACGCGGATTGTCGCTTTTTACTTGCTGCCGTTTTTCATCATCGTCAGCCTGATTCCTTGGAATCAAGTCAACAGCGTTCCCGAAAGCCCGTTTGTCATAGTATTTAAGATGATCGGGATTCCGGGTGCCGACCATATTATGAATGCCGTCATTCTTCTTGCGATTATCTCGTCTATGAACTCGGGACTGTACGGATCATCCCGCGTCTTGTTTACACAGGCTTCTGACGGCCGGGTGCCGAAAATCTTTTCAAAACTGTCGAAGAAAAAGGTTCCCGTTTATGCGATTCTGACTTGTACGTCATTTTTATATGTAGGCGTCCTGATTTCTTTATTCGCAGGAAGCCAGACGTTTAATTATTTGATGGGTTCCCTCGGCTATACCGTGCTGTTCATCTGGCTGATTATCGGATTCGCCCATTTGAAATCAAGAAAACATTCAACAGAACAGCCGGCTTATTACGTCAAATGGTTCCCGTACACGACATGGTTCGCAGTGCTTGCGCTTTTGGCCATCTTGGTCGGCGTGATTGCCACGACATCCATCGTCATCACATGCATCACTGCGGCCATCTATCTCCTTATTACGGCTGCGTATCTCGTGAAAGGGAGACGTCAATAAATAAAAAAACTCTTGCCCCGCGGCAAGAGTTTTTTTATTGAACGGCCTTTTTTTCTGCGGCCAGAGCAGGTGTTTTCAGTTTCTTCGGTGTTATATTCACAAAACAAATGCTTGTGACGATCAGAAGCAGTCCGGCTAAAAGGCTGACGGTCAGCGGTTCATGCAGGAATATCGAGCTGACGATAATGGATATGAGCGGGATCAGGAAGGTGTAAGAGGCAACCTTGCTTGCTTCCCCTGAACCGACAAGCGTAAAAAAGGCGAGCCAGCCGAGCGCGATAACAAAAACTGAAATGAACAGAAGGCTCAGAATGAACGGAGCTTTCCATTGAATCGCTGAAAAGCTTTCTGAAAAATGGCCAGAGCTGACAAGCAGCACGCCGCCGATCAGAAGCTGAAGAGCGACCATCCAGATAGAATCCGCGCGTCCGCCCGTTCTTTTCACATATACCGTGCCGAGCGCCCAGCTGACCGCAGAGCCTAAGGCCAAAAGAATGCCGGCGATGGAAATATGGCCTCCGAAACCGGCTGCGCTGATGACGGCGACACCGGCAAAGCCCAGAATAAGACCGGCTATTTTTAAAGGATACATCGATTCCCCGAGCCACAGCCAAGAAAAAACGCCCATTAACACCGGCTGGAAAAACACGATGGCTGAAAATAAGCCGGCAGGCAGGTAGTTCAAGCCGACCGTTTGCAGGCCGTAAAATAAAGTAATATTTAAAATGGCAGAAATAAGATAGATCGGCCACGTTTCTTTAAAACGCAGCTTTTTAAAACGGGGCAGCGCAACCATTAATAATAGAAGTCCGCCGATCAGCGTGCGGATTCCGGCAAACAGAAGGGGCGGCGAATAGGCAAGCGCGGCCTTTGTCAGCGGCCAGTTAATTCCCCATACCGTGACTAGAAACGCCAGCATAAGAGCCGTCTGTATTTTCGAAAGCTGTTTCACGTCGTTCACTCCTTGTAGAACAATTCCATCATATGATACGGTAATCAGCAAGATAAATAAAATGAATCTTTTTTATAAGGAGCATAAGTAAAACGTCATGACGATTACACAACTGCGGGTTTTTGTTCAAATCGCTGAAACGGGAAGCTTTACAAAAGCGGGGCAGGCGCTGAATATGACGCAGCCCGCCGTCAGCCATGCCATCTCTGCGCTTGAGTCAGAGCTCGGCATCAAGCTGATCGTCCGCGAGCGCCGCAACGGCGTAAGGCTCACGGACACGGGCGGAAAAATTCTCGTCCATATCAGAGAGGTGCTCAAAGGCATAGAAAAAGCCGAGCAGCTGGCGGCCGCGGAAAGAGGGCTTGAACAGGGAACGATTCACATCGGCACATTTCCGGCCGCTTCCGCTTATTTCATTCCAAAGCTGATCAGCGTGTTTAAAAAACGGTATCCGAAGCTTGAGTTGGTGCTTCATGAAGGAACGGTTAACGAAGTAAAGGAATGGCTCCGCTCCCGGGTAATAGATGTAGGTATCACTCTTTTTCCTACGGAAGACATGGAATATCTGCCGCTGAAAAAAGATAAAATGGCCGTCGTGCTTAGAAATGATCATCCGCTTTGCTGCTGTGAGTCAATCACTCTGAAAGATCTTGACCGCCAGCCGATGATCATCTGTGACGGAGGATACGAATCACCGTTTATTGATATGTTTAAGGAGGCAGGATCTGTGCTGACTGCCGCATTCACTGTTTACAACGTCAATACGTCCATCAGCATGATCAAAGAGGGGCTGGGAATTGCGATATTATCACAAATGTCTATGTCGGGAATATCGCTGCCGGAAAATGTCGTGACAAGGGAACTCAATCAGGCGGTGTACCGTGATGTTCTGCTTGCCGTTCCTTCTATAAAGGAGGCTTCATTGGCGGCAAAACTTTTTATTCAAATCGCACAGGAACTCACAAAGAATGAATAAAAAAAGACCCTAATCATCATAGGGTCCTGAATCTTATCGGTTAATTTTAAAAGAGTTAGTCGTATTGACAAGTTTTGAACCGCTGAACGTAGCTTTGACACGATAATAACCTGTCTTGCATCCTTTTAAAGAGAATGACTTAGTCACCCTTACTGAGAAAGAAAAGGTTGTTTTTTTACAAGTCATCCATTTCTTTCCGGACTTTCGCTGTAAGTATAGGTTTCCTTTAAAAGTTCGATCTGACGGATACGCTGTACTGAGAGTAAAATCGACACTTTTCGCTTTTTTAGTGTAGTAGGAGGCATCGGTAAATCCGCTTACATTTAAATGCTGCTGAGTGCCGGAGTAAAAGTCTGCAGCATATGCCTTATCGGTGTTTCCTGTAAAGAAGATTGCTGCCAGTAAAGCTGTTGTGAGTGCCATTAAGATTTTTTTACGCATATAGACAATGACTTCCTTCCTATTCAATATCATACATATCTTAACATTATTGGGTTTGTTCATTCAACGATAGATTTTCACTTTTATAGGATGAAAAGCTCATCATATCTGAATGTAATAGATCCATTCATACAGAGTTCAATAGTGACGACCGCTGACTGATTGTTCGAAGATCATCGAATCAAATTGTTTAACTCACGGGAAAAGCTGTGGTAAGGTGTGTGGTAGAGACCTTGTTTAAGATCTGCTTACACTAAACCAAAAAGGAGAAAACGATGGCTGAACATACATTGAAAGATACTGCGTTTTCCGTATTGAATTTATCGCCGGTCGTACAGGGGGGAACGGTTGCTGAATCGTTCCGCAACAGCATGGATTTAGCGCGCCGCGCCGAGGAGTGGGGCTATAACCGCTATTGGCTTGCGGAGCATCATAATATAGAAGGCGTCGCCAGCTCGGCAACGGCGGTGCTGATCGGCCACATCGCCGGCGGCACGAAAAAAATCCGCGTCGGTTCTGGGGGTATTATGCTGCCGAATCATTCTTCACTTGTGATCGCGGAGCAGTTCGGAACCCTTGAAACGTTATATCCGGGGCGGATTGACCTGGGGCTCGGACGCGCGCCGGGGACCGACCAATTAACGGCGAGAGCCTTACGAAGAAACATAAACAGCGGGGAAGATTTTCCGGAGCAGCTTGAAGAATTGAGAAATTACTTCAAACCGACAGGCAATGTGCGCAATCAAGTCCGCGCCATTCCGGGCGAAGGGCTGGACGTGCCGATCTGGCTTTTGGGCTCAAGCGGCTTCAGCGCGCGTCTTGCGGGAGAGCTCGGGCTTCCGTTCGCCTTTGCGGCTCACTTCTCACCGAAAAATACCGTGCCGGCTCTTGAACTGTACCGCAGCTCCTTCCGTCCGTCAGACGTACTGGATCAACCGTACGCGATGGTCGGCGTCACCGTCATTGCCGCCGATACGGATGAAAAGGCGGAGCATCTGGCAACATCGCATTATCAAAGATTTTTAGACCTCGTCCGCGGCACGCCGAACCAGCTGAAGCCTCCTGTTGAAGACATGGATCAAATCTGGTCGCCGTATGAAAAAGCGATGGTCAATGAACAGCTCAGTTCAACGATTGTCGGCGGACCGGAGCGTGTGAAGGAAAAGCTGGAAAGCTTCATCCGGACAACACAGGCGGATGAAATCATGGTGAATTCAGAAAGCTTTGAGCATGCCGACAGAATGAGATCATTTGAAATCATCGCCGAATTAAAAAACAGCTGAGCAAAAAAAGCAATGTGCCGCGCACATTGCTTTTTTTATTCGCCGATCCGCTTGACTGAATTCCGGATGACGAGTTCCGGTTCATACACGACGTCATCCTTCTTCGGCTTTTTATGTTCTAAGCAGTCGATGACATATTTTGCCGCCGCTTTCCCCATAATGGATTTCGGATGCTTGACAGAGGTGAGCTTCACCTCGGAAATCTGGGCGAAATGTGAATCGTCATAGCCCATGACCGATACGTCATCAGGCACCTTTAACCCCAATTCCCTGAGAAGATTAATCGTCTTCAGCGCAATTTCGTCATTGTAGCAAAGAATGGCCGTCGGATATGACCCGCTGTTTTGCTCAAGGGTATGCTTAATTTTTTGGAGAAGCACGGTTTCTTTTTCTTCAGTCGTGTAAGTCACGATCATGTCCGGAGACGGGAAAATCCCGCGCTCCCGATGCGCCTGAAGATAGCCGTTCATCCGTTTGACGCCCTGCGTGTCATCCGCTTTAAAGATTCCCATAATGTGTGTGTGGCCGAGGGACATGACGTATTCGCAAGCCATCATGCCGCCTTTGACATCATTGACGGAAAAGCTCGGTGCGGCCAGCTCCGCATAAGAGGCGTTAATCATGGCAAACGGAATGCCGTTTTTCTCCAGATTGAGATAGTAGCCGATGTTGGGCGTCTGCAGCGCGCTTTTTGTAGGCTCGACAATCAGCCCGTCTATATTTTTGGACAGCAGGTTTTCAAGGCCGCGCCGCTCACTTTCTGTATTGTTGTTGGTGCTCGTCAGCAGCATGGAATAGCCCTGTTCGCTTAAATAAGATTCAATTCCCCTGATGATGCTCGGAAAAATATAGTCTGATATGTACGTTGTAATGACGCCGATCGTTTTGTTTGAATGCATGGCTGATTTCGCCATGCGTGAAGCGACAAAGGTGCCCCCGCCCTGAACGCTGTACAGCAGCCCTTGCGAGACCAAATCTCCGATCGCCTTTCTGATGGTATGGCGGCTGACGCCGAACTGCTGCATCAGCTCATTTTCCGTAGGCAGCTTTTCGTCCGGCTGTATTTTTCCCTGATTCAGCCATGAACAAATTTCTTCTTTTACTTGAGCATATTTCGGTAGCATATCAATTCCTCCAAAATGTATACGGACAAATTCCAGTATAACATAGTAAGCCCTTTCATCAAGCTGTAAAAATAATTGACAGATTATGAAAAACTGCTTATTCTTTATTTGTACGTACTAATTTTCCTCATTTTTAGATAAAATTCTTCATAAGTACGTACAAATGTGGCGGTTCTGAAGAAAACAAAGCATCATCAAGCGCCGCACTTTGTTTTGTAAGCGTTTTTATTCTATTATTCGCGGGAGGGTAAAATTCATGAAGAATCACCCGGCACCAATTGGCTCAAATGTACCTGTCACTCGGCAGCATTCCAAGTGGTTTGTCATTCTCATCTCATGCGCGGCCGGACTGGGAGGGCTTTTGTACGGTTATGACACGGCGGTGATTTCCGGCGCCATCGGTTTCCTGAAAGATTTGTACCGCTTAAGTCCTTTTATGGAAGGGCTCGTGATTTCAAGCATTATGATCGGCGGTGTTTTCGGCGTCGGGATTTCCGGATTTTTGAGCGACCGTTTCGGACGGAGAAAGATTTTGATGGCAGCGGCGCTGTTGTTTGCGGTGTCAGCGGTTGTCTCTGCGCTTTCTCAAAGTGTGTCTTCCTTAGTGATCGCCAGAGTCATCGGCGGTCTGGGAATCGGCATGGGCTCCTCGCTTTCTGTCACGTATATTACCGAAGCCGCTCCGCCGGCCATACGCGGCAGTCTGTCTTCACTGTATCAGCTGTTTACGATATTAGGGATATCCGGCACTTATTTTATTAACCTTGCCGTCCAGCAGTCCGGCTCGTATGAATGGGGAGTGCACACCGGCTGGCGGTGGATGCTCGCTTACGGCATGATTCCGTCCGTCATCTTTTTTATCGTGCTGCTTATCGTGCCGGAAAGTCCGCGCTGGCTTGCGAAAGCGGGGCGCCGGAATGAAGCCCTCGCCGTGCTGACGCGCATTAACGGCGAGCAGACCGCGAAAGAAGAAATCAAACAAATCGAAACGTCTTTACAATTAGAAAAAATGGGGTCATTGTCTCAGCTGTTTAAACCGGGGCTGAGAAAAGCGCTTGTGATCGGGATTCTGCTGGCTTTATTCAATCAGGTCATCGGCATGAACGCGATTACGTATTACGGGCCGGAAATTTTCAAAATGATGGGCTTCGGACAGAATGCGGGGTTTATCACGACATGCATCGTCGGTGTCGTCGAAGTGATTTTCACCGTCATCGCCGTTCTTTTAGTGGATAAAGTAGGCCGGAAAAAGCTGATGGGAGTCGGATCTGCCTTTATGGCGCTGTTTATGATCTTAATCGGGGCAGCCTTTTATTTTCAGCTGGCGAGCGGTCCGGCTTTAGTCGTCATCATATTGGGATTCGTCGCCGCTTTCTGCGTATCAGTCGGGCCGATTACGTGGATCATGATTTCGGAGATCTTTCCGAACCACCTCCGAGCACGCGCCGCCGGTATTGCGACGATATTCTTATGGGGGGCCAACTGGGCGATCGGCCAGTTCGTGCCGATGATGATCAGCGGGTTAGGGCTCGCGTACACCTTCTGGATATTTGCCGTCATTAATATTCTCTGTTTCTTGTTTGTCGTGACGATCTGCCCTGAGACGAAAAATAAATCATTAGAAGAAATAGAAAAACTCTGGATAAAATGAAAGCGTTTTACGACAAAAGTCCGCTCCGGCGGGCTTTTGTCTGTCACCTTCATTCCGTTTCTGTATATAATGACTGTATCAAGGAGATACTGGAAAATCCCGCGAAGAATGTCGAGGAATTGACCTTTAACAGTTGAATTAACAATGTCATCCTGTTAAAATAATTAAAGAAAGCAGACATAATTTTTTTTGGCTATGATGGGACGTTTTTTGTCATAGCGGGACATTTTCTGTCCAGTATGAATAGGAAGGAACGTTTGAGTCATGAACCAGTTAATACAAGCTCAAAAAAAATTATTGCCTGATCTTTTGCTTGTGATGCAGAAAAGATTTGAAATCTTGCAGTATATCAGGCTTACCGAACCGATCGGCCGCAGAAGTCTTGCAGCCAGTCTCGGATTGACCGAGCGCGTTCTCAGAAGCGAGGTTCAGTTTTTGAAAGAACAGAATCTCATCGATATTAAAACAAACGGCATGACAATGACGGAAGAGGGCTATTCACTGCTTTCGATTCTGGAAGATACGATGAAGGATGTTTTAGGATTGACGCTTCTGGAAAAGACATTAAAAGAGCGGCTTAATCTGAAAGACGCCATTATCGTTTCCGGAGACAGCGACCAATCTCCTTGGGTCAAAAAAGAATTAGGGAGAGCGGCCGTTGCATGTATGAAAAAGAGATTTTCAGGCAAAAATATCGTCGCTGTAACCGGCGGTACGACAATTGAAGCCGTCGCCGATATGATGACGCCCGATTCAAAAAACCGCGAGCTCCTGTTTGTGCCCGCAAGAGGCGGTTTAGGCGAAGATGTGAAAAACCAGGCGAACACCATATGCGCGCATATGGCGGAAAAGGCTTCAGGCACTTATCGGCTTTTGTTCGTTCCCGGACAGCTGTCACAAGGCGCCTACTCATCTATTATTGAAGAACCTTCCGTAAAAGAGGTGCTTCACACGATTAAATCAGCGAGTATGCTCGTTCACGGAATCGGCGAAGCTAGAACAATGGCGGAGCGAAGAAACACGCCTTTGGAAGATTTGAAGAAAATAGATGACAATCATGCGGTGACAGAGGCATTCGGCTACTACTTTAATGCGGACGGAGAAGTCGTTCACAAGGTACATTCAGTCGGAATGCAGCTCGATGACCTCGATGCCATTCCCGACATTATCGCGGTAGCGGGCGGATCATCAAAAGCAGAAGCAATCGAAGCTTATTTTAAAAAGCAGCGAAACACGGTTCTCGTCACGGACGAAGGAGCCGCAAAGAAGTTATTAAGGGATAACAGTCCCTCAATATAAATATCTCTCACTTATTTAAAGGAGGAAATAATCATGGCAGTAAAAGTCGGTATTAACGGTTTTGGTCGTATTGGACGTAACGTATTCCGCGCAGCATTAAACAATCCTGAAGTTGAGGTAGTAGCGGTTAACGATTTAACAGACGCTAACATGCTTGCTCATCTTTTACAATATGATTCCGTACACGGAAAATTAGATGCAGAAGTTAAAGTTGACGGCAGCAACCTTGTTGTTAACGGCAAAACAATCGAAGTTTCTGCTGAGCGCGATCCTGCGAAACTCAGCTGGGGCAAACAAGGCGTTGAAATCGTAGTTGAATCTACTGGTTTCTTCACAAAACGCGCAGACGCTGCGAAACACTTAGAAGCAGGCGCGAAAAAAGTTATCATCTCTGCACCTGCTAACGAAGAAGATATCACAATCGTTATGGGTGTTAACGAAGACAAATACGATGCGGCTAACCACCATGTTATCTCTAACGCATCTTGCACAACAAACTGCCTTGCGCCGTTTGCAAAAGTACTTAACGACAAATTCGGCATCAAACGCGGTATGATGACAACTGTTCACTCTTACACAAACGATCAGCAAATTCTTGATCTTCCGCACAAAGACTACCGTCGTGCGCGTGCAGCAGCTGAAAACATCATTCCTACATCAACTGGTGCTGCTAAAGCAGTTTCCCTTGTTCTTCCTGAACTGAAAGGCAAACTGAACGGCGGAGCTATGCGTGTGCCGACTCCAAACGTTTCTCTTGTTGACCTAGTTGCTGAACTTAACAAAGACGTAACGGCTGAAGACGTAAACGCAGCTCTTAAAGAAGCGGCTGAAGGCGATCTTAAAGGAATCCTTGGCTACAGCGAAGAGCCATTAGTATCCGGAGACTACAACGGCAATGCTAACTCTTCTACAATCGATGCTCTTTCTACAATGGTTATGGAAGGCAGCATGGTAAAAGTAATCTCTTGGTACGATAACGAAAGCGGCTACTCTAACCGCGTTGTTGACCTTGCAGCTTACATCGCAAAACAAGGTCTTTAATTCATAGCTCCCGGAAAGGGCCGGACTTGGTTCTTTCGGACAGAAACGCTATAATGAAAGCGGACAAGGGAAGGGGACGGACTCCCTTTCCCTTTTTCCATGAGAACCGGCTTTCAGAAAGCGCCGGATTGCTGCAGAACGTCCGCGTTTTGAAGTTTCCGCGGCACTTTCGTTTTCTGAGCCGCCTGCCCTGGCTCAGAAGACGATCTGCCCCGTGCCCGGAAGCTGCAATCTGCCCCGCGGCGGAAGCATCATGAGGCGGTTTCACGTTTCACGTTTTTCGTGCTATGCAAACCATTTTGAAGGAGGATCTCCTAAGGCATGAATAAAAAAACAGTAAAAGACATCGACGTAAAAGGCAAAGTCGTATTCTGCCGCGTTGACTTTAACGTTCCAATGAAAGACGGGGAAGTAACAGACGATACTCGTATCCGCGCTGCGCTTCCAACAATCAAACACCTTGCAGACCAAGGCGCGAAAGTCCTTCTTGCGAGCCACTTAGGCCGCCCGAAAGGCGAAGTGGTTGAGGAGCTTCGTTTAACTCCTGTCGCTGCACGCTTAGGCGAACTGCTCGGCAAAGAAGTGAAAAAAGCGGATGAAGCTTACGGCGATGCTGTAAAAGCACAAATTTCTGATATGAAGGACGGAGACGTTCTTGTATTGGAAAACGTACGTTTCTACCCTGGTGAAGAGAAAAACGATCCTGAGCTTGCTAAAGCATTTGCTGAGCTTGCGGATGTATATGTCAATGACGCATTCGGTGCTGCCCACCGTGCTCACGCATCTACAGCCGGAATTGCCGAGCATCTGCCGGCGGTTGCAGGATTCCTGATGGAAAAAGAGCTTGACGTTCTCGGCAAAGCCGTGACAAATCCTGAGCGCCCGTTTACGGCAATCATCGGCGGCGCGAAAGTAAAAGACAAAATCGGCGTAATCGAAAGTCTGCTTGATAAAGTGGACAACCTGATCATCGGCGGAGGTCTTGCTTACACATTCGTAAAAGCGCTTGGCTATGAAGTCGGTAAATCTCTTCTTGAAGAAGATAAAATCGAACTTGCAAAATCATTCATGGACCGCGCGAAAGAAAAAGGCGTTAAATTCTATATGCCGGAAGACGTTCTCGTTGCTGATGATTTCTCTAACGATGCAAACGTTCAAATCGTGCCGATCTCTGAGATTCCAAGTGATTTAGAAGCGATCGACATCGGAACGAAAACCCGCGAAACGTACGCTGAAGTTATCAAAAACAGCAAACTTGTCGTATGGAACGGACCGATGGGCGTATTCGAAATCGACTTGTTCGCTCAAGGCACAAAAGCAGTGGCTGAAGCATTGGCAGAGGCAAACGATACATACTCTGTCATCGGCGGAGGAGACTCTGCGGCAGCCGTTGAAAAATTCGGCCTTGCTGACAAAATGAGCCATATCTCAACAGGCGGCGGCGCATCCCTTGAATTCATGGAAGGCAAAGAGCTTCCAGGTGTAGCTGCGCTGAACGATAAATAAAAACTGCTATAAGGAAGTGGAACAGATGAGAAAACCAATTATAGCCGGTAACTGGAAAATGAACAAAACACTCGGCGAAGCTGTCAGCTTCGTTGAAGAAGTGAAATCTTCCATTCCAGCAGCAGACAAAGCGGAAGCCGTTGTTTGCGCACCAGCTCTTTTCTTAGAAAAGCTGACTTCTGCTGTTAAAGGAACTGACCTGAAAGTCGGCGCCCAAAACATGCATTTTGAAGAAAACGGTGCGTTCACAGGTGAAATCAGCCCGGTCGCTCTGAAAGACCTTGGCGTGGATTACTGCGTCATCGGCCACTCTGAGCGCCGTGAAATGTTCGCTGAAACTGATGAAACAGTTAACAAAAAAGCGCATGCTGCTTTCAAACACGGCATTGTGCCGATCATTTGCGTAGGTGAAACGCTTGAAGAGCGCGAAGCCGGAAAAACAAATGATCTTGTTGCCGATCAAGTGAAAAAAGGTCTTGCGGGTCTTTCTGAAGAGCAAGTTGCCGCTTCCGTTATTGCGTACGAGCCAATCTGGGCAATCGGAACAGGCAAATCTTCTACAGCGAAAGATGCTAACGACGTCTGCGCGCATATCCGTAAAGTCGTTGCTGAAAGCTTCAGCCAGGAAACTGCTGACAAGCTCCGCATTCAATACGGCGGCAGCGTAAAACCTGCAAATATTAAAGAATATATGGCAGAGTCCGATATTGACGGTGCTTTGGTCGGCGGCGCAAGCCTTGAACCGCAGTCATTCGTTCAATTATTGGAGGAAGGTCAATATGAGTAAAAAACCAGCTGCACTCATCATTCTTGATGGGTTCGGATTACGCAATGAAACAGTCGGAAACGCAGTCGCACAAGCGAAAAAACCGAATTTCGACCGTTATTGGAACCAATACCCTCATCAGACGCTGACGGCATCAGGCGAAGCAGTCGGACTGCCTGAAGGACAGATGGGGAACTCTGAAGTCGGTCATCTGAATATCGGCGCAGGACGTATTGTGTACCAAAGCTTAACACGCGTGAACGTTGCCATCCGCGAAGGCGAATTCGAACGCAATCAAACGTTCCTTGACGCCATCAAAAACGCGAAAGACAACGACAAAGCGCTGCACCTGTTCGGCCTTCTTTCTGACGGAGGCGTACACAGTCATATCAATCATTTATTCGCGCTGCTGAAGCTTGCGAAAAGTGAAGGACTGACGAAGGTGTATATTCACGGTTTCCTCGACGGCCGCGATGTAGGTCCGCAAACAGCGAAAACTTACATTCAGCAGCTGAATGAGCAGATCGAAGAAATCGGTGTCGGCGAAATCGCCAGCATTTCCGGACGCTACTACTCCATGGACCGCGACAAACGCTGGGACCGTGTGGAAAAAGCGTACCGCGCAATGGCTTACGGCGAAGGCCCGTCTTACCGCAGCGCGATGGATGTAGTCGACGATTCTTATGCGAACGGCATTCATGATGAATTCGTCATTCCGTCCGTCATCACAAAAGAAAACGGTGAACCCGTTGCGAAAATTCATGACGGCGATTCTGTGATTTTCTATAATTTCAGACCAGACCGCGCCATCCAGATTTCAAACACGTTTACCAACAAAGATTTCCGCGATTTCGACCGCGGTGAAAATCATCCGAAAAACCTGTATTTCGTCTGCCTGACTCACTTCAGTGAATCTGTTGACGGATATGTGGCTTTTAAACCGGTAAACCTTGACAATACGGTCGGTGAAGTATTAGCACAGCACGGGTTAAAACAGCTTCGCATTGCAGAAACTGAAAAGTATCCGCACGTTACGTTCTTTATGAGCGGCGGCCGCGAAGAAGAATTCCCGGGCGAAGAGCGCATCCTCATTAACTCGCCGAAGGTCGCGACATATGACCTGAAGCCTGAAATGAGCGCGTATGAAGTGAAGGATGCTCTTGTAAAAGAAATCGCGGCTGACAAGCACGACGCGATCATCCTGAACTTTGCAAACCCTGACATGGTCGGCCACTCCGGAATGGTCGAACCGACGATTAAAGCAATTGAAGCAGTGGACGAATGCTTAGGCGAAGTGGTTGACGCCATCATCGCTAAAGGCGGACATGCCATCATTACCGCTGATCACGGTAATGCGGACATTCTGATTACAGAAACAGGCGAACCGCACACTGCCCATACGACAAACCCAGTCCCTGTCATTGTGACGAAAGAAGGCGTGACGCTGCGCGAAGGCGGAATCCTAGGCGACCTCGCACCAACGTTATTAGACCTTCTCGGTGTTGAAAAACCGAAAGAAATGACCGGAACATCTTTAATTCAAAAATAAGCGTAAATCAAAAGGAGAGACAAACTCATGCCATACATTGTTGATGTTTATGCACGCGAAGTCCTTGACTCCCGCGGCAACCCAACAGTTGAAGTTGAAGTATATACAGAAACAGGAGCTTTCGGCCGCGCATTAGTGCCAAGCGGAGCTTCTACAGGTGAATACGAAGCGGTTGAGCTTCGTGACGGCGACAAAGACCGTTACCTTGGAAAAGGCGTGTTAACTGCTGTTAACAACGTAAACGAAATCATTTCTCCAGAGCTTCTCGGCTTTGACGTAACTGAACAAAACGCAATCGATCAGCTTTTAATCGAGCTTGACGGAACTGAAAACAAAGGCAAACTCGGTGCGAACGCAATCCTTGGTGTATCTATGGCTTGTGCGCGCGCAGCTGCTGACTTCTTACAGATTCCTCTTTACCAATACCTTGGAGGATTCAACTCAAAAACGCTTCCTGTACCGATGATGAACATCGTAAACGGCGGAGAGCATGCTGACAACAACGTAGACATTCAAGAATTCATGATTATGCCTGTAGGCGCGCCTAACTTCCGTGAAGCGCTTCGCATGGGCGCTCAAATCTTCCACAGCCTGAAATCAGTTCTTTCTGCTAAAGGAATGAACACAGCTGTAGGTGACGAAGGCGGATTCGCTCCGAACCTTGGTTCTAACGAAGAAGCACTTCAAACAATAGTTGAAGCAATCGAAAAAGCCGGCTTCAAACCTGGCGAAGAAGTGAAGCTTGCTATGGATGCTGCATCTTCTGAGTTCTACAACAAAGAAGACGGCAAATACCATCTGTCTGGCGAAGGCGTTGTGAAAACATCTGCTGAAATGGTTGACTGGTACGAAGAAATGGTTTCTAAATACCCAATCATCTCTATCGAAGACGGACTTGACGAGAACGACTGGGAAGGCCACAAACTTCTTACAGAGCGTCTTGGCAAAAAAGTTCAGCTTGTCGGTGACGATCTTTTTGTTACAAACACGAAAAAGCTTGCTGAAGGTATCAAAAACGGCGTAGGCAACTCTATCCTGATCAAAGTAAACCAAATCGGTACATTGACTGAAACATTCGATGCGATCGAAATGGCGAAACGCGCGGGCTACACTGCCGTTATCTCTCACCGTTCAGGTGAAACTGAAGACAGCACAATCGCTGACATCGCTGTGGCAACTAATGCAGGACAAATCAAAACAGGTGCTCCGTCCCGTACGGACCGTGTTGCGAAATACAACCAGCTTCTTCGCATCGAAGATCAGTTGGCTGAAACTGCTCAATACCACGGTATCAACTCTTTCTATAACTTGAATAAGTAATGGAATGGACGCCGGGAGATATTCTCCCGGCGTTTTTTTATGCTCCCGGGTTTTTCCCTCCTTTTTCATCATCTTCATTTGGTCAATAATATTCATTTTTCCCCTATTTAAAGGAATCAGTGTTCTTCAATCGAAAGGGAAGAGGTGTTAATAAGAGGAGGGATTATGATGAAATTTTCATTTATGTCAGCCGCGGTGGCAGCAAGCGTTATATGGGGCGCGTCTGCCGGGCCGCTGTCTGAAACCCATGGTTATTCAGCCGTGACCGCGCCGGTTTTTGATGCTGATGAGGCATTGGACACTATGCATGATCTGAGCGAAACCATCGGGCCGCGGGAAACCGGAACTGCGAAAGAAAAGGAAGCGGCTGAATACATATCGAATCGTCTGCGGGCTCAGGGCGCCAGTGTCAAAGTACAGTCATTTCCGTTGAAAAAGTACTTTTCAGGTTCAGTCACAGCGGGAGATCATGAATTCCCGCTCCGCTCCGCTGATCAATCCGCTGTTGAAAAAGAGCTGAGAATTGAGGGAGGGATTTTTGACGGCGGCTGCGGATCACGCGATGACGTAACAGGAGCCAAAGGAAAGATTGCAGTGATACGCGAAGGAAAGATCCCCGTTTCTCAAAAGATCAAACATGCCGAACAAGCGGGAGCCAAAGCAGTCATTATTTATAATCAGACAACAAAACCGCTCGCCGTCCGTCCGCATACCGATAAAGGAATCACGATACCGGCGGCGGGTATGAAAAAAGAAGACGGTGAAGCACTGCTGCAGGAAAAGCAGGCAGTCATTCAATTTAAAAACTATAAAAACCGCACCTCACAAAATATTATAGGAACGCGCAAAGCGGCACAGGCCAACTCTTCTGATGCTGATATTATATATGTCACAGCGCATTATGACAGCGTAAAAGGCGCGCCCGGAGCGGATGATAACGCCTCAGGCACATCTGCCGTTCTGGAAATCAGCAAGCAACTCAAACACATACCGAAAGACAAAGAGATCCGCTTTATTTTGTTCGGTGCAGAAGAATTATGGTCTGCGGGTTCATCTTATTACGTCAGTACACTCACGAACAATGAAAGAAAGCACAGCCAGGCCAATTTTAATGCCGATATGATTGCGACTGACTGGGAAGAAGCGAGTCAAATGTGTGTCACGACTCCTGACGGCAGGGAAAACCCGAGCGTCCGGTACGCTGAAAAAGCCGCTGAAAAATCCCGGTTGGTCAAGCCAAACCTGATTCAGCTCGGTTACTCAGACCATGTCTCTTTTTATGAAGCAGGGATTCCGTCGGCTAACTGGATTTGGCTCAGCCCCGATACACAGGAGCCGGGGCCCTGGTATCACACTGAGAATGATAATATGAAACACATCAGCAAAGAACGATTAGAGAAAGCGGGAGCACTCGTTTTCGCGGCTGTAACTGAGGCAGTGACAGAATAAAAAAACAGGCTTCGGCCTGTTTTTTTATATTATTTTCTGTATATTCTCTCAATTAAGGGAGATTTTCTCACTCGTTACCAGATATATACCATTTGACAGGATTTTATTTTACAAATAAAAGAAAAATAAATATATAATACCTAATTTATAAAAGGATGTAAAACTCATTTATCAAATTTTAACTTTTGTTATAATTGCGATATCGATCGATATTTGTTTTAAATTGTAAAAAACAATACTCTTTTCTATCTATTAGGGGGCGAAAAATGAATACTGTCACAAAAGAAGCCAGCAACCTTGGTCAAAAACGGCTGTTACATCTAATTGAAACGAAGCAGGCGATTGTAGGCGTGTTAGGCATGGGATATGTGGGATTTCCTCTTGCGCTTGAATGTGTCGATAAAGGATACAATGTTATCGGATTCGACAAAAACAGTGAAAAGGTTTCCTTGTTAGCCGCCGGAAGCAGCCATATTCAAGATATAGAGGACGACAGACTGAACTCGGCTTTACAAACAAAACGCTTTCAAATCAGCGCCGACATGTCGCTCATCCAAAAATGCGACATCATTGTGATATGTGTGCCGACACCCCTGAACAAAAAAGACAAGATCCCCGATTTAACCTACATCGACAGTGCAGTTGACAGCATGATCGCTTATGGAAGGCAGCATCAGCTTTTAATTTTAGAAAGCACCACCTATCCCGGAACAACGAAAAAAAAGATTGCCGACAGAATGGCATCAAGCCGCGGCATGAAAATAGGAACAGACTTTTTTACGGCTTATTCTCCGGAAAGAATTGATCCGGGCAACAGGCAATATGAAGTTTCAGATATTCCTAAAGTAGTCGGCGGAACCACACAGACTTGCACAGAACTTGCCTCAGCGTTTTACAGCACCATTGTTACAAGCATTCACCCGGTCACCTCACCCGAAGTAGCTGAAACAGCTAAACTCCTAGAGAATACTTATCGTTATGTCAATATAGCTCTTATCAATGAAATGGCGCTTAATTGCCGTGAACTTGATATTGATATATGGGAAGTCATCTGCGCGGCAGACACGAAGCCGTTCGGCTTTCAAAAATTTATCCCGGGCCCCGGAGTCGGAGGCCATTGTATCCCGATTGACCCTTTTTACTTCAAATGGATCGCGAATGAAAAAGGGCTGCAGACAAAATTAATTGATCTGGCGGACGAAATCAATTCCAACATGCCGATTTCTGTCTCTGACTATGCTTTGAAACTGTCGGGCAAAGACAAATGCAGCATCTTAATAATAGGGGCCGCTTATAAAAAAAATACAAATGACCCGCGTGAATCCTCAGTGTTTACGATAATGGAAGAATTGATGGACAAGGGGTGCGCGATTGATTACCATGATCCGTTTATCAGCGAGATCCGCTTGAATGACGGAAGCCGCAAACAATCTGTCCCTTTCACAAAAGAACACATCAATCAGTACGACGTCATCATCATTCATACAGATCACGATGTCATCGACTACAGTATTTTGAAGGATGTCTCACCGATTATCTTTGACACAAGAAATGTATGTAAGGAAAAATCAGCCGACAATTGCAGAGTTGTCACTTTATAGGAGGGAACGGTCATTAGTAATCGATTTATCTCTTTTCACAGACCTGATATGACAAACGAAGAAATCGCAAGCGTAACCGAAACGATTCAATCGGGCTGGATTTCGAAAGGCCCGAAGGTAATCGATTTTGAAAAAAAGCTGGGAGAATGTATAGGAGCCGAACACGTCATCAGCTGTAATTCAGGCACCGCTGCATTACATATGGCTTTATTGGCGCTCGAGGTGGGAGAAGGCGATGAAGTCATCGTGCCGAGCTTCACGTTCTGTTCCAGTGTCAATGTTATCCTGCACGCCGGAGCCGTTCCGGTGTTTGCGGATATATGCGAGAAAAGTCTATGTGCCGATCCTGAAGATGTCAGGAAGAAAATAACGCCGCGCACAAAAGCGGTAATTGCGGTTCATTTTGCCGGCTATCCGGCTGATCTGGAAAACTTGCAATCCATTTGTAAAGAAAACGGATTGTATCTGATTGAAGACGCCGCTCATGCGCTCGGTACAAAATATAACGGAAGCATGATCGGCACTCACGGCGATGCCGTGTGCTTCAGCTTTTATGCCACCAAAAATATTACAACGGGGGAAGGCGGAGCCCTCGTCATGAAAGACGAACAGGCCGCAGAAAGAGCGAGGCTGTACGGCTGGCACGGCATCACAAAAAATGCCTGGAACCGGTACGGTGAAAAAGGCAGCTGGAGATACGACGTTTTACTGCCGGGCTTTAAATATAATATGACGGATATTCAGGCCGCGCTCGGTCTGGTTCAATTGAAACGCGCAAACGAAATTCAAGAAAAACGGGAACAGATCGCTCAATTTTATGTACGTGAACTGTCAGGCCAATCTGACAAAGCGGCGCTTCCGCTTTCTGACATTCCAAGCGGCATAACGCACTCATGGCATTTATTTATTTTGCGGATTCGAGAAAACGGCGGTATGGACAGAGATTTGTTTATTGAGAAAATGAAAGAAAAACAAATCGGGCTGAGCGTGCACTTTATTCCCGTGCATTTGCATCCTTACTATAAAAAACATTTTCCTGCCGAGCTTCCGGTAACTGAACGTGTTTTCCGGGAGATCGTATCACTGCCTCTTTACAGCCAGTTATCAGATGAGGATTGCAGCTATATTGTCAAGTCTATAAAAGAAGTTTTGACTATCAGCCAGGAGGTTGGATCATGAAACATATTGCGATTATCGGAGGAGCCGGTTTTATCGGAAGCGAACTGGCGGCATTATTACAGGCTAAAGGTTATCACACCATCATTGCAGACCAAAAGGAGCCGGCTTTTGACACTGAATACCGCCAAACGGATATTCTTGACCGGACGTCCCTCCGCGAATCACTGCGGGGAGCGGATGCGGTTGTCCATTTGGCGGCAATGGTCGGAGTGGACAGCTGCCGAAGCAATGAAGAAGACGTCATACGGGTCAATTTTGAAGGAACGAAAAACGTCACTGAGGTATGCGGTGAATTGGGAATCAGCACACTTCTTTTCTCATCGAGTTCAGAAGTGTTCGGAGATTCACCGGATTTTCCTTATACCGAGACAAGCAGAAAGCTTCCGAAATCGGCTTACGGAAAAGCCAAACTGCAATCAGAGGAATATTTGAGAGAACAGGCTTCCGACGACCTTCATATTCGGGTCGTCCGGTACTTTAATGTATACGGGCCGAAACAGCGCGAGGATTTTGTCATCAACAAGTTTTTCAGCCTGGCCGAGAATGGCTCTGAGCTGCCTCTTTACGGGGACGGCGGACAAATACGCTGCTTCAGCTACATCAGTGATATCGTCACCGGAACTTATCTCGCTCTCGTTCATGAAGGAGCCGTCTTTGAAGACTTCAATATCGGGAACGACCAGCCGATCACGATAAAAGAACTGGCTGAAAAAGTCAATGTGCTCTCAGGCAGAGAGAAGGATAACTATCTGTTTAAAAAGCTGGGCGAAGACGGCGTGAGGGGAAAAGACATCGAGATTTTTAAACGGGCGCCGTCAATCGAGAAGGCGAAACGTTTGCTCGGTTACGCTCCGAAAGTAAGTCTGAATGAAGGCCTGGAGATCATTAAAAATGAGAGACACAAGCACAAACTTTCACTTTCCTAAAAACCCGGAAGTGGTCAAATATCCCATTTATCCGGGTCAGTTTTCCGTCAGGGGCCGTCTGCGCGCGGTGAAGCACTTGCTCACTGCCGGACAAAGCGGACTGACTGAAAAACTGGAAAAACGTTACGGGAAAGGGATTGTGCTGACCTCCAGCGGCAGTGCGGCACTGGTGCTCGCATTAACTTATTCGGGAGCCGGGCCGGGGAAAGAAGTGATTTTCTCATCCTTCAGCTGCCCGAATGTCATTGATGCCGTATTGCAATCCGGTGCAACGCCTCTTTTTGCGCAGCTGGATGAGCATCTTTCATTATCGTTTGAGGATGTCAAAAAAAAAGCGACGCGGCAGACGTGTGCGGTTATCCTCACGCATGTATACGGCCGGAGAGAAAATACCGCCATCATTGACTGGGCGAAGGAACACGGTATTTTTGTCATTGATGATGCCGCTCAAGCCATGTTTACAAAACAAGCGGATACATATGCCGGCGGTCTGGGCGATTTCGGTGTTTTAAGCTTCGGCCCGTCAAAACCGCTTGCGAGTATCGGAGGCGGCGCGTTAATCGCGCCGAAAGAATGGCTTCGGCAAAAAGCAAATCTCCCGATGGAACAGCGCAGCCAAGTGGCAGCTGACTATCGAATTTATATCAGAAATCAAAGAATCCAAGCTGTAATGAAACGGAAACGGCATCATCCTATTTCATATATGTTTAGAAAAGCGGGCGCCATGCCTTCCATGAAAGCCACAAAGCTCGAAGCTCTGCCGGATAAACCGGCTGTTGTACCCGTGCTTCGCATGCATCCGGCAAGGGAAGCCATTATTGATGATCAGCTTTCACGTATGGATCAGCTTGTAACAGCTTCGCTCCGAAACTTAGAGACGGCGGGAGAAATCTTTGCAAAGGCGGGAGAAACAAACGGCATAAGAATGATCCAGCCCCAAGAAGGAGAACATCTGAATTATTTAACAATTGTATTTCCCCGGGATGAAGAGCGGTACGGGTATTCCGTTTATTTAGCTGAAAGAGGCATCCAAACATGCTGGAACTATCTTCCCCTCGGACGTATTCCGATTTATGAAACATACGCGGGGGAAGGCGGAGAAGACCCGCTTTGGAAGAGAGTTCTTTCTCTGCCGTTTAAACCCCCTCTTCAAAAGGAGCAAGTCAGATATATAGCCGAATCCGTTTTATCATATTATGAGCAAAAGAATAAGACTGAATAGTGGTGATAACTATGCAAAAAACAGCAGTATACACGACCCGCCAGGCATGGGATCGGGCCGCTGACATGTATCAGGCGGGATTGTTTCAAAGCTATGATTGGGGAATCCTCATGGAAGAGCTTCCCGGCACGTCATTTCACCCTGTCAGACTGACAACGGACGGAGGACAAGTCATCTATCTTCCGCTTTTTGAACAGAAGGGCGTATTATCCGGCAATATGATCGGATACGGCGGCGTTATTTCAGATCGACCCATCTCATTTGAATGGCTTCAAAGTGAAATCCAGACCATATTCGGCCGGAACATATCCCGGATGCTGCTGCCGTACGGTCAGACTTCTTTTACAGAAGACATCGGGGAAGGGTGGACGGAAAAGGCAACACGGATCCTTACGCTTCCGGACACGTTTGACGAACTTTGGACGGGCATTTCCGGAAAAGCCCGGACAGCAGTCAGATACGCTGAAAAAGAGAATATTGTCACCCGGCTGATCGGGCGAAAAGAACTTGGCGTGTTTTATGACCTCTACAAAGAGCATACGTCGGCAATCGGCGCGGCTTATGTGCTGAGCCAGGGCTTTTTCCAAAAGCTGCTTGACACGTTTGCGGACCGAATGTTTTGGGTCGGAGCATATCAGGGTGAGACGCTGATCAGCAGCAGTATTTTTCTCTATGACCGCTCTCATTTCTATTATTGGCAGAATATAAACAGCCTGGCGGGAAAAAAAGCGCAGGCCTCTTACTTATTGATGCGTGACGCCCTGCAATTCGCCATTTGCCGCAAGCTTCAATGGGCTGATTTTGGCTATTCACACAGTAAAGAAATCGCAAGACCGAAACGATATTGGGGAGCTGAAGAAAAACAATGCCGACTTTTTACGAAACCGGAATGAAAACAATAAGCGGCCATCAATCCAGTTATCTGCCGTGGTACGGTTTTTTTGAAAAAATGTATAAGTCGGATCTGTTTGCCATTCATGACACAGCTCAATTTGAGAAAAAAGGATTTCTCAACCGCAACAGAATCAAAACGCCGCAAGGCCCCAGATGGCTGACGGTGCCTTTGCAGATGAAACAATATAAAGACATAGAGCTTCGGCATATGAAAATCGACCAGACGCAGGATTGGCGGAAAAAACATTGGATGGCGATTAAAATGAACTATGCGAAAGCTCCCTATTTTGAGCGGTACCAGCATTTTTTTCAAGATGTCTATCAGCAGGAGTGGGAATATCTCCATGATTTGAATATGCACATCATTGAATTTTTCCGAAAAGAGCTGCGAATTGAAACGCCGCTCTGTTATGTCTCTGAGCTTGAATGCCGGAAGGAGAAAAAAAGCGATTTTGTTTTAGCGCTTTGTCAGGAGCTGGGGGCGGACCGTTATTATTCAGGCAGTCAGGGTTCCGACTATTTAATAGAAAGCGATTTTGACAGAAACGGAATAGTCATTGAGTATCAGCAGATCCGACATTTTGGCTATCCTCAATTATTTGGGGAGCATATCCCTCACCTCTCCATGCTTGATATGCTGATGAACTGCGGAGCGGATACAGCCGAAATGTTAGTTAAAGGAGGGCAATATGATGAAAGTAATGGTATTTGCAGCGCATCCCGACGATGAAATTATCGGCGTCGGCGGCACGCTCGCCAAACATGTCCGCCAAGGTGACAGCGTGTCGGCAGTCATTATGGCGGAAGGCAAGTCATCAAGAAAAACGGATTACAAAAAGCCTGAAGAGTCCGTTATGCAGCATTCTAATCAAGAAACGGAGCAGGCGCTCAGCACTTTGGGCATCCATGATTTTGTCAGGCTGAACCTTCCTGATAACAGAATGGATTCAATGGATTTGCTGGATGTTGTGAAGGAAGCGGAGAAACAAATCAATCGTTTTCAGCCTGACATTGTGTATACCCAGTACGGCGGTGACATTAATATTGATCACTCCGTCGTATTCAGAGCGGTCATGACGGCAACCCGTCCGCTTCCCGGTCATACGGTAAAACGGGTTTTTGCCTATGAAACATTGTCTTCGACGGAATGGAATTACTGTCAGAAGGATCAGTTTCATGCCAATTTCTTCGTTAATATTGAAGACGAGCTTGAAACGAAATTGAAATCGATGGCGTGTTACGGTTCCGAGCTCAGAGACTTCCCTCATCCCCGCTCTTTGCAGGCGATCGAACATAATGCCCGTGTGTGGGGAGCAAAATCGGGTTTTACCGCTGCGGAAGCGTTTATGCTTGTGAGAGGAACATGGTGACTGTCCTATGATTGCTCAAATTCCGTTTTTCGGACTTGATCCGAAGCAAATCGATGAGAAATGGGTGGAAGCGGGATACGGTCTGGAAGCGAATATTTTTGACGGCCATTCCTTTAGTGAAGCGGATTATCTCAAAACATTCAATCAGACGCTGGAATATGCAAAACAGCTTGATCCTTCATTATTGACGCTGCATTTCCCGACAGATCATGCCGATTATGTGCATGAAGATCACATCAAAAAACAGCTTTATCACTTTGCGGAGCTCGCTGTGAAATACGGCGCCAAAGGCATAACCGTTCATGCGAATCAATTTATGACGGTTGAGGAATTTCAAGTCTATGACCTGGAAGGAAACCGTAAAAAAATCGTTGAGTTTTTCGCGGAGTTTGATGAGCGGCTGAAAGGGACGGACATTTGGATCGGTGTGGAAAACCTTCCGATCATCGGGAATCTGGGAGAGGATTTTGATCCGATTTTCATTTATCCTGAGGATTTTACAGAGCTGGTGCAGCTGGATCTGAAGCATGTCGGTATTACGTGGGATCTGTGCCATTGGGCGATTACCTATCAGACTCACTTGTCTTCCGCCCTTATGTTCAGAAATGATCAGCTGAAATATCCAGATTTCTTTCAGTTTCTTTCGATAAAAGAGAGCATTAAGCATTATCACTTCAGCTCTTTTCGCCAGCTTGCGTTCCCGCATGGGGGCGTCCGCTGTTTTGAGGGCCGCCATCCGAGTGAAGGGACGATCGCTGAGGAGCTGCTGAGACGGGCTGCCGATACTTTGCAGGAGCTTTATCGGAATCAAGATACCGGCATTGTATTTGAGGTGATGGAAGAGGATTATACGGAAAGACGGGAATCATGGAGAACGCTGGAATGGTTCGGCGGTGTTTCTGATGACGAGGATCAAAAAAGGGTCTGATATGACATATCGAACACCGAACTATGCAAAGCTTTGGTGTGCACAGGTGTTTTCTTCAGCAGCGGATGGGGTCTGGCTCATTGCTCTGCCGCTGTTAGTGCTGGAATTGACCGGCAGCAAAATTCTTGTCGGCGTTATTTCTTTTATCGAACTCGTGCCGTTGACATTTGGCGTGCTGGCGGGACCGCTGATTGATTTATTCCGAAAAAAGTCGATCTTGTATTTGTGCAATACGGGCCGGGCCGTCATCATGATCCTCTTGGCGGTGCTCAGCGCGAACGATTTATTAACCGTGTGGATAGCCGGGGTGTGCGCCTTTTGTCTATCTCTGCAATCGATGCTGTTTGCGCCGGCGAAAGTCGCGATCATTCCGCTGCTCGTCCGCAAACAGCATCTTGATCAGGCGACATCTCTGATCAATACGAGTGACTTGATCGGACTCATCGTCGGAAAATTGATCAGCGGGATCATGATTGCGGCTATTCCGTTCGGGCTGCTGTTTGCCATAAACGGAACTGCTTTTTTTATCTCCGCGGCATTTATCGCGTTCATTCGTATTTCAGAACAGCCCAATGAAAAAAGCAACGGAACTGAAGATGTAAAATCCGGTTACAGAATGCTGAAAGGAAATGCGGCATGGCTGACATCGGTCGGATACTTTTTCGTCGTAAATCTCGTCATTGCCGGCCTTATTTCAGTAATGGGGCCGATTCTTGCTGTGGAGCGTTTTCAGCAGAACTATTCTGTATGGTTTGCCGTCATGTATTCAATGTTTCAGGCGGGGATGCTTTTGGGCAATCTGGCCGTATTTTTCAAATGGAATACAAAACGCTTGAACCGGCTGTACCCGCGGACGTTAACGGCAGCGGGACTGCTCATTATGCTCCTGTTTTTTCCCCTTCATGGGTTTGAGTGCATCATCTTCCTGGTGCTTGGCATTATCATCTCGTATATTGATGTGCAAACGGTGCTGTATTTCCAAAAGACGGTTCCGGCCGCATATTTCGGAAGGGTCTTTGCACTGATTTTTTCCATTGTCAAAATGGGTGAACCGCTGTCGGCCGCTGTCTACACAGGGCTTCTGCTGTTGATGAATGCGGATTATATTTTTGCGGCGGTCGGACTGACCCTTACGATCGTTTTTGCTATTTTTTCAGTCAGACAAGGGAGTCAAAGAAATACAGAGAAACAAGCGGATCAATCCGTCTGAATGGTAAACGAAGGGGCGCCGATGTCAGCCGGCGCCCTTTTTATCATAAATCCAAATAAAGCCTTATCATATCCCGGCATTGAATGCCGTTTTCAAAAATGTCTTCATCATAATGCCTGATAAAAAAATCATGGTCGACAGCCTGAATGCGGAATCCGCATTTTTGATAGAGTGACAGCTGATGAATACTGGAATTTCCGGTGCCGATTTCAATCGTATCAGCTCCCGATTGTCTCGCTTTTTCAATGGCATCTTGCACCAGCTGTTTTCCGAATCCCCTGTTCTGCAGCGATTCTTTTACCGCGATGTTTACGATTTCTATCGTTTTAGGCCTTGTTTGCAATAAAACGTAAACCCCTGCAAGCTCGTCTGACGTCCAAGCCGTATAGCATTCTCCTCTTACAAGATAATCATCGACAATCTCCCTCGACGGATCGGCCAGCAGCAATAGTTCATACAGCGCTTCATCCGGCTCCGCGGCTTTTCGGATACTCAGTTTTTGCATGTCCGTTTCTCCTCCTCTGTTATGATCGACAGCTATTTTTTCAAAATAACTCCAAAATCATTCTACTTTATTATAAAATATGAAACATAGGAAAAGTTATACAAGTTTTGCAGATTGAATAGGAGGAAAGTCATGTTTTTTTGTAAGTATTGCGGCCAGCAGAACAACGAAGAGGCGCATTTCTGTAAAGAATGCGGAAAACCGATCGGGAAAGGAAGCCGGCTGGAGCGGCAGGCGGCTGTAAGAGCGGCTGAACCTGCTTCACAAATAAGAAAGCCGATCCCTAAAAAAACGCTCTTCATATGGGGCGGCATTGCCGCAGCGCTGATCTTATTGATTGCCGCATATAAAACCGGAGCCTGGCTGACATCTGAAAAAAGGCTCACAGATCAATTCGAACAGGCGGTTCATGACGGGGACACGAAAAAGCTCGCAGCCCTGCTCACTCCTTCAGACAAAAAACTGAAGCTGAATGAGACCAATGTCAAACCGCTCCTTGCATACGCAAAGAAACACGATGAACTGCTGGCATCGCTTCGCGGCAATTCATCAGAAAAAGATGCGGTATACGTCAAAAAAGAGGGTAAAACCCTTCTTTTGTTTGACCATTACGAATTGAAAGTCGATCCGGTTTATTTCCGCGTCACCAGCAATTATAAAGGCGCCGATCTTTATATCAACAGCGAGAAAACAGGTACGGTCAAAAAAGCCGATGAAACCCAAATCTTCGGTCCGTATGCACCCGGTGTCTACACGGCGGAAGCCAAGCTTAAAAATGAGACGGTTGACGTTGTCAAAAAGCAAGAGGCAGAGGCGGCCGGCAGCCGGAATGTTGAGTTTGACCTGCCGTTAGACGCCGAGGATGTGACATTCACTCCGGCAGACAGCTTCAAAAGCGTGAAAGGCGATCTGCTGATAAACGGCAAGTCCGTCCATAAAGATCCGTTTACATCCGTTACATACGGTCCGCTCTTAACTGACGGTTCCATGACAGCCGCCGTGGAGGCTGATTTTCCTTGGGGGAAAACAAAAACTGCCGATGTTCCGATCAACAGCACTGATATGGAATTAACGCTTATTCCGGATCAAGATACACAACAAACAATCATGGACACGATTGTCAAAACAACGAAACAGTATACAAAAGCGATGGCAGACGGAAATACCGATCAGATGACCGAGGCTGGTTCCGCCTGGAAAGAGCAGACGAAAGAAGTGGTATCCGGCATGAAGAGTTCCGGCACCTTTTTGAAGGATCAGTATAAAGAGACAAGCTTTGATCTGGATTCATTTGCGATTTCTCAAGAGAACGGCCGCTGGCAAGTAACTGTTACGGGTAAAGAGCTTCATGAGTCTGCTTATTTCGACGGGAATACGAAGCCTGATATGGAAGAGGCTGAGCCAGGCTTTCACTATGTACTCTCATATGATACAAAACATAAAAAATGGATTTTCGAAAAAGCTGATCCAGCCTCAGATTCTTCTGGGACAAATGTAAAAAAAATAAAAAACGACCAGCCGAAAACCTATACATCAGCATGGGAGTCTTCCAAAGGAAACACAGCTTCAGACAGCGTGACAAACGAGCAAGTCACATCGTTTATGACTGATTACCTGACAAATCAATCAAGCGCCGTCAGCCTTAACAATTTTGCCATCATGGCGGGCAATTTAGAAGAGGGGAGCCCTTTGTATGCTGATCAGCAGAAACTGGTCAAAAAACTGCACAGCGAGGGAACGACCGAAGTATTTAATGAAGTGAATGTCAAAAGCTTTTCACAGAAAGGCTCTCATCTGACGATTCATACGTACGAGGAGTTTTATATTACGAAAGCCGGCGGCAGTCCGAAGCTCAGAACATACAATTGGACGTATGGCGGCGTTGTTAAAGACGGAAGAATTTATTTAACATCCATTCAATAAAAAACCCCCGCGCCAATCAGGCGGCGGGGGTTTCCGTTTTTAAAAGAAGAAATAATTCATGAGTTCTTTTATATAATGCTTGATCGTGAATTGAAACGTTACACAAATGATCAAATAGATGACGATAACAGAATAAATGATATCGGCCTTAGCCGTGAGCTGATGCTGATAGCTCGCCAGCATGAGCGGAGGCACGGCAAACGCCGCTCCTAAAAGACCGACAGCCAGAATGGTAAAGCAAACGGTTGTATGAAGCAGCATAAAAATGAGGGCAAGAAGCAAAATAGCTGTAAACGGAATCAAAAATGCCCCGAATCTGGACAGCGAATCTTTAAATGACACCTGCGCGCCGCCGGCCTTCAAAGCGATAAAAATCAAGAGATACAGGCAAAAAACGCATAATGCAAAGGTAAGCGCCGGTTTGATCACAACCGCGGTAAAACTGACGTCACGAAAGCCGTCTGATAAGAGAATATAAAACATAATCGGCGTCACCAGGCAGAAAAGCACCATGTTGATGATGCTGCTGACAAGCTGTTCGCCGCCTGTCGTTTTACATGTTTGGTACGGTCTCTTTAACACATCAAGCACGAATAAGGCAAATTGCTTTGAAGCCTGCTTAGCCGCGGCGCCGGCCTGAGCGGCCTGGCCTTGCGTTTGGCCTGCGCCTCCCTGCCCGGGCTGGGGCGCCCCGCATTTTTCACAAAACTTTCCGCCATCAGTTTGATGGCCGCATTGAGAACAATACATTCTAAAACTCCTTTTACAAGTAATATAGGGATTTTGTTCGATATTTACATTATAAAAGAAAATAGGGCGGATGTAACGGAGTTTTCTAAAGATATACAAATCACTTTCTCTATGAATTGATAATAGAGAAAAAGTACCCATTATGGTAGAATTTTAATGAAGCTGATGGATATCATGTCTCTCGGCGCATTGATTCAGAGTAAAAAAGGAAATTAACGCATGCTAAAAAAATTGAAAATGCTTTATCGGCTGTTGAAATTCGGAAAAGGCTTATGGAGATAACAAACAGAAAAAACCGTCCTTACAAGGACGGTTTTTTTCTGTTTCCGGATCGTCCGGCTGAGGTTATAAAAAGCAGACCCCGGGGTAAAAACCATGCATAAGAAACAGCGGAGAACAAAACATAACTCAATAACGGCAAGTCATAAGGAGGTACGCATGTTTTCATTCATCATTCATGTCTTCATTTCACTGTTTGCAGTCTCCAATCCCATCGGAAACGTGCCGATTTTTCTTTCACTGACGGAAGGGTACTCGGAGAAAGAACGGACAGCGATCGCGCGCAAGGCTTCCGTGCTGTCGTTTATCATCTTGGCGGCTTTTTTAATCTTCGGCCATCTGATCTTTAAACTGTTTGACATTAACATTCATGCCTTACGTATCGCGGGCGGCATTTTTATTTTCGGCATCGCTTATAATCTTCTGAACGCGAAGAAATCTCATGTACAGTCCCTTCATCATGAAGAGAAAGGGGAAAGCAAGGAGAAAGCCGATATATCTGTGACGCCTTTGTCGATTCCGATTATCGCCGGACCAGGTACGATCGCGACGGTGATGAGTCTGTCGGCCGGCCATGGCGGCATCTTCCATTACATCAGCGTGCTGATCGGCATTGCGGCCGTCATCGCGATGACGTTCATCTTCTTTCACTATTCATCTTTCATCAGCAATAAGCTCGGGAAAACCGAAATGAACGTCATTACCCGACTGATGGGGCTGATTTTGGCGGTGGTGGCGATCGGCATGATCGGCGCCGGTCTGAAAGGCATGTTCCCGATCTTGGTTTCCTGACTTAAAAAAGCAGCGCCCGGTTATCTTCGGGTGCTGCTTTTTTCTATTTTCGGCACATGCTGAAACACTTCTTCACTCTCAAAAAATTCTATCAAACGGCTCAGCCAGTCATAATAATGGAGCCAATCCGTCAGTTCATCCAAAAGCTGACGGGCTTTTTCTTCAATATCGGGACTGAGATTTTCCGATTCCAGAAGCTCAGTCAGCTCGCGGTTCAGCTTTTTATAGAGCATTTTGTTTTTGCTGACCGCCTTTGTCCAATTTGCCGTAAACAGGGAGATAAACGTCTGGTAATAATCACGCTCCACGTCATAAAGGTCTTTGCGAACGCCTTTTTCAAACACTTTTTCAGCCAGATTGGCGTCAGTCATTTCGCGGACCACCTGGCTCATCCTCGTTTTGCTCATCCCGGTTGCCTCTGACAGCTCATTTAACGTCATCGGCTTGCGGTTCATATAAATAATACCGAGCACACGTCCCAGTGTGGCCGGCATTCCGAATGTATGCATATTCTCGGCGATTCTCTCAATGAGATGCTCTTCAGCATGCCCGATGATATCAAGAGCGTTTTTTTCCACGGCTGATCATCCCTTCACTGGCTTTTCATGCTGACAATATATCATATTTTTTACAGTTGATGAAAAAGATGATGCGGCAGGATATGCGAGCTATCGGGAGCGATTGTAAGAACATCCGCATTGTCAGCGGGATAACATGAAAAAACACGTATATTGTATATAATTTCAACACATTGTAAACTTTTTATTTTACAAATTTCATCTTATAATAAAGATTATACTTTTCAGAAAAATAACGGAACCCTTCGGAGGTGCACGGATTGCTGAGATTAGAAAATGTATCGAAAGTCTATAAAGGCGGAAAAAAAGCTGTCAACAGCATTGATTTAAATATCGAAAAAGGCGAGTTTATTTGTTTTATCGGGCCGAGCGGCTGCGGAAAAACGACGACGATGAAAATGATTAACAGACTGATTGAGCCGTCATCCGGAAAGATTTTTATCGATGGCGAAAACATTATGGAGCAGGACCCGGTGGAGCTGAGACGGAAAATCGGCTACGTCATTCAGCAGATCGGACTTTTCCCTCATATGACCATTCAGCAGAACATTTCCCTCGTGCCGAAACTGCTGAAATGGCCGGAACAAAAGCGGAAGGAACGGGCGCGGGAGCTTTTGAAGCTCGTCGATATGGGCCCGGAATATTTAGACCGCTATCCTCACGAGCTGAGCGGCGGGCAGCAGCAGAGAATCGGCGTGCTGCGCGCCCTTGCAGCGGAACCGCCTCTTATTCTTATGGATGAACCGTTCGGAGCGCTTGATCCGATTACGCGGGATTCCCTTCAAGAAGAATTCAAAAAACTGCAAAGAACATTGAATAAAACGATTGTGTTTGTAACCCACGATATGGATGAAGCTATTAAGCTGGCTGACCGGATCGTCATTTTAAAAGCGGGAGAGATCGTTCAGGCCGGC
The DNA here is from genome assembly GCF_046535335.1 of Bacillus sp. SIMBA_026. Lineage (NCBI taxonomy): Bacteria > Bacillati > Bacillota > Bacilli > Caryophanales > Bacillaceae > Bacillus > Bacillus sp. SIMBA_026. The sequence continues at coordinate 363,114 of NZ_JAWRWX010000002.1, read as the reverse complement.
ACTCCTGATGACATTCTCCGGAATCCGGCTAATGAGTTTGTCGAAGAATTTATCGGCAAAGAACGGTTATTGCAATCAAGACCGGATATTGAACGCGTCGAGCAGATGATGAACAAAAAGCCTGTCACCGTTACGGCGGACAAAACACTTTCGCAGGCGATACAGGTGATGCGGGAACACCGTGTCGATTCCCTGCTTGTCGTTGATGACCTGAATGTGCTGCAAGGATATGTGGATGTGGAAATCATTGATCAGAACCGGAAAAAAGCGAGCCTCGTCGGCGACGTGCTCCGCTCTGATCTGTATACGGTCGAGCAGGGCACACTGCTGCGCGATACCGTACGCAAAATTTTAAAGCGCGGAATGAAATATGTACCCGTCGTTGATGAACAAAGGCATTTAGTCGGAATTGTCACGCGAGCGAGCCTTGTCGACATCGTTTACGATTCAATCTGGGGCGAGGAAGACCAGCTGGTGACGGGCTGACAAGGGGAGGAACGCTTACAATGAATGAAATGATCAAGTTTTTGCAGACGAACGGCGGAGAACTGTTATATAAAACGTGGGAGCATTTATACATTTCGATCATCGCCGTCATATTAGGCATTGTCGTCGCCGTTCCGCTCGGAGTGGCGCTGACGAGAATGAAAAAGGGCGCAGGCGCTGTCATCGGCGCCGTCAACATTGTGCAGACCTTGCCGAGTCTCGCGATACTGGCGTTTTTTATCCCGCTGTTAGGCGTGGGAAAGGTGCCCGCGATCGTCGCGCTGTTTTTCTATTCGGTGCTGCCGATTCTCCGGAACACGTATACCGGCATTCAAGGCGTAAACAAAAATCTGCTGGAATCGGGAAAAGGCATCGGGATGACGGTCTGGGAGCAGATCAGGCTTGTGGAACTGCCGCTTGCGGTTCCGGTGATCATGGCGGGCATCCGTACATCCACCATTTATCTGATCGGATGGGCGACGCTTGCTTCCTTTATCGGGGGCGGCGGGCTCGGAGACTATATTTTTATCGGCCTGAATCTCTATCAGCCTGAATATATTATCGGCGGCGCCGTGCCGGTCACTATTTTAGCTATTATCATTGATTATCTGCTAGCGGCGACGGAACGGAAGGTGACGCCGAAAGGGCTGAAAGGACTGAAGGAAGTATCTTAAGGAGTTGGCTGTTTTGAAAAAAAACCAAAAGAGATGGATGTGCGCACTGGCGCTGTCAGCTGCTCTGCTTCTAGGCGGCTGTTCCCTTCCCGGCCTGAGCGGGGCTTCCGATGATACGATCAAAATCGGGGCGCAAAGCATGACGGAATCAGAAATTATCGCCAATATGATCGCACAGATGATTGAACACAATACAGACTTGAATACGGCATTAATTAAAAACCTCGGATCGAACTATGTCCAGCAGCAGGCGATGCTCGGCGGTGAAATCGATATCGCCGCGACGCGCTACTCGGGAACGGATTTAACGAGCACCCTCGGCATGGAAGCGGAAAAAGACCCGAAAAAAGCATTAGCCATCGTCCAAAAGGAATTTGAGAAACGCTTCCATTACAAATGGTTTGATTCTTACGGATTTGAGAACACATACGCTTTTACCGTCACGAAAGAACTTGCGGAAAAAGACCATTTAGACAAAGTGTCCGATATTAAGAAGCATGCGGATCAATTTAAGCTCGGTGTAGACAATGCGTGGCTGAAAAGAAAAGGCGACGGCTATAAAGGCTTTACCGACACGTACGGCTTTGAATTCGGCACAACCTATCCGATGCAGATCGGACTTGTATACGATGCCGTGAAAAACGGGAAAATGGACGCCGTCCTCGCCTATTCAACGGACGGCCGGATTAAAGCGTACGATCTGAAAATTTTAAAAGACGACAAGCAGTTTTTCCCGCCGTATGACTGTTCGCCGGTCATTCCCGACAGCGTGCTGAAGCAGCATCCGGAACTGAAGGGCATTGTGAATAAACTGATCGGCAAAATCGATACGGAAACGATGCAGGGATTGAATTACGAGGTGGACGGCAAGCTGAAAGAACCGTCCGTCGTCGCTAAAGAATTTTTGGAGAAACATCATTATTTTGAATAAGAAATGAGGTGGGGCAAATGGAAGTGCTGCAGCAGCTCGGCACTTATTATTCTCAAAACGGCGCCTATGTGCTTCAGGAGTTTTACCGCCATTTTCTCATGTCGGTATACGGCGTTTTATTTGCGGCGATCGTCGGGGTTCCGCTCGGCATCTTCATTGCCAGGTACAGAACATTAAGCGGCTGGGTATTCGCGGTGACAAACGTGATTCAGACCGTGCCGGCGCTTGCGATGCTTGCGGTGCTGATGCTCGTCATGGGGCTCGGCGCCAATACGGTGATTTTGTCGCTGTTTTTATATTCGCTTCTTCCGATCATCCGGAATACGTACACGGGAATCGCCAGCATTGAACACGCTTATCTTGAATCGGGAAAAGCGATGGGCATGACCAAATTTCAGGTGCTCCGCATGGTGGAGCTGCCGCTTGCGCTTTCCGTCATCATGGCGGGGCTGCGGACGGCGCTCGTCATCGCGATCGGCATTACGGCAATCGGTACGTTTGTCGGCGCGGGCGGACTCGGTGACATTATTGTCAGGGGCTCAAACGCCACGAACGGAACCGCGATTATTTTGGCCGGCGCCATTCCGACAGCGCTGATGGCCGTTATCGCAGATCTTGTGATGGCGTGGCTGGAGCGTGCGCTGAGTCCGGTGAGAAAGAAAAAACGAACCAAAGCGCCGAATGCGGCATGAAAAAAACGCCTTGCGGGTCAGGGCGTTTTTTTTCTTATGGCTTCGGAACATGCTTGAAAATTTCTTCGCTTTCAAAAAACTCGATCAGACGGCTGATCCAGTTGTAGTAATCAAGCCAATCCTTTAATTCTTTCAGCAGTTCGTTGATTTTTTCCTCAGCTTCTTCCGGCACGCCGTTTTCAAGGACGGCCGTCAGTTCGCGGTTCAGCTTTTTATGCATCATTTTATTTTTGCTGACGACCTTGCTCCATGTGGCCGTAAACAGCGTAATAAAGGTTTGGTAATAATCCTGCTCGACGTCGTATAAATCTTTGCGGACGCCTTTTTCAAACACTTTTTCCGCCAGATTGACGTCAAGCATTTCACGGACCGCCTGACTCATTCTCGTCTTGCTCATGCCGGTCGCTTCTGATAATTCAGTTAAGGTCATCGGCTTGCGGTTCATATAAATAATGCCTAAAATGCGCCCCACCGTCGCGGGCATTCCGAATGTATGCATATTTTCAGCGATTCGTTCTATCAAATGATCTTCAGCTTGTTCGATTACGTGTAACGGATCTTTCTCCAACAGTTTCAATCCTTTCAGTCAGCAATTCCGATGTCAATATACCACATTTTTAAACCGGCGGAAATGCTCTTCCGAGAGAATCTGGCAGTAATCCGGAGCAATAAGAAGAACTTTGCCGGTCAATACGGGTAAATCAGTGCTTACACAACCTTTATATATAATATGGACAAATTGTAAACTTTTTAATTTACAAAGTTTAATTTATAATGGGAAACGTTCAATTGTCTGAAAAGTTAAATTTGAATTTAACGAATTGAATAAACTTAATCATGGAGGTGTGAGTGTTTGCTGACATTAGAAAATGTCTCGAAAATGTATAAAGGCGGGAAAAAAGCCGTCAACAGCATCAACCTGAATATCGCCAAAGGTGAATTTATTTGTTTTATCGGACCGAGCGGCTGCGGAAAAACGACGACGATGAAAATGATCAACCGCTTAATTGAACCGACAGAAGGCAGAATCCTGATAGAGGGCCGAAACATTATGGAACAAGACCCGGTGGAACTCAGAAGAAGCATCGGCTATGTCATCCAGCAGATCGGGCTGTTTCCGCATATGACCATTCAGCAGAACATTACCCTCGTTCCGAAGCTTTTAAAGCATCCTGCCGAAAAACGGAAGGAACGGGCGCGGGAGCTTTTAAAGCTCGTTGATATGGGGCCTGAATATTTAGACCGTTACCCTCATGAACTGAGCGGAGGACAGCAGCAGCGAATAGGTGTATTACGGGCACTTGCCGCAGAGCCGCCGCTCATCTTAATGGATGAACCGTTCGGGGCGCTTGACCCGATTACGAGAGATTCCCTTCAGGAAGAATTTAAAAAACTGCAAAAAACCTTACATAAAACCATCGTATTTGTTACCCATGATATGGACGAAGCCATCAAGCTTGCGGACAGAATCGTCATTCTGAAAGCGGGAGAAATCGTCCAGGCCGGAACGCCTGATGAGATTCTCAGATTTCCGGCGAATGAATTTGTTGAGGAGTTTATCGGCAAGGAACGGCTGATCCAATCATCCAGCCCTGATATTGAACGGGTGGAGCAGATCATGAATCCCGATCCCGTGACGGTAACACCTGAGAAAACACTGTCAGCCGCCATTCAGCTGATGCGTGCCGAGCGGGTGGATTCGCTGCTCGTCATTGATGAAAAGAACGTTCTCCAAGGTTATGTCGATGTGGAGATGATTGACCGCAATCGAAGACAAGCGGTAACCGTCGCGGAAGTGCTTGAACGGGATCTGTACACGGTCAGAAGCGGCACTCTGCTTCGCGATGCCGTCCATAAAATTTTAAAAAGAGGCATGAAATTTGTGCCGGTCATTGATGAAGCCGGCCGTTTAACGGGAATCGTGACAAGGGCAAGCCTCGTTGACATCGTCTATGACTCCATCTGGGGAGAAGAGAATCAGCTCGCGGTGATGTCATGAGGAGGCTTCAATTGATATGAATCAGACCGTGCAATTTTTACAGGCAAATGGAGGAGAGATGCTTTATAAAACATGGGAGCATCTGTACATCTCATTAATCGCCGTCATGGCGGGCATTCTCGCCGCCGTTCCGCTCGGCGTCCTGCTGACGAGGATGAAAAGAGGAGCCGGCGCCGTCATCGGCATCGTCAACATCATTCAAACCTTGCCGAGTCTTGCCATTCTTGCGTTTTTTATTCCGCTTTTAGGCGTAGGAAAGGTCCCGGCCGTTGCGGCGCTGTTTTTCTATTCCATGCTGCCGATTCTCAGAAACACGTATACGGGGATTCTCGGCGTCAATCGGCATCTTCTGGAATCGGGAAAAGGAATCGGCATGACGGCATGGGAGCAGATCAGGCTTGTAGAGCTCCCGCTTGCCGCTCCGGTCATCATGGCGGGCATCCGGACGTCTTCGATTTATTTAATCGGCTGGGCGACGCTCGCTTCCTTTATCGGCGGAGGCGGGCTGGGAGATTACATTTTTATCGGCTTGAACCTTTATCAGCCGGAGTATATTATCGCAGGCGCTGTTCCGGTCACAATGCTGGCGGCCGCTGTCGATTATATGCTGGGGATGACAGAACGGAAAGTCACGCCTGACGGGCTGAAGAGCATAAAGGATGCTTCATAAGGAGGAGGTCTCTCATGGGGAATAGATGCAAAAAACGGCTGCTCGCAATCGCCTGTATCGGCATGCTGCTCCTTGGCGGATGCTCGCTCCCGGGGTTGAGCACCGCATCGGAGGATACCATTAAAATCGGCGCGCAAAGCATGACCGAATCAGAAATCATCGCGAGCATGCTCGGGCAGATGATCGAACATCACAGCGGGTTAAAAACATCCGTTATTAAAAATCTCGGCTCCAATGCCGTACAGCAGCAATCCTTGATCAACGGTGATATTGATATCGCCGCTACACGCTATACAGGTGACGCGCTGACCGGGACGCTTCGCATGGAGCCGGAAAAAGACCCGGAAAAAGCGCTGCGGCTCGTTCAGCGTGAATTTCAAAACAGATATGACATGAAATGGTTTGATTCTTACGGCTTTGATAATACATACGTCTTTACCGTTTCCGGACAGCTTGCCCGCAAGTACCATTTGGAATCGGTATCCGATGTCAAAAAAGAAGCGTCTCATCTGAAATTCGGCGTAGATAACTATTGGATGAAGCTGAGAGGCAACGGATATCAGGATTTTATGAAAACGTACGGAATGTCATTTGAAGGCACGTATCCGATGCAGATCGGCCTCGTTTACGACGCGCTGAAAAGCAGAAAGATGGATATCGCGCTTGCTTATTCCACCGACGGAAGAATCATCGCTTACGGACTGAAAACGCTGAAGGATGATAAGCGGTTCTTTCCTCCGTATGACTGTTCACCCGTCGTTCCGGATCATGTATTAAAAGAGCATCCCGAACTGGAGGGCGTGATCAATCAAATGATCGGCGCGATTGATACAAAGATGATGCAGAAAATGAATTACGAAGTTGACGGCCGATTAAAAGAGCCGTCAGTCGTGGCTAAGGAATATTTAGAAAAACATCATTACTTTGAATAACGGAAAGGAGATGTGCGGATGGACACGATGAAGGAGCTGTTTGCGTATTACGCTCAAAATGGCAGCTATGTTCTGTATGAGTGCTGGCGGCACTTTCTCATGTCGGCGTACGGCGTCGTTTTCGCCGCCGTTTTCGCCATTCCGGCCGGAATTGTGACAGCAAGGCACGGGCGTCTCGCCGGCTGGGTGTTTGCTGTGGCGAACGTGATTCAAACCGTTCCGGCGCTTGCGATGCTCGCCGTCCTGATGCTCGTCATGGGACTCGGCGCCAATACGGTCATCACGGCTTTGTTTTTGTATTCCCTGCTGCCGATTCTCAGAAATACGCACACGGGCATTATCAATATCGAGCACGCTTATCTCGAGTCGGGAAAAGCGATGGGTATGACGAAATACCAAATCCTTCGTATGGTGGAGCTGCCGCTTGCGCTTTCCGTCATTATGGCGGGTCTTCGAACGGCGCTCGTCATTGCCATCGGCATCACGGCGATCGGCACCTTCGTCGGGGCGGGCGGCCTCGGCGATATGATCGTCAGAGGGTCGAACGCGACAAACGGAACCGCCATTATTCTGGCGGGCGCCATCCCGACCGCGCTGATGGCGGTAGCCGCAGACCTGCTGATGGCGTGGCTGGAACGAGCCCTCAGCCCTGTGAAAAAACAAAAAAGAAAGCTGATCGTACGCTCAGCCTCATGAAAAAAAGCATTCTTCCGCGTGAAGGATGCTTTTTTTGATTTCTTGATTAAATTTTGATAACTGCGCTGTAAAGTCTTACATATCAAATAACAAAGCAGAGGGGTAATCAAATGAGCAACATCTTAGAAACGAGACAGCTGCAAAAATCATTCGGCAGACAACAGGCAGTGGCTGATGTGTCTCTATCGGTTAAGCGCAACAGTATATACGGCCTGCTCGGTCCGAACGGGGCCGGAAAATCAACGACACTTAAAATATTGACCGGCATGCTGCAGCAAACATCCGGCGAGGTTCTGTTCGACGGACATACATGGAAGCGCGAAGATTTGAAAAGCATCGGTTCCCTGATTGAAGCGCCGCCGCTTTACAGCAACCTGACAGCCGCTGAAAATCTGAAAGTCCGCTGCGTTATGCTCGGACTGCCTGATTCAAGGATTGCGGAAGTGCTGGAAATCACGGGATTAACGGGAACCGGAAAAAAGCGTGCCGGACAATTTTCCATGGGGATGAAACAGCGTCTCGGCATTGCGTTAGCATTATTAAACCGTCCGTCGCTTTTAATTCTTGATGAGCCGACAAACGGATTGGACCCGATGGGAATTCAGGATTTGCGGGAATTTATCCGCTCCCTGCCCGGACAGGGAATGACGGTTATTTTATCTAGCCACCTGTTATCAGAAGTCGAGCAGATCGCAGACCATATCGGAATCATCAGTGACGGCGTTTTAGGATATCAGGGAGAAATCAGCCGGGAAGACGATCTGGAGCGGCTGTTTCTGGAGGTTGTCAAATCAACACGAGAGAAAGCGGGGACTGGGAAATGATTCAGTACATGCAGGCGGAACATCTTACATCTAAAAGAACATTTATCAGAAAGCTGATCATTCTGATTCCGCTTCTGAACACGGCTTTTTCTTTTCTGCTGAATACCGCCTATTTTATGACGGGCACGTTCAATTGGTGGGCGGTTATTTTCATGCCGCTCATGATTGCTCTAATGTGCGGTTTATCTGTTAAAAAAGAGAAAAAATCTGCGAATGACCGCGCGGTGTACTCATTGCCGGCAGATTTAAAAAGCATTTGGCTCTCAAAAATAAGCTTGATCGCGCTGTATTCACTCCTGTCGCAAATCGTCTTTTTCATCATCATGTTTTTGCTTGGCCTTGTATTTCCGGGAATTGCTGCGCTGCAGCTGAAAGGCGTTGAAGCAGGCTCCCTTTTATGGCTGACGACGCTTTGGGAAATTCCATTGTGCTTATGGATTGCCAGACAGTTCGGGTTTACGGCAGTCATCCTCATGAATATGATGGCCGCCTTTGTTTTTGGTATTGTGCCGGCGTCCGCTTCATTGTGGTGGCTGAGCCCATGGAGCTGGTCAGTCCGGGTGATGTCACCGATTCTCGGGATCCATCCGAACGGAATTCCGCTTCCCGCAGACAGCGGCTTATTAAACGGAAACGTGATCATTCCGGCTATTATTCTTTCTATTCTTTCTTTTATCGTGATAAGTTTTGTTTCCGCAGTGTCTTTTTCAAAAGGGGGAAACCGGTCATGACCGTGCTTTTACGATATATGTGGGCCGATGTATTAAAAATGAAGCGCACGCCGCTCATATGGATGCATGTTGCGGCGCCGGTTTTATGCGCGGGATTTTTCCTGTTGTATATGTATGGAAGGGTTCAGGAGCCTTATATGCTGTACAGTGTGTTTTTCAGCGCGATTGCTGTTTTATACCCTCTAATCATCAGTATTGTCTGCGGCATGTCTGCCTCCGTCGAGGAACAGGCGGGTCATTTTCAGATGATGCTGGCAGTTCCGCATTCGAAAATCGTCAGTTTTGCGGGCAAGCTGCTTCTATTGCTGCTCTTGAATGTGTTATCGATAGGTCTCGCCATCTGTCTTTATTTGGCGGGGATGAAATTTGTTCTTCACATCAATGATCTCCCGTATCTTCTCTTTTTAAAAGGAGGGGCGTGGCTGATTGCCGGCAGTATTCCGCTTTATATGATGTCTTTTTTTGTCAGCATAAAGTACGGCATGGGGCCGTCCGGGCTTTTAGGAGGTGCGGGATTATTAATGGCGGCGCTCATGAATACGGGACTTGGCGATATCATCTGGCGTTTTTTCCCATGGGCATGGAGCGTGCGGCTTTCAGGCCTTGCAGGACTGCTGCATTTTGACAAAGTCAAAAAAGAGTTCCTCCCTTATGTAAGATACGATATGAGATACGGAGAAATAATGTTATATTTTTCTATAGTGATATTATGTCTGGCCGGCCTCTATTGGTGCAGAAGATGGGAAGGGCGGCGTTCATATGAATAAAGGCAAGGAGCGATTCGGCCGGTGGCAAACATTTTAGCAATTGATGATGAAAAAGATATTCTCGTTCTGATCAGAAACATTTTACAGCGTGATCAGCATACAGTAACGATTCTGGAAAAAGCGGAGGATCAGTCATTGGATTTTTTTCAAGGCTATGATTTGATTCTTCTCGATGTCATGATGCCCGGAACGGACGGGATTGAACTCTGCCGGCGGATTCGGCCGCTGGTAGACAGCCCGATCCTGTTTTTAACGGCAAAGTCTGACGAAGAATCCATTGTGAAAGGCCTCATGACAGGCGCTGATGATTACATCACAAAGCCGTTCGGCGTACAGGAATTGATGGCAAGGGTAAACGCACATGTCAGAAGGGAACGGCGTGAAAAGCATCAGACGAAACGGCTGATATCAGGCTTCATGTTTGATTTTGACAATAAAGAAGTATGGATTGATGACCGGAAACTGCCTCTTACGAAAAACGAATATAAAATCGTTGAATGTCTGGCACAGCATAAAAACAGAACATTCTCACGGGAGCAGATTTACGAGGAAGTGTACGGCTTGGACGGCGATGCGCTCTATTCAACCATTACGGAGTTTATCAGAACCATCCGGAAAAAATGTAAAGAACACGGGGCTGATCCGATCAAAACGGTGTGGGGTGTCGGATACAAATGGGAATAGCAAAAGGAAAATCAAGCATCCGCAAAGAGCTTGTCAAATTTACCATCACGCTGTGTCTGAGCACGATGGGGGTGGCGGCATTATGTGTCGCCTTAAATGCCATTACCATGAATGCCGGAGCGATCCTGCCCGCAAATTACAGCGAGCATGAGGCGGAACAGATCAAACCCCGCCTGAAATCAGCGGAAAAGATAACAGAAGATATGATCCCCGCAGGTATGACATACGCCGTTTTTGATAAAAAAACAAAGCGGATGACAAAAGGAACGATGACGGAACAAGATGCGGCCAACGCCAGAAAAAAAATTCAGCATCAGCCGTATTTTAATTATGCTCAAAAAGGATTCATGGTGATAAATCGGAAAGATGAATATGGCGTTCTCCAATATTCACTTAGGTCGGAATTTCAGTCGCCGCTGTTAAGGCGCTATCTGCCGAATTATGAATGGACGGGGCTTACGATTCTGATCACTTTGCTTCTTTTGACCGTTTTTATCGTGACGACGCGTTTCGCCAATCAGCTGAGACGGCATTTCAGCACACTCAGCTCCATTACGGCAAGCATTCAAAAACAGAATTTAAATATCAATCCAAAAAGGTCGCGCATAAAAGAATTTGACGATGTCATTGACTCTCTGCTGAAAATGAAAGACGCGCTTCAGGCATCTCTGGCGGCGCAGTGGGAGGCGGAGCGGATAAAGAAAGAACAAATCGGCGCGCTTGCGCATGATATTAAAATTCCGGCAACGATCATTAAAGGAAATGCCGAGCTGCTTCAGTTAACAGAACCTGATGAGGAGCAGGCGGAATATGCGCAGTATATTCTGGATGCCGGAAACAAAATCGAGCATTATGTCGGACAGCTGATCCAGCTTTCTAAAGCGGAGGAGGCAGTTGCCGTTCATGTGGAATATACCGACCTCAAAGAGTGGATTCAAAACATATATCGTGACGCGGCGGCGCTTGCGGGGCCGAAACAGATTGATCTCGTCCTCAGCGAACGGGGAATTGACCGAATAGAAGCGCCGATCGATCATGAGCTGCTCCACAGGGCGGTCATGAATATCGCGGCAAATGCCGTCGACTATACGCCGGAAGGAGGGGAAATCCGTGTGGACGTCCTGTGCACCGATTCCGCCCTCCATCTTGCCGTATCCGACAGCGGAAGCGGGTTCTCGCCGGAAGCGCTGAAAAGAGCGACACAGCTTTTTTACACGGAGGATAAAAGCAGACATTCGGCGGGGCATCACGGCATGGGGCTTACATTCGCCCATCATGTCGTACATCTTCACCACGGCGAATTAATACTTGAAAATCAGGAGTCTGGAGGAGCCCGGGCGGAGATTCGAATCCCGCTGGAAGGCGTCAGACAAAAACAAGCCCTGCACGCCTGAGGGCTTGTTTTTCTGTTTAAGAAAAGCAAAAATAAAAACGGCTGTCCGTTTGAGAGATCAGCCGCTTATGCGGAAAAGAGTTTATTAGGAAGGATCAATCCATTGTGAAGACCACTTGGAAATTTCCTCTAAAATAGGGGCTAATGCGCAGCCTTTTTCCGTTAATGAATACTCAATGCGGACAGGCGTTTCGGGGATAACATCCCGTTTGATGACACCTTCTGTTTCAAGTTCTTTCAGACGTTCTGACAAGACTCTTCCGCTTAAATTCGGAAGCGCCGCTTCAATTTCGCTAAATCGCTGCTGTCCGTTCAATAACTGAAAGACGATTAGAGCCACCCAGCGTTTACTTAGGATGTCGACCGCTTTTTCGAATCTGGGGCACATTTCTGATTGGTTCATGCTTTTTCACCTCGTCTTCTGCTATTATACCGCAAAATCGGAGGGAACGTACGTCTGGCGCTTGTTAAGTTGAGGAGAGGATCAAAAAGAGGATGAGGAATCCGGGGAGCGCTTTTTCGCTTCAGCCGCGATAAAATCAAAGTATTTGCTGACGCTTTCAATATCTTCTTTTGTGAAGTGCTGCCACTTTTTGCTGTCAAACAGCGGCAGATGCTCCGCGCCTCTGTCAACGGCGGTCTGATAGATGGCGCAGATGGATTGATAGCTTTCGGAGGTTTCGCGGATTTCCTCCTGAAATGCCTTGATGTGTCCGGCCCGCGCCATTAACTCCTCATACGGAATTTTTAATGTGTCCGCCAATTTTCTGATGGTCGCGGGTTTAGGAATGCCACGGTGCCCGTTTTCAATTCTGGAAATGGTCGCCGAGCTGACGCCGGAATAGACGGCAAGCTGATTGACGGTAAGCTTCCGGGCGCGGCGCAGCTCTCTTAATTGCTTTCCGAATGTGTTCAATAAGATCGCCTCACATGTGCAAAGTCATGAGTCTTCGTTTGTTCTTTTTTTGGCTTCCGCCGATAAGAACGCAAAGTATTTATCAAGCAGAACCAAGTCTTCTTTCGACAGGTGCCGCCAGTTCTCCCGCTCCAAAAGGGATAAATCATGCAGCTCATACGTTTCGGCTTTTTCCAGCAAGGTGCAGCCCGTGTCGTACGGGGCTCTCGTTTCCTGGACGGTCTCTATGTATCCCGCCGTCTGCATCAGTTCCTCATACGGGATTTTTAACGCATCTGCGAGCTTTTTAATGGTTGCAGGTTTCGGCACCCCGCGTTTGCCGTTTTCAATCCGCGAGATTCCCGCGGCGCTGACGCCTGAATACGTTGCCAGCTGGTTCACTGTCAGATGCCTTTTTTCCCGCAATGTCCGCAATTGTTTCCCGAAGCTTTCCACAGTCTCTCCCCCTCCCGCGGTCTATTTATATTCTAGTATGTTTATTGACTAAAGGGAATAGCCAGGCTGGAAAAGTATTGACAAAAGTTAACAAAAGCCGTATCTTATGTATAAGAAAGAAAGTATTTGACAGAACGGAAGGTGAAGAAAGTGGTCGAAAAGATACAGATCAGAAGAGATTATGTGCTGCAGTATATGGTCAATAATGACTACTCGTTAAACCAGCTCGCCCTGGAGATCGGAATATCTCCCGCCACACTGAGCCGTGTACTGAATGGAGAGCGGAGGCCGGGCCAGCTGGTCATCGGAAAAATGCTCTATTACTTTGACATGAAATTTGAAGATCTTTTTTACTACGACTTTGTTGACAAAAGTCAATGATGATGGAAGATTCAAACGCATTTCCGTTTTTCTGACATGATGTGCACCGATACGGCGTGACATGCCTTTGTTTTTCATGTAAAATAGAAGCAATGTAGGCCAGTCAGTCTGGAGGTGTATGGGATGCACACATTATTGATTACCTTATTGGTTATCGTCAGTATTGCACTTATTATTGTCGTATTGCTTCAAACCAGCAAAAGCGCCGGATTATCGGGTGCAATTTCAGGCGGGGCGGAGCAGCTTTTCGGAAAACAGAAAGCAAGGGGCCTTGATCTGATTCTTCACCGCACAACCGTTGTGCTGGCAGTCTTGTTTTTCGTGTTGACGATTTCGCTGGCGTATATCGTATAAGGCAATGTTTGTATAAGGTCTGATTTAATATCAGGCCTTTTTCTTGTTGAGAGACGGCGTTTGTTTCTCGCAAAACTGTGGAAAACTAAATTGAATGTGCAAAAAAGGGGTTATGAGCATGAAAATTGTGACACCAAAACCATTTACATTTAAAGGCGGAGACAAAGCGGTGCTTCTGCTGCACGGATTTACGGGAAATACGGCAGACGTCAGAATGCTCGGCCGCTACTTGAATGAGCGCGGCTACACTTGTCACGCGCCTCAATATAAAGGGCACGGCGTTCCGCCGGAAGAGCTGGTACATACGGGGCCGGAAGATTGGTGGAAAGACGTCATGGACGGTTATGAATATTTACGGTCTGAAGGCTATGAAAACATTGCGGCCTGCGGACTGTCGCTTGGCGGGGTTTTTTCATTGAAATTGGGTTACACTGTACCCATAAAGGGAATTGTTCCTATGTGTGCGCCGATGCACATTAAAAGTGAAGAGGTTATGTACGAAGGAGTTCTCTCCTACGCGCGCAATTATAAAAAATTCGAAGGAAAACAGCCGGAGCAGATTGAAAAGGAAATGAAGGAGTTTGAAAAAACACCGATGAATACGCTCAAATCGCTTCAGGAGCTGATTGCCGATGTGCGCAAAAACGTCGACATGATCTATTCCCCGACATTTGTGGTTCAGGCACGGCATGACCATATGATTAATACAGAAAGTGCGAACATCATTTACAACGAGGTGGAAACGGACGACAAACAGCTGAAATGGTATGAAGAATCAGGCCATGTCATTACGCTCGATAAAGAACGGGACCTCGTTCATCAGGATGTGTACGAATTTTTAGAGAAACTCGATTGGTAACAAACAGGAGGTCGAATAATGGAAAAAGAAGCGTTTATGGACCGTCTTCTCGCGTTTATGAAGGAAGAGGCGTACAAGCCCCTTACCGTTCAGGAACTCGAGGAGATGCTGAACATCACGGAAGCAGATGAATTTAAAGAGCTGGTAAAAGCGCTGGTGGCGCTCGAGGAGACGGGACAGATCGTCCGCACCAGAAGCAACCGCTACGGGCTTCCGGAAAAAATGAATTTAGTAAAAGGAAAAATTTCCGCGCATGCAAAGGGATTCGCGTTTCTATTGCCGGAGGATACCTCTTTAAGCGATGTGTTTATTCCGCCGAATGAGCTGAATACGGCCATGAACGGCGATATCGTCATGGTGCGGCTCAATTCCCAGTCAAGCGGATCGAGACAGGAAGGCACGGTCATCCGCATCCTGGAAAGAAGCATCGACCGCGTCGTGGGCACATACACAGAAACGAAAAGCTTCGGCTTTGTCATCCCGGATGATAAGAAAATCACGAGTGATATTTTTATTCCGAAACATGCCAATAACGGCGCTGCGGAAGGCCATAAAGTCGTCGTCAAACTGACAAGCTACCCTGAAGGCAGAATGAACGCCGAAGGAGAAATCGTTGAAATACTCGGCCATAAAAATGATCCGGGGATCGATATTTTATCAATTATCCATAAGCACGGCCTGCCGGGGGACTTTCCGGCTGAAGTGATGGAGCAGGCAACAAGCACGCCCGATACCATCGATGAAAAAGACATCAAAGACCGCCGTGATCTCCGCGATCAGGTCATTGTCACCATTGACGGCGCGGATGCGAAGGATCTGGATGACGCCGTCACCGTGACAAAGCTTGATAACGGCAGCTACAAGCTCGGCGTCCATATTGCCGACGTCAGCCATTACGTCACGGAGAATTCCCCGATTGACAAAGAAGCGCTGGAAAGAGGGACAAGCGTGTACTTGGTTGACCGGGTCATTCCGATGATTCCGCACAGACTGTCTAACGGAATCTGTTCTTTAAATCCGAAGGTCGACCGGCTGACGCTTTCCTGCGAAATGACAATCAACCAGCAGGGACAGGTAACAGAGCACGAGATCTTCCAAAGCGTCATTAAAACGACGGAAAGAATGACCTATTCAGATGTCAACCGGATCCTCACAGAAGACGACGCCGAGCTGAAAGAAAGATATGAGCCGCTCGTCCCGATGTTTAAAGACATGGAACGTCTGGCGGAAATTCTCCGGGCGAAACGGATGGACCGCGGCGCCGTGGATTTTGATTTCAAAGAGGCGAAGGTGCTCGTCGATGAGGAAGGCGCCGTAAAAGACGTCGTCATCAGAGAGCGCTCAGTAGCGGAAAAGCTGATTGAAGAATTCATGCTTGTCGCAAACGAAACGGTGGCCGAGCACTTCCATTGGATGAACGTGCCGTTTATTTACCGGATTCACGAAGAGCCGAACGCCGAAAAACTGCAAAAGTTCCTGGAGTTCGTCACGACATTCGGTTATATCGTCAAAGGAAAAGCCGGAGACATTCACCCCCGCGCGCTGCAAAGCATTCTTGACGAAGTACGGGACCGTCCGGAAGAAACGGTGATTTCAACCGTCATGCTCCGTTCCATGAAGCAGGCGAAATACGACCCGCAAAGCCTGGGCCATTTCGGGCTGGCGACTGAATTTTATACGCACTTCACATCGCCGATCCGCCGTTATCCTGACTTAATCGTTCACAGGCTGATCAGAACGTATTTGATCAACGGACAATCGGACGAAGCGACTCAAGAAAAGTGGGCCGAACGCCTTCCGGAAATCGCTGATCATACGTCAACGATGGAACGTCGCGCTGTTGATGCAGAGCGGGAAACGGACGATCTGAAAAAAGCGGAATATATGCTTGATAAAATCGGCGAGGAATTTGACGGCATGATCAGTTCCGTCACGAATTTCGGAATGTTTGTCGAGCTGCCGAATACGATTGAAGGGCTTGTGCACGTCAGCTTTATGACGGATGATTATTACCGTTTTGACGAGCAGCATTTCGCCATGATCGGTGAACGCACGGGCAACGTTTACCGCATCGGAGACGAAATCACGGTCAAAGTCGTCGACGTCAATAAAGATGAGAGAAACATCGACTTTGAAATTGTCGGCATGAAAGGCACCCGCCGTCCGAGAGAAACAACAGGCGACCGCAGAAAACGAGGCAGACCGGCGCGGAAACGCGTGTTAAACAGCAATACCCCGGCTTCACCGCCGAAATCGGAGGAAAAAGGGGAATGGTTTACAAAACCGAAGAAGAAAAAGAAAAAACGCGGTTTCCAAAACGCGCCGAAACAAAAACGCAAAAAGAAGAAGTAAATGCGAAAAGCAAATGGGGCAAAATGCTCTGTTTGCTTTCTTTCGCAAGCCGCATTTTCATTGTCGCGGAACGCTCCATTTGCTAAAATAAAGCGTATCGCACACATGAACGGTTTTTGCGGAGAGAGGAGGAGAAGGCATGCCAAAAGGATCAGGCAAAGTATTATCACAAAACAAAAAAGCAAACCATGATTACTTTATAGAAGAAACCTATGAAACAGGCATCGTGCTGCAGGGAACAGAGATTAAGTCCATCCGCGCCGGCCGCGTAAACATGAAGGATTCCTTTGCGAAAATCGAGCGCGGCGAAGTGTTCCTCCACAACATGCACATCAGCCCGTACGAGCAGGGAAACCGCTATAACCACGACCCGCTCCGGACGAGAAAGCTTTTGATGCACCGGAAAGAAATCAATAAGCTGATCGGCTTGACGAAAGAGAAAGGCTATTCCCTCGTGCCGCTGAAGCTGTATTTGAAAAACGGCTTTGCCAAAGTGTTAATCGGCCTCGGAAAAGGGAAGAAAACATACGATAAACGCGAAGATTTAAAACGAAAAGACGCCAAAAGAGAAATCGAAAGAGCGTTCAGAGACAGACAAAAAGGCTTCTGATGCATGAGCCTTGATGTGATGACTGCCCTATGCTATACTGTTCACACATCAGATTCACAGGCTGTTTATTGAAGACATTCCCAATTGAATTTGTCTGTGATCATGATATAATAACAGTACAGCCAGTTGAGCAAGAGCTTGATAGATCTCCCGTATACCCTTAACAAGGGGACGTTACGGATTCGACAGGGATGGATCGAGCTTGAGCTGCGAGCCGAGAGGCGATCTCGTTAACACGCACCTAAATATAACTGGCAAAACTAAAAGTTTTAACCAAAACTTAGCACTAGCTGCCTAATAAACGCAGCGAGCTCTTCCTGACATTGCCTATGTGTCCGTGAAGAGCACATCCAAGTAGGCTACGCTTGCGTTCCCGTCTGAGAACGTAAGAAGAGACTGACAGACTAGCTCTCGGAAGGCCCGCCCGCAGGCACGAAGACGAGTGAAACACGAAATATGCAGGCTACGCTCGTAGACGCTTAAGTAATCGATGTTTCTGGACGTGGGTTCGACTCCCACCGTCTCCATACATAACAGAGGAACCGCAGTGCCGTCACATGACGCACTGCGGTTTTTTCATGCCGAAAAATAAAGGAGCGAAAGTGAATGGAAATCGTCATCATAGACGGAAAAGATGTTACAAGCACAGAAGCATTACACCGAATCTTAAAAGATCAATTAGATTTCCCGGACTATTATGGCGAAAATCTGAATGCCTTATGGGATTGTCTGACAGGCTGGATCGAACTTCCGCTGACTTTGGTGTGGAAGAATTTTGACATCAGTCAGAAGGAATTGGGTTCGGATGCTGATGATGTATTAAGGATATTAAAAAAGGCTCAGGCAGAATTAGATGGTGAATTTTTCATTCAAATCGATCAGCCGTCAGCCGGGACAACGGACAGGCACTAAAAAGTGCGTATTTTTCCTCATCCATTTTTCTATCCGATAATAGGGACAGACTTCTTTATTCTAATGATAGGTTAATCTATAAAACAACAGACCATTATAAAACATTTCATAAAATAAAATAGTGGAAGGTGTTATTGATGTTAAAAGTCATCATAGACGGAAAAGATGTTACAAGCACAGAAGCTTTACACCGAATCTTAAAAGATCAATTAGATTTCCCGGACTTTTATGGTGAAAATCTGAATGCCTTATGGGATTGTCTGACAGGCTGGATCGAACTTCCGCTGACTTTGGTGTGGAAGAATTTTGAGGCCAGTCAAAAGGCATTGGGTTCGGATGCTGATGATGTCTTGGAGCTGTTTCAAGAGGCTCAAGAGGAGTTAGGGAATCGGTTTGTCATTCAAATCGATCAGCCGTCAGCCGGGACAACGGACAGGCACTAAAAAGTGCGTACTTCCCCTCATCCATTTTTCTATCCGATAATAGGGACGGAAGGTTTCAGGCTTTCGATTTCTGTCCATATATAAGAAGAGACTTGCGATAGGGAGGAATGAATGATGGATTTGCAGTTGAAAGGGAAGACGGCGCTTGTGACGGGATCTACGTCAGGCATCGGGAAGGCGATTGCGGCTTCGCTGATTGCAGAAGGTGCGGCCGTGATCATTAATGGCCGCCGTGAAGAAAAGGTGAACGAAACGATCCGGGAACTAGAGAAACAGACGCCGGATGCCCGTCTCTATCCGGCCGCATTTGATTTAGGCACGGCGGAAGGATGCGGCGCGATTTTTCAGCAGTACCCTGATGTGGATATTCTCGTCAACAATTTAGGAATCTTTGAACCTGCGGAATACTTTGATATTCCTGACGAAGAGTGGCTCCGGTTTTTCGAGGTGAATATCATGAGCGGCGTGCGGCTGACACGCCGGTATGCAAAGCGGATGATTGAGCGTAAGGAAGGGCGGGTGATCTTTATCGCGAGTGAAGCGGCCGTCATGCCTTCTCAGGAAATGGCCCATTACAGCGCTACGAAAACGACGCAGCTGTCGCTGTCACGCAGTCTGGCCGAGCTCACGGAAGGGACGAATGTGACGGTGAATACAGTCATGCCCGGCTCCACGAAAACAGAGGGCGTCGAAACAATGCTCGAGTCGCTTTACCCCGGTGAAAACCTGAGTGCGGCGGAGGCGGAGAGACGATTTATGAAGGAGAATCGTCCGACGTCCATCATTCAGCGGTTGATCCGTCCGGAAGAAATCGCTCACTTTGTTGCCTTTTTAAGCAGCCCGCTGTCGTCTGCCATTAACGGATCTGCATTGCGGATCGACGGCGGCTTGGTGCGGAGCATTATATAAGATGAACGTACAAAAACCCCCGTAAAGCGGGGGTTTTTTTAATGCGGATCACGCTGAAACCGGCCGATGATCCTGCTGATTAAATCTTTTGTGGCGGAGTCAAAATGCTCTTCTTTTTGGTTTGTCAACAGCCCGACCGGCGGTGAAATTGTTAAGTTATGGATCGGAATGACCTTCGTGCCCTCGATCGGCTCTGAGTGCGCCGTCGCCGTAAAGATTGAGACACCGATATTTTCCCTGACATAGTATTGGTGAGCCATGCTGCTGGTCAGCTCCATTTTTCGATAGCGGCTGCCGATGGCCCGCTGCAGGTGCTGTTCAATTTGAATCCGGATCGGGCAATTGACGGGCGTAAAAATCAGACATTCATTTTCTAAATCCTCGAGATTAACGCTTGCTTTGGCGGCAAGGGGATGTCTGTCTGACACGATGACATTGAGCGAGTCATGGAAAAACGGATCGAAATAATTTTCCAGAATCAGCTCCGGCTCGCCGCATACGGCAAAATCAATGGCGCCCTCCAGCAGTTTGCGGCTGCATGTATTGGCATCATCCACGCTGACATTGACCGACATGTCAGGATAATCATTTAAGAAACCCCGCAGTACGGCAGGGAAGATCAGGCTTGCCGTCGGTTCGGATATGCCGATCTGAATAAGGCCGGCCTGGCCCTGTCTGATATCGGCCAGAGTATGGTCAAGCACCTCGTATTGCGCGAGAAGCTGCCCGGCCCGCTCATGAAACAGCCGCCCCGCCCTTGTCAGCTTCAGCTTCTTTCCCCGTTCAAACAGCTGTGCGCCTACATCCTGTTCCAGCTGTTTAATCCGCATTGAAATCGTCGGCTGTGAGTAGTTCAGAATTTCGGCGGCCTTATAAAAGCTGCCTGACTGTACGATCGTATGAAACGTTTTAATGGTGCGTAATTCCAACGAAATCCCCTCCCGGCTGTTCATTAATTTTCTTGAACCTTTCCTTTACTTTTTTTGATTAGTCAAATAAATCAGTTTGCTTTATAGTATAAACAATCAAAGCTTAGTAAACAAATTGGAATTATATATTTTTGCGGGGAGAGTGACCGGAATGAGTGAAGACATATTTCGATTGGCTGAGAAAAAGGATGCGCCGGAGTTTTTAGAGCTGCTGTACAGCGCGTTTCAGCCGATCCGCAATTTGGAGATCGACTGGCCGTCGGCGCGGGCCGACATCGATATGGTAACAGAAAATATTGAAAATCATTCAGCCGTCGTGCTCGAACGGGACGGACGGCTTCTTTCAACCATTACGATCCGTTTTCCGTGGGAGAGTGACACGCCTCCGTCAAAATATCCGTTTGTCTGGTGGTTTGCGACGCTTCCTGAGCTGAAGGGGCAGGGCATCGGCAGCAAACTTTTGACTTATGTGGAGGAACACGTGCTGCGGGATACGCTGAAGGCCCCGGCCATCACGCTCGGCACTTCGGCGCGCAAGCATCCCTGGCTTGTGGATATGTACAGACGGAGGGGGTATGAAGTGTATTTTGAGCAGGAGAAAGACGGAGACATCGGAGTCATGATGAGAAAGGTGCTCATACCGGAGCGGTTTGACGCGTCGCTGTTAGGCACACCGAGCTGGGCGCAATGATAAAAAAACGGATCAGAGCCGGCTGTCTGCTTCTGCTGCTCGGCGTGCTGGCCGGCTGCGGGCAAGGAGAAAGCACAAAAGCCGGGAGCGGCGTGCAGACCGTCATTGTCGGCACGGGAACTGATTTTCCGAACATTGCTTTTATGGATGAAAAAGGCGAGCTAACCGGCTATGACATTGAAGTGATGAAAGCCATTGATGAACAGCTGCCGCAATACAAATTTGTCTTTAAGACGATGGATTTCTCGAATCTGCTTACAAGTCTTGCAAACCGGAAAATTGACGTGATCGCGCACAATATGGCGAAAAATAAGGAACGAGAGAAACACTTTTTGTATCACAAAATCCCGTATAACTACTCGCCGATGTACATCACGGTGAAGGCGGATAATGACGCGATACACACGCTCCGGGATTTAAAAGGGAAAACCGTCATCGTCGGCGCGACGTCAAACGCGGCGGATTATATGACGGCATACAACAAAACCCACGGCAGCCCGATACATTTGAAATACGCCGGGCAGGGCGGCAATGACACAGCGAACCAAATGGAGACAGGACGCGCTGACGCCACCGTATCCACGCCGTTTGCCGTCGATTTTCAAAATAAGACGCACGCGTTCAAACAAAAGACGGTGGGTGATGTGCTGCTGGATACCGAGGTGTATTTTATGTTCAATAAAAACAGCCAAACCCTGGCGGACGATACAGATCGGGCGATTCAAAAGCTGGAGAAGGACGGCACATTGAAAAGGCTGAGTGAAAAATGGCTCGGCGCGGATTATTCAAAATCAAGTTTCACGAAATAACTGAAGCAGAAAACGGGGCGATCACATGAAAATAAGACTGGCGGTCATGTCATTAACAATTGCCGCAACGGCGGCGTTATCAGCCTGCGGCGCGGGCGGAGAGGCGGCAGCAGGCAATCAGAAAAACGTGAAGAACATCACGGTCGGCACCGGCACTCAATTTCCGAATATTTGCTTTATTGATGATAAAGGCAAATTGACGGGCTACGACGTTGAGCTGGTGAAAGAGCTTGACAGGCGCCTGCCGGACTATCGTTTCACTTTTAAAACGATGGATTTCTCCAACCTGCTTGTCAGCCTCAGCCAGCATAAAGTCGATATCGTAGCCCATCAAATGGAGAAAAGCGCTGAACGGGAGAAAAAATTTCTGTTCAATCAAGTCGCGTATAACAACTTCCCGTTGAAAATCACGGTGCTTCAAGAAAACGGGAACATTAACGGCATTGATGACTTGAAAGGGAAGCGGGTTATTACGAGTCCGACGTCAAACGGTGCGCTTGTGCTGAAGAAATGGAATGAAAAACACGACAGTCCGTTTGAAATCGCTTATGCCGGCCAAGGCTCCAACGATGCGGCCAATCAGCTGAAATCCGGCCGCGCCGATGCGACGATTTCAACGCCGTTTGCCGTCGATTTTCAAAACAAAACGAGCGCGATCAAAGAAAAAACGGTCGGCGGGGTGCTGTCAAATGCCAAAGTGTTCTTTATGTTTAACAAAAATGAACAAACGCTGAGCGATGACATTGATAAAGCCCTGCAGGAAATCATTGATGACGGCTCGCTTAAAAAGCTGAGTGAAAAGTGGCTCGGCGCGGATTATTCAAAGGAGCAATATTAAGTGAAAAAGAGAGGGATCGGCAATGGAAAAAGCGTTTGATATCAGTATGATCGCGTCTTTTGTGCCGACATTGCTCGGGTATTTGCCCGTCACGCTGTATATATTGGCGGTGTCTCTGCTGTTCGGCTTTCTATTGGGGCTGCTTTTGGCGCTGCCCCGCATCTATCGCATTCCCGTGCTGAATCAGTTTGCGAAGCTGTATATCTCTTTTTTCAGAGGAACGCCCATCATGGTGCAGCTGTTCATTGTATTTTACGGTATTCCGGCGCTCACGGCGCTCGCCGGAATTGATACCTCCAAAATGGACCCTTTGTATGCGGCAATCGCCACGTACGCGCTGAGCAGCGCGGCAAGAGCGGCCGAAATCATCAGGGGAGGTGTGAACAGCGTCGACCGCGGGCAGGCGGAGGCGGCGTTCAGCATCGGGCTGAACGGGGGGCAGACATTCCGGCGCATCATTCTGCCGCAGGCGCTTGTGCAGGCCTTTCCCAACATCGGGAATATGGTGATCGGTTTCTTAAAAGATACATCACTCGCTTTTTCGATCGGGGTGATGGATATGTCGGGCAGAGGACAGACCTTGATTACATCGAGCAATCATTCTTTAGAAGTGTATATCTCGCTTTCTGTTCTGTATTATGCGGCCGCCCTTTCATTTGAATGTGTCTTCAGATGGGCCGAAAAACGAATCAAGAAAGATGAGACGCGCCTTGTGACGGTTTTTGACATGAGCGCGCACGGCTGAAAAGGAGGGAGAACAGTGGAGCTGGACATTCCATTTATCGGCACTGCGATCAAACAAATGATGAAAACTGTTCCGCTTACATTGGTGATGACGGTCATTCCGATTATTGCCGGATTTTTCATAGCTCTCGGCAATATCACGGTGCGTATATTCCGCATCAAATGGCTGCTGGCCTGCTCATCGTTTTACGTGTCTTTTTTCCGCAGCACCCCGGCGATTCTCCATATTATGCTGATTTATTTAGGGGTTCCGCTGATTGCCGATCAATTCAGCCGCGCGTTTCATCTCGGCTGGTCGGCCAATCAGATTCCGGTCGCCGTGTTTGTCATCATGGCACTGTCATTAACGGCAGGCGCCTATATGACGGAAATTCTCCGATCCGGGATCATGGCCGTCGATACGGGGCAGGCGGAGGCGGCATATTCAATCGGCCTGACGCGGGGCCAGATGATTCGGCGTGTGGTTCTGCCGCAGGCGTTCATGATATCGCTGCCGAACTTCACCAATATAGGCATCGGTTTTTTGCATACCACTTCCATCGCGGCCATTGTTGCGGTGCCTGAAATTACAGGAACGGCGACGATTGCGGCATCCGATAACTATGCGTTTCTGGAAGCATTTATCGGGGCGGCCGTGATTTATTGGGGATTAACGCTGATTCTCGAAGCTGTAAACAGTCTGGCGGAAAAAAGAGCGGCCAGATATCAAGGAGGCGCATTATGATCGAAATCCGAAACATTCAAAAACATTTTGGCAGTCATCACGTGCTAAAGGGGATCAATTTAAGTGTCCGGAAAGGAGAAGTCGTGACCATCATCGGCCCGAGCGGTTCCGGGAAAACCACTTTTCTGCGCTGCCTTAATTTACTTGAGCGGCCGGATGAGGGCGCCATTTCGCTGCACGGTGAAGTCATTAACTGCAAAAAGCCTGCCAAAAAAGACATTCTCAGACTGAGGAAACAGACGGCGATGGTTTTTCAGCAATATCATTTGTTTTTGCATAAAACGGCGATTCAAAATGTCATGGAAGGCCTGACGGTCGCAAGGAAAATGAAAAAACCAGATGCGTACGCCATTGCCGAGCGGGAACTGGCCAAGGTGGGGCTTCAAGATAAATTGCACGCCTATCCGAATCAACTGTCGGGAGGACAAAAGCAGCGGGTCGGGATTGCCCGGGCGCTTGCCATTCATCCTGATGTCATGCTGTTTGACGAACCGACCGCAGCCCTCGATCCGGAGCTTGTCGGCGAGGTGCTCGAGGTGATGCTTAACATTGTGCGGACCGGCGCCACCATGATCATTGTCACACATGAGATGGAATTCGCCAGAAGAGTGTCCGACCGAATTGTGTTTATGGATGAAGGAGCAATCGTGGAACAAGGAACGCCTGAGGAAGTCTTTTACAAGACGAAAAAAGAAAGAACGAAGAAGTTCCTCCGCCGCGTGCTGCCTGATTACGGTTATGACATAAAAGAGCGCATAAAGGAGCCTGTCGTATGATTCGTTTAAGCATTTTAGACCAAAGTGTCACCGCGGAAAACCAAACCGCAGAAGAAGCCTTGCGGCAAACGGTGAAATTGGCTCAGGAGGCCGAACAATACGGGTATGACCGTTTCTGGGCGGCGGAGCATCATAACAATGAAGAGATAGCGGGATCAGCGCCGGAAATTGTTCTGGGGTATCTTGCCGCAAGCACGAAAAAAATCCGTCTCGCGTCCGGCGGGGTGATGCTGCAGCATTACAGTCCTTATAAAGTGGCGGAGCAGTTCCGGGTTCTGTCCGCCCTTGCTCCCGGCCGTGTGGCGCTCGGTGTCGGCAAAGCGCCCGGCGGATTTCAGCTGTCAACCGATGCATTGCAGCGGGAGCTAATCCAGCCAGCCCGTTTGTTTGAAGAAAAGCTTGAGGAGCTGACTCATTTCATCCGAAATGATTTTCCGGACTCGCACCGCTACGCGTCATTGCGGCCGACGCCGCATACTGAGTATGCGCCTGACATCTTTTTGCTCGGCGGCAGCGCGGAAAGCGCGATATCCGCGGCCAAACTCGGCATTTCCTTCGTTTTCGCCTATTTCATAAACGGTGAAGAGGCTGCGTTAGAAAAAGCGCGCCACGCCTTTGACGAGCATCTGCCGAAAGGGTCGAAGGCGGAATTTCACCTTGCGCCGATGGTATTTACCGCGCATACAAAAGCAGAAGCTGAAAAACACGTGGTATCGCGTGAGTCGGTCAAAATCATTCTCGAAGACGGCAAAAAGGTGAATGTCGGTTCCCGGGAACAAGCGAAAGCGTTTCTTGAACAAGTCACGCAGCCGTATAAGCTGATTACACAAAAGACGGGTGTGATTGCCGGGACAAAAGAAGAGACAGCCGCCGAGCTGAGACGATTATCGGTTCAATACAGCATTACCGATTTTGTGATTTTGTCGCCTATCAAAAACGCTGAGGAAAAACGATTGTCTTACCGGCTGTTAAGCGAAGCGGTGCAGCCGGCTCCACAATTATAGGAGGGATGAACATGAGTCATGAAGTAAACGTAGTGGTCTGGAGCAAACAGGGCTGCTCCTATTGCGATGAAGTGAAAGGATATTTGCGGGAAAAAGCCGTGGCATACGAAACAATTGATGTGACAGAGCGGGATGAATTGCGTGACGTGCTGCAGACGAAGTACGGCATCCGTCATGTCCCCGTCGTTGAAATCGGCAGCGGTGACAGCCGTGTGTATCAGGCCGTTACTCAAGTCGGCATTGAACATGTAGAACGGGCGCTTGCCGATTACGAGGGGAAAAAGGGGGAGAGAAAATGAGCCGGACGGATCTTATTCAATTCGGAGCCATGATTCATGGTGTCGGCGGCACAACAGACGGCTGGCGTCATCCCGACGCCGATCCGACAGCAAGCACGAATGCGGCGTTTTACAGGCAAAAAGCGCAGACTGCTGAAAGAGGGCTGTTCAGCTTTGCTTTTATTGCGGACGGCTTGTTCATTTCTGAAAAGTCCATCCCGCATTTCTTAAATCGGTTTGAGCCGATCACTATTTTATCGGCGCTTGCCGCCTCTACAACCCATCTTGGTTTAATCGGCACATTTTCCACATCGTTCACTGAGCCGTTCACCATCGCAAGACAGCTCATGTCTCTTGACCATATCAGCGGCGGCCGGGCGGGCTGGAATCTCGTCACTTCTCCGCAGGCGGGGGCTGCGCGCAATCACAGCAAGGAAAACCTTCCCGACCACAGCCGGCGCTACGCCATCGCCCAGGAACATGTGGACGTGGTGCGCGGTCTGTGGAATTCCTGGGAAGAAGATGCCTTCGTCCGCAACAAAGAAACCGGGCAATTTTTTGACCCTGACAAACTGCATCGTCTGTATCACAAAGGCGAGTATTTTCAAGTGGAGGGCCCGCTGAATATCGGCCGGTCCAAACAGGGAGAGCCGGTCGTTTTCCAAGCGGGGTCTTCAGAAACCGGCCGGTCGTTTGCCGCGAGGAATGCAGATGCAGTCTTTACGCACTCCAATTCACTTGAGGAAACGAAGGCTTTTTATAATGATGTGAAGAAGCGGGCGGCGGATTACGGCCGGGACGCTTCCAAGCTGCGGATCTTTCCGGGAATCAGTCCGATTATAGCCGGCTCACAAGAAGAAGCAGAAGCGAAATACCAAGAATTCGCCGAGCTGATTCCCATAGAGAACGCTGTTAAGTATGTGGCCAGATTTTTTGACGATTATGATCTGAGCCGGTTTCCATTGGATGAGCCGTTTCCTGATTTGGGCGACGTCGGGAAAAACGCGTTTCAAAGCACGACAGACCGTATTAAAAGAGAGGCGAAAGCCCGGAATCTTACGTTGCGTCAAGTGGCGCGCGAAGCCGCGTTTCCGCGAACCAACTTTATCGGGACACCGGAACGTGTGGCGTCATTAATTGAAACATGGTTTCAGCGGGAAGCGGCGGACGGGTTTATCATTCACTCTGACATCCCGGGCATGCTTGAAGCCTTTGTGGATCATGTCATACCGATCCTCCAGGAAAAGGGGCTGTACCGAAAAAGCTATCCGGCCGATACACTGCGGGGGAATCTCGGATTGGATATTCCGGCCTGCAGACCCAATCCGATTTTGAGCAGAAACTGAGGTTTCTGCTTTTTCTGCTGCTTGCCATTCCCGTCATTACAACCTTTTTTAAAAAAATATACTGATTTCAAGATATTATTGTTGCTAAATGATTTTTTTGTAACTATAATTATTACAGAACTGATCAGTATAAAAAAACATTCATATTTCATAATAAATGTGTGTGTAATCTGAAAACGAAAGGGCTGTTTACAATGGCAAAAGTACTTTATATCACTGCTCATCCTCATGATGAAAAGACATCTTACAGTATGGCGACAGGAAAAGCGTTTATCGATTCTTATAAAGAATCAAACCCGAATGATGAGGTTGTACATATCGACCTTTACAAAGAGAACATTCCTCATATCGACGCGGATGTATTCAGCGGCTGGGGAAAACTTCAATCCGGAACAGGTTTTGAAGAGCTTTCTGAAAACGAAAAAGCGAAAGTCGGCCGTCTGAACGAGCTGAGCGATCAATTCGCGTCAGCTGACAAATACGTATTCGTCACACCGCTTTGGAACTTCTCATTCCCGCCTGTTATGAAAGCGTACCTTGATTCTGTGGCTGTAGCCGGAAAATCATTCAAATATACAGAGCAAGGCCCGATCGGTCTGTTGACTGACAAAAAAGCGCTCCACATTCAGGCGCGCGGAGGCTATTACTCTGAAGGGCCGGCGGCTGACATGGAAATGGGCCACCGTTACATCGGCATCATGATGAACTTCTTCGGCGTTCCTTCTTTTGACGGATTAATCGTTGAAGGCCATAATGCTGAACCGAATAAAGCACAGCAAATTAAAGAAGATGCGATTACCCGCGCGAAAGAAGCCGGAAAATCATTCTGATCTTAAAAAAACCTCCCCGCCGTACGGCTGGGGGGTTTTTTATATTAAAGGGCAATCGTCCGTTTTTGTTCGCTGCTTCTCATCGCCGCTTCAATGACACGGATGACATCGATGCCTTCTTTTGCTGTAACGGGAAGCGGTTTTCCGTTTAAGATGCTGTCTGCCAGCAGTTTGTAGTACGTAAGGTAAGAGCCGTTCTCAGAGGGGATTGTTTCTGTATGCCTTTTCTCATCCGCTGCGGTTGTCAGCTCTCCGAAGTTGTCAGGATCATCGGCGCCCCAGCTGTCGTCAACCGGCTTTTTGCCCGCTGAAAGAGCGTCTTCCTGTCCGTCCATTCCGTATTTGATAAAGCTTGCATTCCGTCCGTGAATCTGATAGCGCGGGCCGCTTGCCGCATTCATGGAGCCGGATTGAAGAATGACCTGAAGCTTGCCGTAATGGAGCGCGGCCAGAAAACAATCAACAGTTTCACTATTGTCCCGCTGCTTCATCACATGTGCGGTGACGGATTCCGGCATTCCGAAAAGCAGAAGCGTCTGGTCAATAATATGTGAACCGAGATCATACAGCGTTCCCGTGGCGGGTCCGTTTTTTTCGCGCCATCTTTCTTGTACAACTGGATTGTACAGATCGTAGTTGACTTGATATGTATGAATGTCTTGAAGTGCCCCGTCCCGAATCAGCTTTTGTATTGTTAAAAAGTCATTGTCCCACCGCCGGTTGTGGTACACGCTCAGTAAGACGCCTTTATCTTCAGCCGTTCTTCTCAGTTCCTCCGCTTCTGCTGAAGTCGCCGTCATCGGTTTTTCCACGACGGTGTGTTTTCCCGCAAGGAGGCATTTCATCGCTGATTCATAATGCATTCCGCTCGGTGTCGTGACGATGACGAGATCAATGTCAGGATCACCGGTAATGTCTTCAATCGCGCGCACGGCTTCAGCCCCCGGCAGATCACGTTTGACCTCATCCGTTCTGGACGTCATGACTTTTTTGATCTGATAATCATCAAGGACGTCCAAAAGCGGCGCATGAAAAACTTTACCCGACAAACCATATCCCAATATGCCAACCTGTATCGTTTTCAATGAACTTCCCCCTCATGATATGTGATAACAATATATACCCCGCGGGTGTACTGGTAAAACTTGTGTGTTGAAAATTTTTTACACCGGATTTTCAAGTCTGTATAATGAAGATAACGAAGAAAAAAACCGAGGTGGAAAATGGACAAACATACCGAGCATCAATCGTTAAATCATAAAAGCGCCAAAGAAAAAGACCAGATCCTGAACCGGCTGAAACGGATTGAAGGCCAAGTCAGGGGCATTCAGAATATGGTGGATAACGAACGATACTGCGTGGATATTCTCGTGCAGATTTCAGCCGTACAGGCGGCCATGCAGAAAGTCGCGTTTCATCTGCTGGAAGATCACGCCCATCACTGCGTAGCCGGCGCCATTGAGAGCGGAAACGGGGAGCCGGCGATTGCCGAGCTGCTTGATGTTGTGAAAAAAATCGCAAAATCGTAAAATAAAATGTTTTGAAATACCCTACAGGGGTATGGTAACATGAAGAAGAAAAAACAAGACGTGGAGGGAATCATCATGGAACAAAAAACACTGCAAGTCGAAGGCATGTCCTGTCAGCACTGCGTCAAAGCAGTAGAGACCGGAGTAGGAGAACTGAACGGAGTGACGGCGGTTCAGGTGAAATTGGAAGCCGGACAGGTGGATGTGACGTTTGATGAGAACAAAGTCTCCGTATCAGATATAAAAGACGCGATTGAAGATCAAGGTTATGACGTCGTATAGGATTTATCGCGCTGCGGAAACGGGCGCGGTTTTCTTTTATCAAATTTATACCCCCCTGGGGTTTATGGAGAGAGATGAGGACATTGAGTGAACCGAAAGAAATGACCATTCAAGTGGGGGGCATGACATGCGCCGCCTGCGCTTCAAGAATTGAAAAAGGGCTGAAACGGATGGACGGCGTCAATGACGCTTCCGTCAATCTTGCGCTTGAAACCTCAAATATTTCCTATCAGCCTGACAAAATCGAAGCTGGCGCCATAAAAGAAAAAATTGAAAAACTCGGCTACCATGTTGTGACGGAAAAAGCCGATTTTCAGATTAAAGGCATGACGTGCGCCGCTTGCGCCAACCGGATTGAAAAGCGCCTGAACAAAATAGGGGGAGTTGACAGCGCACCGGTGAATTTCGCCCTGGAAACGGTCACCGTTGAATACAATCCGAAAGAGGTGACACCGAAAGAGCTGAAAGAGACCGTGGCAAAACTCGGCTACAGATTAGACGAGAAGAAAGCGGTTGATGGAGCCGGCGGATTTTCCCAAAAGGAGAAAGAGCAGCGAAAGCAGCTGATCAGGCTGATATTTTCTGCCGTTCTCTCCTTTCCGCTTCTATGGTCGATGGTCAGCCATTTTTCTTTCACTTCTTTTATCTGGATGCCGGATATCCTGATGAATCCGTGGCTGCAATTCGCGCTTGCCACCCCGGTGCAGCTCGTCATCGGCTGGCCTTTTTATATGGGAGCGTACAAGGCGCTGAGAAACAAAAGCGCCAATATGGATGTTCTCGTTGCGCTCGGAACGACGGCCGCTTACGCATACAGCCTGTACATGACGATTGCGTCTCTCGGACGAGACGGACATGTTGAGGGGCTTTATTATGAAACGAGCGCCATTTTGCTGACTTTGATTTTGCTTGGAAAGCTTTTAGAGATGAAAGCGAAAGGCCGCTCATCAGAAGCGATTAAAAAGTTAATGAAGCTTCAGGCGAAGACGGCGGCGGTTGAGCGGGAAGGGAAGGTACAGGTGATTCCGATTGACGAGGTCCGGACGGGGGATATCGTATATGTGAAACCGGGAGAACGCGTCCCTGTCGATGGCGAAGTGATTGAAGGCCATTCCGCGATTGATGAATCGATGATTACGGGAGAGAGCATGCCTGTCGATAAGTCTCCCGGAAGCACTGTCACCGGGGCGACGATCAATGCAAACGGCTTTCTCAAAATCAAAGCGGTGAATGTCGGGAAAGATACCGCGCTTGCACACATTATTAAAATCGTAGAAGAAGCCCAAGGATCAAAAGCGCCCATTCAGCGGCTCGCGGATCACATTTCAGGCATTTTCGTCCCGATTGTGCTGGGGCTGGCCGTGCTGACTTTTCTCATTTGGTATGTATGGGCCGCGCCGGGACAGTTTTCTGAAGCGATCGGCAAATTCATCGCCGTGCTTGTCATTGCCTGTCCGTGCGCACTCGGGCTCGCCACTCCGACGAGCATTATGGCGGGCTCCGGCCGTGCAGCTGAATTTGGCATTCTTTTTAAAGGCGGAGAGCATTTAGAAAAGACCCAGCGTCTGACGACAATCGTACTGGATAAAACAGGAACGGTGACAAACGGCAGACCGGTTCTGACAGATGCCGTACCGGCAGAGGGAATGAACGAAGAGGAACTCCTGCGGCTGGCGGCGGCCGCCGAAACGGGATCAGAGCACCCGCTTGGAGAAGCCATCGTGTCAGGAGCCGAAAAACGGGGGATTGCCATCCCGAAAATCACCCGGTTCCAAGCCCGGATCGGTTCCGGAATCTATGCAGAGGCTGACGGCAGAACGATTCTTGCCGGATCAAGACGGCTGATGGAATCAGAACACATTGAACATGAGGCGCTGCTTCCGCACATGGCTCGCTTGGAGGCGGTAGGGAAAACGGTGATGATTATTGCGGCAGACGGCAAAGCGGCGGGGCTTATCGCAGTCGCCGATACGATCAAGGAAACATCTCCGGCCGCGGTGAAACGTCTGAATGATATGGGGCTTGACGTCATCATGATGACCGGTGACAACAAAAAGACCGCGGAGGCCATTGCAAAAGCCGCGGGCATCGGCAGCGTGATCGCCGAAGTGCTTCCCGAACAAAAGGCGGCGGAAATTTCCCGGCTGCAAAAAGAAGGCCGGCGCGTGGCGATGGTCGGTGACGGCATCAATGATGCTCCGGCGCTGGCTGTGGCCGATATCGGAATGGCCATCGGCACCGGCACCGATATCGCAATGGAAGCGGCGGACATTACGCTGATCCGCGGAGACCTGAACGGCATTGCCGACGCCATCGGCATGAGCAGGCTGACCATGAGAAACATCAAGCAGAATTTAGGCTGGGCATTGGGATACAACAGCATCGGCATTCCGATTGCGGCGTCCGGCTTTCTGGCCCCGTGGGTGGCAGGCGCTGCCATGGCGTTCAGCTCAGTATCGGTCGTGCTTAATGCTTTGCGTTTACAGAAGGTGAAAAAAGACAAAATGGGCTGAGGCCTGTTTTGTCTTTTTTATTGACACTTTATTCAAAGCCTGCATATAATAGAGAAAACATATATGAGTATATGTTCATATATATAAAATCGTTTAGCTGTATTGATGTTATGGGAATCCTATTACGGAAAGTAGGGTGAGTCGAAAATGAAAGCAGCCAAAGGTGAATTTGTATTAGACGGACTTGATTGCAGCAACTGTGCAAAAAAAATAGAAAACGGCGTAAAAGCCATTGACGGCATCGACGGCTGTGCTGTCAATTTTGCGGCAAGCACCATCACGGTCTCAGCCGGCGGCAAAAACGAGCAATGGATGAAAGATGAGGTTGCGAAAAAAGTAAAGTCCATTGATCCTCATGTGACCGTCCGTGCGAAACATGAAGACAAACCCGGCGAGGATGAGTACCGCAAAAAGCTGGAGCTGATGTTAGTGAGATTGGCAGCGGGAGCCGTTTTGGCCGTCATCGCTTACTTCGCGCACACGGGCGCCGTCCTTGAGTTTCTGCTCTTTTTTGCTTCATATTTGATCATCGGCGGCGATATCGTAGCCAGAGCGGGAAAAAACATTGTCCGCGGCCAGGTATTTGATGAGCATTTTCTGATGGCGCTTGCCACGATCGGCGCATTTGTGATTCATCAGTATCCGGAAGGCGTCGCGGTCATGCTGTTCTACCAAATCGGTGAATTGTTTCAGGGAGCGGCCGTCAGCCGATCCAGAAAATCGATCAGCGCGTTATTGGACATCCGTCCTGAGTACGCCAATGTGAAAACGGAAAACGGCATGGCTGCCGTTCCGCCGCAGGACGTCAAAGTCGGACAGGTCATCGTCGTGAATCCCGGAGAACGGATTCCGCTGGACGGAAAGGTGCTGAGCGGTTCTTCGATGGTTGATACATCCGCTTTAACGGGCGAATCTGTGCCGAGAAAAGCGGAGCCGGGGCAAGATGTGATGGCCGGATTTATGAATCAGAACGGCGTGCTTCATATTGAAACCTCTAAAGGATACGAAGACTCTGCCGTGTCAAAAATATTGGATCTGGTCGAAAATGCGGCCGGACGTAAAGCGAAAACGGAAAACTTTATTACGAAGTTTGCCAAGTACTATACACCGGCCGTTGTCATTGTTGCGGTGCTTCTCGCCTTTTTACCGCCGCTTCTCGTGCCTTCAGCCGCACTATCCGACTGGGTGTACCGCGCGCTGATTTTCCTTGTGATTTCTTGTCCGTGCGCACTCGTCGTCTCCATTCCGCTCGGGTTTTTCGGCGGTATCGGAGCTGCGTCTAAAGCAGGGGTGCTCGTGAAAGGCAGCAACTATTTAGAAGCGCTCAATCAGGTGGCATACGCCGTGTTTGATAAAACGGGAACCTTAACGAAAGGCAATTTCGCCGTTACTGATATCAAACCGGCGGCAGGGTTTACAAATGACAGCCTGCTTCATGCGGCCGCGCTCGCAGAAGCCCATTCCAATCATCCGATTGCTTCTTCCATCCGTGAAGCTTACAATCAACCGCTCGCGGCAGACGAGATTGAAGAATATGAAGAAATACCCGGACACGGCATTCGGGTGAAAACCGGCGGATCAACGATTTTGGCCGGAAATCAAAAACTGATGGCAAAAGAACAAATCGCTTCCGGTACAGCTGAAAATAACGGAACCGTCGTCTATGTCGCCGTTGATCAGCAGTATGCGGGGGCGATCGTGATCGCCGACGAAATCAAAGAGGACGCCAAACAGGCCATTGCCAATTTAAAAGCGCTCGGCGTGAAGCGGACAGTGATGCTGACGGGTGATTCAAAGCAGACCGGAGAAGCTGTCGGCCGAGAGCTCGGTATTGATGACGTGTACACAGAGCTTTTGCCGGGTGACAAGGTAGACCGCGTCGAAGAACTTGAAGCGGCGCTTTCACCGAATGAAAAACTGATGTTTGTCGGTGACGGGATTAATGATACGCCTGTGCTTGCCAGAGCTGACATCGGAGCTGCCATGGGGGCTCTCGGCTCTGATGCCGCCGTCGAAGCGGCCGATGTCGTCCTGATGACAGACCAGCCGTCAAAAGCAGCCGAAGCTATCCGGATTGCACGCCGCACACGCCGGATCGTCTGGCAGAACATCGGATTTGCTTTAGGCGTAAAAATCATTTTTCTCCTGCTTGGCGCATTCGGATTCGCCACCATGTGGGAAGCGGTCTTTTCAGATGTAGGCGTCACGCTGATCGCCGTTGCCAACGCGATGCGCGTCATGAGAGTGAAAGCGGAATAATTGTCAAAGATAATTCGTTTTTCAGGGTTTTCTTAAACAAGGTTGTCTTGGTAAAATAGAGAAGCGGGCCATCCGGCATCCGCTTCTTTTTTATTTTAAAAACAATGAGGTGTCTGAGTGAAAAAGAAACAATCGTCTGCGAAATTTGCGGTGATACTGACGTTAATCGTTGTCGTTTTATTTGCGGCCATCGTAATTATTAACAACCAAACGGAAAAAGCGGGCGAAACAGTCGCCGAACAGCCTTCCATTAAAGGACAGCCCGTGCTTGGCAAAGACAGCGCGCCTGTTACGGTAGTTGAATTCGGAGATTACAAATGTCCGTCATGCAAAGTATTTAACAGCGATATCTTTCCGAAAATCAAAAAAGATTTTATCGATAAAGGCGACGTGAAATTTTCATTTGTGAACGTCATGTACCACGGAAGCGGCTCGCGTCTGGCGGCTCTTGCTTCAGAAGAAGTGTGGAAAGAAGACCCGGCATCATTCTGGGCTTTCCATGAGAAGCTGTTTGAAGAGCAGCCGTCAAGCGAACAGGAATGGGTCACGCCTGCATTGCTTGAAAAAACGGTCAAAAGCACCGCGAAAAAGGTTGATCCTGACAAGCTGAAGGAAAACCTTGATAAAGAGACATTTGCAAAAGAGCTGAAAACTGACACTGACCTGAATGATAAATTAAACATTACGGCGACACCGACGATTTATGTAAATGACAAGGTGATTAATGACTTCTCTAAATATGATGAGATTTCAAAAACGATTAAGAAAGAGCTGAAAAATGAAAAATAGAATCGTATTTTTATATGCTTCTTGGGTGATAGCTCTTGCTGCCATGCTCGGCAGCCTATATTTCAGCGAGATCAGAAAATTCATACCGTGCGAGCTGTGCTGGTATCAAAGAATTCTCATGTACCCGCTTGTCCTGATTTTAGGAATCGCCACCTTCCAGGGTGACACGCGCGTGAAAAAATACGTGCTGCCGATGGCCATCATCGGCGCGTTTATATCGATCATGCATTACCTTGAGCAGAAGGTGCCCGGTTTCAGCGGCATCAAGCCGTGTGTCTACGGCGTGCCTTGCTCATCTGAATATATTAACTGGTTCGGTTTCATTACCATTCCTTTCTTGTCATTGACGGCATTTATTCTCATTATGATCTGCATGTGTTTTGTCAAAACGGAACGCACGGCAAAATAAAGAGCCTGCTCCATAGGAGCGGCTCTTTTTCTATTATTTGTACCAAGCTTTGTTTGTCGCAATCTGTCTGTTATGGGAGCTGTCCCAAATATCCACGGAATAGGCATAATCATAATTCATGACGCAGCGGATGCCGCTGCCTTGGGCGTCATGCTGAAGTCCGAAGTTATGGGAAAACTCGTGCTGTGCCGCTTTCGCCGTGTTGGCCGTTCCTTGATCAAGGTTCACGCTGAAAGCCGGGCCGCTCGGTTTGCCGTTATATACATACGCGATACCGCCGGCGTCAAAACTTGATTTTGCGGTAAAACCGACGACAAAATGATAATTTTGATTTCTGAAGCTGCCTTGGAGATTCGATAAAATCTGAGAACTGTTTGAGCCGGAAGAATTCCAAGCCTGCACGGCCTGTACGACGAAATCAATGTTGTGATCACGGTTAAAAGCGACATCCGCCTGCTCCACGATCTGGACGATTCGCGTTTGCCAGTCGCTGTATTTGGCGCGGTATTCAGCGTCCGCCACCGCCAAAACTCTGACCTTCTGAGAGCCCGTGCCGGCTTTAGTTGAGGCTTTATCCTGACTGACATTGGCATTAAATCGTTTCGTGCCGACCTGCTTTCCGTTTTCATCCAGAATTTTTGTGTCAACCGTCTGTTCAACTTGGACCGGGCCCTTCAAATCTTTAAAATGATCGGCTTTCGGAAGCGGGTCCGTATACACCGTTTTCGCCGGCTCCGCATGAGTGTGCGAATGCGTATGGCTTTCGGCTGACGGCAGGCCGGGAATTAATCCGGCGGCCAATAAAACAGGAAAAACAAGTGAACTGATTTTCATCTCATAACCCCCTTTTTGTTAGAGAAAGTATTCAATGAAACTTCCAATAAACCTCCCAAAATAGTATAAAATAGGTAAATATTCTTGCTCCCAGCCGTTATGGGTGGGATTGTCCCGGGTTAGGAATCAGAATCTTTCAAAAATAAGGTTGATTTTAAGAGAAAGCGATTATAAAATCTAATGGTCGTCAGAAAATTTAACAAATAAAAAGGAGCATATGGAATGGCCTGGGAGCTGCTTAGTGTAATCGGCATCATTGCGTTTGCGGTCAGCGGAGCGATTGTTGCGATGGAAGAGGAGTATGATATTTTAGGCGTATATATTTTGGGGATCGTAACGGCGTTCGGCGGTGGAGCCATCCGAAACCTGCTGATCGGTGTTCCGGTCTCCGCCTTGTGGGAGCAAGGCGCGTTTTTTCAAATCGCTCTCGCATCAGTTACGATTGTCTTTTTGTTTCCGAAGCTGCTGTTAAGACATTGGAGTAAATGGGGCAACCTATCCGATGCCATCGGGCTTTCGGCGTTTGCCATCCAAGGCGCTTTATATGCCGTGAAAATGGGCCATCCGCTCAGTGCGGTGATTGCGGCAGCGGTCCTGACCGGCAGCGGGGGCGGCATCATACGGGATTTGCTCGCGGGCAGGAAGCCGCTTGTGCTCAAGGCGGAAATTTACGCGGTCTGGGCCGCGCTCGGAGGGTTAATCGTCGGCTTGGGCTGGTTGGGAAATTCGTTTGGCTTGTACGTTCTGTTTTTCGTGCTTGTTGTTTGCCGCGTTTGTTCCTATATGTTTAAGTGGCAGCTGCCAAACCGTTCTTTTCGTTTAGATAATTAACATCAAAAAAACCGATTTCAAAGCGAAATCGGTTTTTTTGCATATAAATAACCCATATCTTGATTGATATTGGGTGAATGTGCTAAGATGAATTGTATTTGCCTATTTTATTTATATATTAACTATATGTATCCAATTTTATTTTACAGTATTTCGTATGTGTTTGTCAACTATTTTCTGGAGGTGCCGTTCATGAATCAGCAGGATAAGGAATGGAAGGAAGAGCAGTCAAGAATAGATGAAGTGCTGAAGGAGCTCCGCAAAAAAGAGCGGTCTCTGGAAACATCATCGGGCGGATTGAAGCAGGATATTGTCGGCCTGAGAAAAACGTTTTGGGATGATGTCACCGTGAATATGGATGACGCCCATGAAGCGGCGGAGACATTTTCAAGCATTAAACAGCAGGCGGAAATGCTTTCAGAACGTGAACGGACGCATCGGCTTCAATACCGGCAGCTTCAAAAAATCCAAAAGCTGAAAACCTCTCCGTACTTCGGCCGTGTCGATTTTACGGAAAAAGGGGAGTCTTCTTCCGAGCGGATTTATATCGGGCTGACTTCTTTGATGGATGAAAACAACGAGCAATTTCTCATTTATGATTGGCGCGCGCCCATCTCATCTCTTTACTATCAATATTCCCCGGGAAAAGCCCGCTATGAAGTTCCGGAAGAAACAATAGAGGGAGACATCACACTGAAGCGGCAGTTTATCATTAAAAACGGGACGCTTAAAGCGATGTTTAACACGGATATGACGATTGGTGACGAAATGCTGCAAGAGGTGCTGAGCGGCCATTCCGGACAGCATATGAAAAACATCGTGTCAACCATCCAAAAAGAACAGAACGAAATCATCCGGGATGAAAAAAGCAAATATCTCATCGTTCAGGGAGCCGCCGGAAGCGGGAAAACATCCGCGGCGCTTCAGCGGGCCGCTTACTTGCTGTACCGCGGGCGCGGGGTGCTTGATGCCCGTCAGATTGTATTGTTTTCCCCGAACATTTTGTTCAACAGTTATGTGTCCGCCGTATTGCCGGAATTGGGAGAAGAGAATATGGAGCAGGCCACCTTTCAGGAATATATCATCCGCCGGCTCGGACGAAAGTTTGATTGTGAAAGCCCGTACGAGCAGCTTGAATATTGCCTGACTGAACAAAATCAGGACGCACTTTCCGTAAGGCTCGCAGCCATTGCTTACAAAGCGTCATCAGCTTTCCAGGCCATGATTGACCGCTATGCCGGCTCGCTTTCCGGCTCGGGCCTGATGTGTAAACAGATCAGCTTCCGGGGAGAGACCCTGATTTCAAAAGAACGGATTGAAGCCTATTTTTATTCGCTTGATCAGCAGCTGCCGATTCCGAACAGAGCGGAGCTGACGGCGGAATGGCTTCTCGCGGAAATCAGCGCTCTCGAAAAAAAGGAGCGTAAGAAGGAATGGGTCTTGCAGGAGAGCGAGCTGCTTGATAAGGAAGACTATGCCGAGGTTTATCAAACACTCAAGAAGCAGGCGGCAGATGATGAACCTGCATTTGACGACCATCAGCGCGAACAGCGGCTGCTTGGCGCCATTATTGTCGGCAAAGCCTTTAAACCGATTAAGCAGGCCGTCAGACGGCTCGGCTTTCTCGATATAAAACGGATGTATCTCCGGCTGTTTTCAGACTGGGGAGCTGCTGAAAAGCCCGATCATTGGGAGAGCATCGGCGCTTTGACCAGAAACGCATTTGCAGAACGGTCACTTCTGTATGAAGATGCCGCTCCGTATCTGTATTTGCAGGATCTGTTAGAAGGAAAAAGAAAAAACACACAAATGAAGCACGTCTTCATTGATGAAGCGCAGGATTATTCCCCATTTCAGCTCACGTATATTCAAAGCATCTTCCCAGCGGCAAAGATGACGGTGCTCGGTGATGTCAGCCAGTCGATTTATGCCCACACCATTACGGGCCCTTCTTCCCTCGCCGGCTGCTTTCGCAATGGTGCAGAAAAGTATGTCAGCCTGAAACGGACTTACAGATCGACGCGGCAGATTGTTGAATTTACGAAAGCGCTGCTGGCTGACGGCGATGACATTGAGCCTTTTAACCGGAACGGGGAAAAACCGCGTGTTTTGCGGACGGATACAGAAAAAGCGCGGCAGGAACAATTGGCGGATACAATCCGGGAGCTCAGACAAAAAGGCTGGGAGACGGTCGCCGTCATCTGCAAAACAGCCGCGGAAGCCAAAAAAGTATTTCAGGCGGTCAGCGCCGGGAGCGGTGTCCGTTTGATCAATAAAGAAAACCAGCCTTTTCAAAAAGGGGTATGCGTCATTCCCGTTTATTTGGCAAAAGGCATTGAGTTTGACGCCGTCATTGCCGCTGACGCCTCCGCTGCCCAGTACAAAAGCGAACATGACCGTAAGCTGTTATATACGGCCTGTACGCGCGCGATGCATCATCTGACCGTGCTGTCTCCGGGAGAACCCTCTCCTTTTATAAAAGAAGTGCCCGCCGGCTTATTCGTGTAAGCCCTTTGCCAAGTGCAAAGGGCTTTTTATCATTAGTAATCTTAATCATTGTCATCATGATTATATATTTTACTTACATACAAACTTTCGGTAAAGTTTCAATTAGAATATTATTTTGACAATTCCTATAGAAATAACGTACGTTACGTTTAATTCCTTGTGAGGTGGATATCGTTGCAACTTCAGGTCATGAACAGTCCGTTTAATCAGGAGCAGGCAGAGCTCCTTAACCGCCTTCTGCCGACCTTGACAGAATCACAGAAAATCTGGCTGAGCGGTTATTTGGCTGCGGCCCGGTCCGAATCCGGTGAAACAGCCGCACCCGCTGCTCCGGCTCCAGCAGAAAGCCCGGCAGTCTCAAGAGAAGTCACCGTATTATACGGATCGCAAACGGGAAATGCGGAAGGTCTTGCGAAACAGACGGTAAAGACGCTTGAGGAACGGGGATTCCAGGTCACCGTCGCGTCGATGAACGATTTTAAGCCGAATAATCTGAAAAAAGTAAACAATTTACTGATCGTGGTGAGCACGCACGGAGAAGGCGATCCGCCGGATAACGCGCTGGCTTTTCATGAATTTCTTCACGGCAGACGCGCGCCGAAGCTTGAAGCGCTCCGTTACTCCGTTTTGGCGCTCGGAGACAGCTCGTATGAATTTTTCTGCCAGACCGGCAAAGAGTTTGACGAGCGTCTTCAAGAGCTCGGCGGCACCCAGCTTGCGCCGCGGGTTGATTGCGATCTTGATTATGATGAGCCGTTTTCGGAATGGCTTGACGCGGTCATCGGCGGTTTGAACGAAGGAGCGGGAAATCAAACAGCCGAAGCGCCTGCCGAGACGCCGGCTCTCGGTGAATCCGTTTATTCCAGAACGAACCCGTTTCGGGCGGAGGTTCTTGAGAACATCAATCTGAACGGACGCGGTTCGAATAAAGAAACACGCCATCTCGAGCTTTCGCTTGAAGGGTCGGGCCTCGCGTATCAGCCCGGAGACAGCCTCGGCATCTATCCGGAAAATGATCCGGCGCTCGTTGATGAGCTGATCAATGAGCTGAAATGGGACCCAAAACAGGAAGTGGCGGTGAATAAACAAGGAGAGCGCCTCCCTTTGAAAGATGCGCTTACTTCTCATTTTGAAATAACCGTCTTAACAAAACCGTTCCTGCAAAAGGCCGCACAGTTTACGGCTGACCAAAAGCTGAGTGAACTTCTGGCCGAAGGAAACGAAGAGCAGCTGAAAGCATACATCAACGGCCGTGATCTGCTTGATCTCGTCCGGGATTTCGGGCCGTGGGAAGCTTCCGCCGAAGACTTTCTTTCCATCCTGCGTAAAATGCCGGCCCGGCTCTATTCGATCGCAAGCAGTTTAGAAGCGAATCCGGAAGAGGTGCATCTGACAATCGGAGCGGTCAGATATGACGCGCACGGCAGAGAACGAAAAGGCGTCTGCAGCATTCTGTGTGCGGAAAGACTCCAGCCGGGAGATACGCTTCCGATTTACATTCAGCACAACCAAAACTTCAAGCTGCCGGACAATCCGGATACACCGATCATTATGGTCGGGCCGGGGACAGGCATCGCGCCGTTCCGTTCCTTTATGCAGGAGCGTGAAGAAACCGGAGCTGAAGGGAAAACATGGCTGTTTTTCGGGGATCAGCACTTTGTCACTGATTTTCTGTACCAGACGGAATGGCAAAAATGGCTGCAAAACGGTGTTCTCACAAAAATGGACGTCGCTTTTTCCCGGGATTCGGAGGAAAAGGTATATGTGCAGCACCGCATGAAAGAACAAAGCAAAGAGCTGTATGAATGGCTGCAGCAGGGAGCCGCCGTATACATCTGCGGTGATGAACAGCATATGGCACATGACGTGCACCAGGCGCTTCTCGATATCATTCAGGAAGAAGGCGGCATGAGCCGTGAAAAAGCGGAAAGCTTCCTGGCAGACATGCAGCAGAAAAAACGCTATCAGCGTGACGTATATTGATTTTGGTTTGAAAGGAGCTTATTCAGCATGGTGAACAACATTTTAAAAGCGCCGGAAGGCCCTCCAAGTGATGTTGAGGATATTAAAGAAAAAAGCGATTATTTGCGCGGCACATTGAAAGAAGTCATGCTCGACCGGATTTCAGCCGGCATCCCGGACGAAGACAACCGGCTGATGAAGCATCACGGAAGCTACTTGCAGGATGACCGCGATCTCCGTAATGAACGTCAAAAACAAAAGCTTGAACCGGCTTATCAGTTCATGCTGCGCGTTCGGATGCCAGGCGGCGTGTCAACTCCGGAACAATGGCTTGTCATGGATGAACTGGCGCAAAAATACGGAAACAATACATTGAAGCTGACGACGCGTGAAACGTTCCAAATGCACGGAATTTTAAAATGGAACATGAAAAAAACGATTCAGAAAATCAATGCGGCGCTGCTTGATACCATTGCGGCCTGCGGAGATGTCAACCGAAACGTCATGTGCGCTTCAAATCCGCACCAGTCTGAAATTCATGCGGAAGTATACGAATGGTCGAAGAAATTGAGCGATGACCTTCTTCCGCGCACGAGAGCCTATCATGAAATCTGGCTTGATGAGGAACGTGTGGCGGGCACTCC
The DNA here is from genome assembly GCF_046535335.1 of Bacillus sp. SIMBA_026. Taxonomy (NCBI): domain Bacteria; kingdom Bacillati; phylum Bacillota; class Bacilli; order Caryophanales; family Bacillaceae; genus Bacillus; species Bacillus sp. SIMBA_026. Next base: position 319,935 of record NZ_JAWRWX010000002.1, on the reverse strand, counting down.
TGACACGGAAACGGAACCGATGTACGGGCCGCTGTACCTGCCGCGGAAATTCAAAATCGGAATCGCCGTGCCTCCGTCCAATGATATCGATGTCTTTTCTCAAGATCTCGGCTTCATTGCCATCGTGGAGGAAGGCAAACTTATCGGATTCAACGTTGCAATCGGCGGCGGTATGGGAATGACGCACGGCGATACGGCCACTTATCCGCAGCTTTCAAAAGTCATCGGCTTCTGCAAACCGGAGCAGCTGTATGATGTAGCGGAAAAAACCATTACGATTCAGCGCGATTACGGAAACCGTTCCGTCAGAAAGAACGCCAGATTCAAGTACACTGTTGACCGTCTCGGGCTGGAAAACGTAAAAGCCGAGCTGGAAAACCGCCTCGGCTGGCAGCTGGATGAAGCGAAACCTTATCATTTTGACCATAACGGCGACCGTTACGGATGGGTGAAGGGTATAAAAGGGAAATGGCACTTTACGATGTTTATCGAAGGCGGCCGCGTCACGGACTATGAGAATTATAAGCTGATGACGGGATTGCGTGAAATCGCCAAAGTCCATACGGGAGATTTCCGTCTCACCTCTAATCAAAACCTGATTATCGGCAATGTCTCGAGCCAGAAAAAGAAACAAATCAGCGCATTAATCGAACAATACGGTCTGACAGACGGCCGGCAGCATTCCGCCCTCCGCCGCAGTTCAATGGCTTGCGTCGCGCTTCCGACATGCGGGCTCGCCATGGCCGAAGCCGAGCGGTATCTGCCGAAATTGATTGATAAGATTGAAGCCATTGTTGACGAAAACGGGCTGCGGGATGAAGAAATCACCATCCGTATGACCGGGTGCCCGAATGGCTGCGCCCGCCATGCGCTTGGCGAAATCGGATTTATCGGAAAGGCGCCCGGAAAATATAATATGTATTTAGGAGCGGCGTTTGACGGCAGCCGTTTGAGCAAAATGTACCGGGAAAATATCGGTGAAGAGGAAATTCTGAGTGAGCTTCGCACCATTCTCCCGCGCTACGCGAAAGAGCGTGAGGAAGGCGAACACTTCGGCGATTTCGTCATCCGCACGGGTATCATTAAAGCGACGACAGACGGCACGAATTTTCACGAATAAGATGAGCACTTAAAACCAAGGATAGAGACACACTGACGGTGCGTTCTCTATCCTTTACTAAGCAGCATAAACGCTGCACCGCGTCATGAAACAGATGACGCAGCTTGCGAAAAAGCCTGTTTTCTCTGAAAACAGGCTTTTTCTTTTTCCGGAAAAAATGTAGCTGAAGGAAAAAAAGTTCGCCGTGAGCACGTTATGAGAAATTTTAAATAAAAACGGGTAAAATAAAAGAAGAATGGTTGCGTGCGGAAAATATATTGAATCTGCCCGATCATCGGCTCCGGCCTTTGGCAAAGGCAGAGAACAGGCAATAATGATATGATGCAGCAGATGAAGGAGGTCATGCTTTGGACATATTTTTAGTCGTACTCGTACTTTTAACCATCATCGCGATCTCAAATATCGTAAATCGGTTTGTCCCCTTTATCCCGGTGCCTCTGATTCAGGTGGCGCTCGGTATCATTGCGGCGTCATTTCCGCAGGGGCTTCATTTTGAACTGAATACCGAATTATTTTTTGTTTTGTTTATCGCTCCGCTGCTTTTTAACGATGGAAAACGGACGCCGCGTGCGGAACTTTGGAATTTGAGAGCGCCGATTTTGCTGCTTGCGCTCGGGCTCGTGTTTGCCACGGTGATTGTCGGCGGTTACACGATTCATTGGATGATTCCGAGCATTCCGCTGGCTGCCGCGTTCGGGCTGGCGGCGATACTGTCACCGACTGACGTTGTCGCAGTCAGCGCGCTGTCAGGGCGAGTGAAGATGCCAAAAGGCATTCTGCGTCTCCTTGAAGGAGAAGGACTGATGAATGACGCATCCGGCCTGGTCGCTTTTAAATTTGCGATTGCGGCTGCCGTGACGGGCGCATTTTCGCTGGCGCAGGCCGCCTTCAGTTTCGTTCTGATTTCAGCCGGCGGTTTACTCAGCGGTGTCGTCATTTCTTTTTTGATTATCCGTTTCCGGCTGTTTTTGCGCCGCCTCGGCATGCAGGATGTCACGATGCATATGCTGATTCAAATTCTGACGCCGTTTGTCATCTATCTCGCGGCTGAAGAAATCGGCGTTTCCGGCATTTTAGCTGTTGTGGCCGGCGGCATCACGCATGCGGTGGAGCAGGACCGTCTTGAATCAACGATGGTCAAACTGCAAATCGTCTCTTCAAGTACGTGGAATATTATTTTGTTCATTCTGAACGGTCTTGTTTTCGTTATTTTAGGTGCGCAAATACCGGATGTGGTTTCTGTCATCTTTAATGATACCGCGTTTAACAATATGATGGTCATCGGGTACATTATTGTCATTACACTGACGTTAATGATTCTCAGGTTTTTGTGGGTGCTGTTTTTTTGGAACGGCAAGTGGTTTTTTAACAAGGATCAGAGCATTTATAAACCCGGCCTGCGCTCGACCCTGCTGATTTCGGTTTCAGGCGTCAGGGGAGCGGTCACGCTCGCGGGTTCCTTTTCCATTCCTTACGTGCTCTCTGACGGCTCACCGTTTCCTGAACGGAATTTGATTCTCTTTTTAGCCGCGGGTGTTATTATGTGCACATTGGTACTGGCGACAATCGTACTGCCGATTTTGACAGATAAGCCGGAAGACAATGTGAAAGAGAAGAAAGTCAAATTGCTGACAGCGAGACGGAAGCTGATAAAGGCTGCCTTAACGGCCATTAAAGAAAATATGAATGAGACAAACAAAACGGCTTCTTTTGCGGTTATTGCCGAATACAATGAGAAAATGAAAAATCTCAGATTTCAGCAGTCCACCGTCAAAAACCGCACGAAAAAAGATGAGCGGAAAGTCCGCGCCCAAGGGATACAGGCTGAACAGGAAGAACTGCTGCGGCTGATTGAGCGGGGCGAAATACCGGAAGAAACGGCAGACAGCCTTCAGGAACGGTTTGATGAACTGGAAGTGCTGTATACGAATCCGTTTAAAGTCGGCTTATCTAAGAAAAAGCTGAAACGCCTGATGTACTGGATCTTTTTCGGTGAACAAAAAAAGCCGGAAATGTCGATTTTAAATGAAGAAGGCCTCATCCGCACCACAAGGGTTAAAACGGCAAAAGCGGCCATTGAAAGCCTGAAAAAACACATGACTGAAGAAAATAAAGATGTGACGCTTGCCGTCATTTCCTTTTACAATCACTTGATTTTCAGGCTGGGGCACTCGTATCACGAACAGAGTCCGACCCGCCGTTTTGAAAATCAAAAACTCGAAATCAAACTGCGGGCCGTGCAGGCCATCCGCAACGAAATCCAAACATTATTCGAAGAGCGGGAAATTTCCCGCGATATGTCACATGAGCTTCGCCAATACATCAATGATGTGGAAGCGGCCATGCTTGACGGAGGTGAATAAAAAAAGTCCGGCATCTGTTCGCCGGACTTTTTTTGATTACGGACGATGGAATTCGACGTGATCGCCGTCGCGGTCAAACCAGCCTCTGAAGGCCCAGTTGATCCAGCCGCCATCACCTTTGTTGGTGAAGCTTCCGTCTTCAAACACCCAAATGCCGTACGTGATGCCGTCATAAACGGCGGAACCGTAAAACTGAACACCGTTAAAATGATCTTCATATTCCTGGCTTAAATTAAACACCATGACGTTATATTTTTGTCCGGAAGCGTAGAATGAAGATTCCATTAAGTTTTTGACGAAGCCGTCACGGTTTTGCGCCGACTTAATCGCGTCAGCAATCGAATTGCCGATACCGAGCAGGTCAACGTCAATGTTTAATCCGACATCTTTTGCTGAGACATCTGATGTTTGCTGCGCCATGTTTTGAGGGACCGGGGTTTCTTTTGCGGATACAAAGGACAGAGGAGTCAGAGACAAAGCGGCACCAAGGGCAACGGACATCGGGATACGCATACGTTTCATATGATTTCCTCCTTCAATTGTGTGGTGGCTACAGTAGCGATTTACCCGGACAGTTACCCAGTTAACCTGAATTTTTGAAAAATAGGAAAATAATAACGTCAGTGGTGCTTGGGCACTAAAGATGGTTTTTGTGATAAAGATGAGCGTATAATTGGTTTCTTACAGCGGAAATGTGAGATAATAATAACCGTTTACATAATGACTAGAAAGGATGGTTCAACGTGGCAAAAAGCTTAAAAGATACTGTAAAGCTTCATAATGGCGTTGAAATGCCGTGGTTCGGCCTTGGCGTCTTCAAGGTGGAAAACGGAAGCGTAGCGGCGGATTCCGTCGAAGCGGCAATCAGAAACGGCTACCGCAGCATTGATACGGCGGCTATTTATAAAAATGAAGAGGGTGTCGGCGAAGGCATCAGAGCCGCGGGCGTTGCCAGAGAAGAGCTGTTCATCACGTCAAAAGTGTGGAATGAAGATCAAGGATACGAAACGACACTTGACGCGTTTGAGAAAAGCCTTGAGCGCCTCGGCCTCGATTACCTCGACCTTTACCTGATTCACTGGCCGGGCAAGGATAAATATAAAGACACATGGCGCGCTCTTGAAAAGCTGTACAAAGACGGCAAAATCCGCGCCATCGGCGTCAGCAACTTCCAAGTGCATCATTTAGAAGAACTGCTGAAAGATGCTGAAATCAAGCCGATGGTCAACCAGATTGAATTCCACCCGCGCCTGACTCAAAAAGAAGTAAGAGATTTCTGCAAAGCGCAGGGCATTCAAGTGGAAGCATGGTCTCCATTGATGCAGGGACAGCTCCTCGATAACGAAGTGCTGTCTCAAATTGCGGAAAAACATAACAAATCGGTTGCTCAAGTGATTTTGCGCTGGGATCTTCAAAACGAAGTCGTTACCATTCCGAAATCGATTAAAGAGCACCGCATCATAGAAAATGCCGATATTTTTGATTTCGAACTGTCACAGGAAGAAATGGAAAAGATCAGCGCATTGAACAAAGACGAGCGTGTCGGCCCGAATCCGGACGAGCTTCTGTTCTAAGAAAAAACAGCCCTTTACGGGGCTGTTTTTCTTTACATAAATGTCTGTGTCTGACGTTTTACGCTGAACCTGTATGCGGCTATTAATAACAGGGCGGCGGCGAAGGCTCCCAAAATGATGATGTTCAGCATCAGGCTTTGGAGCGTGCGGCCGTGCTGCAATTGATCGACCGTATCGAGCACCCAGCGCTGAGGCAGAAATTCGGCGATTGTCTGCACCGTTTTCGGCATAATATTGCCCGGAAAGAAGCAGCCGGCCAGCAAGCATGTCGGCACGACGATCAAATTCAAAAGCGCCGATGCCGAAGCGCTGCTGTTGGAAAAACCGACGGTAATAAAGGCGATCCCGATCGCGCTTAATGCAAACAGCATCATCAGGACGAACAGCTGCCACAGTGGGAATGACGGATGAATATGAAAAGCGGCGCCCATAAAGAGAACGGCGAATAGAATTTGGACGGCCATGATAATGATATTCACCGCCGCGTTTGCCAGTACATACTGCTTTGATGTGATCGGCGTTGACAGAAGTCTGTAGTACGTTCTGTTTTCCCGCTCTTTAATCATCAGTTCCGTCAGGTTGCCGGCGGAATAGAGCATAATGATAATGAGATACCCGATGACTGAGTAGGTCATTTCTTTATGGTTCGATGTATCTTGTAAAACAGCGGACTCCGTTTGAATGGGAGAATGCTTGAAATCGGCGTACATCGCCTGAAAGGCTTTCGCGTCTCCGCCGGAAGATTTGCCGATTGAGGCGGCGCTGTTCATATAATTGTACAAATAAGAGCTGATATATCCGGTGACCTGGGCGCCTTTCAGCGAAGTCATGCCGATGTGAGCCGGTTTCCCGTCTTTTACGCTTTGGGAGAAGCCTTTTTCAAACGTAATGAGCGCCTCCATTTTTCCTGAAGCGATCTTGGATGAGGCGGACGCAGCCGTTTCCTCCGAAATCTTCACATGATCCAGTCCTTTTAAAAACGTGACCGTATCCTGTGCCACTTCTCCGCCATCTTGATTGAGAATGCCGATATTGAGCGTTTCGGCTCCGCCGTTGGCATTGGTCATGAAGGAGAGGAAGACGCCGATCAGCGGAGCCCCGATATAAAGAATGAGCTGTTTTTTGCTTTTTGTAATCCCTTTGAGAGTGTGCGCAAACAGCCACCAGAAGTTTTTCATATTACAGTCCCTCCCGTCTTTGAAACGTAAATGCGGCGATCAGCAAAAAGAGTGCTGCCAATGCTGTATTTAAACCGAGTGCAGGCCATGCCGCTGATACATCATTTGCGTAAATGATGTTGTTAATAGCCTTATTGATCCAGGATAAGGGCGACAGGGCGGAAATTCCTCCGCCTTCATATTTGTAATAGGCGCCGCCGATAATGGACATCACCTGAACGATGATGACGGTGATTAATCTGGCGCTTTCGGGTTTTCTGGTCAAATAGCTCAGGCTGAGCCCGAAGCTGACGGCCAAAAGAATTTCAGAAACGAGAATCAAAAGCACAAGGCCCATGTGGCTGCCCCAATTCGCTTTTAAGATAAATTTGCTGAAGGCGACAACGGCAAGAATCGTCAGAACATTCACAGCCAAAATGCCGAGCATCTTTCCGAGAAAGATATCGCTTTTCCGGAGCGGGGCGGCGATCAGGCGATCTGCGGTGTGCCGTATTCTTTCCCCGCGGAATAAGCTGCTTGCAAAAATCGAGGCGTACAGCCCGATCATTGTCGTCATGGATATCGCGTAAAAATCTTTCGCTTTCGGTTCTTTCGTTTTGTGTAAAGACGTCTGCTTCATATAATCGCTTTTGATTTGTCCGGCGGAAGGCGTCTTATGCGCCTTGTAAGCGGCGGCGCCTGCTTTGTATTGATTGGTAAAAGCGGTCAGCATGCCTTGGACGATCGTGCCGTTTATGCCGCTCCGGTCATTTGTAAAGACTTGAAAACCGGTGTTTTTTACAGTGACGAAAGCATCCGCCTGATTTTCTCGAACCTCGTTTTTGCCTTTTGCCTCCGTGTCCGCTTTTTGAAAATAGACATGCTCTTTTTTGGCGGCTTTCATAAACTCAGTAAAATCATGAGAAAGAGGGCCGTTTGACTGGTCCGTATATACGACCTTGATGTTCCCGACCGTCACCTCTGAATCAAAGGCGTTTGATAATGCCGCAGTAAAAATCAGCATGAAGACGATCGGAAAAGCAAGCATGAAAATAAAAGTCCGTCTGTCGCGGAAACTGATTTTGATTTCTTTCCCGGCGATGTGCAGAATATTCATTTGCAATCCTCCTTTCAGTGAGGTCAGTCGCGCAGGCTTCTGCCTGTCAGCGTGAGAAATACCGTTTCTAAGTCAGGGGCCTGTTCCTGCAAGGAGCGGATTTCAATTCCTTTGTCCATGAAGTACCGGATCAGGCGGTTTAAATTGTTGACCCCTGTGTCAGAGCTGATTTTCACGCTGTTTTCTTCCAGTGCGGCGGCTCTGACGCCGGGCAGCTCCTGAATATCGCCGAGGCTGATGCCGTTTCCGGATGACAGCTCAATCACGACGTCCTTCGTGTCGGTAATGATGGAGGTCAGCTGTTCTTTTGTGCCTTCTGCGATGACTTTTCCGTGGTCGATGATGGCGATGCGCGTGCATATTTCTTCCACTTCCTCCATGTAGTGGCTCGTGTAGATGATCGTGCAGCCCATTTCATTCAGCTTTTTCACTGATTGCAGAATATAATTTCTTGATTGCGGGTCAATACCGACCGTCGGTTCATCCATGATGATCAGTTTCGGCCGGTGGGCAAGGGCGCAGGCGATATTGAGCCGGCGTTTCATTCCGCCGGAGAAATGCTTCGGCAAATATTTGTGTTTATCGCTCAAGCCGACGAATGTCAGGGCTTCCTCGACCCGTTCTTTCAGAGCCGCCCCTCTTAGGCCGTACAGCCCGGCGAAGAACTTCACATTTTCATAGGCGTTTAATTCTTCGTAAATCGCGAGGTCCTGAGGGACGATGCCGATATTCATTTTCGTTGCTTTGCTATATTTGAAAATATCTTTTCCGAGAAACAGAATGTCTCCGCCAGAAGGTTTTAAAAGACCTGAGATCATATTGATCGTCGTGCTTTTTCCGGCTCCGTTTGCGCCGAGAAACCCGAAAATCTCACCTTCTTTTACGGCAAGCGACATTTGGTCAACGGCGGTATAATCACCGAATTTCTTACTCAGCTGTTTGAGCTCCAAAATGTTCATGTTTCCACCTCTATGTCTTGTGATGTTCTTATTATAAAAAAAAGAATGAACGGCCGTTAGTGCAGCTGTTCATTCCTTTGACATGAGAATCTTCATATTTTTCACATGAAAACATTCACTTATTCAACCGGAAGCAATGTCGTGACGGAAAAACCGGCCGTGCCGTCAAAAATAACGGTTCCTTGCAGGACGGCCGCCCGTTCTTCCATACCGAGCATGCCGAGGCCTTTTTTAAAGCGGACGGCGCCGTTTCCGTTATCTTTCACTTCCGCTTTCACGGCTTTATTCAGCACATGGATATCAATGAAAATCTGCGTGGCATCGGCGTATTTCATTGCATTGGTCAAGGCTTCGGTTACGTTTTCCTGAATGACTCTCCAATGCATTTGCGTCAGCCTGTCCAAATCGCCTTGATGCGTAAACGGAACCGGCATCCCGTTTTTGGCCGAAAATTCATCAATAAACGTTCTTAATCTGTGAATGCCCATTTGTTCAGCGGGCGGTTTCATATTTTTCAGCGTAATGCGGATATCCTCTATGCCCTCTTTGGAAATGGTAATGGCGTTTTGGAGCAGTTCAGCCGCTTTGTCCGGATGGGAGCCGAGCATCCGTTTCGCCGCTTCCATCTGAATGAGCGCGCCTGTCATGGAATGGCCGATTTTGTCATGGATGGCTTGGGACAATCTGTTTCTTTCTTCGAGTTTGCCGGTATACTCCGATTGTTTGATATATTCTGTGCTGCTGTGCAGCTGTTTCGTCAGTTTTTCAATGCTTGAGCGCATGCTGTCTGACTGCTCTTCATATTTTTTCAGCCGGTCGCTGGACCGGGCGGCCAAAACGAATATCGCCAAGCAGAACAAGGTCATGACGATATAAGTCGGAAGGTCGCCGTACGGGATAAATAAAAACGGCAAAAACACGAGCAGGCAGAACACATAGCGGTGAACCGGATATTCGGCAAGAACGGCAAAAATGGCGGGCGGCAAAAGAAACAGAAACGCCGGGTGGCCTAAGGCGGAAAGCGAGGCGGTCAATGCCAGCGCCAGCAGGGTGATCCCGCGCCTCCAAGCGGGCGGCCTGATCATGCAGACCGCAATGCCCAAAGACAGATAAAGCAGCAGAAACAAGACGGCGTACGGTGTGTAAATGCGGTCTGCCGATACGAACAAAAAAGCCGTATAAAAAATGGCGATCAGTCTGCTCATCAGCATCCAAAAATCCATACCGTTCAACGCCCGTTATCCACCTTCCCGGTGATATAATAAATCGCGATCTGCGTTCTGTGCTCAAGCCCCGTTTTCCCTAAAATAGATGAAATATAATTGGCCGTCGTCCCTTCAGAAATGAAAAGCTGTTTTGAAATTTCCCTGTTCGAGAATCCTTTCGCAATAAGCGACATGATGCTGAGCTCTCTTTCAGTAAACTGGCTTTCATCAATCTGATGCGCGGCTTCCGCCGGCCGGGAAAGGCTGTCTTTTATTTTATCCAGTACGGTGTCCTGAAGAATGCTGTGCCCGTTGAAGACGCTTTTGATCGCATCGCGGATCCGTTCCGGTTCGGTATTTTTTAATAAATATCCTTTCGCGCCGTTTTTAATCGCTTCTAAAATATACTCATCGTCGTCAAATGTCGTCAGGATCATCGGCTTCGTATCCGTTTCCTCCGCGATCCGTTTTGCGGCTTCGACGCCGTTCATCACCGGCATGCGGACGTCCAACAAGGCGATATCGACGGGATTGTGTTTACAATACTCTGCCGCCTCGAATCCGTTTTCCAACGTTGCCGATACAGTAAATTCCTCATATGTATGCAAAATGATTTTCATTCCTTCTCTGATGAAAGAATTATCATCCGCGATAATGACATTAATCTTCATGGCCGCACCCTTTGTGTGTTTTTTGTTTCATTATATACCATCCGATTTTAAATCAAAAAGCCTCCCGGCGAAAGGTGCGCGGAAGGCGGAGCGGTCAAGCGGGTTTTTTCAATTGTATGAAAAACAGCATCAGAAAAGAAATGATCACAATACAGATCACCCACACCCAGGCGAGTGTTTCATTGCCGGAGTCCATCGCGACGTAAATCGCTGTCGGCAGCGTTTGGGTGACGCCGGGAATATTTCCCGCAAACATTAAAGTCGCCCCGAATTCACCTAGCGCCCTTGCAATACTGAGAATGCTTCCGGTCAAGAGGGAGGGAAAGGCAAGCGGGACGGAAATACGGGTGAACACCTGCCACCTGCCGGCTCCGTCTACTTTCGCCGCTCCCTCGATGTCGGCATCAACCGCGGCGAAGCCCGTTTTAGCGGACTGATACATAAGCGGGAAGGCGACAATGGCCGAAGCGATCACCGCGGCCGACCACGTGAAAATGACGGGCTGGTGAAAAATCCGCTCAATCGCCCGGCCGAAAAAGCTGTGTTTTCCGAAAATGATAATGAGAATGAACCCGACAACGGTAGGCGGAAGAACGAGCGGGAGCATAAACAGCGTCTCCACAGCCGTTTTTCCGGGAAATCGCGCTTTCGCCATCCAGGCGCCGGCAAGCGTTCCGAGAATGATGACGGCGAAGCCCGACGCCAAAGCCACCTGAAACGACAGTACGACTGGGGTGAAAAACTCCGAAGCCGTAATGTTACTTGGCAGTAAATCCATATTTCTTAAACACTTTCATCGCTTCATCCGACTGCAGATACTGATAAAACGCTTCTGCTTCTTTACGGTGCTTTGTATCCTTGACAATGCCGAGCGGATATACGATCGGATCGTGCGTTTTCGCCGGCGCTTCATCGGTGATTTTCACCTTTTTCGAAATCAGCGCGTCTGTTTTATAGACAAGCCCTGCATCGACATTTCCGGTTTCAACATAAGACAGCACCTGGCGCACGTCTTTTGCATAGACGACTTTATCTTTTACCTTGTCCCACAGGGATAATGCCGTCAATGATTGTTTGGCGTATTGTCCGGCCGGAACGGATTCAGGTGTGCCGAGCGCGATTTTTTCCGTGCTGTCTTTTTTCAGGTCATTCAGGTGTGTCAGGTGTGCGCTGTTTTTCTCAGGCACGATCATGACGAGATCATTTTTCAAAAGACCCGTGCTGTCCTTTTTATCGATATCTCCGTCATGAACGAGCTTTTCGAATTTATCTTCGGCTGCCGAGAAGAATAAATCAGCTCCCGCGCCTTGTGAAATTTGTTTTTGCAATGTGCCTGATGATCCGAAGTTGTCTTGAATGGTTACGTTTGAATGTGATTTTTCGTAGTTGGTCTGGATTTCTTCAAGTGCATCCTGAGCGCTGGCTGCCGCAGAAACGGTCAGCGTGACTTTTTCGTTTTGTCCGCCTTTGGACGATTGTCCGGATGAGCAGCCCGCAGTTGCGAGGAAAACGGCCATAGCCGTAGTTGTGAGTAGTGTCGCTTTCTTTTTCAACATTGTGCACCCCTTATAGCTAAATATCATTAGATCAAACTAATTATAACGCAATTGTACGTGATGGTGCGGTTTTTTTTCAATATCTGAACAGTTATAATAAAAACGGAGCGTGATAATATGACAGAAGCCACTTCCTATACAATAGAAGAAGTTGCGGGCCTTTTGAAGGTCTCCAAACTGACAGTATATGATTTGATAAAAAAAGAACTCATTCCGGCGTACAGGGTCGGAAGACAGATGAGGGTCGATGAAGAGGACTTAAAACAATATAAAGCAAACATGAGAATGTCAAAAAAGCCATCCGCAGCAGAAGCGCCTGACCCGTCCCGCGGGCGGGAGCCGGAAAAAAGGCAGTCCGTTATCATCAGCGGGCAGGATGTGTCGATGGACCTCCTCAGCAAACAGCTGGAACAAACAATACAGGCGGCTCCGCTCCGTAAGTACAGCGGCAGTTTGAACAGCCTGATCGAGATGTACCGCGGAGCTTGTGACATCGTCAGTCTGCATTTGTACGATGGGGAGACGGGGCAGTATAACATCCCGTATGTGAAGCGCATTCTTTCAGGGGAGCCGTTTGCGCTTTTTCATGTCGTGCTTCGTCAGGCCGGATTATATGTGAAAAAGGGCAATCCGCTGAACATTCAGGGCTTTCAGGACTTGAGCCGAAAGGATGTCCGTATCGTCAATCGCGAAAAAGGATCAGGCGCTAGGGTCCTGCTGGATGAACAGCTCAGATCATTCGGCATTACGCCGTCTGATGTCGCCGGCTACCATGACATTGTCACGGATCATCTGTCAGCGGCTTCACAAGTATCAAGCGGAAAGGCGGAAATCGGAGTCGGGTCGCAGCATGCGGCGCATATGGCAGGCACGGACTTTATCCCGGTGATCAGTGAACAGTACGATGTGGTCGTCTTAAAACAAAACCGGGAGCTTGTTCAAAGCGTGCAAGACATCCTCAATTCTGAGGAATTCAAGTCTCAGCTTTCTCAATTATCCGGATATGATACGAAAATGACCGGACGGCTCATATATGAAACATGAAAAATCCCTCCATATAACGGAGGGATTTTTTTATTGCTTATAAAACCGCAAAAGGTCGCCGTTTAATATTTTATCGGAAAGCATCAGCTCTTGTTCAGCTTTTTCTTTCTCATCGCTGCACGCGCTCATGTCAGAAAGCGGTTCGCCCGTTTTACGGCTGTAACACGTATTTTTCGTATAAATATGATCATCCGTGATAAAGCTGCCGTTTCTCAGCACTGCAAACGGGGTCCGCTCTCCGGAAAACAGATCATTGCCGAACTGAATGCTGCCTTTCGTTTCAATGCCGAGCAGGTGAAGCAGCGTCGGCCTTACATCAACCTGTCCCGCGGCGGAAGCAATCGTTTCCGGCTCACGGTCGGTCACCCCGGGAATATGAATGATAAACGGCACGCGCTGAAGCTGAACCGTATCAAACGGAGTGATTTCCTCTTTCCCTAAGAATTCGGCAAGTCCTTGATTATGGGCTTCGGATATACCGTAATGATCTCCCATCAGGACGATCATCGCGTTGTCATACAGTCCTTCTTTTTTCAGCTTCTTGAAAAAGTGTTTCAGGGCCTCATCTTCATAGCGGACCGTCGTCACATAGCGGTTTAATAAATCGCTGCTTGTGTCCGGTTCCTCAATGAGCTGATCCTGTTTTTCAATTTCAAAAGGAAAATGGTTGGTCAAAGTCAGCAGGCTCGCGTAAAACGGCTGCGGAAGCTTCTTTAATTTTTCCGCTGACTGTTCGAGAAATTCCTTATCCTTCAGGCCCCAGCCTGTTGAATTTTCCTGTGTCACCTTAAATTCATCCGCGTCGAAAAAACGGTCGATTCCGAATGCCCCGTACATCTCATCCCGGTTCCAAAAGGCTTTATGATTGGCATGCAGAACGGCTGAATAGTATTGACGGTCTTTTAACATATGGTACATCGTATTGTACCGGTGGCCGCTTTTTGTGAAAAAAACGGCGCCGCTTGAAGACGGATACAGCGAATTCGCAGTAATGAATTCTGAATCTGAGGTTTTTCCCTGTTCAGTCTGCTGATAAAAATGAGTGAAGTTATAACTTTTTTTCCGCAGTTTATTTAAAAACGGGGTAATCTCCCGCCCGTTGACCCGCTCATCCATTACAAAACGCTGTGTTGATTCGAGCGTAACAAAAATCACATTGCGCCCCTTTGCAAGCCCGAATTTTGCATCGGACGGCCTGCTGTAGTCGGCTTGAGTGTAATTTGCGACCGCCGCAAGGCTGTCTTCATCGGCAAACGCTTTAGCTCCTGCATTCAGCGTCTGCGAAATGGTGTCATACAAATGAAAGTGGAACAGGCCGATTCCTTTTACGAGCGCTTCACGATCAAAAGGGTGCTTGAACAGCTTCGGCTGCTCGGCCTCAGACAGTGCGAGGTTGCACAGCATGAGGCCGGCTGATGCCCACGCATACGCTTTAACGGTACGGTCGCCCGCTTTTCCTTTATCGGCTTTATGCCTTTTACCAAGGTAAAACAAAACCGCAATATCCAAAAATAAAGCGATGTAAAGCGGGTGAAACAGCTCTTGGACGCTGCTTCCCATATCACCCATATTGCTCGCCTGAAACAAAACCGGTATGGTGATAAAATCAATATAAAACCCGTAAAACACCGTATTCGCGATTAAAATTCCCGTCAGCATCACATTTGCCGCAAGCAGAAAGATCCGCTGTTTTTTTTCCGTCAGCAGCAGGGCGATGCCGAACAGCGGCACAATGAAGCTCAGCGGATTAATGAGAAGCAGACATTCCTCAAGAACCGAATTGTTCTGCAGATCAAAACCGAGCTTATAAACGGCATAGGTTTTCATCCACATGAACAGGATGGACAGGCATAAAAACCGATGATTGCTGAAAAAGGTTTTCTTCATATGTATGACTCCTCACCCTAAAAGCGAAAAGACGCTTTTTGTTTAAGAGATGCGGCCGTGAACCAGTTCGTATAAATAATAGCAGGATACAATCGTTAAGCCGGCCAGCACAAGCTGCTCCGAAAAGCTCCCCGTTCTCATATAAAGGGGAAGACGGAAGCGGATGGCGGACGGAAACAGCAGTTTAATGCCGTTGACGGTCCATGCGTCAAGCACAAGATGGCTCGCCATTCCGATCATCAGTCCGGCGGAAATGCTCGGATTCGGAATATAGGTTGCCGTAATGAAAAACATAATAAGCATAAACAGCAGGCTGTGTGTAAACGTTCTGTGGCCGAACACCGTGCTAACGATTTTGGACAGAACGGGCAGCGTCCTGCCGATTTTGCTTTTCGTATGGCATATGTCGGGAATCAGCGCCCCGAGGGCACCCGCTGAGGTCATAAGGACCGGATCATACCCGTAATAATACGCAATTGCGGAACAAGAAGCGATGCCTCCCATGATGTGTGTTTTTCCTGTCATTTTTCGCTTCTCCTTTTTATTTTTGCCAAAATCCCCTGAATTACAAATATATCAAGAGAATGCATGTTTGATCAACAAACTTTACCTGTTCCGCCAAAAGGAAGGAGACGCGGATTCCGCATATTCTGCCGCGGAAAAAGACACATTATAGGTGTACCTATATTTGATAAAGAGGTGATACAGATGGCTTTCTTTAACAAAGAAAAAGGAAAAAACAGCGATAAAAACAAAAATGTCATTCAAGGCGCGCTTGAAGACGCCGGTGCAGCTCTGAAAGACGATCCGCTTCAAGAAGCTGTTCAAAAGAAAAAAAACAACCGCTGACCATATAAGACGGGTAGGGCGAACGCTCTATCCGTTTTCCATCTAATTTTTCCCTTTGACAGATCTTTTTATCTCTGATAACCTCTGAGTAGAATTGAATGATAAAAATCCTCACTCTTTCTCGGTGAGGTAGAGGTTGCGCTTGATGATGAGTCGCACATGCCAGGCTGATAGGGGCCGCGAAACATGTGTTAAAGGCATCAGCGCCGAAGTGTAAAGAAAGCCGATCCTTCTTTATGCTGGGACTGTATCTGAATAAGTGCAGGACTGCCGCGTGCTTTTTCGCGGAGGGCTATCCGGAGATCAAGGGTGTGTGTGTTTCTTTAAGCATGGACTTTTGTTCAGGCTTTTTTTGCGTGTAAATATGGTCTCGGGGTCTGGTCCGTAGGAATGAACAACCAGGAGGTACAGGAATGGAACAGACGAAAAAATGGGGTTTTTGGTTATTAACGGCGTTTGTCGTAGGAAATATGGTAGGCTCGGGCATCTTTTCGCTTCCGAGTACGCTCGCAAAAATCGCGAGCCCGTTCGGCGCTACATCAGCATGGCTTTTAACGGGAGCCGGTGTGTTAATGATCGCGCTGGTCTTCGGCCACTTATCCATCCGTAAGCCTGAACTGACGGCGGGGCCGCAAAGCTATGCGCGTGCGCTGTTCAGCGATCGGAAAAAAGGGAATGCAGCGGGCTTCACGATGGTGTGGGGCTACTGGGTGGCGAGCTGGATCAGCAACGTGGCGATCATCACGAGCCTTGCCGGATATTTAACATCATTTTTCCCGATTTTAACGGATAAGCGTGAAATGTTTTCGATCGGCGGTCAGGCGGTTACGCTCGGCCAGCTGCTGACGTTTGCCGTATGTACGGTTTTATTATGGGGCACTCACACGATTCTCGTCACCAGCATTAACGGTGCGAGTAAATTAAATTTCGTCACGACGTTTTCAAAAGTATTAGGATTTATCTTCTTTATCATTGCAGGTTTATTTGTGTTTCAAACGTCGTTTTTCGATCATTTTTATTTTCCGGTTCAAACAGGTCCTCACACAGTTGAGGGAATCGGCGGACAGATCCACAATGCGGCGATTTCAACATTATGGGCGTTCGTCGGAATTGAATCGGCAGTCATCTTATCCGGGCGCGCCCGTTCGCAGCGCGACGTGAAACGCGCCACCATTACCGGATTATTGATCGCGCTCAGCATCTATATCATCGTAACATTGATTACGATGGGCGTGCTTCCGCATGGTAAGCTTGTCGGCTCGGAAAAACCGTTTGTTGACGTATTGTACGCGATCGTCGGCAATGCGGGAAGCGTCATCATGGCGATTCTGGCGATTTTGTGTCTGTTCGGAACGATGCTCGGCTGGATTCTTCTCGGCTCTGAAGTTCCGTATCAAGCGGCGAAATCAGGAGACTTTCCGGCTGCTTTTGCAAAAACGAATAAACAGGGAAGCCCGGTTGTGTCGTTAATCGTAACGAACGTGATGTCACAGATCTTTATCTTTTCAGTTATTTCCCGGACGATCAGTGACGCATTTACGTTTTTAACAACGGCGGCAACGCTCGCTTATCTGATTCCGTATCTCGTATCAGCGTTTTACAGCCTGAAGCTCATTTTTACGGGTGAAACGTATGACGAGATAAAGGGTTCAAGAGTAAGAGACGGTATCATCGCCATCCTTGCCTGCATTTATTCTTTTTACGTCATTATTACCGGAACGGCCGATTTAACGACCTTTATTCTCGGTATCGGGCTGTTCTTCGTCGGTTTGCTGTTATATCCTTTCGTCTCAAAGAAATTTGCAAACAACAGACAATCGGTATGACAAAAAGACATCTCACGTCTGTGAGATGTCTTTTTTATTTGCGGCGGCGGGTTACGTTTTGACGGCGTGTATATAATGAATGGTCTCGAATGCGGTTAAATGGTCAGTGCGTCCGCTGAAAAAACGGTCAAGTGTAAAGAATAATAAAAAGCCGCTGTGACAGCGGCTTCGGGGTTACTTCGTTAAGCTTTTTGTGATGTAGTCGAGCTGGCCTTCAAGTGAGATCGGGTCTGAGAAATAGAAGCCGATCGGATCAATGCGGTAGACATGGTTTTGTTTGACGGCATCGAGGTTCTTCCAGATTGAGCTGTCAAGCACGCCTTTGTCGTCACCGCCGGCCTGCCATGGCCCCATAAAGATGTAGTCTCCCGCGAAGTCAGGCAGTTTCTCGAGTGAAATGCTGGCGTAGCCCGGCCCTTGATTAATGGCTTTTTCCTGCGTCAGTTTTGTGGCCTTCAGCCCGAGTTTGTCATAAATGATGCTTCCGCCGCGGCCGAAGTCTTTACCGAATACATAGATGTCTTTTCCGTTTGTCTGCATGATGGAGATGGTTTTTGAGCCGACCGCTTTTTGAACCTTTGTTTTAGCGGCAGCGGTTTTCTTATCCCATTCAGCCAGCCATTTGTCTGCTTTATCTTCAGTGCCTGTCATTTTCGCAAACTCTTTGAATTGATCAATGTTGCTGAGCTTGTCATATTTAATGGCGATTGTCGGCGCGATTTTTTCCAGTTTTTCAATATCGGCGCCTTGTGTCGTCCAGACAACGATTAAATCCGGCTTTAAGTCAATGATTTTTTCAACGGACGTGCCGTCTCCGATGTTTGTCACACCTTTTGTTTTCCCTTTGTAATAAGGGTTTTTAAATACGTTTTGCGGCGCGCCGACAACATTGATGCCGAGCTGTTTAAAGTCGCCGTAGTAGCCGTCAGCCATGACGACGACCCGTTTCGGGTGCTTCGGAATTTTAATATTGCCGTTTTCGGCTTTATACGTGATGGTTTCTTCTTTTTCAGAAGAACCTTTCGTGTCTGAAGAATTGCCGCATGCGGCCAAAGCGGCAATGAGCAGCATGGCAATCAGCGCTGCGCCGATTTTCTTGTATGTATGGAACATCTGACATTCCTTCTTTCATAAAAATTAGTGATAAAGAGAATCATTATCAGTGTGATTATATCACTGCTTTCATAGAGAAGCACGCTCTTTTTTAAGAAAAACTTTCTTTTTTTATATGAAATTAGGTCTATTAAAAGAGAAGATAAAAGTGCTATACTGAAACAAGTCATTGATAATCATTATCATTACCATTCTTGTTTTGAGAAAGGAAGAACGAGTGTTGGGTCTATTGAAAAAGAAACAGACAATGACGGCTCAAGGGGCATCAGGGAGTGAAATCCAATGGACGGCGCGTTCATTCCGGGCGGCTGTGCTGCTGTGTGCCGGTATTGCGGTTTTATTGATCGGCGCGGCTCTGTCTGTTTCCATCGGAGCTGCCGATATTCATCTGCGGACGGTGTGGGATGCTCTCTTTCACTTTCAGCCGCAAAATACATCTCATCAAATCATACGCGATCTGAGGCTGCCGAGAACTGCCGCCGCCGCGCTCGTCGGGGCTTTTTTAGCTGTGTCCGGGGCGATTATGCAGGGGCTGACGCGGAACCCGCTTGCTGAGCCTTCCATTATGGGCGTGACGTCGGGGTCAGGATTTGCGATCGCATTGGCATTTGCTTTTTTTCCGGGGCTCTCTGCCGCTGGGCTTGTTTTGTGGTCCTTTGCGGGAGCGGGAATCGGAGCGCTTATTGTGTTTGGCATCGGCCTGTTTTCAAAAGGCGGTCTGACACCGGTGAAGCTCGCGCTGGCCGGTACGGCAGTCGGCTATTTCTTAACGGGGCTTTCAAGCGCGATTGCGATCCGTTTTGATGTCGCCCAGGATGTGAAGTTCTGGTACGCCGGAGGAGTCGCTTCCGTGAAATGGGAAGGCGTGCAGCTGCTGTTGGCGGCCGGTGTTATCGGACTTTTGCTGGCATTTCTGATTGCGCGCTCAGTGACGGTGCTGAGCTTGGGTGAGGAGCTGGCCAAAGGGCTCGGGCAGTACACATCGCTTGTGAAAGTAATCGGAATGTTTGTCGTTGTCCTCTTGACGGGGGCTTCAGTCTCAGTCGCCGGAGCCATTTCTTTTATCGGCTTGGTGATTCCGCATATCACCCGATTTTTAGTCGGGGTAGATTACAGGTGGATCATTCCCTGTTCGGCGGTATTCGGCGCCGTTCTATTAGTCTTCAGTGATATTGCCGCAAGACTCGTCAATGCGCCGTTTGAAACACCGGTCGGCGCTTTAACCGCCCTTATCGGCGTTCCCTTTTTCTTTTATTTGGCGCGCAGGGAAAGGAGAGGGCTGTAATGAATGTAAAATCGAAAAAACCGCTGGCGGTCATGGCCGTTACGTTTTTGCTCATATGCATCGTCTTTTTTATCAGTTTAAACATGGGTGTGATCCGGATTGCGCCTCTTGATACGCTGCGTGTCTTTTTCGGACAGGGGGATGCCCGGGATCAGCTCGTTTTATTTGAATTCAGACTGCCGCGCATGGTGCTGTCATTGCTGGTCGGCGCCGGAATCGCGGTTTCAGGCGCGATTTTTCAAAGCGTGTCTCAAAATGACTTGGCGGAGCCGGGCATTCTCGGTATTAACGCCGGGGCGTCTTTGGCGGTCGTTCTGTTTATCTTCTTTTTCCAAGGATCAGCTGTTGATTTAAGCATGGCCAGTACATGGCTGCTTCCGGTGAGCGCTTTGGCGGGGGCTTTTCTGGCTGCTCTGCTCATCTATGTGCTGGCTTGGAAAAAAGGCGTTTCACCTGTCCGGCTCGTTTTGGTCGGAATCGGCGTCAATGCGGGGTTTAATGCGCTTCTCTTGATTTTTCAGCTGAAAATGGACCCGCGGGATTTCATGCAGGCGCTTGTATGGATTTCCGGTTCGATTTGGAACGCCAATTGGAAAATGGTGCTGTCCATTTTGCCGTGGCTGCTGGTTCTTTTACCGTTCAGCCTCTATAAAGCCAGGTATTTAAATGTGCTCCAGCTCGGTGATCAGCTGGCGGCGGGGCTTGGCACCCGGGTTGAAAAGGAGCGGCGCGTTCTGCTGATGTCCGCCGTTGCCCTGACCGCGTCATGTGTTGCGGCAGCCGGCGGAATCGCTTTTCTCGGACTCATTGCGCCGCATTTGGCCAGAAGGCTTACCGGGCCGCGCCACCAGACGCTTATCCCGGTTTCGGCTTTAATCGGCGCATTTTTATTTCTGCTTGCCGATACGCTGGCGAGAAATGTGCTTGCACCGTCCGAAGTTCCCGTCGGCCTGGTGATTTCCGTGCTCGGAGCGCCGTATTTTGTATATTTGCTGATGAAAACGAAATAGAGGAAGGAGACTGCCGCGATGAACTCATTATCGGCGGAACAGCTTACTGTCGGTTATGGCGACCGTTTGATAGCGAAAGAATTGGATATCGCCATACCGAAAGGAAAAATCACAACGCTGATCGGTCCGAACGGCTGCGGAAAATCGACGGTTCTCAAAACGATGTCAAGAATCATGAAACCGAAATCCGGCGCCGTCTATTTAAACGGACAGGCAATCATGCAAAAATCCACGAAGGACATCGCCAAGGAAATGGCAATTCTTCCGCAGACGCCTGAAGCGCCGAGCGGGCTGACGGTGTACGAACTTGTTTCTTACGGCAGGTTTCCGCATCAGTCCGGAATGGGCCGTTTGAGTGATAAAGACCGTGACATGATCAAATGGGCGCTTGAAGAGACGGGGATGGCCGAATTTTACGACCGGCCGATCGAAGCGCTTTCCGGGGGGCAGCGGCAGCGTGTGTGGATCGCCATGGCGCTCGCTCAAGAAACGGAGCTGCTGCTTCTTGATGAACCGACCACTTATTTAGATCTCGCCCATCAGCTTGAAATTTTGCAGCTGCTGGACAAATTAAACAAGGAGCAGGGCCGCACCATCTTAATGGTCATTCATGATCTGAACCATGCCGCCCGTTTTTCCCATTACATGATCGCCCTGAAAAAAGGGCGCGTCATCAAGGAAGGAACGGCGGAGGAAGTCATGACTCCCGGCATATTGGAAGACGTGTTTCAGATTGACGCACAGATTGTAAAAGATCCGCGCACGAACAAACCGGTCTGCTTAACCTACGATTTAATCCGGCATGAAAACGCAACGGTATGATGAAAAAAACGCAGAGCCATTCCGGCCTGCGTTTTTTTATTGCGCCCGGGTCTGCTTCTGTCCGGAGACGCATTTATCCAAAACGAAAAAAACCCCCGCCACAATCAGCTCCTCCGTCGTTGACAGCCAAATCTTTTCAATCAGTTTATCCGTCGTATACGCGGTCATCCAGAGGAACAGCAGCTGAACGGTGCTGGCTAAAAGGAGAAAAGGCAGCCTGCCCGTCCCAAAAAAGGTAAAGCTATGTATCATCAGCCGCTCAAGCGGTTCAAAACATAAACCGAGAAAAATAAAAAGTACGGAAAAAAGCAGGACGTACGCCATCGATCCGTAGCTCGTCCCGGCTAATGAAAATACGGCCATCATCACGATAAAATACCCGAATAATACGGCAGCGGCTGCCAGGGCATACCGGAGCACCTGAAGAAAAAACATTTTCGTCCCGTTTTGATTGATCATCTGTTCAGCTCCTTTTCACACAGAGGAGACTTGCAGAGACGGAACTCTGCAAGCCGGTGTGTGTCTTCAGCATTTCTTTTTGACGACAGGGTGTTTCTCTTTCGAAAGAATATCCGTAAAGTCTTTGCCCAGATCCAGATGCTGCTGGACGAATTTCTCAGGAAGCATGGCAAGCCATTGGTTCAGGGACACATCGGCATAGTGGTCATCCTTGAAGATTTCCAGGAAGACGAGCGGCTCATCCCCCAAATTCTCCACATAGTGGCCCATTGCGAACGGAACGTAACCGACATCCCCGGCCTGATAGTTAAATGTTCTTGCATGGCCGTCCGATGCAAAAACCGTCATCCGCCCTTTACCGGAAATATAATACTGCCATTCATGCGTATTCGGATGCCAGTGCAGCTCTCTCATTGCGCCCGGTTCGACTACGACAAGCGCTGAAGCGATCGTTTTGGACACTTTGAAGTTTGTGGAATCCGCGATATATACTTTGCCGCCGTCCGTCTCAGCAGTCGGACCTTCATCGAGCAGGCGGTAAGTGAACGGATAAGGCACTTCGCCGTTCGGGCCTTCCACAATGTCGTCTTTCAGCTTCCCGGGAACCGGCTCTTCAAAGATGTATTTTTCTTTCCGAGGCAGGCCGGCGAGGTCTTTTTCTGAAACCCCGAAATTGTTGGCGATGACATCAAGCGGCGTGTGGGCAAGCCAGTCAGTCACTTGGAATGTGCTGTTTTCTGAGAAGGAACCGTCATCAAAAACCAAGAGGAATTCACAGCCTTCTTTCAGCGCCTGAATGGAGTGCGGCAGGCCTGACGGGAAGTACCACAGATCTCCTTCCTTCACGTCATCGATAAAACTGCGTCCCTGTTCATCAACGATCGTGACCCGTGCTTTGCCCGTCAGCATATATGCCCATTCGGCTTCTTTATGCCAGTGCAGTTCACGGATGGCGCCCGGTTTTAAACGCATGTTGACAGATGCCAGATTTTCAGAAATCGGCAGCTCGCGAACGGTCACCTCACGCGCGTATCCGCCCTTTTCCAGCCGGTTGTGCACATCTGAGAAAGAGAATTTCATATTATCCACTGTGCCGTGATCCGTTTCCGGCGGCGTCAGCATATCCGGATTTTGGCGGTCTCTTTCAAGGTTGCGCGGAATCGTGACGGTCGCCCCTTTGTCTCCTCTGATCGGCTGCGGGATATTGCAGTTGTTTTCTTTTGACATGTAAATCGTCTCCTCTCAAGCTTTGTTTTTTCAGAAAGAGAATGTGAAAGGCCTTTCGTTTTCCCTTCTGCTTTGTTAAGTGATGCGTTCCGATGAAAAGTCAACTTCGTGTGAAAATTAATTTTTCATTTTCTGATCTTTCAGTTCCGTCATCAGTTCGATCAGGGCGTCAAACTTCTTCTCAAACCGTGTGAGAAGATACATGGCAATCAGAGCCGGAAAGCCGAGATTGCCGATCTGTCTGACCGCTTCTTCTATAAAAACCTGATCCATTATCAGCCACCTCCTGACTTGACCTGCAGTCATGTATATAAGTGAAAGAAAGAGCGGCTCCTGTAAACCTGATATCGCGGTTGAGGGTCTTTTTTTTGTTCCGGTAAATCCGGGACATAAGGAGTGCGGAATCTTAGTCGGAAAGGAGTAGTTTACTTTTTTTTGCTTTCTTTCATTTAATTTAAATAGGGGGCGGTTTTATGGACTATCAAGTTCTTTTACGGTCAAAATGCAAGGAAATTATGAAACATCCGATCGTTAAACATTTTTTAAGTGACCCAAAGCATTACGAGAAATTTAAAAATGTGCTGGAACATTCAGACGAGAAGGATGCAAAATCATTGGACGACCATTTTAAGCAGTTTTATAAGGAAATCCGGATCATCAAATATATGAACTCTATGATCCGGATTTTCTCCATCGATTTTGACAAACGCATCCGTAAAAATCAGAAGCGCTATCCGCTGACGGTGGATCAGCCGGAGGGAGGTGAAGCGCTTCCCTATGAAATGGGAAAAGACGCGTATGAAGAGTTTCTGCGGAAGCAGGGGGATTTGAGCCAGCATGTCCAAAACCGTGATTTATACGAAGCGCTTCAGACGTTAACCGATAAACAAAAAAGCGTGCTGACGAATATTTATCTTCACGGAGCGACGATGAAGGAGATTGCCGAGTCGCTGGGTGAATCACGGCAGAACATTTCTAATATTCATAAAAAAGGGCTCGATAATCTCAGAAAGCAGCTGGACAAGCAAAAAAAGGGGGAAAATAAGCAGTGAACGGGCCATTTGACTTCAACAAAGAGAACACAGATACCGACGAAATGGAACTTTTGATTTCGCGTTTTTCGCCAATGATAAAAAAAAAACTGAGCAATACATCATACCAGGAAAGAGAAGACCTTGAACAAGAATTGAAGATTAAAATAGTTGAAAAAGCGGACATGCTGTTATGCCAGGAAGTGCCGGGTTTTTGGGAATTTATACTTCATCTTATAAATGAAAGCTCCTGACAAAAGCGGCGGAATGATGGATATTCCGCTCTGACAACGTGAGAAAAACGAGAAGAGATGTCCGGTCTCGTTTTTCTTTTCTGTTTCCCCGCAAGACCTCCGCACTAAAAAAGTACCAAATCTTATCCATATAATGATATGATGAAAAAAACAAAGAGAAAGGAACGTCCAAGGTGGAAAATGCGTCAATTTTAATTGTAGACGATGAGAAGGCGATCGTTGATATGGTCAAACGCGTTCTCGTCAAAGAAGGCTATCACAACATTAAGACAGCCGGAAGCGCTGAGGAAGCGATTGAGTTTGTTAAACATGAATCCGCGGATCTGCTCGTGCTGGATGTGATGATGGAAGGCATGTCCGGTTTTGAAGCATGCACCGAAATCCGGAACTATACCGACGCTCCGATCTTTTTTCTGACTGCCCGTTCTTCTGATGCGGATAAGCTGTCAGGATTTGCATTGGGAGCTGACGATTATATAACAAAGCCGTTTAATCCGCTCGAATTGGCGGCGCGGATCAGAGCGACGTTAAAGAGAACCTATAAGCGCGAAGAGAAAACGGCGGTAAAGACGTATTCATACAGCCATTTTTCCTATTCGCCGCAAAACGCCGAGCTGATCGTCGGGGGCGAGCCCGTCAGCTGCTCCGCACAGCTTCTGCAATTGCTTCAATATTTCTGTGAACATCCTGATGTGGTGCTCTCTAAAGATCAGATCTATGAAAAAGTGTGGGGATATCCGTCTTACGGCGACAACAACACCGTCATGGTTCACATCCGCAAGCTCAGAGAAAAGATTGAAAAAGACCCCAGCAATCCGTCCTATATTGTAACGGTGCGCGGCCTCGGCTATCGGTTTATTCCCGATCAAGGAGAAAAAGGAACCCGCTCATGAGAATGCGCGGAAAATTTCTGCTCCACTTTTTCGGACAGCTTCTGCTTGTCATCCTGCTGATGTCCGTTTTGGCCGTCGCTTCTTTCTTCTATTTGGATTGGCGTTTCAGCGAAGCGGAAGCCAATGCGGGACTGACCAAAGCGACGGCAGACTCGTTTGAAGCGTGGCTTGATAAAAACGAAGACGGCACATGGGATGTCGATGAATTTTTAAAGATGTCGGTCAGAAAGCAGAAGGGCTGGCTGCAGATCATTAATGACAAAGAAAAAACGGACTACGCGTACAGAGTGCCGAAAGACGTGCCGAGCCATTACAGCAGAAAAGACCTCTTATCCATTTACCAGTACCGGAATTTTGACAACTACAAGCTGAATTACTGGACGGTCACGATAAATGATGAGACCTATTTGATTCTGTTCGGCTGGAAATCCGCCAGTGAGCAGCTTCTCACTTACATCGAATCACAGGAGCCATCCCTCGCTTCCCTTTCTCAATATAAAAAAAGCACGGTTGATTATATTAAACGGGAAAAAGGGGCGGTCTACCTTCTCGAAGACAGCGGCAGACTGCTCGGGGATATCAACAGCACGAAAAAAGAACGGAACACCGTCAATGAGCTTGAATTGCTGAAATACAGTTCCAAGCCGTGGAATTACAAACGGGAAATTTCTTTTAAAAGACTCGATAAAACGAAATGGATGGTCGCGTCGGTGCCGAACCCCGTGTACATCCCCGATCACGAGTTTAACAAATCATTTTTGAGAAATGTGATGAAAACCCTCTTCCTCTTGATCGGAATCCTGGTATTTATGATCTGCATCTTGACCATCTGGTACTCTTTCCGTTTCGGCTGGCCGCTGTTTCATACCATCAAATGGCTCGTCAATTTATCAAAGGGCCGGCTTGAAGAACCGAAGAACCGCAAAGGACAGCCGGTCAGCAAAAACAAAAAAGGCAAAACAAAGCAGCCGTTCCGCTTTTTCGCCGAGATTTTCGAATCGATGGATCAGCTGACCGACACGCTGAAGCGGGATAAGAAAAACAGAGAAAAAATCCAGGCGACAAGGGAAGAATGGATCGCCGGGCTGAGCCATGACTTAAAAACCCCGCTGAGCACGATTTACGGCTACAGCATGATGCTTGAATCGAAGCAATACGACTGGACCCCGGAAGAAGTCAAAGAGATGGGGCAGATCGTCCGGGAAAAATCAGAATATATGTCGAAGCTGATTGAGGACTTAAACTTAACATACCGTCTCAAAAACGCGGCCCTCCCGATCGAACGGCGGCTGATCAACGTCGTGCCGTTTATCAGAAACGTCACGAACGATTTCACGAAAAACACGTTCTCGGAAGGCTATGACATCGCCTTTGAAACCAAAAAGGAAGACATTCTTTTCGCCATTGATGAAGCGTGGTTCCGCCGTGTTCTGGAGAATCTGCTGGCAAACGCGGTTAAGCATAATAAGAAAGGGACCGCCATTCGGGTCGTGCTTGAGGAATCAGCCGAACAGCTCATTCTGAAAGTGAAAGATAACGGAAGAGGAATGGACGACGAAACGATTCACCAGCTGTTTAACCGTTATTACCGGGGAACGAATACGAAAGGCCCGTCAGAAGGAACGGGACTCGGACTCGCCATTGCCAAGGAGCTGGTACACCTTCATAACGGAACCATCCATGTCAACAGCAGAATCAGCGCCGGAACGGTGATTACGATTCTTTTTAAAAAAGATTAAGTTTGGACGCCGCTTTGTCGGGAATAACAATAGAAGACTGACAAGCAAAAGAGGTGTTCACATATGGAAGCAGCATTACGAGCAGATACGAGAGCAGTTATCGGAGAAGGCCCTTTATGGGACAAGGATAAGGAATGCCTGTACTGGGTGGATATACTGGGCAGCCAGCTCCATATCTTCACTCCGGCTGACGGAATCAACCGTTCCGTTAAATTCAAATCATTTGTCACGGCTCTGGCCTTGTATTCAAAGGAAGAGCTGGTGATGACGATGAAAGATGGGTTTTACCTGTACAATCTTCGGGAAGACACATTGACGAAGATGAAGCAGCCGAGAGACATGCGGGAAGATATCCGTTTCAATGACGCAAAATGCGACCCGTCCGGCAGATTATGGGCGGGAACGACGAGCATGGAAGGCAAAGAAGAGGAGGCTTCGCTGTACCGTCTGAATACGGACGGCAGCCTTGCCAAAATAAAAGACCAGGTCTCCACCTCGAACGGTTTGGATTGGGATCGGGACCGAAACTTGATGTACTATATCGACACTCCGACGCAGGAAATCGTCTGTTATGCATACGATCCTGAAACCGGGGCCGTATCAGATCCGAAAACGGTCTACCGCTTTCCGGAATCGCAAGGATCTCCCGACGGAATGACCATTGACCGTGACGGAATGCTGTGGGTGGCTCTGTTCGGAGGCGGCCGTGCCGTCCGGATTGACCCGTTTTTGCATAAGGAAATTGCATCTATCGAAGTTCCGGCGAAATACGTCACCTGCTGCGCGTTCGGGGGCAGAGACTTGAACACGTTATACATTACGACCGCGACAGAAAAATTGACGGAAGCCGAAAGACTTGAGCAGCCGCATGCGGGCGGCCTGTTTTCAGCAGAGCTTGAGACGGGCGGCTGGGAGCCGGTTCCGTTTGCAGGCATGATGTAAAAAAAGCCCTGGCATATGGGGAAGTTCCCATTGTGCCGGGCTTTTTTGTGTTAAATGGAGCGGATGATGCCGCCTTCAACCCGCTGTGCGGTGCCGTTAATGGCAGAAGCCGCTGATGAAGCGAGAAATACAATCGTATTGGCGACTTCTTCCGGGGTTGCATAGCGCTGAATCAAAGATGTCGGCTCGTTCACTTTAAAATAATCCCGGACGAAGCTGTCCGTGTCTTCTCCGGCAGCCTTTGCGGCTCCTTCCATGTAAGAAGCGACGCCTTCGGTCCATGTCGGTCCCGGCAGCACGGAGTTGACCGTGACATTTGTGCCTTTCGTCATTTCAGCCATTCCCCGGGACAAGCTGATTAACGCCGTTTTCGTCATTGAATACGGAATCATTTGCGCAAGCGGTTTGACTCCGGCTTCACTGGAGATGTTCAGAATCCGTCCGCTGTTTCTTTCGAGCATTTGCGGCAGAAAACGCCGGCACAGGCGCACGGCGCTCATAACATTCACTTCAAAATACCGAGTCCATTCGTCATCAGACACCTCAGCGAAGTCCTTTACTTCAAAAAAGCCGAGGTTATTGACAAGAATATCGACTTCCCCGATTCCGCCGGCGCGCTTGATCAAGTCATCCGCCTCATCCTGACGCGATAAATCCGCAGCGATGCCGTGAACCGTTCCGTAAGCGGAAAGCTCCTCAACCGTCCGTTCCACAGTTTCTTTTTTTCTTCCGTTTACAATCACCTCGGCACCTTCGGCTAAAAAGCTTTTTGCCGCGGCTTTTCCGATGCCTGAAGTCGATCCTGTAATCAACACGAGCTTTCGTTCAAGCTGTAATTCCATGATAATCCTCCTTTTTACGCCATTGTGTAACAGTATACATGATGAATTTTAGTGTGTACGAACAATTTGCTTTCATGCAAAAAGGCCGGATATACAAGCCTTAAAGACTTATAGTATAATTACTGCGAAAAAAGGATACGAATGTCAAAGAGACAATCGTTTACCATAATCAGGGGGAGTTAAAAGAATGAAGAAGATCACTGCCGTCTGGGCGGCGCTCTTTGTCACCGCCTTTGTGATCGCCGGCTGTTCCGGCGCACAGGAAGAAGGAAGCGCGGCCAAACAAAAAGCCGTCTCAACCGAAGCATTCCCGGTAACCATTAAGGATGCCTCGAACGAAAAAGTAACCATAAAGCAGGCACCGGAAAAAATCGTTTCCCTCATGCCGAGCAATACGGAAATTACATACGCGCTCGGACTGGGAGATAAGGTCGCAGGCGTTACGACAAATGATACATATCCGAAAGAAGCGGTAAAAAAACCGAAAGTCGGAGATATGAATGTGAACGCTGAAAAAGTCATCGCGCTGAAGCCGGATCTCGTGCTTGCCCACGCGTCCTCTATGTCCGCTTCCGCCGATGCGATGAAGCAACTGAAAGATGCGGGCATCACCGTCTTAACGGTCAATGATGCGCAATCGTTCCAAGACGTGTACAAATCTATCAGCATGATCGGAAAAGCGGCCGGCAAAGAAAAGCAGGCGGATAAGCTGATCAAATCGATGAAATCCGACCTTTCCGGTATAGAAAAGAAAGCGGCGGCCATTTCTGAAAAAGACGAAAAGAAAGTATTCGTCGAAGTGTCTCCTGACGGCTACACGACGGGGAAAGGCACGTTTATGAACGAAATGCTTGAAGATATACACGCGAAAAACGCCGCCGGCAGCCAGACCGGCTGGGTGCAATTGACGGATGAAGCGATTGTCAAAATGAATCCGGACGTCATCATTACGACAGACGGCGTAAAGGCCGCTGAAGTGGAAAAACGCGCCGGCTGGGGTGCCGTCAATGCGGTCAAACACCACAATGTCTATTCTGTTGATCCCGACCTTGTCACACGCTCAGGCCCGCGCCTTGTCAAAGGGGTCGAGAAGCTTGCAGAAAGCGTTTATCCTGAAACGTTTAAAAAGTAACCGCCCGCTGGCCTACACGGTCAGCCTGCTGTTTTTAGCCGTTTGTACGGCACTCGGCATTTCAATCGGCAGTCTGCATATTCCTTTATCCGACGTTTTTTGGATCGGGATCGGCCGGACATCCTCGGCTGACCCTATGAATGTAAATATTATGATGAATATCCGCCTGCCGAGAGTCGTTCTGGCTGCCCTTGTCGGAGCCGCGTTATCTATTGCGGGGGCGGCGTTTCAGGGACTTCTGAAAAATCCGCTCGCCGACCCTTATACACTCGGGGTATCTTCGGGAGCCTCAGCGGGAGCCGTTATCACCTTGTTTTTCGGCATTCAGATTCCCGTCATCGGCCGGTTCACACTACCGGTTGTCAGCATCGCCGCAGCGATTGCGGTCATGGCGGCGGTTCTGTTTTTCAGCCGCCTCGTTCATGCGTCGATGTCGGTTTCAACGCTCATTTTGACAGGCATCATCATGAATTCTTTTCTCGGGGCTCTCATTTCGCTTGTGATCGCTTTAACGGGCAATGATCTGCTCCCGATTGTCCGCTGGCTGTTAGGAAGCGTGTCAATGAGGGGCTGGGGCTATGTCGCGCTGTTTCTGCCTTTTTTTCTGGCCGGGACGGCGCTTCTGCTTATCAATGGCAGAGAATTAAACATTATGACTTATGGAGAAGAAAAGGCAAGGCTGTTAGGCGTCAGTACGGGAAAAAGAAAACTGCTGATGATCGCCGCCGGATCTCTGCTGACGGGAGGAGCGGTTGCCGTCTCGGGGACGATCGGATTTGTCGGCCTTGTCATTCCCCACGTGACACGGCTTTTATGGGGAACGGATCATCGCCATTTACTGCCGCTGTCAGCATTGACGGGCGCCGGGTTTCTCATTTTGGCGGATTTGTTTTCCCGCACCGTCATTGAGCCTGTCGAATTGCCGATCGGCATTATGACGGCTTTGGCGGGAGCGCCTGTGTTTGCCTTGATTCTGCTTCGCCAGCATCATGGAGGGAAACGCTTATGATCAGGGTGAGCAGCCTGTCCGGCGGGTACGGAGGCCGGATGATTGTGGAAGATGTCAGCTTTACCGCCGGAAAAGGTGAATTTGTCGGCATACTCGGTCCGAACGGCTCGGGAAAAACAACGCTGATGAAATTGCTGACGGGAATGCTCTCTCCGTCAAAAGGCGAGGTGCTCGCAGCAGGCAGGCCCGTCGGCGGATACAAGCCGCGGGAGCTTGCGAAAATTATGGCCGTTTTGCCGCAGCATACGGAGCAAGCCTTTACATTTTCCGTTAAGGAAACGGTGTCCTTCGGCAGATACCCGTATCAAAAAGGACTCTTCAGACAGATGGATCAACATGACGAAGACATTGTCCGGGAAGCGATGGAAATGACGGGCATCGACCGATATGCGCAGCAATCCGTCCGCAATCTGAGCGGAGGGGAGCGGCAGCGCGTCTATCTGGCGCAGGCGCTGGCTCAGCAGCCTGAGGTGCTGTGTCTGGATGAGCCGACGACCTTTCTTGATCTCAAATATCAGAAAGACCTGCTTGATACGGTGAAGCGGCTGACGAGAGAAAGAGGCCTGACGGTCATCAGCATTTTTCACGACCTAAACGCCGCAGGCCAATATTGTGATCAGCTACTGATGATGAAAGACGGACGCGCTTTTCCGAAGCAGACGCCGGATCAGGCTTTGAAAAAAGAGACGATTGAAGACATTTACGGCATCAGTGTCAGCGCTGTTGCCCAGCAATCGTCGCCGAAACCGCTGATCGCTTTCATGCCGGAAGCGCGGGAGGAAAGAGAGCCTGTCAGCGTTCCGTTCGCCTCTCTGATAAACAAAAGCGGAACTACCGTAACGCTTCATACAGAACGGCCGTTCAGAATGTTGTCAACCGCATCTGACGGCCCGGGCTTTTCGTGGAGCCGCCGGCTTTCCGGCTCAGCGGCTGCTGGTTTGATCTGCCGTACGTTTGATTCGGTCACAATTGCCGTGACTGCGCAGCATACCGTTTGGGTGCTGATCAGCGGACGTTTATCGGAACAGGGATTTGTACGGCTGTTAACGGCAGCGGCTGAAGCGAGAATGCAGGCTCTTTCCGGCAGACAGGCAAAAGGCGACATTGTCATTTGTGCCTTGCAGACAGGAGAGGCGATGGACGTCCCTCAGGCGGAAAGAGCCGTCAGAAGAGGAACCGCGGCATGTGTAAAAGCGGCGGAAGAAGGAGGAATACAACGATGAAGCTGTATACAAAAACCGGCGATAAAGGACAGACAAGCCTGATCGGCGGCAGAACGGATAAAGACAGTCTGCGGGTTGAAAGCTACGGGACGATCGATGAGCTGAACAGCTTTATCGGGCTTGCGCTTGCGGAGCTTGATGATTGTGAGAATTGCGGTGATGTGAAAGCCGAACTCCGAAACATTCAGCATGAGCTGTTTGACTGCGGCGGCGACTTGGCGACGGTCACTGAACATAGAAGCTATATATTAAGAGAGACATCTATTTCCGCATTGGAAGACTGCATAGACCGTTACACGGCTGAAGCGCCCCCGCTTGAGAAATTTATTCTTCCGGGCGGGCATAAGGCGGCTGCTCAGCTTCACATCGCGCGGACCGTCACGAGACGGGCTGAGCGTCTCGTCGTGAAACTCGGCAAAACAGAAGAGATAAACGATACGGTGATGCGTTACTTGAACCGCCTGTCTGATTATTTTTTCGCGGCGGCAAGAGCGGTTAACGCAAGACAGGGCGTTCAGGATATAGAGTATGAAAGAAGCGCCGCGGTATTCCGTGATGATGAATAACGTTTTGTTCAGCCGGCAGCAGCAAGCCGGCTGTTTTTTTATAGAGATATCCATCAATTGAACCTTTATTGACAGGAGGAAAATGTATCTTATGCATTATTGACTGAAAAATTAAAAAATGAGATATTATAAGAAACATTGTAAAATAATGGGGGATTTGATAGATGGATACATATAATAAGAGCGAGAGCATCTGGAATAAAAATTTCACCCTTCTGTTTATCTCAAGGCTAGTTAAATTGTCAGGCGACGGTTTTGCCTTTAATTCCATTCTGTGGTTTTTGATTTTTGACGGGGAAGGCGCGATCGGCACGTCCCTGTTAATTGCGGTCACGTTCCTTCCGGAGGCGATGCTGGCGCCGATTACCGGGCCTTTTATGAAGCAGCATACGCTGAAATTCTGGATGTATTTCTCCGATCTCACGCGCGCGGCGGTCGTGTTGATCATTCCGATCTGTTATTTTAACGGTTTTTCTCCTTTATGGTTTGTCATGCTTCTCATGATTGTGCATTCAGCCACGGGAGCCGCTTATAATCCTGCATCTATCTCGTTAATCCCCAATATTGTCGGAGAAAACAGCCTGCAGAAAGCGAATGCGGTCATCCAGTCATCAGGCCAGATCGTCAGGCTTGCCGCCATTACGCTGAGCGGGGTGTTCTTAACATTTATCAGTCCCGCTTATTCTTTGTTTATCGCTCTTATATTCTATCTTCTATCAGGTTTTCTCGTACTTTTTATGTCATACCAAGTCCAGCATGCCAAACAGGATACAGTCGCCGTCAGACAGCGCGGGACGTATTTCGGAAGGCTCAAACGGGGTTTCGTTCTTGTCAGGAAGCACCAGATTTTATACCCGCTCGCCATCTATTGTATCTTCATGAATTTTGCGGCCGCTCCGTGGGAGGCGCTCTCTGCCGTTTATGTCGCCGAAGATTTAAACATGCCGCCGATCATCTACTCGCTTTTGAAAGCGACAGGCACGGGCGGAGCCTTTTTAATGGGTTTTATTTTGGCTAAGGTGAAGGTGAACAAATACGGTCTCCTGTTTGTGTCAGCGGGAATCATAGAAGGGGCTGCATTTTTCATCACCGGCCTCAACACTTTTCTGCCGCTCGTCTTCCTCGCCGCGTTTGCGTTCGGATCTGCCGTCAGCGCGATTAATGTGCCGGAATATACGATTATTCAGACGTCTGTGGACCATGATGACCAGCCGCAAGTCTATGCCGTCATCCATATGATCTCAAACATATCCATTCCGCTCGGCGCGGTTCTTTGCGGGTACGCGGCTAACGCCTTCGGTTCCGGAAAAGTCATTGCCGCCGGCGGTCTCGTTGAAGTCCTGTCCGGTCTCGGAATATTGTTCTTTACGAAGCTGGCCAAAGCCGAACGCTCAGATCTCATCAGAGAAAAAGAAGCGAGCATCAGAATATAGATTTTTCGTAAAACGCCCTGCGCCGTCCGGTGCAGCGGCGTTTTTTTATGCGAAGGTCCGGGGGCTTATACGACTCCGGTCTGATATGAAAATCAATCTCTGACTCGTTTTGCCGGCCGCGGGATTTGTTTATAGTAAAGACAAGGAAAACGAAAGGAGGATCTGCATGAATATAAATGGTAAAACGGCAGGCGGCTTTCTGCTGATTGTGTTCGGACTTTCTGTCTTTTTCGGAGGAGGCCATTTCGCATTTATCATCCCGCTGGGGATCGGAGGCCTGATGCTTTACTGGGGAATCAAACGTTTTTCAAAAGGCCGGGCGGTATCGGGTATCATCGCGGGCGTCATCGGAGCTATGATTCTCGTCGGTTCTCTTCCATTTATCGTTGCGATCGGACTGGCCGGCGCCATGGTGTATTTCGGATGGAAGATGATGAAGCAGGGCGGCTCAGACACCGCTTCCCGCCAGTATGAACCGGAAGCGGCATCACCGGGCTATCAATCCGGATTTGACTCTGAATGGGAAGAATTTCTGAAGAAAAAATAAGGAGGAAAACAAAATGGTCTTAAAAAGAATAAGAAATATGTTCGTCGCATCTGTTAACGAAGGGCTTGATAAATTAGAAAATCCGAAAGTCATGCTGAATCAATATGTGCGTGATATGGAAAGTGACATCGCTAAGGCGAAACAAACGATTGTCAAACAGCACACGATCGTCCATCAGTTTAAGAAAAAACAGGAAGATGCCTCTGAAACGGCGGCAAAACGGAAAAACCAGGCTCAGCTTGCTTTTGACGCCGGGGAAGAGGAGCTAGCGAAAAAGGCTCTGACTGAAATGAAATACCTTGAGGGAAAAGCGGCCGAACATGAAAAAGCGTATGAGCAGGCGAAAACACAGCTGGCAGAGCTGAAAGAGCAGCTGGAAACTTTAGAAACGCGCCTCCGCGACGTAAAGGATAAAAAACAGGCGCTCATCGCCCGCGCGAACGCGGCAAATGCGAAGGAACATATGAACGCTTCTTTCGACAAAATTGACAGCGAAAGCGCCTACAGAGAGTTCCTTCGAATGGAAAGCCGCATTGAAGAAATGGAAGTCCGCGTCAAATACGGCACTTCAGCTGAGGCAAACACAGAATACAGCCGCTCCCAATATTCAGACGAGGTGGAAGCTGAGATTGAAAACATGCGCTCGCTTTCTCTGGAAAAAACAGAGCGTCAAAAAGCGGCTCATGAATAATGTGCACAAGGGAAGATCGGCGCGTTTACGCCTCTTCCCTATACGCACGTATCAATTCTCCGGCTTTTCCTTTATAATAAAATGAATGAAAAAGGATGGAACGTAATGAAGCGTAAGATTGCCAAAGGACTGATGGCGGCGTCCGTTCTGATCTGCTGTCTGTTTTTGGTGAAAGAAGTGTTTGCCGGGCGTTTTTTTCCGCTGTACGAAACAGAAGCAGAATCGGCAAGCATATCGCCGCGTGCCGTCAACAGCCTGTCGGTTTCATCGGAACAGACGGATGTGAAAATCATCGCGGAAGCGCGGAATGATATCGCGGCAAACATGACGGGACCGGCGGGGAAAATGTTTGTCCAAAGCAGGGGAAAGACCCTCAATCTCAAAGCGAAGGAGAAAGGGTTCCAATTTCTGAATCTCTTTCAGCGCCCTCTGCTGATTGTCCGTATTCCGTATGATTATCATCGGGACATCACCGTCCATACGTCAAACGGCAGCATTGCCGTTGACGGAAACAAGGGGCTGTCTCTTGCGCACCTCAGCGTCCGTTCTGTAAGCGGGAATATGTCGCTGAAGCACGTGAAGACGGATGTGTTTGAAGCGAAGGGGCTGTCGGGCAATCTCACAGCAGCAGGCCTTGCGGCAAAAACGGGGGCTGTCCGCTTATCCTCGGGACATGTCGGGCTTCAACATCTGGCGGGCGCCCTTGACGTGCGGGTCGCTTCCGGCAGTGTCGACGCCTCGCTTGAGACGGCGGATGCTCCCGTATCCGTCAGGCTTGCGAGCGGCAGCGCAGCGATCAGCCTGCCGAAAGACGGAAGTTTTACGGTGAACGCCGAGACGGCAAGCGGAAGAATCCGGCCGTCTTATTCCTTTGAGAAAACGAGTAAGGAAGGCGGGGCATTTACCGGCATGAAAGGCAGCGGCGCCAGGCCGATTGATATAAAAGTGACGAGCGGCAATATTGCACTGCAATAGTCAAGGAAAGGAGGGGCAAGCAGCTGATGGCAAAAAAACAGATTCTCGGACTTATCATCGCCTTATTAGGCGTCAGCATGTTTTTGCGTATTATCGGCATCGGTGACTTCTTGTTTTGGCCGCTCTTTTTTCTGATCACAGGCTATATTTTTAATAAATATTCCCGCGGCTGGCTCGGCTCCGTCCTGTATATCTTCGCCGCTTTTTTATTTTTGAGGAACCTGTTCAGCGCCACTTTTAACCTGTTCGGCTATGCCTTCGCCGCCTTTCTCATCTACGCGGGCTACAGGCTCCTGAAAGGAAAGCGCGTGTATGAACATAAAGAGAAGAAAATCAATCTTGAAAAAGAAGAGCAGCCAAAGCCTTCCGCCCAGACGGAAAGCAGACAGCCGGACCTCCGCAGCTTTTTTATCGGCGAGCTCCGGATGATGAAGGACCCATTTGAGCTGAATGATTTAAATGTTTCCGGATTCATCGGCGATGTGAAAATTGATTTGTCAAAAGCGATGATTCCCGAAGGAGAAAGCACGATGACCATCAGCGGTGTCATCGGCAATGTCGATGTGTACGTCCCGCCGGATATTGAAGTGTCCGTCAGTTCATCGGCTTTTATCGGCGATATGAACCTGCTCGGCTCTAAGAAAAGCGGCATGAGCCCGAATCTGTATAAAGTATCGTCTGAGTACGGCGACTCGCCGCGGCGGATTAAAATTTCAATTTCGTTATTCATCGGCGATGTGGATGTGAAGTATTTATGAGGAAAAAATTACTCGCCAATATTCAGTGGCGCGCCATGCGGATGACCGCGGGACTCAGTCTGCTCCTTTGCGCGGTGTTTATTACGCTGATGCTGCTGTATTACGGGCTTGACCCGATGCTGTTGTTTTCTTCCGGCTGGTTCGGTATTCCGTTTGTGGTCATCCTGCTTCTGGCGTCTCTTTCGGCGGGATTGATTTCCGGTTATGTATACGGCGGCCGCCTGAAAACAAGAATGGATACACTGATTGAAGCGGTTTTGAAATTTGAAAACGGCAATTTTGCTTATCGGGTGCCGCCGCTCGGCGATGATGAAATCGGTCTGGCGGCAGATCAGCTCAACGAAATGGCCAAGCGGGTCGAGCTCCAGGTCACATCGCTGCAAAAGCTCTCCAACGAACGGGCGGAATGGCAGGATCAAATGAAAAAATCGGTCATCACTGAAGAACGCCAGCGGCTGGCGCGCGATCTGCACGATGCCGTCAGCCAGCAGCTCTTTGCCATATCTATGATGACATCCGCCGTCTTAGAGCAGGTGAAAGATGCGGATGACAAAATCGTCAAACGGATTCGCATGGTTGAACATATGGCGGGGGAAGCGCAAAACGAGATGAGAGCGCTGCTATTGCATTTGCGGCCCGTCACTTTAGAAGGAAAAGGCTTAAAAGAAGGGCTGATTGAGCTGTTAAAAGAGTTCAAAGCGAAGCAGCCGCTGGATATTGAGTGGGACATCAGCGATACGGGTGTGTCAAAAGGCGTTGAAGACCATCTGTTCCGCATCGTGCAGGAGGCGCTTTCCAACGTTTTCAGACATTCAAAGGCGACCAAGGTCACCGTCAGGCTCGGCGCGAAACATCAAAAGCTGCAGCTTAAAGTCATTGATAACGGGGCGGGTTTTACGATGGATCAAGTGAAAGCATCTTCATACGGCCTGCATTCCATCAAGGAAAGAGCGAGTGAAATCGGCGGCATAGCGGAAATTATCTCCGTAAAGGGAAAAGGCACGCAGATCGACGTGAAAGTCCCGATTTATCAGAAAACAAAAGGAGAGAACGACAGTGATTCGAGTGTTACTGATTGATGATCATGAAATGGTCAGGATGGGTCTGGCCGCATTTTTAGAAGCACAGCCGGACATTGAAGTCGCCGGTGAAGCATCAGACGGGCAGCAGGGCGTCGATCTGGCCGCAGGGCTTTTGCCGGATGTGATTTTAATGGACCTTGTCATGGACGGCATGGACGGCATCGAAGCGACAAAACAGATATGCTCGAAACTCAATGACCCGAAAATCATCGTGCTGACGAGCTTCATTGATGACGACAAAGTGTATCCGGTGATCGAAGCGGGAGCGCTCAGCTATTTGCTGAAAACGTCCAAGGCGGCAGAAATAGCCGAAGCCATCAGAGCGGCTGCCAAGGGCGAACCGAAGCTTGAATCGAAGGTGGCGGGAAAAGTGCTGTCAAGGCTGCGCCATTCAGAGAATCAGCTTCCGCATGAAACACTGACAAAAAGAGAACTGGAAATCCTCTGTCTCGTCGCGGAAGGCAAGACGAATAAAGAGATTGGTGAAGAGCTGTTCATTACGATTAAAACGGTGAAAACCCACATTACGAATATATTGTCAAAGCTTGATGTCAGTGACCGCACGCAGGCAGCCGTATATGCCCACCGCAACCATCTCGTGACATAAGAAAAGGAGAGCGGCGCCAGCACACTCTCCCGAGGGACGGGGTCATTGGGACATTCCCTTTGTTCCGAAATCCCTGATGGCGACTTTGACTTTGTATTCAATATCCGATTCACTGAAGTGATGATCCCAGTCAGAGGATATCTTTTTCCATTTACCGGGATAATGAATCCGGACTTGATCGCCTAACCCGGTAATATCCACTTTCAACTCATGCTGCATGTAATCAATGAATGCCGTGACATCTGAATGAATGCTGCGTTTTACCGCGTTTTTGATTTCATTTATATAGGACTCTTTGAAGGAATCTTCTTTCGGGTTCCAATCCTCAGACAGACGGCCTTCAACAAACCGGGTAACGATAAACTTGAATTTTCCATTTTTATATTTTGTTTTTACATTATATTTGCTGGAAAATACTTCGAAGGATAAATAATGATTGTCATGCTTTGCAAACGTGACGCCTCCCTTTACCGTGCCTGTGAACAGGTTCATATTCTGGACTTGTAAAGGCGTTAAATTCGCATACCAGAATTTATTTTTAATAATGGTAGCGCCCCAGATTTCCAGTCTGCTGCCCACTTGGCGCACTTGAGGAAGGGCAAAGGTCTCGCCTTTGGCGATTTTCTCTGATATTTCCCCCAATGTCACGGGCTCCATCATCCGGATGGTGACCGAATTATTCTCCGTTAAGTCATAGATCGTATTTGACGCAGGTTCTCCCTGGTCACTGATTTTGAAAATATCTTTCGTTTTATCCGGCACCGTCATCACATTGCAGCTTCTTCTCGTACCGTTGTCTCTGATAAATTGGTTCATCAATGCGTCAAGCGGAATGTCATCCTTTAACAGCGCTTCGGAAAACAGCATGATGCGCAAGTGCTGAGAGAAAGCGGGGTGGTTTTTTAACGATGCCGTCCTTAAGGCTTGGTGAACGGTTTCCCCGGAAGTGGAAGTCACCTTTGTCGGATTGCTTGATGTCGACTGCTGGGAACTTGCTTTTTGCGGGATCAGAATCTGCTGCGTCACTTCCACGTTTTCTTCCTCAGGTTTATCGAGCCCGACTCCGATAACGAGGCTCAAGTCTTCTATATTACGGCTGTCCCAGCATCCCGTCAAAAGCAATGAGCAAAGAAAGATTACGATGTATTTCTTCATTGCGCTTTTTTCACCTTCCTTTTCACAGCGACGACTCCAAACATCAGCAAAGGCAGCAAAAAGAAAACCAAGAAGATATAGCCGAGAATATCACTGAACATCAACAGCTTGTTGCCGTCTTTTGGCATCAATGATCCGAAGAATGTCGCAATCCCTACGAAGATAATCCCTTTTTTCTGCTTCAGCCCGAAAATTTTATTCAGGCCAGATGTCGCGAAATACCCGTACGAGACATAGGTGGCGAAAAATTGGATGATCCAGACAACAAGCAAAAAGGACTCGAACCTTTCAATAAAAAGCCCTTTGATTTCAAATGATTGAAAGAGCGCGATCGTAGGCCAGATCATTGTTTTGACATCCTGGGTGGTTAAGGCGCCGACGACGAGAACATAGGTAATGATGTATAAAATAATCGGGATGCCAAAGCCCATGGCCGACATGCGGAATGTGTGCTTTTTATTTTTGAGGTACTCGGGGAGAAACAGCATAATCTCAATTCCCAAGAAGGAAACAGAAACGACGGTCAAGGAGGCCATAACGGGAGAAAATCCCTGCCCGAGCACCGGCCGCAGGTTGTCCAGATCAAATATTTTAAAGCTGAAAGAAAACACCACCAGCAAAATAATGATCGTAATCGTTAAATAGAAAGGAAAGAGCCTGCCGATATCGCTCATGCCGCCGATAATTAAATAAACGGAACAGGCGATAAAGATAAACAGCGTGACCGGCACGGGCGTTCTTTCCAATAAAAAGAACTTGACCATTTCCGCCATCGCCCGGGCTTCGAAGCTGGCGACTCCTATAAAATAGAGACAGATCATAAGATTGACGATATTTCCCGCCCATTTGCCGAGTCCTTCATTCATATAATCAAATAATGATCCGTACTGATGCTTTTTCATAATGAGCGTATTGAGATAAATCAAAAAGATAAAGATGACGCCTTCCAGACATAACGCGATCCAGCCGTCCGGCGAATTTGCCCTTGCTGACAGCGCACGCGGCATGGTGAGGAGTCCCGCGCCGAGCATCGTGTTTGAAATCAATGCTGTCCCTTGATAGCTTGTAAGCTTATTGTGAGTTGTTTTCTGGCTCATTTATGTTTTTCGCCTCTTTTGGTTGATTTTTAATAGGGAGACGGAGAATAGAGTCGTTTGCGTTTTTTAAGCTGAAAAATCCATTCGGCGAGAAATACGGAGAACCGAAGCTTCGCTGTCTCGATAAATGAGTGTAGATCGCCAGCATAAATAAAATCATGCCGTACAGCCCGAAAGCTGCCGCGGTAAACATCGAAATGAAACGGAGCACACGGAACGACAGACCCATCCCGTACTGCGGCACCGTAAATGAAGCGAGCGCGACAATGCTGACCACGATGACCATGATGGAGCTGACAATATTCGCTTCAACGGCCGCCTGGCCAATGACGACTCCGCCCACCAATCCGATCGTCTGGCCGAGCGGGCTGGGAAGCCTCAAGCCCGCTTCTCTC
Organism: Bacillus sp. SIMBA_026; assembly: GCF_046535335.1. Taxonomy (NCBI): domain Bacteria; kingdom Bacillati; phylum Bacillota; class Bacilli; order Caryophanales; family Bacillaceae; genus Bacillus; species Bacillus sp. SIMBA_026. Next base: position 278,320 of record NZ_JAWRWX010000002.1, on the reverse strand, counting down.
AGCAGCTCTATCGTAATTTCCATTACCATCGCTTCAATGATAGGCGGGAAGGGAACGTTTTCTCTGTTCGCCGCGATGGTGACTGCGAGCGTCGTCGGCAGCAGCCCTTGGTGAAACGAAACGAGGGCGATATAAATGGACGAAAAAAACAGCGTGATAAAAATAGACGTAAACCGCAGCGCCCGGATGAGCGAAGCGGAAATCCACCGTTCATAATAATCATCGGGAGACTGCATTAAAATTCCTAAAGAAGCCGGGACCACAAGCGCAAACGGCGAGTTGTCGACAAGGATGGCGACGCGGCCGTTGAACAAGGCGGAAGAGACTTTATCAGGCCGTTCCGTATTTTGTATTTGCGGAAAGGGCGAATACTTATTATCCTCAATAAGCTCCTCAAGCGTTCCGGAATCCTGGATGTCGTCCATCTTCACTTCGCTGAGGCGCTTTACAACATCGCTGACGACAGACGGGTCCGCTTTATCATCTATGTACATGACTGTGGCGTATTTTAACTTATTTTCTCCGATCGGAACCTTTTTCGTTTTCAGCTTCGGATGGTTCGTGCGCTGCCTGATCATGGCGACGTTTGTATCAGAATCTTCTATGAAGGCGGTTTTGGGACCTCTTACGACCTTTTCGGATGTGGGTTCATTCACGCTTCTTTTTTCTCTTTTTCCCGTGGACAAAATGTATACGCTGTCAAGTCCGTTAATAAACACGGCGCATTTTCCCCGCAGAATGGAGATGACGGCTTCCTTCGACGTAAAGACGGGACGGGCGTCGATCTTATCAAGACGTTTCGCCACCGTATCCAGCGTCAGAGTGTCTTCCTCCCGAAGCAGCGTTTCAATCGCTTCTTTTATTTTGTCTTCGTCGTTCATTTCACTCAGATACATATAATAAAAAACAAGCCCGTTCGGAAGCATCTTTTTATTTTGAACCAGGTCATCATTCTGCTCTACGTGGGGAAGCACCAGTGCCAGATTAACGTGTATGTATTCCTTGAATTCCGATTGCGCCATCGACAGTCACCCGCCTTCCAATCCTTAATTGAGGTTATCTTTTCCTGTTAAAAAAATGATATACTATGATAAAGTATTTAATGGTACAAGTTTTTTTATGAAAGCGGAGGAGAGATGTGGCACAAGTCAGACTGGCAGGAAATGCCGAAGAAATTGAACAGCTCATCAAATCATTTGAAGCGCATTACGAAGTGGCTTACACGTCGAAAGAATACCGTAAAACAAATCCGAAGTATAAATACTCTAAGGATTCGCGCGTCTATCTTGAGCTGAAATTAAAAACGGCTAAGGCCGAAAAATAAAAAGGGTTTCATCTGTTACTGGCGAATAATACTCAGGGTGAAGCAACTGTTATGGAGGGATACATAAATGGACTACAGAATTGAAAAAGACACCATGGGAGAAGTTAAAGTTCCGGCAGATAAATTTTGGGGCGCTCAGACACAGCGCAGCAAAGAGAACTTCAAAATCGGTTCAGAAAAAATGCCTCAGCGTGTTGTGAAGGCGTTTGCAATATTGAAAAGAAGCACAGCGATCGCGAACGAACGCCTCGGCAACTTAGAGTCTGAAAAAGCACAGGCGATTGCCGCTGTATGTGACGATGTTTTAAACGGCAAATACGACGATAACTTTCCGCTCGTTGTCTGGCAGACGGGAAGCGGCACGCAAAGCAACATGAACATGAATGAAGTGGTGGCCAACCGCGCGACTGCTTTATTGAAAGAAAAAAATTCCGAGCTGAAGATTCATCCGAATGATGACGTTAACCGCAGCCAAAGCTCAAACGATACATTCCCGACGGCGATGCACGTTGCGGCGGTTCTTGCCGTATATGAGCAGCTCGTTCCGGCGCTTGATCAGCTGCGCGCGACGCTTGATGAAAAAGCGAAAGCTTATCAGGATATTGTGAAAATCGGACGGACGCATTTGCAGGACGCCACTCCGCTGACGCTCGGACAGGAAATCAGCGGCTGGGTATACATGCTTGACCGTTCGAAAGAAATGATTCTTGAGTCAACGGAAAAAATCCGCGCGCTTGCCATCGGAGGCACGGCAGTCGGCACGGGAATCAACGCCCATCCGCAGTTCGGTGAATTCGTCGCGGAAGAAATCACAAAAGTAACGGGGCAGACATTCAAGAGTTCGCCTAACAAATTCCATGCGCTGACAAGCCATGATGAAATCACTCACGTTCACGGCGCGTTAAAAGCATTGGCTGCCGACCTGATGAAGATTGCCAACGATGTCAGATGGCTGGCCAGCGGCCCGCGCTGCGGAATCGGCGAAATCGTCATTCCTGAAAATGAGCCGGGAAGCTCTATCATGCCGGGCAAAGTCAACCCGACGCAAAGTGAGGCGCTGACAATGATCGCCGCGCAAGTGATGGGAAATGACGCGACAATCGGATTTGCGGCCAGCCAAGGAAACTTCGAGCTGAATGTCTTCAAACCGGTTATTATTTATAACTTCCTGCAGACCGTGCAGCTGCTCAGTGACGGAATGAATTCCTTCCATGACAAATGCGCTGTCGGTATTGAGCCGAACCAAGAGACGATTCAGGAAAATCTCTCTAACTCATTAATGCTTGTTACGGCGCTTAACCCGCACATCGGTTATGAAAACGCCGCGAAAATCGCCAAGCTTGCCCACAAAGAAGGCCTGACACTGAAAGAAGCGGCATTACAGCTGAACCTTCTGACAGAAGAACAATTTAATGAAATGGTGCGTCCGGAAGATATGGTGCACCCGAAAGCATAAAATGAAAGAACGGCTGCAGTCATTGCGGCCGTTCTTCTAAATAAACTGCTGTTTCAGTAAAAATCTGAGCTGTTCTGCATCTTTAGCCAGCAGGTCGGATTCCTTCAAATTCAAAATCATTCCTTTGATGATTGCCGGTTTCGGCGACTTTTTCTTCATTTCCGCTTCCAGAATATCCAAGCTCTCGGTGAATTCAGATGCCTGCGCCTTGTCCATCGTGCCGATGCGCGTGCGGAGGGTCTGCAAGATCGATTGACTTAAAGGATCGGGCTGCCCGTTATGAAGGGGCCCAAACAGTGAGCTTGCCTCATCAAGAGAAATAAACGCTTCATCATGTCTGTCCGCCATTCCGTTTACGATGTCATCAATTCTGTGAATCACGGTATTTGCCAGAAGCGAAGGCTGTACGGACCGGCCGGTCAGAATGAGATATTCAAGATACATCTGACTGATTCCTTCTATTAAAAAACAAAGCTCGGCTGTGTATGGTTCAGCTTTTTCTCCGTAAATAGCAAGAAGACTGTCGATATGAAACTGCAGGATCGACCGGCGGATTCTCTTTCCGCACTGCGCCGCTTCCTCGGTATAAGGAAGTGAACCGTCTTTCATCTGCACGGTAATAAAATCCTGATGGGCGAGAATCGATTCGTAAAACACCGCAAGCTGTTTTTGGTAAGCGGCTCTCGGACTGTCACCCTCCGTTTGGATCGTCGTGATTCGGGTAAACGTTTTATCATAGTAGTAATTCAGCATGGATAGAAGCAGTGCTTCTTTGGAAGGAAAGTAAAGATAAAAAGCGCCTTTTGAGATTTTGCATTCATCGGCGATTTCCTGAACCGATGTAGATTTGTACCCTTTTCGGGCAAACAGTTTAATTGCTGCTTCAATGATCAGCTTTTCTTTTTCCTTCAATGGTTCCACCCTTTCGGAGCCAGGAGGCTGGCTTGTGCTTCTCATGTATGACTATATGGTCATATTGATATTCCGTAAATTTAACCTGATTGTAACTTGTTTTTTTGTTTTGTTTTATTTATATTATAAAGTGAGCTGACCGAATGGTCAAAGTTCTGGCGAAAGGGTGAATCTGAAAATGAAAGAATTAGATGAAATGATCAGCCGCTTGCGAAACAGAGGAATTAAAGTCGAAAAGGTGAAATATCCGAAAAAGACAATTTGTGAAAAGAAATGGGTTCATCAATGCCAAAAACCGCTGAAAACAAACTACAGAGATTTTAACGGCTACTCCTTCACATAAAAAAAAAGACTGCAATGAAACACTACAGTCTACTTTGGTATGATAATTCGGTAGATTACACCTGATTGGCCATTTTCAATTGAAATTGATGCTTTATGCAGGGTTAAAATCCGTTTTACGATGCTGAGTCCTATGCCGAACTCGCCTTTCTTCCCTTTATTAAAAGGCTCGTACAAGCTGGATAGCATCTCATCCTCAATCGGAGGCCCGTCATTTTCAACCGTCATGACAATCTGCTGCTGATTTTGGCTGATCCGAATGTGAATCGCCGTTTCTGCATAGCGGATTTGATTTTCGAGAATGTTTTCAAGAAGTTTGCTCCATTGTTCCGGATCACCGGGCATCATTAATGCATCTTCTGTTTCAACGGTCCACGATAATTCCTTCCGGGCCCATTTGAGCCGTTCAATGACTTCTTCCGTGACCTTCACAATGTCAAATGTCTCATGGTGCACCCGCTGCTTCATTAAATAATCAAGCTTCGTTAAATATAATAAATCCTTAATTTTCTTCTCAAGTTTTTCTGCTTCGCCTTCAATGACATCAATTGTGGTTTCCAGATCCCCCTTAGGAAAAATCCCGTCCTTTATTGATTGAGTATAGCCCCTTATCACCATGACAGGCGTTTTTAAATCATGAGAGATATTTTGCAGGAGTGTTCTTTCCGTTTCATCCTTTTGCACCAGCTTGCTCCGCATATCTTCAATGGTATGGCCTAATTTTCCGATTTCGTCTTTTCTGTCGACGATGACCGGATCATCCCAATCCTGTTTTGAAATCCGTTTGACATGCTTCTCTAAGGAAACGAGCGGCCGCGAGAGATATTTGGCAAGCCAAATCGCCGGAATCCAGCTTAACAAAATCACGCCGGCAATGATAAAGAGCAGCTGCTTGAACAGGGTGAATGCCAGATCATCACGATAAGAATCAAGGGCGTAAGACAGCATCATCGCATCCTGGCCGTTAATGGTGAGGCCTTTTTTAATGACGAAAAACACTTTTTCCCCGCTGATGTCCGCGCTGTATCGTTTCGTGACGCTGTGCTGGCGGCCCGCGAGCTTGTACACCTTATGGATAAAGGAAGAAGAAAAGTAGTTCAAGTCTTTGTCACTGGCCGATTCCTCCCGTTCAGGCAGAAGAACGTGCTGAACGGATCGGAAAGTCGTCGGAGCGGTCGCATCCTCGCTGTAATATCCCCGCTCGATCGATCCGGGCAGCCGGTACTCCGTCAGTACATGCTGTTCATTTTCAATGGTCGTATACGTTTCATCCGTGAAAAAATTACGCAGCGTATTTGAGAACAGCACGAGCAGCAGAATCGAAATGGCTAAGAGGATGCCTGAGATGACCACCCATATTTGAAAAGCAAGCGGCTTATTTTTCATGACGTCATCATCCTGTAGCCGAATCCGTAAATGGTCTCAACCTTTAATCCGGGCATTTTTTTCCGCAGCCTCCGCACAAGATCATCGACCACCCGGTCAGTGCCGAAATAATCATGGCCCCATATTTTCAGCAGAATGTCTTCCCTGGAAAAGGGGTGTCCTTTATGGTGAAGAAATAAAAGCAGCAGATCAAATTCCTTAGACGTCAAATTGACCAGGCTGCCGGTTTCATCATAAACCTCTCGGGCGTCTTCGATCACATTGTAGGAAGAAACGGTGATGCCGGTTTTTTTGGGAGCGGGCTGTTCTTTATACACGAGCTGGAGCAGCTTCTGGACCCGTATAATAAGCTCTCTCGGCAAAAAAGGCTTGGCGATATAATCATTGCTTCCAAGCTCTAACCCGAGGACTCTGTCAATATCGGCATCCCGCGCGGAAATGAAAATGACCGGCACATCGGGATCTTTTTCTTTTATTTCTTTTATCAATGTATAGCCGTCCGTATCCGGAAGCATGATGTCAAGAATCCACAAGTGGGGAGACGGCTGCATCTGCTTTCTGGCATCTTCGCCTTTTGTGAAAGATGTAATGTTCCAGCCTTCATTCTCTAAATATTTTGTGAGCAGTTCATTCAGGTTATCCTCATCTTCAACTAGATAAATGGTGTATGACAAGGCATTTCACATCCTTTCAACGTCATTATACTAGTTTTAACACACTCAAGCCGCATTTTCATAATTTCACATATTCTTTTCATTTTTATCCCACAATGTTTGTTTATGATGTGTATAAGGGAAGAAAGGAAGAAAAAAAGCGGGGAAGATAACATGTTCAAACACATTTTGTTTTGGAGCTTTGCTTTTCTCCTTATTATTGGGACAATAGAACTTGTACATGCGATGAATATGTAATCGATAGAATGAAAACATGCTGAAGGAGTGTGCGTGAATATGAATGATCATCGAGATGACGGCAGAAGCCGCGATCAGTCAGATCTTTCACATACGGAACAAAACAGAAATGAACAGCAGCGGATCAGCCATCAGGAGCCCGAGCTGCTTGAAGAGCCCGTCTCGAAAGAAGCGGAAAACGAGACGGCGGCCGGTACGGAATTTGAAAAAACGGCTGCCGTGAAAAAAGAAAAAAAACGGAGAGCCGCTTGGCTGAGCCCGGTTTTAGGCGGCATTATCGGCGGCGGCCTCGTGCTTGGCATTGTGCCGAACCTGCCGAGTGAGCAGCATAAGACAGAAGCCGTTTCTGATACGAAACAAGTTCAGTCTTCGAATTTTACGTCAACGCCTTTGAAAAATACCTCAAGCGTAGCGGATATGGTGGAAGATTTGGAGCCCGCGATTGTGGGAGTGTCCAACTACCAAGCTTCGCAAAGCAGCCAGTTCGGACTTGACGGCGGTTCAAGCTCTGAAACGGAAAGCGGCACGGGGTCAGGCGTCATCTTCAAAAAAGACGGCGAAAAAGCGTACATCATTACAAACAACCATGTCGTAGAAGGGGCGAACAAACTGTCGGTCACTCTTTACAATGGGAAAACCGAAACGGCAAAGCTTGTCGGAAAGGATGCCATCAGTGACTTGGCCGTATTGGAAATCAGCTCGTCCAATGTCAAAAAAGCAGCCAGCTTCGGGGATTCCTCCAAGCTCCGCATTGCCGATAAAGTGATTGCCATCGGCAACCCGCTCGGCCAGCAGTTTTCCGGCACCGTCACACAAGGTGTCATCAGCGGGCTGAACAGAACGGTAGATGCCGATACATCCCAAGGCACAGTGGAAATGAACGTGATTCAGACGGATGCGGCGATTAACCCCGGAAACAGCGGCGGCCCGTTAATCAACTCAAGCGGCCAGGTCATCGGGATCAACAGCATGAAAGTCAGTGAAAACGGCGTGGAGTCACTCGGTTTTGCCATTCCAAGCAATGATGTAGAACCGATAGTCGACCAGCTCCTTGCAAAAGGAAAAGTCGAGCGCCCGTTTTTAGGTGTGCAGATGATTGACATGTCCCAAGTGCCGGAAACCTATCAGGAAAACACGCTCGGACTGTTCGGCGACCAGCTGTCTAAGGGTGTTTACGTAAAAGAAGTGCAATCCGGCTCACCGGCTGCGAAAGCGGGCATCAAATCAAATGACGTCATTGTACAATTGAACGGCAAAGATGTCGGCAGCAGCGCCGATATCAGACAAATCTTATATAACCAGCTGAAAATCGGCGATAAAACGACTGTTCAAGTGCTCAGAAGCGGAAGCAAAAAGACGCTGAACGTCACATTAACGAAACAAACCGAAAGCGCAAGCTGAACGCATAAAAAAAGCTGAACCTTCAACTGAGGTTCAGCTTTTTTCGTCATTCTCCCAAGTAGGCTGACAGCATCCACACATGCTTGTCCGCTTCTTCAACTAATCCGACAAACAGGTCGGCAGTTGACGGGTCATTTTGTTCCTCGGCGATGCCGATGACAAATTTTGATTCGCGACTGATTTGTTTATAGTCTTGAACCAGTGATTCCACCATTTCAGCAGCCGTTTTTTCCTGGCCTTCATCCGTAATGGAAGCTTGTTCAAGGTAAGTGTGTAAAGTCGCCGCAGGCTGTCCGCCGATGGCCAGAAGTCGCTCTGCGATGGCATCCGCCGTTTCCGCCGCTTCGTTATACAGTTCTTCAAATTTTTCATGAAGCGTAAAGAAGTGAGGACCTTTTACATACCAATGAAAGCGGTGCAGTTTAGAGTAAAGGATAAACCAGTTTGATAATTGTGTGTTCATTGATTTCTCAACAAGAGTTTCAGTTTTTTTCGCGTTTTGTGTATTCATATTCATCGTCCTCCCTGTGATCTGTTAATTTAATTGTACTACATATCAAATAAAAATCAATACTAAATTATAATTATTATAATTTAGTTTAAGTGAACAGCTTTTTCTTTATAATCGATTCCCAGGCGGACCACGGAAAGAGTGAGCGGAAAGCCAATGTGAGCTTAACGCCCCTGCCGATCGGATACCGCAGTTTCTTCAGCCGTTTCCTTTGTGCCAATTGATAAATCAGCTCCGCTACGTCATCAGGATCGCCGCTTTTGGATGCGTTGGCTTTGAAGTAAGCTTCGATTTGCTGATAATAGCGGTAATAGGGCGAATCTTTGCCGGGGGCCGTAAGATGATTGGAGAGAGACGTCTCCCATATAGACGTTTTATAGGAGCCCGGTTCTATTAAAGCGGCATCAATTCCTAAAGGCAGCAGTTCGAGGCGCAGGCTCTCTGTAAACCCTTCAACCGCGAATTTGGAAGAGACATACGGAGATAGAGCCGGGAAACCGGTCAGTCCGCTGATACTGCTGATATTGAAGATTTTCGCCCCGCCATGTTTTCGCATATAAGGCAGTACGGTTTTTGTGACGTGAATCAGACCGAATACATTCGTTTCATACTGCTGTCTGTAATGTTCCATCAGCACATCTTCAATAAATCCCCCGTACGCAGTGCCGGCGTTATTGACGAGCAGGTCAATCGATCCGAAACCGCTGATGGTGTTCCCGAAGTCAGACACCGACTGCTCATTTGTCACATCTAAAGAAACGACCGTAACATGTTCGGATGCACCCGCTTGAGCGGCGGCCTCTTTCAGTATTTCAGCTTTCTCCGGCTGTCTGGCTGTTGCGATGACATGATAAGACCGGGCGAGCTTCAGCGCTGTCAGCAGCCCGAATCCGCTCGTCGCGCCGGTTACAATGGCAATTTTTCTGTTCATCTTATAATCCTCCCCGTTTGTGCTTATCTTTTAGTGTATATCATCTCGCGGAAAGAAGGAGAAATCGTTCGGAAATATGTCAGAATTGTTTTATAATGGAGTCAGCTTCGGATAGAAAGGGGTAAAGAAAAGATGGCATTAGAGGGATTGAAGGAAACATGGGATTTAAACTCCATTTTTGAGGGCGGGAGCCGGTCGGAAGAGTTTCAGCAATACATACAAGAGCTCAAAAAGCATCTAAGCGCTTTTCAACATGCGGTTGAAGCATTTACAGTTCCGGCGCATGCGGATGAAAGCCGGGAGCTGATCAATCTGATTGATAGGTTTGAACGGTCAGCGATCATGATCAGGCAGGCGGGAGCGTTCGTCGGCTGTCTTCAGGCTCAGAACACTCATGATCAGAAAGCGAATGAATGGAGGGCGCGGATCAATCAGCTGAGCAGTGATTTTAAATCCGCTCTGGTCACCCTTGACGATACACTTGCCCGGATTGACGAGCGGGTCTGGGAGGAGCTGCTGCAAAAACCGGAACTTCAGGATCTCACATATGTTTTAAATGAAAGAAGAGACCGGGTCAAAGAGAAGCTCAGCGCTTCAGAAGAAAGGCTGATTGAAGGTCTGGCCGTTGACGGCTATCACGCATGGGGCGACTTGTATAATGCGGCTGTCGGCAGAATGAAGATTCCATTTGAGGATAAAGAGCTGTCGGTCGGTCAAGCGGAAAATATGATGGCGCACCCGGATCGCCGCATCAGACATCAAGTGTTCAAAGAGCTTAATGAAGCGTGGAAAGGAGAAGAGGAGCTTTTCGGCAGCACGCTGAATCATCTGGCCGGCTTCCGCACGGAAATCTATAAAGCGCGGGGCTGGAAAAGCGCTTTGGAAGAGCCGCTTGCGATCAATCGGATGAAAAAAGAAACGCTGGATGTGATGTGGCAGGTCATTACCGATCATAAAAAGCCTTTTGCTGAATACCTGAATCGAAAGGCGTCTCTTTTAGGGCTTGAGCGGCTGAACTGGTATGATGTGGACGCACCGATCGGCGAGGCTCCGAAAGAATACACATATGATGAAGCGGCCAATCTGATCGTCAGCCAATTTTCGACGTTTGGCAAAAAGCTGTCCGCATTTACGGAAAAAGCGTTCCGTGATCGGTGGATAGAAGCGGAAGACCGCAGCGGTAAACGGGTCGGCGGTTTCTGCACCAGTTTTCCCGACAGCGGAGAATCCCGGATTTTTATGACGTTTTCCGGAAGCGCTTCGAATGTATCGACGCTGGCGCATGAGCTCGGTCACGCGTTCCATCAGGAGGCCATGCTCCAAGTGCGGCAGCTGAACAGAGCCTACGCTATGAATGTCGCTGAAACAGCCTCGACCTTTGCGGAAATGATCGTCGCCGACGCCGCTTTGAAACAAGCGGAGACAAAGGATGAAAAGCTGTTCTTGCTTGAAGATAAAATTCAAAGAAGCGTAGCCATGTTTATGAATATTCATGCGAGATTTTTATTTGAAACGCGTTTTTATGAAGAGCGGAAGCAGGGCGTCGTTCCGGCTGAGAAACTGAATGAACTGATGGAAGCGGCGCAGAAAGAAGCGTTTTGCGATTCATTAGGGGAATACCACCCTCATTTCTGGGCGTCAAAACTGCATTTTCATATTACGGGAGTGCCGTTTTACAACTTTCCGTATACGTTCGGTTATTTATTTTCGCTTGGAATATATGCAAGAGCTCTTCGGGAAAAAGCGGATTTTGAAGAAAAATATATCGCGCTTTTGTGTGACACGGCTTCGATGACTGTTGAGGATTTGGCGATGAAGCACCTTGGAGCGGATCTGACGGAACGGTCGTTTTGGGAAGACGCGGTCCGCCTTGCCGTACAGGATGTGCAGGAATTTTTAGAGCTGACTGAATGATAATCTTGAGATGAACCGGCCGGAGTGTTACCGCTCCGGTTCTTTTTTGTTTAATGAATGACAGCCGCCTCCCTTGGAAATACCTAAAAACGATCGGAATGGAATGGGAGTGAATCGCATGAAATGGTTCAGGACGGCGGGCGTTTTATGTCTTATGCTGATGCTGATTGCCGGCTGCCGATTGAATGAAGAAAAACGGGAAGCGGAACAAGACAGCACACCCGTGTCATCCGCGAAGCCGGTTCCTTACAGCAGCTTTGCCCTGCGCGTCAGCTACGGAGCCGGAGAGCATAACCGCTATGAAGGTTTGTATGAGAGAAAAAGCGGTCATGAAAAGGCGGACATCCGGGACAAGCTCTCAGGGGTTCACAGAGAGGGCGAGGAAGCGCTTGATGAAATGAAGATGATCCTCGGAGAACTTGCCGTAAACAGCCGGATGCAGGAAAGCGAGGTCGTCCGGCAGGTGCTCTCGGCTTTTAATTTGGACAGCCGCTATGACCATTTTTATCTGAAACTGAAAAAGAACGACGGAGAAATGACAGAAATAAAAAAATAACCGCCGTCCGCTGCTTTTTTGCCCAAAACTAATTGATAATGATATTCAGAGTCATTAATTTCTGTTACAATATAATCATGATCTCACGTTGAATGTTTAGGCAATTTGTTTATATACATAGTGTTGGGAAACTCAAAAAAGGAGCGGTTAGCGGTATGAGTGCAATTTCTACAGAGACGCTGAGCTTAGGGTACGGAGAAACTGTTATCATTGACGAATTGGATGTCGCGATTCCAAAAGGCGAAATCACTGTATTGATCGGAAGCAACGGCTGCGGAAAATCGACGCTTTTACGTTCATTGGCCCGGCTGATGAAACCGAGGGGCGGTTCTGTGCTTTTAGAAGGAAAAGCCATCGCTAAGCTTCCGACGAAGGAAGTGGCAAGAGAGCTCGCTATTTTGCCGCAGAGTCCGTCAGCTCCCGAAGGCCTGACGGTGCATCAGCTTGTGAAGCAGGGAAGATACCCTTATCAAAGCTGGCTGAAGCAATGGTCCAAAGAGGACGAAGACGCAGTGGCAAAAGCGCTTAAAGCGACGAAGCTTGAGGAAATGGCCGACCGTCCTGTGGATTCCTTGTCAGGCGGACAGCGCCAGCGCGCATGGATTGCGATGACACTCGCTCAGGATACGGATATCATTCTGCTTGATGAGCCGACAACTTATCTCGACATGACGCATCAAATTGAAATTCTTGATTTGCTGTTTGAATTAAATGAAAAAGAAAAACGCACAATCGTCATGGTGCTGCACGACCTCAATCTGGCATGCCGTTATGCCCATTATCTGGTCGCCATTAAGGATAAACAGATTTACGCAGAGGGCCGTCCCGAAGAAGTCATCACTTGCGAGCTTGTACAGCAGGTCTTTGCGATGAACTGCCAGGTAACGCAAGATCCGCTGTTCGGCACGCCGCTTTGCATTCCGCACGGACGCGGCAGATGTATCGTGCAGGAAGCGGCCCTCACCGCCCGATTGTCATAATCATGAAAAAGGGAAGGGAACGGTATGGAAGAGAAACTGCAGCAGCAGCTGGACGGCCTGCTTGAGAAATACACGGAACTATTGCTTGGCGAAACAAACCCGGATGTAAAGGAAGAAGTCAGGCAGTGGATTTTGTATACACATATCGCAAAAAGCATGCCTCCGCTCGTCAAACATTGGAATCAATCCTACCCGGACGCCAAAGAGGGCATCAAAGCTGCGATACAGCATATTAAACAGCTCAATGAAGCACACAGAAAAAAACAATAAAAAAAGCTTTCGGCATCAAAGAGAGGTGCCGGAAGCTTTTTTTTGCTGAAAAGGAATCAATAAAGGCTTCGTTCAATTCATAGGCGAAGAACTTTAATGTAACTAATGCACCCGTTTGTTTACGTATATTTCTTCCGCTTGCTGAACCAAGAAAAAAGGACCGCCGCAGCAATCCCTTTCTCTCTTTCCTATATATCACATTTCCTTTCGGCTACGTAATAACTCTTCAAATGCTTTTATATTTGTATCAAAATTGGGCACTGTTTGGGATTCCTCGGCACATTTGACTTGTGCTACAACCAAATCATGAAAAGGTGTTGAAATGCCAGTACCTTCTGCCATTTTGGGAATAACTCCATTAATATAATCAATTTCAGTTTTGCGTTTTTTCTCAAGATCCTGGAGCATACTTGCTCTTAGCAGCCTGGATGGTTCCATGGCTGACCTAAATGTTTGGATACGTTCAGGAATATCATTTTCACTTCTTAATTCCAAAGATTCTAAATCAAGGCCGCCCATTTTCGCAAATTTGACACCATTGGCGTGTCCAACCTTAATCGTCTCATCTGCGATATGGACTGCACTAACAATGCCGATTTCATGGTCAAGGATGTCTCCGTATTCTCCGTTTAAAGCTGCCGATAAACCACTGAATGCATTATTGATAAGTAATTTTGACCACTTCGTTCCAACTAAATTATCGGAAATATGTGTTCCGCCGATAAGGTCTAAAACCGATTTAATACGCTGGATTCTTTCTGTTGTTTCACCATGTAATTCTCCAATTTGAAAAGCGTACTCTTTAAATTGAGTATACTCAGTTGTAAGTCTGGATACGCCCGGCTCAATAAACGTAGCACCAAATTCAACAGAACCTGCAATAACACGTTCATCACCAACGATCGAAGCAACTTTCTGTTCAGGTATACCGTTTTGCAAGGAACATACTACACTGTCATCCTTTAAAAAAGGCAGCAACTCTTTAAGAATGGAGTCATTATATAATTGTTTCGTCAGAAGTAATATTAAATCATACTTGCCTGACTTGTTTTCAGGGGTAATGGCTTTCACTTTTGCTTGAAATTCCGTTGTACCAACTACTTTAGCACCTATTTGATTTAGAGTATCTACATGTTCTTTGTACGAATCAATCAATTCGACATCCATTCCGCCAGCAGACAGATATGCTCCAACTATGGTTCCTAAAGAACCTGCTCCTAAAACTGCAATTCTCATTGTAAACGCTCCTTATTTTTCCTCTAAGTAGTTATAAACCGGCTGTGCTGCATTTAAGGTTAAATCCGTAAGAATATGAGATGCTGAAACGACTTCTAATACAGGCAAATCTGCAAGAGGTGCCAGAGCATGTTCAAATAATTGAAGCCGCGCCGGTCCAGTCCAGGCACCTTTAACTTCTATATTCGTTATTTGCGTTCGCACCAAATCACAAACCCTTAAATCACCATTGTAATCAGTAGCAATCTTAACCATAAAATTAGGTCGGCAAATTTCCCTTTTCGCTTTTTCCTTGTCCATTTCGAAATGTTTATATCCCATAGTCGCAGTTGCCACACGAAGACTGCCATAATCCAATGTGCCGACAAGAGTATCAGAGTCTATATACAGCTTAGGGGCACCCAATTTCTTTGGGTATGCAGTAAGTTCCCGTCCGCTTGCAATAGCCGGGAAATTGTCAACATACATAGAATGTACATAATCTCCTTCTTCACCATTAAAGCTGACAGGGATGACTTGTCCTGCCTCTGTATAGGCGCCAAGTCCGGAAACATCGGGCATCCACATCACTTCGAATTTCACTAAAGGTTCAGTAATTTCAAGAGGTTCTGGCACTGCCGCACGTAAAGCTTTTTCATCCGTTCGGTAAATAATATTAAGATATTCCCGGTTAACAAATTTATAGGTTGGCACGGGGTAAGCAGGTGATGTTAAAGGTGTGTTTAAATTTTTAACAATGTTATTCACATCAATTTTCATAGTATGGGACCCCTTTCTTTTTCTTTTTTATGTTTTTTCAATTTAACTATGCTATTATCTTACATTCGCATTTACATTTAATCCAATACATAATAAGGTATATATATATTTATTGAAATAAATGAGGGGAGCAGACAGATGGAATTGCTGCAGCTAAAATACTTTCAGACAGTTGCCTATACTGAACATATTTCTAAAGCGGCAGAACAATTAAAGATTGCCCAGCCTTCTTTAAGTCTCACTATAAAAAGACTTGAGAATGAACTGGGAACAACCTTGTTTGAGAGAAAAGGCAGAAATATTAAGCTGAGTTCAGCAGGGAAAATTCTTTTAAAACATGTAAACAGGATTTTTACTGAGATTGAAAATGCACAAACGGAAATTCAATTGGAGGAACATCAAATGTCTGACACCATCAGAATATCTATTTCCAATCCAAGATTCCTTGCAGGACTGATGAGTGAATATATCAACCGCTCCCCTCAATCAAAAATTCTTCAAGCAATCGGAGTTAAAAGCGAGATCATAACAAGTTTAAAAAAAGGGGACATTGATTTAGGAATAACAGGTCATCCGATTCAAGATGAAGAGATAGAGAGTTGTGTGCTGGTAAATGAAGATATTGTTCTGGCTTTGCCCTCAAACCACCGATTTACGGGTAAAACAGAAATTTCTTTACGCCTTGTCGCCGATGAACCATTTATTACCCTTGCTAATAATGAAGAGTATAGCGGTTTTACAGCCTCGCTTTGTGAGAAAGCTGGTTTCACCCCAAATATTGCATTTGAGGCAGATTCTCATTTACTAGTCGAGATTTTAAAGCTGGATCAAGGTGTGGCGTTGCTTCCCATTTCAGTTTGCAGAACATTGGGGCTGAATTTTATAAAAGTGACTGATCACTCTGCTTCATATCCAGTCGGCTTATCTTGGATGAGACATAAGCTGTTGTCTTCTTCGGTAAGAAATTTTCGTGACTTTATTATGTCGTACTATAAAGATAACTATGAAATGTTTAAAGTTTATTAAAGGGTTTCATCATTATTTTATTGAATTTCCCCCATTTCCCGTTTCACTTGTTGCGGGATGGGTACTTGCGATTGTTGTTTTCTTAATTTTAAAGTTTTCGAACGGAAGCCCTTGGTGTTATACAACGTTGCTTTTTGCAATGCCGGCTTCCTTTGACACGCTGTTAAAAATTAATGTTTTTTAGTTGGTTTTAAAAGCCTACTATTATCCGTTTTGCTATACGGATCTCGTGAATTTTTTCAATTGTTCTTTTCGATCATAATTAGATATTTACTGAGCGTAAAACATTGGAACGAATCCTGTCCGGGCACCAAAGAGGGCATCAAAGTTGCGATGCGATACAGCACATTAAACAGCTCAATGAAGCTCACAGAAAAAAACAATAAAAAGCTTCCGGCATCAAAGAGAGGTGCCGGAAGCTTTTTTTACTGAAAAGGAATCAATAAAGGCCCGTAATGCACTGCTCATATATGAATCCTTCCGCGTGACGAATTCCGTTTTCATCATGCTGAAAGATTCGGGAATGGTCCATATCTGAACCGCGCCCAGTGCGGCGTGCTGTGCGATCACGCTTCTCGGAAGCAGTGTAATGCCGAGTCCCGCCGTCACTCCGCCGATAATCGCTTCAAGTGTGCCGAATTCCATCATGACCGGATGCGCCGTGCCTATGGAATGAAGCCACCGCTCTAATGTGTCACGGTATGTGCAGCCCGTGCTGTACACAAGAAGCGGCTTTTTCACCGCTTCTTCTATAGCAGTGACGGCAGCGGGAGTCACGACAACGGCTTCTTCTTCAAAGGCCGGGATGGAGTGCAAATCCGGATGATTAAAGTGACAGCCGATAAATGCACCGTCCAATTCATAGCGAAGAACTTTATCAGTTACATATTGTGTATGTCCTGTCGTAAGGGACAGCTCCACATCAGGATACCGCTCATAATAAGATGCCAAAAGCTTCGGCAGCCTGACGGCGGCTGTTGTCTGGGTCGAGCCGATCATGAGCGGTCCGCTCGGCTTGTCCGTTGAAGCGAGCGCCATTTTGGCTTCTTCAATCAGACCGACAACCTGATCCGCATATTGGAGGAGCACCGTGCCGCTTGAGGATAGGGTCATCCCGCGGTTATGGCGGAAAAACAACTCGGTTTTCAGATCTTCTTCCAGCTGGCGGATTCTGGCCGTCACATTTGACTGCACATAGCCGAGACGCGCAGCCGCCTTTGTAATCGAACCTTCACGGGCCACCATCTGAAAAATCCGCAAATCTCCGCTCTCCATTGTCATCTCTCCCTCTTTGCTATCACTTTTTGTGATGTGAAACATCTCTAACAATCATTATACGGAAATTCAGATCTCCATTACAATAAACATATCAGCTGATGAACATAGATCGTAAGAGGAGAGGGAGCAATGAATTTACAACATAAAACGGCACTGGTCACAGGTGGCGGTACAGGAATCGGAAGAGCAGCGTGCCTTGCCTTGGCAAAACGGGGAGCGGCTGTCGTCATTAACTATTCACATTCAAAAACGGAAGCGGAACAAACAGCTGAATTCATAACAAAGGCAGGCGGACGCGCGATGACCATTCAAGCGGACGTTTCTATAGACAAACAGGCGAGAGACATGGTGAACGAAGCGGCCGGCTGCTTCGGAAGTCTTGATTTACTCGTAAATAATGCGAGCATCACCAGACATATTCCGCTTCATGATTTGGAATCTGCAACGAAAGAAGTATGGGATGAATTATTTGCTGTCAACGTAAGCGGGATGTTTCATTGCGCAAGAGCGGCAGCGCCTCATATGAAAAAACAAAAGTCAGGCGCTATTGTGAATGTCGGGAGCATCGCCGGTCTGACGGGAGCGGGTTCTTCCCTTCCGTATGCCGTTTCCAAAGCGGCGGTGCATGGCCTGACAAAATCATTGGCCCATGCGCTGGCGCCGGACATCCGTGTAAGCTGTGTCGCGCCCGGAGCCGTTGCGACAAGATGGTGGATGGGTCGGGAAGAGACGATGTACCGGCTTGCCGGAAGCCTTCCGCTGGAACGGATCGCCGCTCCGGAGGATATCGGAGAACTGATTTGCTCTGTGCTGGAGCAGGAATCACTGACGGGACAAATCATAACAGCCGATTGCGGACAGACGATGTGACGAAAGGAGAGAGAAATGATGCCGTTTGTACAGATCCATTTACAGAAAGGAAAAAACGGTCCTTGGCTCAAAAAAATGAGCACCGTTATTCACACCGCGATGACGGAGATGATTGATGTTCCGCATGATGACTATTTTCAAGTGGTACATCAGCACGAAAAAGGAGAGTTTTTCTATGATCCGTCATATCTACAAGTCGAGCGGAGCGATGAACTGATGTTTATCCGCTTCACTCTGAAAAACTCCAGAACAACTCATCAGAAACAAGCATTCTATCAGCATTTGGCTGACCGGCTGCACGAAAAACTGGGCGTCAGAAAAGAAGATGTGTTTATCGTCCTTTCAGGCAACGCAGCGGAAGACTGGTCATTCGGAAACGGAGAGGCCCAGATGATATAAAAAAATCCCGCGGCATCCGCGGGATTTTTCTTTGTTAAACGGCTTTCGCCTTTTCTTCTTGTTTGCCTGTCTTTTTGTTTGTCAGTTTAATTGATTTAACAAACAGCGTGAGGATCAATCCGGCAGCGATAAAGGCCAGGCCTGTGAAAAACACGCTGTGAAGCGAATCCATCAGTGACGTTTTCAAAACCGGCACGATATGGGAAGAAAATGCGGCCGGAATCTGCTTAATCGATTCCTGACTGAACAAGGATTGAAGCAGCCCTTCAGGATTCTTGTCAATCATACCTTTAAACTGGGCGGCAAAGGCACTTGCCTGTTTCGGCAGTGAGTCTAAGTAAGGCACCAGTCTGTCGGTTAAAAGGCTTCCTGATCTGGCATTCATGACAGCGCCGAGCACCGTAATGCCGAACGTTCCCCCGATCATCCGGAAAAATTGGCTTGAAGAGGTCACAACACCCAGCTCTTCTTTTGAAAACGTTTCTTGCAGAGCGAGCGTGAGAAGCGGCATGACGAGCCCCATTCCCAGACCGATCACGGCCATATAGCATGTAGCCGCGAGCTTGCTTGTATCCAGC
Organism: Bacillus sp. SIMBA_026; assembly: GCF_046535335.1. Classification (NCBI taxonomy): domain Bacteria; kingdom Bacillati; phylum Bacillota; class Bacilli; order Caryophanales; family Bacillaceae; genus Bacillus; species Bacillus sp. SIMBA_026. The sequence continues at coordinate 259,280 of NZ_JAWRWX010000002.1, read as the reverse complement.
TGCAAAGTCGTTAATAAGAAGAAGCCGACAGCCATGATCAGCATGCCGATCATGATTTGCGGTTTAATACCGATCTTATAAACCAGCTGGCCTCCGATAATACTTGTGATAATCATAGATACCATCATCGGCGTCATAATCGTGCCGGACGCGGTGGCGCTGACTCCGATAATTCCCTGCATAAAGAAAGGAACAAACGTGACGGCGCCGAACATGCCGATACTCATGAAAAAGCCGATCAGATTCAATACGGTAAACGTTCTGTTTTTAAACAGGTACATCGGCAGAATCGGTTCTTTTGCTTTGATTTCAGCGAAAATGAATCCGACAATCCCGGCAAGTGCAAGCGCAAAGAGACCGAGAATCTGCCAAGAGCCCCATGCGTAATCCTTTCCTCCGAAGCTGAGCGCGAGGAGGAGGCTGACGATTCCGACGATCATTGTGAAAATGCCGGCGATGTCAAAGTTAATCGGCCCGGTCTGTTTTCTGCCTTGAAGTCCTCTTGCGATAAAGATGACGGCTAAAATTCCGACAGGCAGGTTGATATAGAAAACCCATTTCCAATTTAATGAGTCAACAATCCATCCTCCGATTTGCGGGCCGATCACGGAAGCAAGCCCGTAAATCGCCCCGAAAAGCCCTTGGAACTTGGCACGCTGTTTCCCTGTGAACAAATCCCCGATGACGATCATAGCCATCGGCATCATGACACCGCCGCCGATTCCCTGAAGTCCGCGGAAAATAATCAGTTCCGTCATGTTGCTGGCCATTCCGCACAGTGCGGAAGCTCCCATAAAAATCAATAAACCTGACACATAGACGACGCGGCGCCCCAATAAATCTGCAAGTTTCCCCGCAATCGGAACGATCGTCGTCGAAGTTAAAAGATATGCCGTGGTCAGCCACGTCATCATGCTTAATCCCCCGAGGTCACCCACGATTTTAGGAATCGCCGTTCCTACGATGGTGCCGTCAAGGGCTGAGAAAAACATGGCGATGATTAAGCCGGTTATTAATAATGTGCGTTTTGGATCTTTCTTTTCAATGCTCATGTTTCGGCAGCTCCTCTTTTCTATTCGTTTTCTTTTTGATCAGCCGCGTATTTCTCGGCTGCTTCAGCTACTTTACGGATGATGTTCACGGACTGAATCAGTTCATCGTCAGTCAGAACGGACAGGTTTCGCGCCAGTATCGCTTTCCGTCCTTCCACAACTTCTTCGAATTTTGTTTCGCCTTTTTTGGTGAGGCTGATGTCGATGACGCGTCTGTCCTGCTGGTTATGTTTGCGGACGATAAGTCCTTTTTGTTCGAGTCGGTCGGCCATCAGCGTCACTGCGCTCGGTTTTACCTCCATGCGTTCCGCAATTTCAGAAACTTTGCAGCTCCCGTGTTTTTTCAAGCTGGCTAAAACAAATAATTGGGCAGGCGTCACCTCGTGTTTTGCCATGCTTTCCACCATTTCAGGCTGTATGTTTTGCAGCAGCGTCTGAAGAGATTTCTGGATGTCAGACACATATTGATCCGCGTTTTTCATAACTCCTCCTCATCTTGTTCCTCGAGAAAATAATTAACATTAGTTAAATATAAATAAGGATTAATGATAAGTCAATCTTTTTGTGCAAAAATAAAAAAAGGATTGATGCTTGGCGAAAACATCAAATCCTTCTTCGTTTTACTGCTGGTAGGGAGACTGCTGCTGAATAGTCTGCCGGAACTTTTGATACGATTGCTGAAGCTTTTGGGTATCGGCTGCTTCGATGGAATACCAGCCATTTTGAAACATCACATCGTATAATCTTCTTTGCGCTTTTTGTGACTCATCGAAAATCGCCTGAATATCTTGATAAAGAGACTCGTGGCTGAACTCGTGCAGGGCTGTGCAATATGAAGCCGTGATGTATTTTTCCGTCGTCAGCAGCTCATTCACCAAGTCTCTGTCATTCATTTGCGCCGTATTGGGCACGGGCGTTTGCGGATTCGTGATTTTTTGATTTTGCTGTTCCATGTATTGTCCTCCTATTGCATATAGCCTGTTGTTGTCTGTCCGCCTTGATCGGGGTTCAAGCGGTCCAATATGTGCTGATAATGCTTCTGATGCATCCGGCCGATCTGATCAAGCTCTTGTTTTAACGTCTGATTCTGGCAATGTTCCGCCATAAAATGCGCTTTTTTCATGGCAAGCAGATTCCAGTTCAGCATGTCCTCAAGATACAAATGGTCTTTCGTTGAGATGACGGCAGGCGGCAAGTTTCCGTGCTGCTCTTGGTTGTTCATATAAACGCCTCCTTCAATTCTGTTCTTTTTAGCTTTCTCTGCGATCAGGATTTCATACACGAATAAAAGAAAAAGGAGGGAGTTCATCCTTGCTGCGGAGCATATGTTTATTTTTGTCGAAAAATAAAATGCTTACAAAATTCGCCCAGGCTTACGGAATCCGCTTCGGTGCGGGAAGGTTCGTTGCAGGGGAAACACTCACGGAAGCTGTGAAAACGGTAAAGCGGCTGAACCAAAAAGGGCTGTCGGCTTCGATAGATTATCTAGGTGAATATGCGGGTTCAGAGAAGGATGCGAAAAGGACGGCGGAAGAATGTAAAAAAGCAATCAGGGCGATTGCCGAGAATCAACTGGATTGTGAGCTGTCACTGAAATTAACTTCCATCGGTCTGGATATTTCCGAGAAACTCGCGGAACAGCATGTCAGAGACATATTGACGGAGGCAAAAGAACGCTGCGTGCCTGTAACGATTGATATGGAGGACTATTCAAGATGCGGCCGTACACTCGAGCTGTATAAGCGGTGCAAGCCGGATTTTCCGATGCTCGGCACCGTCATTCAGGCTTATTTGTACCGGGCAGCTGAAGACATCAGCGGTCTGATGCCATACAAGCCGCGGCTCAGGCTTGTAAAAGGCGCTTATAAAGAATCGGCGGCCGTTGCATTCCCTGATAAAAAAGCAACCGATCTTCATTTTCAGCAGCTGATTAAGCTGCAGCTTTTGAGCGGCCATGAAACGGCGGTGGCGACTCATGATGATGACATCATTTCTTATACGAAAACACTCATCAGCGAACATCAAATTCCCCGGGAGCAGTTTGAATTCCAAATGCTGTACGGCATCAGAACGGAGCGCCAGAAGGAGCTTGCCGAAGAAGGGTACAGGATGAGGGTGTATGTCCCGTACGGAACCGATTGGTACGGGTACCTGATGAGAAGAATTGCCGAGCGCCCGGCAAACGCGGCGTTTGTGCTGAAAGGGATCTTCAAAAAATAACGGCTGCTCCAAAAAGCAGCCGCAGCATGTTATTCCATGTTGTCTTTTTTATATTGCTGATTTTGGCTCGTCCGTTTGCCGCCGCCGTATTTTTGCTTCGGTCCCGCATTTCCTTTCATGCTGGCCGCGCTCACTGCGGCAGAAGACGGATCTTTTCTCCCTCGCACCATTCCATTCACCTCCGGGTTTAAGTTTCCCGCCCGCGCCATGGAACATGCGGAAGCCGAAAAATTAAAAAAATTCCATATTTGCTATTGAAGTCATCCTGAAAATCTTTTAAGATGAAAGAAGAAAAGGGTTTCATTTTTTTTGCCGAAAAAATGAATGACTATTCATTCAAAGTTCAAGGGGGATGACTCATGCACAAGTTTATAAAGAAAGCAGCCGTTCTCGGATCAGGCGTCATGGGGTCCGGAATTGCCGCGCACTTGGCTAACATCGGAATTCCCGTCCTGCTGCTTGATATTGTGCCAAACGAGCTGACAAAGGATGAGATGAAAAAAGGGCTGACATTAGAAAGCCCGGAGGTCCGCAGCAGGCTGAGTCGATCGGCCATGCAAAAGCTGCTGAAGCAAAAACCGGCGCCGCTGACTTCGGCTGCCAATCTCGACTATATAACTGCGGGGAATTTGGAAGATGACGCAGCTCAATTGAAGGATGCTGATTGGATTATTGAAGTCGTCGTCGAAAATCTTGACGTAAAAAAACAGATTTTCTCACTCGTTGATGAATACCGGAAACCGGGAAGCATCGTGTCGAGCAATACGTCCGGTATCTCCGTCACAAAAATGGCGGAAGGCCGATCTGCCGATTTTAAAGCTCATTTCTTAGGAACCCATTTCTTTAATCCGGCCCGCTACTTAAAGCTTCTGGAAATCATTCCGATTCAGGAAACAGATCCTGACGTACTGGAGTTTATGACTTCATTTGCAGAAAACACGCTTGGGAAAGGTGTCGTCATCGCAAAAGACACGCCTAACTTTATCGCCAACCGCATCGGTACGTACGGCCTGCTGGTCACGGTAAGAGAAATGCTTTCTTCCGGCTGCCGCATCGGCGAGGTGGACACGGTGACCGGGCCTTTGATCGGCAGACCGAAAAGCGCGACCTTCAGAACCCTTGACGTTGTGGGGCTTGATACGTTCGCCCATGTGGCAAAAAATGTGTATGATAAAGCCGACGGCGCTGAAAAAGACATGTTTAAGCTTCCTGAATTTATGAATGACATGCTGAAAAACAATTGGCTGGGCAGCAAATCAGGCCAAGGTTTTTACAAAAAAGAAGGTAAAACAATATATGAACTCGATCCGCTGACCATGACATACGGTGAGCGTTCGAAAATGAAGACGCCCGCTTTAGAAGCCGCCAAACAGGCAAAGGGTGCCAAAGGCAAAATGAAAGCGCTTGTATACTCCGATGACCGCGCCGGACGCCTGCTTTGGAATATTACATCGCAAACACTCTTATACTCAGCCCGGCTTTTAGGTGAGATCGCTGATGATATCAAAGCGATTGACGACGCCATGAAATGGGGCTTCGGATGGGAGCTCGGCCCGTTTGAGATGTGGGATGCCATCGGCGTCAGAAAATCAGCGGAGCGGCTCGAAGAAGAAGGTGCAGCACTCCCCGGCTGGGTGAAAGAAATGCTTGATCAGGGCCATGAAACATTTTATATGAAGGAAAACGGAACACCATTTTACTATTCAGACGGCCAATACAGGGCTGTGAAAGAAAATCCGAAACGGATCAGCCTGCAAACGTTAAAAGAAACAAAAGGCGTTATCACTAAAAACAGCGGCGCAAGTCTGATTGATCTCGGCGATGATGTCGCGCTGCTGGAATTTCATACGAAAAGCAACGCGATCGGCTTAGACATTATTCAGATGATTGACAATGCGCTTGAGGAAACGGAGCGGAATTATAAAGGTCTTGTCATCGGTAACCAAGGCAGACATTTCTGCGCGGGGGCAAACCTTGCGATGATTTTGATGGAAGCTCAGGATGATAACTTCATGGAAGTCGATTTTGTCATCCGCCGTTTTCAGCAGACGATGCTGAACATCAAATACAGCGGTAAACCCGTTGTCGCGGCGCCATTCGGGATGACACTCGGCGGCGGCACGGAAGTCTGTCTCCCGGCGGCACGCGTTCAGGCGGCGAGCGAATCGTATATGGGTCTCGTTGAAACCGGCGTCGGCCTTATTCCGGGCGGCGGAGGAAACAAAGAGCTGTACATGAATTATTTGGACGGCGGAAGTGAACTGATGGACGCGGCCATCAAAACCTTTGAAACAATCGCGCTTGCCAAAGTGTCCGGTTCGGCACACGAAGCCCGTGATATGAAGATTTTGTCCGCGGCTGACCGTATCAGCATGAATCAGGATCACCTGCTGCACGATGCGAAACAGCTGGCTGCTTCCTTATATGACAGCGGATACCGCCCGCCTGCCCGCAAAAAAGTGAAAGTCACCGGAGAAACCGGCTGTGCGGCATTACTGCTCGGAGCAGACCAAATGAGACGGTCGGGTTATTTATCCGATCACGATATGAAGATTGCGAAGAAGCTGGCCCATGTCATTGCCGGCGGAAGAGTCCCGTTCGGCACGGAGGTTTCAGAAGAATATTTACTCGAGGTTGAAAGAGAAGCCTTTTTAAGCCTCGCTGGCGAGGCGAAATCTCAAGCGAGAATGCAGCATATGCTCGTCAAAGGCAAACCTTTACGGAACTAGGAGGGTGTTTATGAGAGAAGCAGTCATTGTGGCCGGTGCGAGAACCCCGGTCGGTAAAGCGAAAAAAGGATCGCTTGCAGCCGTTCGTCCTGATGATTTAGGTGCGCTTTGTGTAAAAGAAACGCTGAAACGGGCAGGCGGCTATGAAGGAAATATCGATGACTTAATTATCGGCTGTGCAACACCTGAAGCCGAACAAGGATTAAATATGGCGCGGAATATCGGTGCGCTGGCGGGGCTTCCTCATACGGTGCCGGCCATTACGGTGAACCGCTACTGCTCTTCCGGGCTCCAATCCATCGCTTACGGTGCTGAAAAAATCATGATCGGCGCGGGAGACACCGTCATTGCGGGCGGTGCGGAATCCATGTCGCAAGTTCCGATGATGGGGCATGTGACCCGCCCGAATATCGCTTTGGCTGAGCATGCGCCTGAGTATTACATGAGCATGGGGCACACAGCGGAGCAGGTCGCCGAAACGTACGGCGTATCCAGAGAAGACCAGGATGCATTTGCCGTCCGCAGCCATCAGAATGCCGCTAAAGCCCTTAAAGAAGGCAAATTCAATGACGAAATCGTGCCGGTTGAAGTATCGCTGACAGAAGTCGGTGATGACCATAAGCCGCGGAAAAAACAATTTACCTTTTCTCAAGATGAAGGCGTTCGTCCCGGCACATCGGCTGACGTCTTGGCGAAGCTCCGTCCGGCTTTTTCTAAAACGGGAACCGTGACGGCCGGGAACTCTTCACAAACAAGTGACGGCGCGGCGGCTGTCATGCTGATGGATCGCGAAAAAGCATCGTCGCTCGGATTGGCGCCGCTTGTCAAATTCCGTTCCTTTGCCGTAGGCGGCGTTCCGCCTGAGGTAATGGGGATAGGTCCGATTGAAGCTATTCCGCGGGCGCTCAAGCTTGCCGGACTCGAATTACAGGATATCGGGCTTTTTGAATTGAATGAGGCCTTTGCTTCACAGGCCATTCAAGTCATCAGATCGCTTGGGATAGATGAAGAAAAGGTGAACGTCAACGGAGGCGCCATCGCGCTCGGACATCCGCTCGGATGCACGGGAACGAAGCTGACCCTGTCACTCATTCATGAAATGAAACGGAGAAACGAGCAATTCGGCGTGGTGACGATGTGCATCGGAGGCGGCATGGGCGCTGCCGGCGTATTTGAGCTCATTTAAAACAAGGGGGAAACGAAGCATGAAACAGGAAACGGTCAACGTCAAAAAAGGCGGCAGCTTTCTGATTGAAGAGACGGGATATGATCAAATATTCACTCCGGAGGACTTTACAGACGAACATAAAATGATCGGCAAAACGACAGAAGACTATGTCGTAAACGATGTGCTTCCTTATATCGATGAAATCGAAAACCATCAGTTCGAGCATTCGGTCAGACTGCTGAAAAAAGCCGGAGATCTCGGCCTCCTCGGAGCAGACGTGCCTGAAGAGTACGGCGGAATCGGCCTGGATAAAATCAGTTCAGCCTTCATTACGGAAAAGTTTTCACGTGCCGGCAGCTTTTCGCTGTCTTACGGCGCTCACGTCGGTATCGGCTCATTGCCGATCGTGTTCTTCGGAACGGAAGAACAGAAGAAAACCTATTTGCCGGACTTGGCTTCAGGACAAAGAATCGCGGCATACGCCTTAACTGAGCCCGGTTCAGGTTCAGATGCCCTCGGCGCGAAAACGACAGCTGTTTTGAATGAAGCGGGCACACACTATATTCTTAACGGAGAAAAGCAATGGATTACAAACTCCGCCTTTGCAGATGTCTTTGTCGTCTACGCTAAAGTGGATGGAGATAAATTTTCCGCATTTATCGTAGAAAAGAACTATCCGGGCGTGTCTACGGGCCCGGAAGAGAAAAAAATGGGGATTAAGGGTTCATCGACAAGAACGCTGATTTTAGATCAGGCGGAAGTCCCGAAAGAAAACCTTCTCGGCGAAATCGGAAAAGGCCATGTCATCGCCTTTAATATTCTGAATATCGGGCGCTACAAGCTTGCCGTCGGCACAATCGGCGCTTCAAAACGGGTGATTGAGCTGTCTGCCGCTTATGCGAACCAGCGCCGGCAATTTAAAACGCCGATCTCAAGCTTCACTCTCACTCAGGAAAAGCTTGCAACGATGTCAGCTCGGCTTTACGCGATGGAGAGCTCTGTATACAGAACAGTGGGCTTATTCGAAGATAATATGAGCAGACTGACGGAAGAGGAGCAAAAGGACGGACGCGAAGTCGCGAAGTCAATCGCCGAGTACGCGATTGAATGCTCGCTCAACAAAATGTGCGGTTCTGAAACGCTTGATTATATTGCCGACGAAGGCGTTCAAATTCACGGCGGTTACGGATTTATGCAGGAATATGAAGTGGAGCGCGCCTATCGCGACTCAAGAATCAACAGAATTTTTGAAGGCACAAATGAAATCAACCGCCTGATCGTAACGAGCACGTTCCTGAAAAAAGCCGTAAAAGGTCAGCTGCCGCTCTTTGAAAAAGCAAAAGCGCTCCAAGAAGAGCTCATGATGCTGATGCCTGAAGAGCCGGGCTCAGAACCTCTTGAACAGGAAAAATACATTGTCAGACAGGCGAAAAAGATCGCCCTCTTGACAGCGGGTCTCGCGGCGCAGAAATACGGCAAAGAGATCGAAGGCGAGCAGGAAATCATGGTGAACATTGCCGATATTGTCAGCGCGCTGTACGCTTTGGAATCTGCCGTCCTCAGAACGGAAAAAGCAATTGCGGCGGACGGTGCCGAAAAAGCCGCGCAGAAGCTGTTATATACGGAAATCTTTGCCCAGGAAGCCCTTCAGAACATTGAAGCGCACGCCAAAGAATCACTGATCGCCATGGAGGAAGGAGACTCCCTCCGCATGATGCTTTCCGTGCTGCGCAAACTGACGCGCCTGACACCGAAAAATCTGATTCAGAAAAAACGTGAAGCGGCAGCCGCTGTCTTCCGTGAAGAAAAATATATCGTCTGATCACATGCTGAAAGCGCTCCTTCATCAGGGGCGCTTTTTCACGAAGCAACGTTATAGGTTTTTACAAGTGATTGTGTTAAAATAACGACGATCATTTACAAGGGGTGAAGAAGATGTCGTTAAATTTTTACTGGTACCCTAAATGCGGAACGTGCCGTAATGCGAAAAAATGGCTGGAAGACCGCGGTAAGGAAATAAACGAAATACATATCGCGGAGGAAACTCCGTCGAAAGAAGAAATTAAAGACCTCTATGAGAAGAGCGGTCTTGAGCTCAAAAAGTTTTTCAACACGAGCGGAATGAAATACCGCGAGCTGAACTTAAAGGAAAAACTGTACCACATGTCAGAGGATGAACAGCTCGAACTCCTGGCATCAGACGGTATGCTCCTGAAACGCCCGATTACGACAGACGGCGAAAAAGTCACTGTCGGCTTTAAAGAAGACCAATTCGAAAAATATTGGATGTAATGCCAGGTTCAAAGAATTATGGTATCTTCTTATTATAAGAAAAAAATGGAGGGATTTAGATGAGCACACCGAAAGATATGCGTTATTCCAAAGAGCACGAATGGGTCAAAGTTGAGGACGGAAAAGCCCGCATCGGGATTACACATTTCGCGCAAGCCGAACTTGGCGACATCGTCTTTGTCGAGCTTCCGGAAGTCGGCGCCGAAATTAAAGCGGACGAGCCATTCGGCAGCGTGGAATCCGTCAAAACCGTTTCCGAACTGTACGCACCGATTAACGGAACGGTGACGGAAGTGAACGAAGACCTTGATGACAGTCCTGAATTCGTAAACGAGTCTCCGTATGAAAAAGCGTGGATGATCGTCGTGGAACCGGCTGATGCTGAAGAAATCGAAAACCTCATGACTTCCGAGCAATATGACGAAATGACACAGGAAGACTGATCGGATAGCAAACGGGCCATTTGGACATTCTATCTGTAACGGGAGGTGTCTAAAATGGCTTTTGATAAACAAAAGGTCGATGTGACGGAGAACGTTACGGGCCGCTTTCAAAACGGCCGGTTTTCCTTGTTTCATGAAAATGAAGCCATCGGCGAGATGACAGGCATGGACCAGTACGAGCTCAAACAGGGCTTTTCATTTGAAAATCAAAAATTTTATAAAACAGCCGATGTCATAAACGGCAGCGATCCGAAATATGTCGATTGCGATTATGAGAATGGCTGGTGTTAACAGTTGGCGGTGAATTTCACTGCCTTCTTTTTCAATCTGACGCTAAAACAATCGGCAGGTGACGCGCTTATGTACAACGGAGATGAAAAGGTCATTATCGTAGAAGGAAAATCTGATAAAATTAAAGTCAGGGAAGTGCTCATCGAACCTGCGGAAATCGTCTGTACAAACGGGACGATCGGCCAAACCGAACTGGAAGATCTGGCGGACCGCCTGTTTGACAGAGACGTCTATATTTTAACGGACGCAGATGACTCCGGAGAAAAATTAAGAAAACAGCTGAAACGGGAGCTTCCCGAAGCGCGCCATATTTATATAGACAGAACATACAGGCAAGTCGAGTCGTGCCCGGGCCATCATCTCGCATCTGTGCTGATCAGAGCCGGCTTTGATGCTGACACTGTATTTTTGAAAAAGAACGACCTGAGGTGGTAATCATGAAAGAACTCCAAGAAAATGAACTCGAATCGATTCAGGATGACGTTTATCTCCTGTATTTGTACACCCCGTTTTGCGGCACATGCCAGCTGGCGTCCAAAATGCTTACTGTCGTCGAAGAAATGCTGCCCGGCGCCGCCTTCTATAAAAACAACGTGAATTATTCCCCCGCATTCGCCAAAGCCTATCAGATTGAAAGCGTTCCGTGCTTTTTGCTGTTTAAAGGCGGAGAGCTTGTTGAGAAAGGATACGCCTTCCGCTCCGTTTCCTATTTATATGAGCTGATTAAACAAAAAACATCGCAAACGTTCCCGATGTGACAATATTTACAGGAAAATGTCGTGCGGTTTATAAAGGGTTCTGTCCGTTAAAAAGAGAAAGTGTATGTATGGCCATTAAAACGGGAGGTTATACGAGTGGAGAAAATAGAAGTTTCAGAGAATGACGGACAGCATCTGTTTTTGAAACCGCTATTAAACGCCTCAACGCTGCTGATTACATTCCAAGGAGAAACAGAAGCCTTAACGGTCTCAATTAACGGACAGGGAGAAATGAGAAAAACGTCGGTTTCAAAGGAAAAATCTAATTTGACCTTTTACGGAAACCAGACGGAAATCATCCATCTCCTGCATGGTGATGTCTCTTTGCAAAAGCTTATCCAAAGCGGAAAACTCAAAGTGAAAGGATCATTCAGAGCTCTGCTGAAGCTGGAGGCCATCCTCTGGCTGACAAACGGATTTTTTCAGGCGATCAGTAAACGGCCGTAACTGCCAATCTACTATGTGACAATAGCTTCCAATATTTATTTTATTGACTTTTTATCATTCGCCGTGCTATTCTACAGTAAGAATTTCCGGACGAAAATACGATATGTTTTCTCTTATCAAGAGAGGTGGAGGGAAGTGCCCTATGAAGCCCGGCAACCATCAACAATGTTGAAATGGTGCCAATTCACTCGAAGCGGTCTGCTTTGAAAGATGAGAGAAAGGCCTTTTTCAATAAGCCTTTCTGCTCATTTTTGCAGAAAGGCTTTTCTTTTGCGGAGAAACCCGGAAGATTTCTTAGAATAGTGTAAGGCGGGTGATTGCTTTGATCCATCTTCAAAATGTTTCAAAAATTTACAAAGCGAAGCATGGGGATGTCAATGCTGTCCAAGATGTCACTCTTGATATCAAAAAGGGCGAAATATTTGGAATTATAGGATATAGCGGAGCTGGTAAAAGTTCCTTAATCCGTCTCCTGAACGGTCTTGAAAAGCCGACGTCGGGAACCGTGGAAGTCGCGGGGACGGAATTAAATAAAGTAAGCAGCCGCGGACTGAGAAAAGCGCGCCAGGAAATCAGCATGATCTTCCAGCATTTTAACCTTCTGTGGTCGCGCACCGTCCGGGAGAACATTATGTTCCCGCTGGAAATCGCCGGCGTGAAAAAAAGCGAACGGGTCCGCCGCGCTGATGAATTGATTAAACTGGTCGGATTAGAGGGGAAAGAAAAATCTTATCCGTCGCAGCTGAGCGGCGGTCAAAAGCAGCGTGTCGGCATCGCCCGGGCGCTCGCCAATAATCCGAAAGTCCTTCTGTGCGATGAAGCGACATCAGCGCTTGATCCGCAGACGACCGATTCAATTTTGGATCTTTTATCCGATATAAATGACAGACTCGGTCTGACGATCGTGCTCATTACCCATGAAATGCACGTCATCCGAAAAATCTGCAACAGAGTCGCCGTCATGGAAAACGGGAAAGTCGTTGAAGAAGGCGAAGTACTCCAAGTTTTCAGAAACCCGCGCGAACCGATGACCAAGCGTTTCGTTCAGCAGGTGACAGAACCGGAGGAGACGAAAGAAACCATCCAGCATTTTCTGCAGGAAACAGCGACAGGAAAAACGATTCAGCTCTCATTTGTCGGGCAGGCCGCCGAGCAGCCCCTCATTACGGAAATGATCCGAAACTTTGATGTGGACGTCAATATTCTGCAGGGGAAAATTTCACAGACGAAGGACGGAGCCTACGGTTCTTTATTCATTCATATTGACGGTCAGGAAAAAGAAGTAGAAAACGTGATCCGATTCATCAAAGACAAACAGGTAGAAGCAGAGGTGATCACAAATGTTTGAAAAATGGTTCCCGAACGTTGATATAACCGAGCTGTGGACGGCCACATACGAGACCCTTTATATGACGGTCATCGCATTAGTTTTTTCATTTATCATCGGATCGATTCTCGGTCTTCTGCTCTTTTTAACGGGCAAGGGAAGCTTATGGGAAAATAAAATCATTAACACCGTGATTGCGGCGGTCGTTAATATTTTCAGGTCTATTCCGTTTCTTATTTTAATTATTCTGCTTCTCGGCTTTACTAAGATTTTGGTCGGATCGATTTTAGGGCCGAACGCCGCATTGCCGGCGCTGATTATCGGCTCCGCGCCGTTTTACGCCCGTCTTGCGGAAATTGCGCTCCGGGAAGTCGATAAAGGAGTCATCGAAGCTGCCAGATCAATGGGAGCAAAGACATCGACGATTATCTTCAAAGTGCTGATTCCTGAATCAATGCCTGCGTTAATTTCAGGCATCACCGTTACGGCCATCGCCCTGATCGGATCTACCGCCATTGCCGGCGCCATAGGATCAGGCGGACTCGGAAACCTTGCATACGTAGAAGGCTACCAGTCCAATAATACGGATGTAACATTTATAGCGACAGTATTTATACTCATCATCGTCTTTATCATTCAGATTATCGGTGATGTCATTACAAATATAATAGACAAGAGATAAGGGAGGATTTACATTGAAAAAGATTGTATTAAGTGCGCTGCTGCTTGTGTTCGCGGGAGTTTTGGCTGCCTGCGGATCAAACGGCTCGAATAAAAAGGAAATCGTCGTCGCCGCGACAAAAACACCGCATGCTGAAATCTTAAAAGAAGCGGAACCGCTCTTAAAGGAAAAAGGCTACACATTAAAAGTAAAAGTGCTGAACGATTACAAAATGTACAACAAAGCGTTAGCTGATAATGAAGTGGATGCGAACTACTTCCAGCACGTTCCTTACCTTGAACAGGAAATGAAAGAAAATAAAGATTACAAACTCGTGAATGCCGGAGCCGTTCACCTTGAGCCATTCGGAATTTACACGAAAAAATACAAATCACTGAAAGACCTGCCTAAAGGCGCGACCATCATCATGACTAACAATGTCGCTGAACAAGGCCGTATGCTGGCGATGCTTGAAAAAGCCGGACTGATCACACTTGATCCGAAGGTAAAAACGATTGAAGCCACTACGAAAAACATTACGAAAAACCCGAAAAACCTGACATTCAAAAAAATCGCCCCTGAATTAACGGCGAAAGCATATAATGAAGAAGAAGGCGATGCAGTCTTCATTAACGTCAACTATGCGATTCAAAACAAACTGAATCCGTTAAAAGATGCGATTCAAGTAGAATCAACGAAAAACAACCCTTACGCAAACATCATCGCCGTACGCAAAGGTGACGAAAAATCAGAGAAAATCAAAGCGCTTATGGAAGTGCTTCACTCTAAGAAAATCAAAGACTTTATTGAGAAAAAATACGACGGAGCCGTGCTTCCCGTATCTGAATAAAGCGAAAACCCCGGATGAGTCATCCGGGGTTTTTTTCGGGTATTAATCGGAGAACTGTCCATAATAAAAAGGAAGGTTAACGATTGGAGGGAATGGCAGTGGCTCAATACCAGGAAAACGGAAAAAGCGTGCATGACGCATTGAAACAATATAAAGAAGGTTTAGGTATATTCGAGCAAAAAATGCCGATGATGGGGCGGAAGTTTAATGAATTTACTGAACAGTGTTTCTCAGCGGATTCATTAACTGAAAAAGAGAAACAATTAATCGCTCTGGGCATCAGCATCAGCGCTCAAGATGAATTTTGCATGATTTATCATACGAAGGGCTGCCTTGACCAAGGGGCGACAGAAGAAAACATCCTTGAGGTCATCGGCGTCGCGGCGGCATTCGGGGGCGGCGCGGCTCTCAGTCAGGGAGTGACCCTCGTGCAGCAGTGCATTCAGGAATTCGGACATACGACGCATTAGAAAGAGCAATCGTGTGAATACCGTTTTTCAGATAAAGCGAGCGCCGGATTCCGGCACATTCGGAAGGATTCAGGGGCACACTCCCTTTGGCCGGAGCAGCGGATCATTGTTACAATAGAAACAAATAGATGAAGGGATTGATTCATTATCTGCACCAGCCACGAGAGACTGGACCTTGACTATACGCCTGAAATGGAAAAAGCGATGCAGAAGTCACACGGCATCGGCTACGAGGAATACGGACGGCGTCTTTCAAAAAGGATGGAAGTCGAACGGCAGAGGGAGCTTGAATATCAAAAAAGCAAGTTCCTCGCAGCGCAGCTTAATGAGAAAATCGGTCAGTAAAAAAGGGTGGATTTCCGCCCTTTTTCTGTTTCAAACAGCTTTAATTACGCCTTGATCTTTGATAAACTTTAGGAATGTTCCGGGTAATATAAAAAGTTGTATTTACTTTTCATTTGTTATAAAATTAGAATGAGAATAAATTGAGAATAATGATTATATATTTTGGAGGTATAGATATGGCTGCTTCAACATTAACGATCAAGGATCTTCACGTTGAAATCGAAGGAAAAGAGATCTTAAAAGGTGTAAACCTTGAAATAAAAGGCGGCGAATTCCACGCTGTCATGGGGCCGAACGGTACCGGTAAATCCACGCTCTCAGCAGCGATTATGGGACACCCGAAATACGAAGTTACAAAAGGCAGCATCACGCTGGACGGCAAAGATGTACTGGAAATGGAAGTGGACGAGCGCGCTCAGGCGGGTCTTTTCCTTGCGATGCAGTACCCAAGCGAAATCAGCGGTGTGACAAATGCCGATTTCCTTCGCTCTGCGATTAACGCACGCCGTGAAGAAGGCGATGAAATTTCTCTTATGAAATTCATCCGCAAAATGGACGAAAACATGGAGTTCCTTGAAATGGACCCTGAAATGGCGCAGCGTTACCTGAACGAAGGTTTCTCAGGCGGGGAGAAAAAACGCAACGAAATCCTTCAGCTTATGATGATCGAGCCGAAAATCGCCATTCTTGACGAGATCGATTCAGGTCTTGATATCGATGCGCTTAAAGTCGTTTCTAAAGGAATCAACAGAATGCGCAGCGAAAACTTCGGCTGCTTAATGATCACTCACTACCAGCGCCTTCTGAACTACATCACGCCTGATGTCGTTCACGTTATGATGCAGGGACGCGTAGTGAAATCCGGCGGCGCGGAGCTTGCACAGCGCCTTGAAGCGGAAGGTTATGACTGGATTAAACAAGAACTGGGCATTGAAGACGAAACTGTAGGCCAAGAAGCGTAAGCGTTAGGGGGATAATCATGACATTGGAAACGAAACTATCCGTAGATCAGGAATATGTCAAAGGCTTTTCCGAAAAGCATCAAGAACCTGCCTGGCTGAAAAACCTGCGCTTACAGGCTCTTGAAAAAGCTGAAGATCTGCCGCTGCCTAAGCCTGATAAAACAAAAATCACAAATTGGAACTTTACAAAGTTCAACAAGCATACAGTAGAAAATGCGCCGCTTGCTTCTTTAGAAGATTTAGCTGATGAAGCAAAAGCGCTGATCGATATCGAAAACGAAGACAAAACGTTATATGTGCAGCGTGACCAAACGCCCGCTTTCCTTTCTCTTTCTAAAGAACTGAAAGACAAAGGCGTCATTTTTACGGACATCTTAACGGCTGCCCGTGAGCACAGCGACCTCGTTGAGAAGTACTTCATGAAAGACGGCGTTAAGGTCGACGAACATAAACTGACTGCGCTTCATGCAGCATTAATGAACGGCGGGGCATTCCTTTACGTTCCTAAAAACGTTCAGGTGGAGACGCCTGTTCAGGCCGTTTACGTTCATGAAAGCAATGACACGGCATTGTTCAACCACGTGCTGATCGTCGCTGAAGACCACAGCTCCGTCACTTACGTTGAGAACTACATCAGCACGGTGAATCCGAAAGAAGCTGTATTCAACATTATCAGTGAAGTGGTCACAGGTGATAATGCCAGCGTGACGTACGGCGCCGTTGACAACCTGTCAGCAGGCGTCACAACATACGTCAACCGCCGCGGAGCCGCGCGCGGACGCGACAGCAGAATCGAGTGGGCGCTCGGACTGATGAACGACGGCGACACGATTTCTGAAAATACGACAAACCTCTACGGAGACGGCACATACGGCGATACGAAAACCGTAGTTGTCGGAAGAGGAGAACAGACGGAAAACTTTACGACGCAGATCATCCACTTCGGTAAGGCTTCTGAAGGCTATATCCTGAAGCACGGAGTCATGAAAGATGCCGCATCTTCCATTTTTAACGGAATCGGCAAAATCGAGCACGGCGCGTCGAAAGCAAACGCTGAACAGGAATCCCGCGTTCTGATGCTGAGTGAAAAAGCACGCGGAGATGCAAACCCGATTCTTTTAATTGATGAAGACGATGTAACTGCAGGACATGCGGCATCTGTCGGCCGTGTGGACCCGATCCAGCTTTACTACTTAATGAGCCGCGGAATTCCGAAAGAAGAAGCGGAGCGCTTAGTCATTTACGGATTCCTTGCTCCGGTGGTAAAAGAGCTTCCGATTGAAGGAGTTAAGAAACAGCTCGTCTCCGTCATCGAAAGGAAAGTAAAATAATGAATATCACCGATATTCGTGAACAGTTCCCGATCCTTCATCAGCAAGTGAACGGACATGACCTCGTGTACCTTGACAGCGCGGCGACTTCCCAGAAGCCGCGTGCTGTCATTGAAGCAGTGGATCAGTATTACAGCAAATACAATTCCAATGTCCACAGAGGCGTTCATACTCTTGGCACGAGAGCGACAGACGGCTATGAAGGTGCGCGTGAAAAAGTCCGTAAGTTTATCAATGCGAAGTCAATGGCTGAGGTCATTTTCACAAAAGGCACGACAACTTCACTGAATATGGTGGCGCTGAGCTATGCCCGCGCCAGCTTAAAACCCGGTGATGAAGTGGTCATCACCCAAATGGAGCATCATGCGAATATCATTCCGTGGCAGCAGGCAGTAAAAGCAACCGGCGCAACTTTAAAATATATCCCGATGCAGGAAGACGGCACGCTTTCGTTAGACGACGTCCGGCAGACTGTCACAAGCCATACGAAGATCGTGGCAGTCGCTCATGTGTCAAACGTGCTCGGCACGATCAACCCGATTAAAGAGATCGCCAAAATCGCTCATGACAATGGCGCGGTCATCGTGGTGGACGGGGCGCAAAGCACACCGCACATGAAAATCGACGTTCAGGACTTGGATTGCGACTTCTTCGCGCTTTCTTCCCATAAAATGTGCGGCCCGACAGGAATCGGCGTGCTGTACGGCAAGAAAGAACTGCTTGAAAATATGGAGCCGGCCGAATTTGGCGGCGAGATGATCGACTTTGTAGGGCTTTATGAATCAACTTGGAAAGAGCTTCCGTGGAAATTTGAAGCAGGCACGCCGATTATCGCAGGCGCGATCGGATTGGGAGCCGCGATTGATTTTCTTGAAGAGATCGGACTCGACGAGATTTCCCGGCATGAGCATAAGCTTGCGGTCTATGCGCTTGACCGTTTCGAGCAGCTAGACGGCGTGACGGTATACGGTCCGAAAGAGCGGGCGGGACTTGTGACATTTAATCTTGATGAGGTTCACCCTCATGATGTCGCGACTGTCCTCGATGCTGAGGGCATTGCGGTCAGAGCCGGCCATCACTGCGCCCAGCCGCTCATGAAATGGCTGGATGTATCTGCTACTGCGAGAGCGAGTTTTTATCTGTATAATACAGAGGAAGAGATCGATAAGCTCGCGGAAGCCCTCCAAAAGACAAAGGAGTACTTTACAAATGTCTTTTAATGCAAATTTAGATACATTATACAGACAAGTGATCATGGATCATTACAAAAATCCGCGCAACAAAGGGGTTTTGGATGACAGCATCGTCGTCGATATGAACAACCCGACTTGCGGCGACCGGATCAGACTGACAATGAAGCTTGACGGCGATACTGTTCAGGAAGCGAAGTTTGAAGGGGAAGGCTGTTCTATCTCCATGGCTTCAGCTTCCATGATGACGCAGGCGATTAAAGGAAAAGATATTGATACCGCCCTTTCCATGTCTAAGATTTTCTCAGACATGATGCAAGGGAAAGAGTATGACGACTCGATAGATCTCGGGGATATTGAAGCTCTTCAAGGCGTTTCGAAATTCCCGGCCCGGATAAAATGTGCCACCCTTTCATGGAAAGCACTTGAAAAAGGAGTCGCTGGCGAAAAAGGCGGCAATTAAAAGATTGGAGTGAAAATGGATGGCTAAAAAAATGCCTGAAATTGGTGAATACAAGTACGGTTTTCACGATAAGGACGTTTCCATTTTCCGTTCAGAGCGCGGATTGACAAAAGAAATCGTAGAAGAAATTTCACGCATGAAAGAAGAGCCTCAATGGATGCTTGATTTCCGCCTGAAATCTCTTGAGCATTTCTACAACATGCCGATGCCGCAGTGGGGCGGGGATTTAAACTCTTTAAACTTTGACGAAATTACGTATTACGTAAAGCCGTCTGAGCGTTCAGAGCGTTCTTGGGATGAAGTGCCTGAGGAAATTAAACAGACATTCGACAAACTGGGTATTCCTGAAGCTGAGCAAAAATACCTTGCCGGTGTTTCTGCACAGTACGAATCCGAAGTTGTTTACCACAATATGAAAGAAGATCTTGAAGAGCAAGGCATCGTCTTCAAAGACACAGACAGCGCGCTGAAAGAAAATGAAGACATTTTCCGCGAGCACTGGGCGAAAGTCATTCCGCCGACTGATAACAAGTTTGCGGCGCTTAACTCAGCTGTTTGGTCCGGCGGATCTTTCATCTACGTGCCTAAAGGCGTGAAGGTTGAAACACCGCTTCAAGCTTACTTCCGCATCAACTCCGAAAACATGGGTCAGTTCGAACGTACGCTGATCATCGTTGACGAAGAAGCAAGCGTTCATTACGTAGAGGGCTGTACGGCTCCTGTGTACACAACAAACTCGCTTCACAGCGCAGTTGTTGAAATCATTGTCAAAAAAGGCGGCTACTGCCGTTATACAACAATTCAAAACTGGGCGAACAACGTTTACAACTTAGTAACGAAACGTACGGTTTGTGAAGAAAACGCGACGATGGAATGGGTTGACGGAAACATCGGTTCTAAATTGACGATGAAATATCCGGCTGTCATTCTGAAAGGTGAAGGAGCGCGCGGCATGACGCTCTCTATCGCTCTTGCGGGCAAAGGGCAGCATCAGGACGCAGGTGCGAAAATGATTCACCTTGCACCGAATACGTCATCCACAATCGTATCAAAATCGATTTCCAAACAGGGCGGAAAAGTAACATACCGCGGTATCGTCCACTTCGGACGGAAAGCGGACGGCGCCCGTTCAAACATCGAGTGTGATACGCTCATTATGGATAACAAATCAACTTCTGATACAATTCCTTACAATGAAATCCTGAACGACAACATTTCATTGGAGCACGAAGCAAAAGTATCAAAAGTTTCTGAAGAACAGCTTTTCTACCTGATGAGCCGCGGGATTTCTGAAGAAGAAGCAACAGAAATGATCGTTATGGGCTTCATCGAGCCATTCACAAAAGAACTTCCGATGGAATACGCAGTTGAAATGAACCGTTTGATTAAGTTCGAAATGGAAGGCTCTATCGGTTAATAGTAAAACCCCGCCACATAGCGGGGTTTTTTTGTTTATTGAATAGTGAAATTACCGTATTCGCTTGACCGGACATGAATCGGCCCGTTTAAATTGTAGTTCTTCTCTTTGACAATATCGCGGAAAACGTCGACACGGGCAACCGATTCTCTCCATTCATCCTGAGTGTCCTCATCTGACGGATTCATCAGATCGTCATAGCGCACATCCAAGAATTTATTGAGCCATTTCTTCTCATCAATTCCATCTTTCGGTGACCCGCCCATTTTTTTGTTCGTGCGTTTAATCAGGGCATAAAAGGAGTCTGGATCATCGCCGTCGCCATGCTGAATCACCGTATCGTACATCACCGCTTTTGCCAAGGCCGTTTTCAGTCCGGCATTTTCTGAACGTTTCATCGCCGGCTGATAATACAAGCTGTCATTTACCTTATCTTGGGCAGCGCGGAAGGCTTTATCATTGCCAAGTGAGCGCCAAGCAGAAGCGAATCCTTTCAGATTGCTGATGTCATCGCTTTCGTCCTTCGCAAGACGACGCAATTCAGGCAAATACTTTTTCAATTTGTTATTCGGCACTGCTTTCGTGTATACTTCGACTACTTCCAGCGCATCTCCGGTAGCCGTCGTAAAGCCGGCCCGCCCGCAAGTGTAACCTCTTCCGTCATCCAACGCTTCAACATATCCGTATTGGATTTCCGTCTTTCCGTTTTCAAAGATGCTGGTCAGCTGTTCCGCCCGGCGCTTCTGATCTGTATTCAGCCCGGCCGCAAAAACCGTACCGCTCATCATCAGGGTAAAAAACATGGTGAAAATAAGTGACGAAACCGCCGTCTTCTTCCAAAAACCTGCTTTTTTCTTCAAGCTGATTTTCATTGCCATACCCCTTTCATATGTAAGTTACGCACTCAGTATACATGAGGGGGTTGTTTTTTTGTTGAAAACACACGAATTTGTCAATATTTTGAATCCTAAGCCCTATCCGACGCTTCATAAAAAGAACGCACCTTCATCAGACAGACAATCCCGTTCTCGCGTCATTCTCATCTGTAACATAGTCAACGCGATGAAACCCGCATTGTACAGCCTGCTGATAAAGGGCTTCGAGCATATCCGGATCTTTGCAATATAACGTTACATACGAGCAATCTGCAATGAGAAGCACAAGCTCACAGGAACTCTCCAAATATTCCTCATATGTATTGATTTCCGTTACCATCCCGCTCGGGAAAGCTTTCAATTCAGCAAAAATCATATAATAAGGGTTTCCTTCCAGACGCTGACGGAGTTCTTGACCCTGAATGATGCGCTGATTTTGCGGAAACAGGTCTGTATCGATGCCTTCTTTGAATTCAGTATACGCCTCTCCATAACCGATAAACCACGTATAGGAAGAGATGGGGAACGGTTGTAATATATCTGCCGCAAACCGTCCGAATTCATTTGGGATGTCAAAAGTAATGCCGCGTTTCATAATAAAATGAGGAAATCGAATAATTAATAACTGACTATTTTGAAATTAAATCCATAGGAACTTTATTTTATTACTGTAAAATTGCTATAATAATAGCTAATATATTTCTAAATTGGAGGACTATTGTTATGAAGGGGAAAAAGATTATTATTTGTTTATTGGTCATCTGTATTATTTTCATAATCAGTTTGTTTTTTATTAAGAATAATGAAACTCCTGATTCAGCGAAAAAATTTAATACTGAACATGAAGCTTTACAGTATGCTAAACAAGAATCACCTTATATCACTGATTTTATATATGAAACAAAGGAAATTGACAATGAAAAAGTTGTGATATACAAATTTGAAGAAAATAAACAAATGGGTATAGGAACAGGAACATTGGCATGGAAAGATAAAAAAGTTATATGGGTAAAGAATGGAAATGGTGTAGCGCTTAAAAATCAGAATAATAAGACGGATATTTCATTTGATGTAAAGTCGTATTCAGGTAAAAAATATAAGTTATATGCTGGATTTAACAAAACGAAAAATCTGAAAATTGAAACTCAGACAGATAACAATTTAACCCCTCATGTGGATAAGAAATCCGGAATATATTATTTGTTAATTCCTAGTATAAATTAATCACACTCGGTTTACAAAAATATGCTCCTCTGGTAATATTTTAATGTGCCATAAAAATAAGGAGGGTGTATATGAAAAAGAAAGTTACGCTTTTGATTGCAGTTTTCGTGGTATTTTTGATGATTTTTGGAAATCCCTCGAAAGGATTCGCTGTCGAGCAATATACTATTAATCTATCTGATTCAAATGTAGAAAAATTTTATGATGAGGAACAAGGTGCAGTAATCGCACCATTCAAAGCGTCAGAACATGGGCTTGTACCTGTTTCAAAAGATGAATATGAAAAAACGACTGAAATAAAAGAAAACGAAGATTTAGAGAATGAGTTTTTTGTTTCTGAGGAAAGCAATGACGAATTAGAATTTAAGCCCTATGCTGACGTTGATCTTAGATATTGGAGATATAAAGAAAAATCAGCCACTAAATATTATGGAGACCCTATAAAAGTTTCAGCAACAATTAAGTGTACTACATCATCGTGCAGAGTCGATAAACAGACGCAAGCTACTGTATCTAAGTCTTACAGTGTTAATGCTTCATCAGAAATTCAAGCTATAAACTATGGAGCTAGTTTTAATTTTACGTCAGCAAAATCTTATTCTACTACATATTCCTTTACGCTCAAAAAAGGCCAATCTGGATATATAGCCTTTAAACCATACAAAAGAAAGTCTACAGGTACCCTAACGCAGTATTCTACAATGCATGGTAAAATCAGCAGTAAATCAGCCTATGGAAGATCAGCGATTAAGATGAAAACTGGAGAAGCTGATGGATACTATACTTTTGTTTTTACTAAAAAATAGTATGATAGATCAGTTTATATAGTGGAAGGATAATAGTGATAATGCCTTTATCCTCCAATCTTTTTTTAAAAAAAAAGGACGGGGTTGATACTTAGCCGCGTTCTTTGATGTTCTCTTTTGTTCTTGATCTGTATATACGTTGACTATGACTTTTGAATTGATACTGAGCGAAGAGATTGGTCAGCCTTCCACTTTTTCATATGGGGACAAAAGGTCGAAGCAAAGTGCTCCATTTGTTAAAATAAATAAGACAAAACAGATAGAAAAGGTGTTATACATGAAGTCTTATTTGATTATCGGGGCCGGCATTCTCGGTGCGTCCGCGGCTTATCATCTCGCAAAGGCCGGGGCGGATGTAACGGTCATTGACCGGAAGCACCCGGGGCAGGCGACTGACGCCGCGGCGGGGATCGTCTGCCCGTGGCTGTCACAGCGCCGCAATCAGGCATGGTATGCGATCGCAAAAGGCGGAGCCCGCTATTATAACCAATTGATACAGCAGCTTGAAGCTGACGGAGAAACAGAAACCGGTTATCAAAAGGTCGGTGCCGTCAGCCTCCATATGGATGAAAAAAAGCTCAGCCAAATGGAGGAAAGAGCTTATAAAAGAAGAGAGGACGCCCCTGAAATCGGTGCCATTACAAGACTGACTCCGGAAGAAACGAAGGCGCTGTTCCCCGCGCTGTCGGAGGAATACGGAGCGGTTCATGTCAGCGGCGCGGCCCGGGTGAACGGGAGAGCGCTTCGTAAGGCGCTGTTAAATGCGGCCGTTAAGCACGGAGCGGCTGTTTACAATGAAGAAGCGTCAATATTGACAGAGGACGGTGCCGTCATCGGTGTGAAAACCGCAGAACGCACGCTTACTGCCGACCAGGTTCTCGTAACGGCCGGCGCTTGGGCGAGAGAGCTGCTTGAGCCGCTCGGCATCCGTTTTTCAGTATCATACCAAAAGGCGCAGATCGTTCATTTAGAGCTTCAGGGAGAGGAGACGGGCGGCTGGCCCGTCGTCATGCCCCCAAACGATCAATACATTCTCGCCTTTGACAGCGGCAGAATCATAGCGGGCGCGACTCATGAAAACGATACCGGCATGGATTTGCGGGTGACGGCCGGCGGTCTCCGCGAGATTTTTGACAAAGCATTAACCGTGGCGCCGGGGCTTTCAGACAGTACTATGATAGAGTCAAGAGTCGGGTTCAGGCCGTTTACTCCCGGTTTTCTTCCCGTCATCGGCAAAGTGCCGAATATCAGCGGACTCCTCGTTGCCAACGGGCTGGGCGCCTCAGGGCTGACGAGCGGGCCGTATCTGGGGGCTGAACTGGCGAAACTCGCGCTCGGGCAGCAGACGGAAATTGATTTGAGCCTTTATGATCCGGCCGGGGCGCTTGAATAAAAAATAGCTTTTGGCGCATTCTTATGATAGGATGGAGCTTTAATGAATAAGAGGACGTGACCCATTTGATAAAAATAAACCTTCCTGCTCCTGATGTAACCATTACGGAACGGCAGCAGTCACCGTCGGAGAATGAACCGGCGATTAAAGCGATTTACGGTTTCATTGATTTTCACCAAATTCCGAGAGACAAAGGCGGCATCTTTATGTTTTATAACATTCATGATGAGCTGCTGTTTGTCGGGAAAGCCCGTAAATTAAGACAAAGAATCAAAAAGCATTTTGAAGACAATGTGTCGCCTGTTAAACATCACAGGGACGAAGTGTATAAAATTGAAGTATGTGTCGTAAATGATCCGATGGAAAGGGAGATTTACGAAACGTACGCGATCAATACCCTTCAGTCGAAATACAATATTGAGAAAGTATTTTATAAATAAGAAAAACCGGAGCTTAAGGGCTCCGGTTTTCTTTATGTCTACAGTGCCAGCCACATCACGGCAATATGCACGATCAGCAGACAGTAAACGACGAGGAATAGCTGGACGACCTTTTTTCTGAATAACATGCAGATCATCATGAGCACGGGAAAAATCAGGACGCCGGCCGTTTTATTGATTGATGTATTCGGACGGTTCGACACGTCATAGTGAATGGCCATATCAGCAGGAAGAAACGGATAAAACACAATCGAAAGAATAAAGGCGAGAACCACAGCTCCCCACAGCACTTTATCATTCATCAAAAACATATGAACACTCCCCTTTTTTACATATAATAGTATATTAGTCTGAAAAATCTAATTCATCAATATTTTACTTGTTGAATGGTGTATAATCATGTCAATGAAATTTCCATACGCTAGGAGGGTTTCAATTGACTGACAAGAAGCAAACCAGCATGTTTTCATTCTTTCTTTTTATCATGGCCGCCTGGATCATCGTTTTGTTTTTTACCATCATCGCGGCATTGCCAAGCTCCGCCATCCAATTAACCAAGCATCAATCCAAAACCGTTTCCATGATTTATCCGCAAAGCTGGGGATTTTTCAGTAAAGATCCGAGAGAAGACAGCTTGAACATCTATCTTCTTGATGCCGATGAGGAGCTCAGATGGCCGAATAATTCTCTGAAAAATGTCATCGGCTTAAACCGCTACGGCCGGACGCAAGGGATAGAGCTCGGCCTTATGCTGGAAAAGCTGCCTTCCAAAGAGAAGTGGAACGACTTCACGACTGGCCAAGACATTAAGGATACCACATTTTTGAAAATGAAAAATGAGTCTCCCTCCCCAAGGCTGAAAGGGAAAATGATCATTACATATGAACGCATTACCCCATGGGCATGGAGCCAGCATACCGAAACGAAAAGAACCATCAAAAAATACATCGGAGTGGATGTCAATTGATTCAGGATGCAAAAAAGCAGCTCACCTTATGGATGATGAAGAATCCGCCCTGGACAAATGTGTACGGGCTTGCCAGAAGCTTAATCGCGCTCGGCACGCTGCTGACATTGCTGTTCAATCCGGCGTCTGTCTTCTTCAAAACGCAAAATCAAATGCTCAGCTTTTCCGACACGTTCAGCCTGTTTCTGCTGTTTCCCGATTTCCGTTACATTGAGATCGTCAAAGCCGTTTGTATCTGTATGTTAATCCTTGTTGTCATTGGCTGGCGGCCCCGCCTCACCGGTTTTTTTCACTGGTGGATTTCGTACAGCTTCCAAAACTCCGCCGTTACTCTTGACGGGGGAGATCAAGTGGCTGCCGTTTTTACGCTGCTGCTGCTCCCGCTGACATTAACCGATCCGCGGAAATGGCACTGGTCTCCGTACGAGGCGTCTTTTGAGAAAAGACCGCTTGAGCCTTATTACCGCTCCTTATGCTGGGCGACACTGACAATCATCAGAATACAGGTCGCGATGCTGTACTTTAACTCTGTCATTGCCAAACTGATGGAAGAAGAGTGGCAGAACGGAACCGCCGTTTATTACTATTTGAACGATCCGATGCTGGGTCTGCCGGATGCGCTTCACGGTCTGTTTGACTTTATCCTGCAGTCCAAGCTTGTCATCATCCCGACGTGGGGCACGCTCATTGTGCAAACCATTATGTTCTGCGCTTTGTTCGCTCCGAAAACATATTGGCGTTTGATATTGTTTATCTCCATTTTTATGCACGAAATCTTTGCCGTTATGCTGGGGCTTACCTCGTTTTCCATTACGGTGGCTGGTATTTTGGTCCTGTTTTTGGTGCCGGCAGAGAAAACAGTAGCTTTGAACCATTACAATCCCCTTTTTATCAGATACAATTTTCTCAATAAAAGGAAAAGGAGGAAATTATATGGTTAAAAGCAAGAAGTCCGCAGCTGCCATGATGCTGGTGTTTGTTTTAATGGTCGCATTAGTCGGCCCGCATGCCGCGGCGAAAACTGAGCCGTCGGTCTCTTATTCGGGTGAAGACATTTTTTCCGGCATCTTTTTCGGACAAGGTGAGGTCGCAAAGCTCCTTCCTGAAGTATGGGATACCAAGGCTGTCAAAAAGATTGATCAGGATGAATTAAAGCAAGTGTCCGATCAGGTGATTGCTGATATTAAAAAGTCATCGCCGGATTATTTTAAAGAGTTAAAAGCGGCGGTCTACAGCGGCGATTATGAAAAAGTGAACAGCGTCATTGATCAAGGTTCGCAGATTATGGCGAAAGTGCTGAAAGAAGAGTTTGACAAAAAGAGCATGGACAAAGGAAAATCAACGGCCATCGGCCAATGCGCAACGGCTGTATGGGTATTTTTAAACGCGGCGGCCGCCATTGAGACGATCGCTCTTGCGGTAGCGGCCATCATTTTGACAGTAGCAAGCGTTGACGAAGATTCCGACTTAGGAAAAGAGCAGCTCATCGCTAATGTCGTTGACCGCATTAACGCGCAGCACTGAGGCTGAAGAAAGAAAACGCTAAGGAGACGAACCTTAGCGTTTTTTTGATTGAAGCATCTGTTTTAAATATGCTTCTGAATCAAAGCCGAGTTCCTCGTCGGCTTCTTTTTTCAGTTCAAGCTGAAGTCGCACGTACGTGTCATATTTCGGGCTGAGCTTTTGAAGAAGATTGCTGAAAGGCGATCCCGCCTTCAGCGCGGGAAGATCAGAAGCTGATTCTCCGACCTTGATCAGGCTTTCTCGGTATTCTTCATCTGTCTGCACTCTTTTCACAAGCTGAATGATGATGTTTTTATGAGTATCCCAAGTGGCGGGGTCTCTCTCCAAAATCCGCTCGATAAATTGATCATGCTGGACTTTATGCTGCTGGAGCTGAGCCGGATCTTCCTTGCCGACCAGCTGCATCATCGGGTGTGCAGCCGGAACTTCTTCCATATCATCCAATACTTTGATAAGCTCCGCCCATATCGTTTTTTTCTCATCTGTATCAATAGAAAAGTCGAGGAACGGTTCAAACAGCGCGGCGATAAATTCTCCGAAATCTCCGGGGAACAGTTTTTTCAGCTGAAGTCCCATATATTTCGGTTCATCTATTTTGACCTCGCCGATATCATGCAGAATTGAATCGACATTTTCCGCATCTTCCACGCGCTTGATCAGCATTTCAGTCAGTTTCCGTTCCTGTTCAAGCTCTTCAATCTGCCGGCTGAGCTTTTGATGCTGCTGGCGCAGTATATCATGCAGACTGCTGCCCTCTAAGAGGAACGCTTTAATATCGCTTACAGACAGTGCCAGCATTCGGAGGGCGGCAATCATTTTCAGCGTATTCACGTTCTGAGCGGAATACTCACGGTATCCGTTATCAGGGTTTTTGCTGACGGTGATTAAACCTTCCTGCTCATAATATTTGATGGCTTTTTTCGTGAGACCCGTCTGCCCGGCGGCTTCTTTTATATTCATTCTGAATCACTCCCTGCTTTTCATTCTAAACGTGTCTCTAAGGGTCAGGTCAAGAGAGGGCGGGAAATAAGAAGGTTTTATTTTATATTTTAGAAATTTCAGAAAATATGATTGACAACGCACCTTTGTTGCGATTAATATAACGTTATATAATGTTATATAACATTATATAATAAAATACTGAGGAGTGAAGGATTTGAGTCAAACTGCCGCACAAGTGAATCACAAGGTTCAGGCTTTCTTGGATGATCTGAAAGGAAAAACGATTGATCACGTCTTTTTCGTCGCCTGCGGGGGTTCTTCAGCCATTATGTATCCGAGCAAGTACGTGTTTGACAGAGAGGCGAAAGCCATCAGCTCTGATCTCTACAGTTCAAATGAATTTATTCAGCGCAATCCGATTCAGCTCGGAGAGAACTCACTCGTGATTTTATGTTCTCAGTCAGGCAATACGCCGGAAACGGTGAAAGCCGCTGGTTTCGCCAGAAAAAAAGGCGCGCTTACGATTGCGATGACCTTTGAGCCTGATTCGCCGTTAGCGAAAGAAGCCGAATATGTCGCGGTGTATGACTGGGGTGAGAACGCACAGGCGATAAATACGAATTACGGAGTTCTGTATCAAATCGTGTTCGGCGCTTTACACGTGCTGGAAAACCATCCCGTGTTTGAGCAGGCCATCGACGGACTCAATAAGCTCCAGACCGTATATGACAAAGCGCTTAAACAAGAAGCGGATCACGCAAAGGCATTCGCGAAAACCCACGAAAAAGAAGATATCATTTACACGATGGCAAGCGGTGCGAACTACGGCGTCGCTTACTCCTACAGCATCTGCATTCTCATGGAAATGCAATGGATTCATTCCCACGCCATTCATGCCGGAGAATATTTTCACGGACCGTTCGAAATCATTGATGAATCCGTTCCATTTATTATCCTGCTCGGCTTAGACGAAACAAGACCCCTTGAAGAGCGGGCGCTTTCCTTCTCAAAAAGATACGGCAAAAAACTGACTGTGCTTGATGCGGCAGCATATGATTTTTCCGGAATTGACGATTCTGTAAAAGGCTACCTGGCTCCTCTCGTATTAAACCGGGTGCTCAGAAGCTATGCGGATGCGCTGGCGGAAGCAAGGAACCATCCGTTAAGCAAGCGGCGTTACATGTGGAAAGTCGAATATTAAGAACGCGCATTATATTTCACCGGACTATAATGATATATAACGTTATAGTCCGGTGACAAAGGAGGAAAAGCATCTGAAAAAGCTCATCTGCCTGTTCGTTCTGTTAGCTGTATGTCTGTCAGCCGCCGCCTGTTCAAGCCAAAGCAGTTCCTCTGACGGAAAAGTGACCCTGAAGTTTTTTCACAGGTGGCCGAAGGAGCCGGAAAAAAGCTATTTTGAAGAAGCGGTCAAAGAATTTGAAGCCGATCATCCGGATATTCATATCCAAACGGAAGCGGTCTTAAACGATTCTTATAAAGACAAGGTGAAAGTCATGCTCGGAACAACGAGCCCCCCTGATATTTTCTTTTCATGGAGCGACCGGTTTGCTTATAAATTCATCAA
Organism: Bacillus sp. SIMBA_026; assembly: GCF_046535335.1. Classification (NCBI taxonomy): domain Bacteria; kingdom Bacillati; phylum Bacillota; class Bacilli; order Caryophanales; family Bacillaceae; genus Bacillus; species Bacillus sp. SIMBA_026. Next base: position 229,108 of record NZ_JAWRWX010000002.1, on the reverse strand, counting down.
AGGAAATAAAGCCCTCGATCTGTCGTCTTACTATCAGCAGGATAAAGATTGGTCCTCACAGCTTGTGCAGTCACAAATCAAACCCTTTACGCATGACGGAAAACAGTACGGTGTTCCGTGGCAAATGGACGCTAAATCATTCTTTTATAATAAGGACATTTTTAATACATTACATTTGAAGCCCCCGGCGACATGGGATGAACTGATCACAGTCTCTGAGAAATTGAAAGAGAACGGATATATTCCGATCAGTTTCGGCACAAAAGCGCCTTGGACCATTTCTCATTATATCGGGACGCTGAACCAGCGTATGGTGGATGAAAAAACGCGGGCGAAGGATTACAGCCCGGAAACCGGGGAGTTTACGGACGAAGGCTATGTCAAAGCGCTTGAAAAGCTTCAGGAACTTCTGCCGTACTTTACAAAGCACGTGAACTCCGTCGATCACGAATACGTGCGCCAGCAGTTTACGAGCGGCAAAGCGGCGATGATTTATGCGGAAACGGCAGAAATTAAGCTCGTCGAACCGGTCAATCTGGGGTTGTTTCCTTTCCCGAAAATCAGCGGCGAAAAGGGATCTCCCCGTGCACTGACCGGATCTCCGGAAGGATTTATGATTTCCTCAAAAACGAAGCACCCGAAAGAAGCTATGGAATTTCTTCAGTTTTTAACCTCGAAAAAAATGGGAGAGAAGCTGATAAAAGACGTCGGTAAATACAGCGCGGTTCAAGGAACGGCGACAGAAAACAATTCCGCCCCGATCCAGCGCGAAGCCGTGCAGGATATCGTCCGTGCAGAAACAATGGTGCCGTGGTTTGATATGGATGTTGACGTTGAAATCGCCGATGTGTATGCGGCAGGCGTTCAGCAGATGCTCGGCGGCACAATGACACCGCGCGAGGTGATGAATTCCGTGCAGAAAGCGGCGCGTCAGGTCAAAGCGTCATCTGAATAGAACAGATTTCTTTGGAGAAAGGAGATGAGGATTTCCTTGGTCAGCCGAAAACGTTTCATTCCGTATCTGTTTCTCGCGCCCGCGCTGATTTTTCTGCTGTTCGTTTACATTCCGATTATTGAGAATGTGTTTTTCAGTCTGTTTGAATGGAGCTCATTTCAACCTGAAAAGACGTTTATCGGTCTGAAAAATTATATTGACCTGTTTCACGATCCCGTGTTTTTTACAGCACTCCGCAACAATGTGCTGTATGCGGTCATATCGCTGATTTTCCAGGTTGGCGGCGGCTTAATTCTGGCGGCCGTGCTGGAAGACAAATTGTTAAGAAAATGGTCGCCTTTTTTCCGTACGGTCTTTTTTCTTCCGGTCGTCATTTCTATGACCGTCATTGCGCTGTTGTTTGATTTTATTTATAACCCGGAAATCGGGCTTTTGAATCAGCTGCTGGAAGCCGTCGGACTTGATGAACTGACCCGCGCGTGGCTGGGCGATGAAAACACCGCTATCCTGTCTGTCATTTTTGTGTCTCAATGGCAGTCTGTCGGTTACATCGCCATGCTGTACATTGTCTCGATTCAGAGCATTCCCGCTGAATTATATGAATCGGCGCAGCTGGACGGAGCCGGAAAAATCCAGCAGTTTTTTCACATTACGGTGCCGCAGACGAAAGAAATGTCGTTTGTTGCCGTGGTGATGACGCTGACCGGCGCATTTACCGTATTTAATGAACCGTATATTCTGACCGGCGGAGGGCCGGGCAATGCTTCAGAAGTGCTGAGCACATTTTTGTATAAGAGCGCTTTTACAAAAGATATGATGGGCTACGCTTCTGCGATCGCGACGGTGGTGCTTTTGCTGACGCTTGCTCTGTCGCTTATTCAGATGAAATTCTTTAAGACCGGAAAGGAGGAGTAGCCGATGCTTCCTGAAAAGACGGACTTGCGTCATGCCCGTCAGGCCGTCAGAACAGGCGGAAAACCGAGAAAATGGTATGTCGGGGAAACGTCTGTGTGTCTGTTTCTCTTTATCTACCTCATTGCTGTTGCATATCCGCTGTTATGGATGGCGGTCAGCGCCTTTAAAAGCTCGGATGAGATTTTTGAGCACAGCTGGTCGCTGCCCTCTGTCTGGCATCCCGAAAACTTCGTATCCGCATGGAACCAAGGGATTTCCGCTTATTTTATGAACAGCGTCATTGTGACCGTGCTGACTTGTCTCATCACCGTATTTGTGAGCGCCTGGGCGGCATACGGGCTGGCCCGTTTTCAATTTAAAGGAAAAGGGTTTGTGCTGATCATTTGTCTTGGCGGTTTGATGCTGACGCCGCAGGTCAGTCTTGTGCCGCTGTACTCCATTATCCAGTCATTGGGACTGTACAATACGTATTGGGCATTGATTCTTCCGTACGCCGCCTACCGTATTCCGTTTACCGTGATTCTGATCCGTTCCTATTTTTTGTCGATTTCCAAAGAGCTTGAGGAAGCTGCCTATCTGGATGGATGTACAAGTTTCGGAATATTTTTCAGAATATTCTTACCTATGAGCGTGCCGATTCTGGTGACATCAGGCATTTTGACGGCTTACCATACATGGAATGAGTTTATGTTTGCGATTATTTTTATCGATGATGAAAATTTACGGACGATTCCGGCCGGGCTGATGCAGTTCAGAGATGCGCTGCAGACGAATTGGGGCGTGCTGCTGGCCGGGCTGACGATTTCTGCTGCTCCGATCATCGCGCTGTTTCTATTGATGCAGAGATATTTTATCCGCGGCATTGCAGCGGGAAGCGTGAAAGGATAAGGAGGATGAAAAGATGAAACTGATAGCGGCCGGAGATAATGTAGTAGATTATTATCAGGATCAGGAAACGTTTTACCCGGGCGGAAATGCGTTAAACGTAGCCGTGCTTGCCCGGCGCTTAGGCCACGAAACTTCTTATATCGGGATTCTCGGCAGTGATGAAGCGGCGGATCACGTATTGAATGTGCTGAAACTGGAAAAGGTGAATGCCGATCTGATCCGCCGGGCATACGGAGAAAACGGGATGGCGGTCGTCACGCTTGATGAAAGAGGGGACAGAATATTTGCCGGATCAAATAAAGGCGGCGTGCAATCGCGTCTGACACTCGCTTTTCAGGAGAATGACATCTCATTTATCGCCGGACATGATCTGCTGCATACGAGCGTATACAGCAGGATAGAACGTGACCTTCCGATGCTGAGCGGCCATGTGCCGATTTCCTTTGACTTCTCTGTAAAACGTGACGAAGCCTATTTAGAAGCGGTCTGTCCATACGTGACGTATGCGTTTTTTTCCGGGAGTGATTTGAGTGAAAGTGAATGTATGCGGCTTGCCGAAAAAGCCCGCGGTTTCGGAGCGAAAATCGTCTGTCTGACAAGGGGAGAACATGGCGCGGTGTTATCGGATGGGGAACGCGTCTATCATCAGCCGGTGGTAAGAGCTGATATAATAGATACATTGGGCGCGGGTGATTCTTTTATTGCCGGGTTTCTTACCGATTTCTTCGAGCATCAGGATATTCGGCGAGCGCTTACTGCGGCCGCCGGGACGGCTGCCAAAACATGCGGAGGGTTCGGCGCGTTCGGTTACGGGCATCCCTACAGGCCGGGCGGCGGGAAAAGCAGTGAAAAAACGAGAATACGATAAGCATTGTCTCGTTTTTTATACTTGTTACGCATAGGGACTGTTAATGGTAAACGTGACGCGGTCGGTATGCATTACAAACAGCGAGCTGTATATCGGCTGGTCTTTTGACATAAAAGCGGTTTTGTCAATTTCAAAAAGCGCATCCCCGATATCACAAGCCAGATAGCGGCTTTCTTCCTGCTTGGCATATACGACATTTAACAGCTTTGTATTATGAGTGGGCACCACCTGATAGTGCTGTTTCAAAATGTCATGCATCGACACGCCTCCTTTAATATGCTTGCCGATGTCGGGAAATAAACTGAGCGGATAGTGGGCGATTTCGAATGAGAGCGGCTGGTCGTCGTGAAATAAAATGCGTTTTAATTCAAGAACGGGACTTTCGGAAGCGACGCGAAGTTTTTGAGCGATGGATTTAGGCGCTTCAATGATTTCATGGGAAAGGATCTGGTGTTTCGGTTTTTTCCCCGTTGATTCCATAAATTCAGAGTAGCCGTTGACCGCGATGAGCTCCCGCTTCAGTTTAGGGCTTTTAACGAACGTTCCTTTTCCCTGCTGCCGGACGAGCCAGCCTTCTTCCACAAGATCAAGGATGGCCTTCCTGACCGTTATGCGGCTGACGTTGTACGTTTCGCACAGCTCATTTTCGGTCGGCAGTTTTACGGACGGCGAATAAACGCCCTTCTTAATATCGTCCGCGATAATTTGTTTCAGCTGAATATATAAAGGTTTCGAGCTCCCGTTATTTAACAATGGGACGGACCTCCTTTGTCAAGTAGTAGTACTATTATATGTATTATGACGTTATAATACAAATTTGCTTTTTATTTATGAATCTGTCAGAAACCCCGAACATTTTTAACATAACAGAAAGATGTGGCGGTTTCCAGTATTGGAGGAGGTTTCGAATGGCATCATTAACATTTGACCATATCAAAAAAACATACGGCGCCCAATCGGCGGCAGTGAAGGATTTTCACTTAGATGTAAAAGATGAGGAGCTGCTGGTGCTTGTCGGTCCCTCCGGCTGCGGCAAATCTACGACACTCAGAATGATTGCCGGACTGGAGAGCATTTCTGAGGGGAAGCTTTATATCGACGGAGACGCGGTAAACGATCTGCCCCCGAAGGATCGTGATATCGCGATGGTTTTTCAGAATTACGCGCTGTATCCCCACATGACGGTGTTTGACAATATGGCGTTCGGTTTGAAGCTCAAAAAGCTGCCGAAAAAAGAAATTGCAGAGCGAGTCCGGACGGCCGCTGATATTTTGGAAATCGGGCATCTGCTCAAGCGGAAACCGAAGGCTCTTTCAGGCGGACAGCGGCAGCGGGTTGCGCTCGGCCGGTCGATCGTGCGGGAGCCGAAAGTGTTTCTGATGGACGAGCCGCTTTCCAACTTAGATGCGAAATTGCGAGTGACGATGCGCGCCGAAATCAGCAAGCTCCATCAGCGTTTGAAAGCGACCATCGTTTATGTGACGCATGATCAGACGGAAGCGATGACAATGGGCGACCGGATTGTCGTGATGAATGAAGGAGATATTCAGCAGGCCGCAAGCCCCCATGAGATTTATCATCATCCGGCGAATATGTTTGTGGCGGGTTTTATCGGTTCTCCGAGTATGAATTTTATAAAAGGCGTCATTGAAGAAAGTCACGGGCAATGGTATTTTGCCGGTTCGTCCGTTCGTCTGCCCATTCCGAAAGAAAAAGCGGCCGTTCTTGTGCAGAAAGGATACAGCGGTAAGGAGATGATTGCGGGGCTGCGTCCGGAGCATGTGACGCTTGCCGGACAATCAGAGCACCCGCCTGAAGCGGTGTGCCGCGCTGTGGCGGAAGTATGTGAAAACTTAGGCGCGGAGATGTACGTTCATGCGGTGAGCGGAGATGACCGCATGACGATCCGTCTTGACGGCGCTTCACAGGTGAAACCCGGCGATGCCATTCTGCTTGCGGTCAATATGAACCGGGCCGTCTTTTTTGATGCCGACACTGAAAACGCCGTATATTGAAAAAGGGAGCCTGATGATCAGGGCTCCCTTATCACTTCTTATGATACGATTACCAGATTTCGTCCGCCCATTCCGGATGGTCGATAAACGGATTGCGGTTATGCTGATAGTCTTCGTAAATGATTTCGTTCCGCCGTTTTTCCTTACTGTCGACGGGGTCTTGTTGATTCCATTTGAGCAAAACGGACAGTTTTCCCATGTAAGGAGCTGAGCCGTTTCCGGTTTTATCATTCAGCTCAAGGTCGGGATACCCGTCGTCTCCTTCATAACGCACCGCCATGTAAAACAGCATACGGGCGACGTCTCCTTTAACTTCATCGCGCGGCTCCCAGGAATCACCGTCGTAATAATTGCCCGGCGCTTTCGGGTATTCTGAGCCGCCGTTATCAAAATCCATGTTTCCTCTGGCACTGTTCACCTGGACGTCTGCAGGGCGCAGATGATGAATGTCCGTCCCGGGGCCGGCAGCTGTTCCGAAGTTTCCGTGTGACTTTGCCCACACGTGTTCGCGGTTCCAGTCCCCGACGCTGCCTCCGTTTTTACTTTTGGCCCGTGATTCCTGGGTGTAGAGCAAGATGACATTGTTCGGATTTGCCGGATCTTCGTCAGTTTCCTTCAATGCATTCCATACTTGACTGTAAGACAGCTTTGTATGTCCGCTGATGATGCGGTGCAGGGCGCTCTTTAAGGCTGTTCCGCTTTTCCTGGAAGCTTCTTTGTAATATGTGTCCGTATCCGCAGACGGAGTGATGACAGCTGAGGCAGTTTGCGGAAAAAGAGTTGTGCCGCCGGCAGTTGAAACCGCCATCCGGCTGTACAGATTCGTGTCAGCCGGCGCGCCCGCAGAGGCTGACGGCGCGGCCCATCCAAAAATGAAAAACAGGCAGACAATCGGCAGAAACCAAAGTTTTTTTGTCATGACTTGCCCTCCTTTACCTCTATTATCCAAAAAATAAATCTAATATTCTATCTTTTTTGAAAAATGGTTCCTTCGGCTTATTGGTCAAAGTATCCGGAAAATCATTGATTTTTTGGAAGATATGATAATGAACTCGTTATGCGCTCCTTCTATAATGAAGATCATCTTGTCAGTTTTTCAGTTTAAAAGGAGGGCGTGTATGGAACATCAGCAGCTTTCGGCGGCGAATATCGGGATTTCCGATGACATACAATGGCTGTCTCAATTCGGCGCTTCCGCTTCCGGCGGAGTGACGAGGCTTTTATATACGAAAGAATGGATGGACGCCCAGCTTGCCGTCAAAAAGAAAATGGAGGCGTTCGGGCTGGAAACGGCATTTGACGATGTCGGTAACGTATTCGGCCGGCTGAGCGGCACAGAATCGCCTGATGAGGTGATTCTGACCGGGTCGCATATTGACACCGTTATTGACGGCGGCAAATATGACGGTGCGTTCGGCGTGCTGGCGGGCATACTGGCGATCCGTCATTTGCATGAGACGTGCGGGCGTCCGAAAAAAACGCTGGAGGCTGTGTCGCTCTGTGAAGAGGAAGGGAGCCGTTTTCCCATCACCTATTGGGGCTCAGGCAATATCACCGGTGCTTTCTCGCTTTCAGATGCGGAAACGCCGAAAGACGCGTCCGGCATTTCTCTGAGAGAAGCCATGCGGCAGAACGGCTTCGGTGCAGGCCGTTATCCAGCGCCGCTGCGCACAGATATCAAAGCCTTTCTGGAAATTCATATTGAACAAGGGCAAACGCTTGAACGATCAGGAAAGGATATCGGGGTTGTCACCGGGATTGCCGGACAGAGACGCTATACCGTTACGCTTGACGGTGAATGCAACCATGCCGGCACCACTTCGATGAAATGGCGGAAAGACCCGCTCGCGGCGGGAAGCAGCATCATCCACGAACTGATGCTCTCAGCGGAAAGACAGCCGGAAGAGCTCCGCCTGACGTGCGGGAAAATGACGGTTGAACCGAATATGGCGAATGTCATTCCGGGCCGTATCCAGTTTTCCGTTGATATTCGCCACCGGCAGGAAGACGTGCTGGCAGCCTTCCATCAGAAACTGGTGTCGATTATTGAAGACATCAGTCGCAGCAAAGGAGTCAGACCCTTTATTGATGAATATATGAGGATAGAGCCGGTTCAAATGGATCAGACACTGACACGGACCGCAGCAGAGGCTGCAAAAGAGCAGGGGGCGGACCCGGAGGAAATTGTAAGCGGAGCGGGACATGACGCCCAGATGCTCGGCAGAACCTTTCCGGCCTGCATGCTGTTCGTGCCGAGCCGTGGCGGGATCAGCCACTCGCCGCTTGAATTCACACCCGCACATCAGCTTGAAACCGGCGTCCTTACGCTGGCGAATGTATTACATAAACTTGCCTATTAACGTAAAGGGGGAATCGGCGTGCCGACCAGAAAAGAATTGTGCATTCCGCAAAGAACGATTATGACACCGGGACCGACAGAAGCTGAACCGAGAGTGCTGAGGGCGATGGGCGCTCCGATCATCGGCCAGTTTGACCCGGCATTTACCGGCATCATGAACGAAACGATGCAAATGCTCCGTGAATTGTTTCAAACGGAAAACCGCTGGGCCTATCCAATTGACGGCACATCAAGAGCGGGGATTGAGGCTGTTCTCGCAAGTGTGATAGAACCGGGCGACAGCGTGCTCGTTCCGATATACGGACGCTTCGGATACCTGCTGACTGAAATCGCCGAGCGATACGGAGCGGACGTTCATACGATCGAGTGTGAATGGGGAACGGTCTTCCGGCCTGAAGAGATTATCAGCGAGATGAAAAAGATTTCCCCGAAAATCGTCGCTATGGTGCACGGAGAAACATCAACGGGGCGGATTCACCCGCTGAAAGAAATCGGGGAAGCGTGCCGCGCCCAAGACGCACTCTTTATCGTGGATGCCGTGGCCACGATCGGAGGCTGCTCCGTAAAAACGGATGAGTGGAAGATTGACGCAGTCATCGGGGGAACGCAAAAATGCCTGTCGGTCCCTTCCGGAATGGCGCCGATTACTTATAATGACAGGACGGCCGCTGTCATTGCCGCGCGTAAAAAGGTAGAACGGGGCATTGCGACGGCGGCTGACGGTAACATGCTGTCCGGTCATCGCCCGATTACGAGCAACTATTTTGATCTGAGCCAGCTCGAAGATTATTGGAGTGAAAGAAGGCTGAATCACCACACAGAAGCGACAACAATGCTTTATGCGCTGCGGGAGGGTGTGCGCCTTGTCCTGGAAGAAGGACTTGAAGAACGGTTCCGCAGGCATCGGCGTCACGAAAAAGCGCTTACGGCGGGACTTGCAGCGATGGGCCTTGATTTATTCGGCGATCCGGAGGCGAAGCTGCCTGTGGTCACATGTGTGCAGATTCCGCCGGAAGCAGACGGCGAATCGATCAGAAGTATGCTTTTGTCTCAATTCGGAATTGAAATCGCCAGCTCGTTCGGTCCGCTGCAGGGGAAAATTTGGCGAATCGGAACGATGGGCTACAGCTGCAGAAAGGAAAATGTACTGTTTGTGCTGGCCGGACTTGAAGCGGTTCTGATCAGACACGGAGTTGCCGTTAAAGCCGGGGAAGCGCTGCAGGCGGCCCTTAACATATATGATCTGCCGGCTGAAACCGGTGTGCTGTCATGAGACTTGAAAACGAGATTGAAATCATCTGGACTTTTTTCCCTTTTGCCCGTTATACTGAATGGTATAAAAAATGACAAATATGGAATGATCATCTGTTTGTCTGGGGAGAAGGTAAGAAATCATGGCGTACATAGGCCGATTGTCAATTTTAATGCTGAATATGTTTATTGCGATGCTTGGAATCGGATTGATTATTCCGATTATGCCCACCTATATTACCGAATTCGGCGCGACGGGCAGCACGATGGGTCTGCTTGTTGCGGCGGCGGGGCTTACACAGCTTTTATTTGCGCCTATTGCCGGGGAAATAACCGACAAATACGGACGGCGGAAACTGATTATTTTCGGCATCGCCGCCTTTGCCGTGTCACAATTGATCTTCGCTTTTGCCGGAAGCCTGTGGCAATTGTTCGCATCCCGGCTTTTGGGCGGAATGGGCGCGGCGTTTTTAATGCCGTCAATGTTCGCTTACATTGCGGATATTACGACCGAAGAAGAACGCGGGAAAGGAATGGGGCTGTTCAGCGCGGCGATGACGCTCGGTGTTGTCATCGGGCCCGGTGTCGGAGGCTATTTGGTTCATTACGGCATGTCTGTGCCGTTCATCGTGTCTGCAAGTCTTGCCTGCTTTTCAAGTGTGCTTTCATTTTTCTTTCTGCCCGAAACGCTGGGACGTGAAAAGCAGCTGGAAGCCCGGGCAAAAACGGAAAAACGTGAGCATCTGTTTAAGCAAATGTCACGCGCGCTCAAATCGCCGTTCGCGTTTATGCTGATTCTGGTTTTTGTGCTGAACTTTGGAATTATGAACTTTGAATCCGTTTTCGGCCTTTACGTTGACCATAAACACGGATTTAAAGCGTCTGATATTGCCTTTATTATTACGGCTGCGGGTCTCATCGGCGTGTTTGTGCAGGCGGTCGGCGTCAGTTATCTCGTCCGCAAGTTCGGGGAAAAACGCGTGATTAACGTGACGTTGATCGGGGCTGCTGCAGGACTTGTGTGGTGCCGGTTTGCGGGTTCATATTGGGCCGTTTTTGCCGCGGCAATCTTTTTCCTGACGCTGACATCGCTGCTCCGGCCGGCCGTTAACACGATGCTGTCGAAGCTCGCCGGTGACCAGCAGGGGTTTGCCGGCGGGATGAACACCTCATTCATCAGCTTAGCGAATATCGCCGGACCGTCTGCTGCCGGTTTTCTCTTTGACGTAAATATGGAATTTCCGTATATGCTGGGAGCGGCTATTCTCGCCATCAGTTTTCTGGCCGCGCTTGGCTGGGGCAAAAAGACACAGACCCGGCCGTTTACGCAGCAAGGATAAGAATCAAAAGCCTCCGGGGATCCGGAGGCTTTTTGCTATTGTCGTTTATTCTTCGGCTGTCTGTATCTCTGAAATTGCAGAGATGCGCATAGAGGGAAAATCATATCGAACCAGTTGTTCCGTATGCTCAAGCATGGCGCGAATGGAAACCGGAACAGGTGTAGATAAAGTAAAACCAGTTTTATCGCTTGACGAGTCTGACGAATTTGATTTGCCGGAAGTTGATCAAAAAAGAAGGCATTCAGGCGGGAATAACATAGATCGGCGTAAATGAAGAAAGGGAAAAAGCAGCGGTGTTGGTATTTGCTGTTTCGTATGCAGAGTGAGAACAGTCTGCCTAAACGGGTCATTGGGATAATAAGAACCGTTCAACCGGGTATAGGGGTTGATTGGTGACAACAAGGAGAGGTTAGCTTATAAAACCTCTCACGGAAGATGTTGTGATGGCTCTCCTGCACGAATTTTGCAGGCTAAAACCCGCAATTAGGCCAACACACAATTATGCAAGAGACAATCATCTAAAAAGGGTGTCGGTAAGTACAATATGGTGTACGGAAAAGGAGTTGAAAATGTTGTATTATTACCCGTCATTCCATTTGTATCAGCGGCAAGAATTTAATTCTTATCCATGGCCCCATCAATTGACCCATTCAGGGAGCTCCCCCTATGTTTCCGCGCGCCCTCCTTTTTATAATTCTCCATGTTACAGAGAGTGCATAAGAAGCGGAGCGGATAGCTATTTCTGCTGCTATATCTGTGGTTTCTGTTAAAAAGAAAGACTTATAGAAGTAAGTGATTTTTCCAGGATGACAGTGAGACCATTATCCAGACAGCCATTAGCCAACACACGAAGCTTCATTACGATTCACGGAGGGGAACCGCCCCCTTCTATTTCGGAAATTTTATAAAATCCCCTTGCAAGGCCTGTCAGAAGCGGTATTTGGTCTTGAGGTGTTCGACTGTTGTGTTGACGAAGAATTCAAGATACCAGGAAGCAGCGAAACCTGTATGTATCAGCGAGACACAAAGCTTTCCGCCGCTGAGCGGGTTAGTTGTCACTGCGTTCTATCGCCTGTGGTAAATAACGAAATTTAGGGGCTGACAGCTGAGGAAAAATAAAAAATTCGAAACGCCGCAATCATTTAATTAAAAAGAAGAGATAGAATCTATCTCTTCAGGTTATTACTCAACAAAAAAATAGTATCGGGTTCTCCAAGTGAAGGAGTCATCATAGAATTCGATGTATGCTTGTCCTTTAGCTACTGCAAAGACTTGGACAGTGCTGATGCTACCTAATGTTGTATATTTAATAGCATTAGGTTCTGTGAGCGGATTAAAGGAAATGTGGTTACCTGCATTAGCAAAAGTTCTTACATCTCCAACTTTTAAGGAGATACGGGTTTCTGTTGGGTCCCATATGTTCTTATTCACTTTAGTAGCGGGACCGGCAGCTGATGCTGAAGAGTTAAAAAAAGGCGCGAAAACGAATGAAACAATTGCAAGTGATAACAAAGAATTTTTAGCTAGTTTCAAAGTAAAAACCTCCTTTTGGTATTTATAGGATAACAATAACACTTAATGGAAGTATAACAATGGAGAAATTGTTAAATATTCTTTTAAATGAGTGAACATATGCCAAGAGAACTGGTAAACGCAAACATCACACATGTTTCTTACGTAGACAAGGCTGTTAATCAAAAGCGTTTTTTTATGAAATCAGAAAAGGAAAAGCAGCATGACTTTCAGGGCGGCGTTGGTGAAGTGGTTGAGTCTTGTGTCGCTCCCCGCTGATTTTCAAATAAATGGCGAAATCATCAAAAAAGGGTCATGGGTGCTTGTGACAAAGGCTCCCGAGGCAGTTTAGGATGAGATTTAAAAGGGTGAGATTATAGGTTGCATCCCGGATATTAGAAAAGCCTGATGATGTCAATGGAAGCAGATTTTGACGGCAGCATTTTTTGAGAATTAAGCTGAATCAATCCCACTTAAATAGGATGCGGGAGAACACCCGCATCCCTATCTCTAACGATTCCTTAACTGATCAGCCGCTGCATTCTCAGCGCGAGCCGCAGGCGCATCGTCGTCTCCGGATCTTTTAAGCTTTTGCCGAGCAGTTCCTCGCATTTTTCTAAACGATAGATCACCGTATTTCGATGGACGTACAGGCGCTTAGCCGTTTCTGAAATCTGGCAGTGGGTCTCCAGATAAACAGACAGCGTATGAAGCAGGCTCTGGTCCTCCTTTTGCCGGTCGGCCAGGCTTTGGAGGGTGGCTTCGTAAAACTTCTTCACATCTTCCGCGGGAAGCAGGCGGAGCAGCTCCGGCACGTCTTTGGCATGATAGATTTGAATAAACTCCGCGCTTCTGGACAAATGCCCGGATGAAATGGCGTCAGATGCTTTGGTAAAGGCGTCAGGGACGTCGATCAGCTTTTGGCATATGTTTGAGATGCCGAAGGAGACAGTCCGTTTAAAATGCGTCCGGACCTGCTTTTGAAACTGCTCCAAAAAGCTGATGACAGACGCGTGCATTTCATTCCAGCTGTCTGTCGCCTCAATTAAAAGAATACCGACATTTCCTTTAATAAAGAGATGAGGGGGAAACGGAAAGGATGACAGCTCTCCTTCAAGCAGATCAAATACATGATCGGAAACGAGCTGATTTTCGGTAAAGCTGATCGTTTTCTCATTTCGGTCAAGTTTTCCGCAAATGCACATGTATTTTTGATCCCAGCGGAGCCGGAATTCTTTGGCGCGGCTTTTGATTTCTTCATGGCCGGTAAACGAGCGGTCGATGAAATTGCTGAAAAATTCATTGCGCGCCCGTCTGCCGAATTGTTTGACGGCATTTTCTTTCAGCAGTTCAAAGGAAATGACGTTGGCCGCCTGTTCAATTGTCAAAATCATGCCTTTATCAGCGGTCTGCACCAGCTCCGGAATCACCAGATAACCGCAGTTTTTTTCAACATTCAGAATCGGCAGGACAGAATACGCCTTTCTGTCGGACAGCATGGAAAAGCAGGTGAAATAAGGCCCGGAAAGGGAATAACAGATGTTTTTCAATACAGACGTGTCAATGGGTATGCGGTGGGACGATGATAAGAGTTTTGTATGCTGATCCAAAAGCAGCACGGGAAGCCGGAGAATGTCTGAGAGCTTCTTAAGCAGGGATTGAAGCCCCTTGCCGCTCATGATGTGGTTTGTGAATTTTTTATGGGCGTAAATGGCCTGCTGCAGCTCATTTGAACGCATATCAAGAATATGGCTCAGTGTGGCGTTGACGATATCTCCCAGCCGGATGTCTTCCGGCAGCTCAATAATCGGAAATTCATACCGGTCGGCAAGCTCCGCGGCATCTTTCGGAATGACATCAAGATAACGCTTCGTTTTGATCCCCAGCCCCGCGCAGCCCCGTTTTGCCATGAGGCGGATCAAATCTTTCAACAGCTGCGGGCGGTCCTTCAAGTGGTAAGCCGTCGTGACGAGCAATTCATTTTTATGTAAAAAATCAGCGATGTCCGGCGCATCCATCATGTTGACGTGCTGCACCTCCCTCCAGCCGCCGGATCTGCCTGCGATTAATGCGGCCCGCTCATAAGCGGGAATCTTCATCACGTCATAAATGTTCATCAGTCAATCTCCTTTCAGGTTCTAAAGACAACCATTGGTTAATATGAATAAAAATCATCAAAAATAATAGCGGTTTTGCTGATGTATTACGATCATCGTAGCAGTAAACTGACAATCATAGACGCATGTTGTGATAAAAACTGACAGAAAATCGTCATCCTTACAGGGAGGAAGATAAAATGGCCTATGACGTAATTGTAAAGGGTGCGAAAGCTGTGCGAAAAGGCGGGACAGAGCGGGCCGATATCGCCGTCAAGGACGGGAAAATTGCCTTGATCGGGCCCGGCATTGACGAAAACGCGGAACAAGTGGTGCAGGCGGACGGCATGTATGTATTTCCGGGCGCGGTCGATTGTCACGTGCATTTCAATGAACCCGGCCGCGAAGAATGGGAAGGCATTGAAACCGGCTCAAACATGCTGGCTGCCGGCGGCTGTACGTCTTATTTTGATATGCCGCTTAACTGCATCCCTTCGACGGTAACTGCTGAAAACCTGCTGGCAAAGGCGGAAATCGCTGAACGGAAGTCAGCGGTTGATTTTGCGCTTTGGGGCGGTTTGATGCCCGGGTATACCGAACATATCCGGCCGATGGCAAAAGCGGGGGCAATCGGGTTTAAAGCATTTCTGTCTAAATCGGGAACGGATGAATTTCAGTCAGCCGATGAACGGACTCTTTTAAAGGGAATGAAGGAAATCGCGGCGTGCGGCAAGATTTTGGCCCTGCACGCAGAAAGCGACGCCCTCACCCGATTCCTTGAAGCCGAGTACGCGCTCCAAGGGAAAATTGATGCCCGCGCTTACGCTTCCTCACGTCCGGAAGAAGCCGAATGCGAGGCTGTGCAGCGGGCGATTGAATATGCGAGAGCGACGGGATGCGCGCTTCATTTTGTACATATCAGCACGAAACGGGCCGTGCTCTCCATTCAGCAGGCGAAAAAAGACGGGTTGGATGTCACCGTTGAAACGTGTCCGCACTACTTATTATTCAGCTTTGAAGACTTCCTCAAAAAAGGGGCGGCCGCCAAATGCGCTCCGCCGCTCCGCTCAGAGGCTGATAAAGAGGAATTGATCGGGGTTTTGGCTGAGGGCCTGATTGATATGGTGTCTTCGGATCATTCTCCCTGTCATCCGTCTTTGAAACGCGAGGATAATATGTTTCTGTCGTGGGGCGGGATCAGCGGAGGCCAATTTACGCTTCTCGGCATGATTCAATTAGCGATCGATCATGGGATTCCGTTTGAACATGTGGCCCGATGGACGGCCGAAGCACCTGCCGAGCGCTTCGGGTTAACGAATAAAGGCCGGCTTGAAGAAGGATTTGACGCTGATTTTGCCATTGTCCGGCCGGAACCTTTTACCGTCACAAAAGAAACGATGTTTTCCAAACATAAGCAAAGCCTGTATGAAGGCCGCACCTTTCCATACCGAATTGCTGCGACCTACAGCAAGGGGCGCTGTGTGTATCAGGATGGCGTGGGTAAGCAGAGCGGGGCTTTCGGAACATTCCTGAAGCCTTCTGAAATAAAAGAGCCGATTCTCTGAGGAGAATCGGCTTTTTTTGTCGTTTGGAAAGCGGGTCTCGTGGTATCTTTTTATAAAAAGGAGTAAAACACATTGTATAATCAAATCTTGAACATATTAACGGCATCCTGGTCGCGCAAGACTAATACAAAATGGACGGAAGATTGCCCGGCCAAAGGCCAGTGCGGCGTAACGGCTTTAGTCATCCAAGATGTTTACGGCGGTGACATTCTCAAAACAAAAACCGGCACAAGCTGGCATTTTTATAACCGAATAGACGGGGAGATATATGATTTCACGAGCGGTCAGTTTTCAGAGCCGATCGTCTATCAGCACATTCTTTCTTCCAGAGATGAGGCATTTTCGGACACCAATGAACATCAGTACCGGTTCCTGAAAAGTGCATTCAGAAAAAACATGGAAACAGAAAGAGAAAAACACCTGTGATAAACTAGAGTGAGAGGTGAAGGATTGTGATTTATATCGGACTAACGGGGTGGGGGGATCATGACAGCATCTATCCGCCGAAAACAGCGGGCCCGCAAAAACTGCAGGTGTATTCCTCCCATTTTCCCATCGTCGAGCTGGACGCGAGCTTTTACGCGATACAGCCCGCCCGTAATAATGAAAGATGGGTCAAAGAGACGCCGGAATCTTTTCAATTTGTCATTAAGGCATATCAAGGAATGACGGGCCATCAGCGCGGCGATATTCCCTTTGAATCGAAGGAAGAAATGTTTGAGGCGTTTAAGCTGTCATTATCGCCGTATATAGAGCATGGAAAGCTTGCCATGGTGCTGTTCCAATTCCCGCCGTGGTTTGACTGCAAGAAAGAAAACGTCGCATATTTAAGATGGAGCAGGCAGCAGATGGGCGATATTCCGTGCGCGCTTGAATTCCGCAACCGGTCTTGGTTTTCCCCGCCATTTTATGAACAGACGCTTTCTTTTATGAAGGAGGAAGGCTGGATTCACAGCATATGTGACGAGCCGCAAATCGGCGAGGGCAGCATTCCGACCGTCCTGAAAGCAACGGATGAAGAAAAAACGCTTGTCCGTTTTCACGGACGGAACAAGCAGGGCTGGATCAAACCAGACGGCGGACAAAACTGGCGTGAGGTCAGATATTTATACCGCTATAACAAACAGGAGCTCAAAGATTGGAAAAACAATCTTCAGGAGCTGAAAAAGCAGTCGCGCAATCTGTATGTGCTCTTCAACAATAACTCAGGCGGAGACGCCGCCGATAACGGGCTTGAGATGCTTGAAATGTTAGATATCTCATATACCGGGCTTGCTCCGAAGCAGCTCGACCTATTCAGCTAGAAAAGAGGTTTCAAGACACATGTCTTATCTTATTTTGATCATATTGGGATTTATCGCGGGAACGGTCGGCAGCCTGATCGGGCTTGGGGGAGGAATTATCATCGTGCCGGCGATGCTCTATTTAAGCACGATGACTCCGTTTTTCCATAACGTAACACCGCAGACTGCCATCGGTACGTCCCTTTTGGTGATTATTTTTACGGGCCTGTCATCAACTCTGGCCTATATGAAATATAAAACCGTTGACTACAAAAGCGGACTGATCTTTTTTATCGGTTCCGGCCCGGGAAGCATCATCGGCGCGTATTTGTCTAAACTTTTTAATGCGCATACGTTTTCCGTCTGGTTCGGACTTTTTATGATTTTGATTTCCATTACATTAATGCTGAAGACGAAAGCAAAACCGGTCAATAAAGCGCATAAAGGCATGATCCGGACATATGAGGATGAATCAGGTGAGCTTTATACATATTCGTACCGTATTTTCACCGGTATCGTAATTGCCTTTTTCGTCGGTTTATTGGGCGGTCTTTTCGGCATTGGCGGCGGCTCTCTTATGGTTCCGGCCATGATGCTGTTATTTTTGTTCCCGCCGAAAGTGGCTGTGGCGACGTCAATGCTCATTATTTTCTTATCCTCCGTGACGGGTTCCGTGTCACATATCGCAGAGGGCCATGTCAATTGGCTGTATGCGCTGTGCCTCGTTCCGGGCGCGTGGTTCGGCGGCAAAATGGGCGCGTGGGTCAATAAGCGGGTGCAGACGAAAACGATCGTGCTTTTCATGCGGGTCGTCTTGATTTTGATCGGCTGTGAATTGATTTATCAAGGGATATTCAGCTAAAAGGTAGGAGAGATGGTATGTTAGAGAAGCTCCGTTTATATCATACGAATGATTTGCACAGCCATTTCGAAAATTGGCCGAAAATCGTACATTATATTGAGCAGAAGAGAAGTGAGCATGAAAAAAACGGGGAGGAAACACTCGTATTCGACATCGGCGATCATATGGACCGATTCCAAATGATAACGGAAGCGACCTTCGGCAAAGCGAATGTCGGCTTGTTAAACCGGCTTGAGATCGATGCGGCTGCCGTCGGGAATAATGAAGGAATTACGCTGCCTCACGATGAGCTGGCGGATTTATATACCCATGCCGCGTTTCCCGTCATTGTGTCCAACCTGTTTGACGCGGACGGACAGCGGCCGGAATGGGCCGAGCCCTACGTGATCAAAACGCTGAAAAACGGGATGACCGCCGGTATACTCGGCGTCACGGTGCCGTATTATCCCGTCTATCAAAAACTCGGCTGGACGGTGACGGATGCGGAAAAAAGCATTCAAGAATCACTTGACGATATCAAGGGCAAAGCGGACATCATCATTCTGCTTTCTCATTTAGGCCTGATCGATGACCGGGCAGCAGCGGAAAAATTTCCGGACATCGATGTCATTCTTGAATCACATACGCACCACCTTCTTGAGGACGGACAGGACATAAACGGTGTATTGCTTGCATGTGCGGAGAAATACGGGAACTATGTCGGCTGTGTCGAGCTGACGATAGAAAGTGAATCACGAACCATTGTCAGCAAACAGGCATCTGTACAGAAAATGGCTGATTGGCAAGGGGAATCTGAAGATACGGCGGCTTTTCTGAAAGAGAAAGAACGGGAAGCGGAAAACCTGCTCTCCGTACAAGTCGCCAATCTGAATGAAGAAGCCGGCGTGAAGTGGTTTGAGGAATCGCCGCTCCCGCTTCTATTAGCCGAAGCGCTGAAAAGCTGGTGCGGCTGTGAAGTCAGCATGGTGAATTCAGGCGTCATTTTGGGGTCTTTACAGAAGGGGCCTGTCACAAAGCTTGACCTGCACCGCATCTGCCCTCATCCGATCAATCCGGTGGCCGTTCGTCTTTCAGGCAGGGAACTCCAGGAAACAATCAGCCAGGCCGCCTCGGAACAAATGGAGCAGCTGCGGATAAAAGGCCTCGGCTTCCGAGGGGAAGTGATGGGCAGGATGGTATATGCCGGAGCGGAGGCAGAGGCCGGCATTCTTGAAGACGGTGTGACGCATCTCCTCAATGTGAAAGTGAACGGAGAAGAGATTGATCCGGAGCGGATATACTCGGTTGCCGTTCTCGACATGTTTACACTCGGAAAGCTGTTCCCTTACATCCGCGATTCAAAAGAAAAACAATACTTTATGCCGGAGTTTTTAAGGGATCTGCTCGCCTGGAAGCTCGCGCGGCAGCGGTAATGTCATATAGCTGTCCGCCGTTCCATTTCACCCGAGTGAAGGTAAGCGGGACTTTTTAAGAGTGAAAATAAAATACTATGTCCCCTCTTACAAGCATACATTGTGATATGTAAGGGGGGATTTTTCTTGCCTAGATACCGGAGCGCTCTTCGCAAGAGAGGGCCTTTGCCTTTTCGATATGTGCTTCTTCTGTCGTTTGCTTTTTTTATCATATCGACGGTCATCAGCCTTTGGATGATCAACTCCTCAATCAAACCGGTGCTGATGAACATCGGAGAAATGGAAACTAAACGGGTGGCGACAGAGGTCATTACGGAATCCATTGAGGAATACATGTCTCACAGCGACAATGTGAAAGATATGGTCGATATGAAAACGGATGAAAACGGAAAAGTCACAACGATGGATTTTAATACACAAATGGTCAACAGCATGAAGGCGAAAGTGACAAAGCAGCTTCAGGCTCATCTGAAGGAAGTGGAGTCGAACAATAAGCAGCATGAAACAGAAAAAGGCGCGAAAACGGCCGATGAAATTATGATCGATATTCCCTTAGGGCAGGTCACGGGAAACAGCATTCTCGGAAATCTCGGGCCGAAAATCCCCGTGCGCTTTAACTTGATCGGCGATGCGTTAACTGATGTGAAAACAAAAATAAAGCCGTACGGCATTAACAATGCCCTGATTGATATCAGTATTTTCGTGGAGATTAAAGTGAAGGTCATTATTCCGTTTGCCAGTAAGACTTCAGTCGTGACAAATAATATTCCGGTCTCCATTAAAGCGATTCAAGGAGAGGTGCCGCAGTTTTATAACGGGAGCGGCGGATCAGGTGTGACGCCTTCCGTCCAGCTGCCGAATGAAAAACAGAAGAAAGATAAATAAAAACACACAGCCGCAATTTTTCCTGGCGGCTGTGTGTTTACTTTTTCCTGCGGATTTCTTTTCGTTCCCATGCCCTTAAATGAGGATACGGGTCAAAGGACCATTCCGATCTGCCGTTATCTTTATACATCCCGTAGTGAAGATGCGGCGGAAATTTTCCCGCGGTGCCCGGCGGTCCGTATCCGGAACTGCCGACAGAGCCGATCACCTCTCCGGGTTTGACGATCCGGCCTTTATGCACACCTTTTGCAAAGCCGTTCAAGTGAGCGAAGTAGTGATACGTGTTATTGATATCCCTGATGCCGATTCTCCAGCCTCCGAAACGGTTCCAGCCCTTCATTTCAACAATACCGTAGCAGGTCGATCTGACGGGGAGCCCGTAATGGGCGAACAGATCCGTTCCTTCGTGAATCCGGCGCCCGCCGAAACCCCGCGCGGCGCCCCATGTGCTGCGGTAGCTGTAATCCGTCTTCACGGGAAGCGGAAAGGCGTGCTCTCCGAGATCAAGGCGGCCGAACGTTTTAAACAGTGTCATGAATTCGGTGATAATGCCGACCGTCTGATCACGGCGGTAATAATTCCAGAGGCCGATGCGGATATGGTCAAGATCCGTTCCGAATCCCGCTAAATACTGTGCAAATGTATAAAGGATGTCCTCATCATTGCTTACCTCGGCTTTTCCGTCGCCGTCGCCGTCCAGGCCGATCCCGTCAAATACTTTAATGCTGAGGGGCGCATCGTCCTTAGGATTTGGATTTTCAGGGCCGCTCCACAAATGATCCGGAATATAAATGCTGATGATTCCCGCTTTTTCCGGCAGATCCTTTCGGTTCGAGCGGACATTTTCTTCATATTGATCAACTGCCGCAAGCACATACCAAGGAATCTGCGTGACTGCTTCGGCTTTGCGGTACAACTGCATCCGTTCGCCGTAAACAGGAGCCGATTGTTCTTTCCCGCTTGCAGCCGGACAGAAAACTGATAAAAGGAGAAGAGCAGATAACAGAACTTTCACAACATGATCTCCTTTCAGGATTGAATACACATAGTTTGCGGCAACAATCCGAGAAAATGTAAGTAATTCTCTTCCCTTGTCGAGAAATTTTTCCTATGTTAAAGTGACTATTGAATAGAAATCCGCAAGTTTTACATCCATCGTGAAATAGAAATTTTTCGCACACGAACATGAATAAAGGGATAATGGAGATGATGGGGAAATGGCAAAGAAAGACGAGCATCTGAGAAAGCCGGAATGGCTCAAAATAAAGCTGAACACGAATGAAAACTATACGGGTCTGAAAAAATTAATGCGTGAAAATAATCTGCATACCGTATGTGAAGAAGCAAAATGCCCGAACATCCATGAATGCTGGGCTGTCAGACGTACGGCGACGTTCATGATTCTCGGTTCCGTCTGTACGAGAGCATGCCGCTTCTGCGCTGTAAAAACGGGACTGCCGACTGAGCTGGATCTGCAGGAACCGGAACGCGTAGCTGATTCCGTCGCGCTGATGAATTTAAAACACGCCGTCATCACGGCCGTAGCGCGTGATGATCAGAAAGACGGCGGAGCAGGCGTCTTTGCGGAAACGGTCCGGGCGATCCGCAGAAAAAGCCCGTTCACGACAATTGAAGTGCTGCCATCCGATATGGGCGGAAATTACGACAACCTGAAAACATTAATGGATACCCGTCCTGATATTCTGAACCACAACATTGAAACCGTCCGCCGCCTGACACCGAGAGTCCGGGCCCGCGCAACATATGACCGTTCTTTGGAATTCTTGCGCCGTGCGAAAGAAATGCAGCCTGACATCCCGACGAAATCAAGCATTATGATCGGTCTCGGCGAAACGAAGGAAGAAATTATTGAAGTGATGGACGACCTGCTTGCGAACAATGTCGACATCATGGCGATCGGCCAATACCTGCAGCCGTCGAAAAAACATTTAAAAGTCCAAAAATATTATCATCCGGATGAATTTGCCGAACTGAAAGAAATCGCGATGCAAAAAGGCTTCAGCCACTGTGAAGCAGGCCCGCTTGTCCGTTCTTCCTACCATGCGGATGAACAAGTGAACGAAGCGTCTAAAAAACGTCAGGCCCAAGCATAAGATAAGCCGAAAAAACCCAAAACGCCGCAGGTTTTGGGTTTTTTGTGATGGAGCCGTTTTTGCAGGGAAAAAGTCATTCTTGAATAAGGATCGTCTGAACCGCTACACTGGATATAAAGAGGAAAAATTCTCCGTCCGTCCGAACCGTCTCATTTTGCAATTGATGGACAGAAGTCAATGAATTATGATAGTAAAGAGTGATAAAAGAGGTGAAGACATGATTCTTATTCAAAATGCCGAGTTTGAACTCGTACACGATTTTAAAAACGGCTTTAATGAAGAAGCGTTCAAAGCCCGCTATTCGGACATATTAAATAAATATGATTACATTGTGGGAGACTGGGGATACAGTCAGCTGCGGCTCAAAGGCTTCTTTGATGACCAGAATCAAAAAGCAACCTTTGAAACGAAAATCAGCACATTGGACGAATACATTTACGAATACTGCAATTTCGGCTGCGCGTATTTTGTTTTAAAACGAATCAGAAAATAATTGATGCAGAAGGGGATGCTGTCACGTGTATTTTGTTGACAGAAATAATATCGAACAAACACTCCGTTTTTTTGAGACCCAGCTGGCGCTGTTTGACAGCACGCCTGCATGGCAGAGCGAAATCGAAAAAAGGGCGCTTGAGCGGATCAGCCATCTTATGATCGAATGCATTCTCGATGTCGGAAATGATATGATTGACGGCTTTATCATGCGCGATCCGGGCAGTTATGACGACATCATGGATATTCTGACGGATGAAAAGGTGGTAGCTGAGGATGAAGGGAATAAGCTGAAGCAACTGATCTCTTCCAGAAAGCAGCTTGTCCAGGAATATCAGCATGCCGACCATCAGGAGCTGTTTACGCTGATCACGTCAAACAGAGATGTGCTGAAAGCCTTTCCGGCCCGTGTAAGAACCTACCTGGAATCAGAATTAGGGCCTGTTTCCGCATTTAAATAACAACGAGTGAGAAAATCCACAGGAGTGTTGAGTATGAAGGATTATAAAGGATATTTGATAGATTTGGACGGCACAATGTACAACGGGACGGAAAAAATCGAAGAAGCGTGTGAATTCGTGAGAACGCTTAAAGCGCGCGGCATTCCTTATTTATTCGTGACGAACAATTCTTCCCGGACGCCGAAGCAGGTGGCGGACAAGCTGATGAGCTTTGACATTCCGGCATCTGAAGAGCAGGTCTTCACGACGAGCATGGCGACTGCGCAGCATATCGCCCAGCAGAAAAAACACGCGTCGGTGTATGTAATTGGCGAAGAAGGCATCCGTCAGGCCATTGAAGAAAACGGGCTGAGCTTCGGAGAAGAAAACGCGGACTTTGTCGTTGTGGGAATCGACCGCGGCATTACATATGAAAAGTTGGCAACGGGATGCCTTGCGATCAGAAACGGTGCCCGGTTCATTTCAACAAACGGCGACGTCGCCATTCCGACTGAAAGAGGGCTTTTACCAGGGAACGGTTCGCTCACATCCGTTTTGACGGTGTCAACGGGCGTTGAGCCTGTCTTTATCGGCAAGCCTGAATCCATTATTATGGAACAGGCGATGCGTGTGCTCGGAACGGATATTTCCGAAACACTCATGGTCGGCGATAACTATGCAACGGACATTATGGCCGGCATCAATGCGGGCATGGATACGCTGCTGGTTCACACCGGCGTGACAAAGCGTGAGCATATGGCAGATTACGACCAGAAGCCGACATATGCGATTGATTCTTTAACCGAATGGATTGAACATCTATAAAAAAAGGGACGGCCATGACGGCCGTCCTTATTCTGTATTTCTGGCGCTGTGAGCAAGCCGGCTTGAAGCCGCTGCTGCGATTGCGCCGACGATATCATCAAGAAACGTATGGCATTCGCCCGTAGATTTATCATTTAACCGCCCGAGAATGCCGGGTTTTTCTTTGTCAATGTAGCCGTAATTCGTAAAGCCGATCGAGCCGTATATATTCACGATAGAGAAGGCGAGCACCTCGTCAACCCCATACAGGCTTTCATCAATCGCCAGAATGGTCTGAAGCGGTTCAGACAGCTTTTTTTGTTCGGCGAGCACATCTAATTCTATTCCCGTTAAAATGGCGTTTTGCACCTCGCGTTTTGCGATGACACGGTCCACATTGAGCCTGCATACCTCCATCGTCAAATCAGGATGATATTTTTTTTGAAGGAAATACACCAGCTCGGCGATATCGTCCGTCTCAACCCCCCGTTCTTTTAAACGCGCTCTGGCGACAGCTTCCACGTGATTCAGTTGTTCCTTTTCTGACATTTGCTTCACCCAATCTTTTTTTACTAGTTTATACAACATCCTTCCGATGTGTACGATGTTTCTCCACTTGATTCAAAGGATTACAATATGTATTCATAATTCCGCCGGCGTATGACTACGATGTGAATAGCTCTAATTTTTCAGGCAGGTGATTATGATGAAAAGCATCATTAAAGAAAAGTACGGCATCCACGTCAGACAGCTTTCCGTTTATCAGAAATACCAATGCTTCCAGACGCCTAATTCCTTCTTTCTTATAATTCCCGTTTCCGGGTTTTCGCAATCAGAGCTGACGGAGCTTTACTACATGAGTCAGTATTTACAAGAACAAAGTGACCCATACGTTTCAGTGTTTATCTTTACGAAGGAAGGAGAACTGACCTTTGAGGACGAAGGCAAAACGTATGCGCTCTTAAAAGCGCCGATTCCCGTCTCAAACCGGTCGTTTTCTGTCGGAGGGGAGCTTGCCGAATTTCACAGAAAAGGGCGGGGTTTTCCGTACGAAGTGAAAGAAGCGGGCAGGATCGGCCAATGGAAGGACTTATGGGGAAAACGGGTGGATCAGCTGGAATCATTCTGGATGCAGAAAATTCATATGTCTCCGCTTGAACCGTTCGAAAAGAAAATGATCGAAGCATTTCCTTATTATTCGGGCTTAGCGGAAAACGCCATTCAATATTTAGTGGATACGGAGCTGGATGACAATCCCGGCGCAGAAGACTCGGGGACAATCTGCCATCAGCGGATGGAACGGGATACCTGGTCGGAGGAATCACTGATCCGCATTCCGGGCGATTGGGTATTCGACCATGCCGCCCGTGATATTGCGGAATATATGCGCAGCACATATTTGTATCATCGTGACGACCTGCTCAAAGATGGGTTTTTGTTTCTGCAGGAATATGAGCAAGTTACGCCGTTATCCTCCTTTTCCAAGCGCCTGTTTTACAGCCGCCTGCTGTTTCCGCTCCATTTCTTCGAGACGGTGGAGAGCTATTACATTTCTCATGATTCTGAAAAACAGTTTTACGAAGAGCAGCTTGACTACATTCTTGCCGACTGCACCCGCTATGAACAGTTTTTACAGACATGTCACAACATGATGAATGTCAGGTCGGCGCAGGTTTTTGTCCCGCCTGTGGCGTGGCTCGGAAAAGGAATCAGTTCGTAAGAAAATATGACGTAAAAATATTTAGAAAATAGGGAATCTTGTCATATCAGTGTGTTAAGCGTTTTCATAGCAGTAGAAACAATATTCAGCCGCTTGTCAAAACAAATGCGGGCTTATATAATATTTGTAACTTAAATGTCTGTGAAGGGTTAACAATTGTCCTTTTCTAGTGGACGAAAGGAAGAAAGGTGGAGTTTCTCTTTGGAAGCGATTCGTATTGGACTGTTAGGACTGGGAACCGTGGGAAGCGGTGTCGTCAAAATTATACAAGATCATCAGGATAAGCTTATGCACCAGGTCGGCTGTCCGGTGACGATCAAAAAAGTGCTAGTTAAAGATATTGATAAAAAACGAGACGCAGACCTGCCGAAAGAAGTGCTGACGACAGAAGTCTATGATGTAATCGATGACCCTGAGGTCGACGTGATTATTGAAGTCATCGGCGGTGTCGAACAGACGAAGCAATATCTTCTTGACGCCTTGAAAGCGAAAAAACATGTTGTGACCGCAAATAAAGATCTGATCGCCGTATATGGCTCAGAGCTTTTAGCCGCCGCAAAGGAAAATGGCTGTGACTTGTATTATGAAGCGAGTGTCGCCGGCGGAATCCCGATTTTACGCACGCTCGAAGAAGGCCTTTCCTCTGACCGGATCACAAAAATGATGGGAATCGTCAACGGAACGACGAACTTCATCTTAACGAAAATGATTAAAGAAAAAAGCCCGTATGAAGAAGTACTGAAGGAAGCGCAGGATCTCGGATTCGCGGAAGCGGACCCGACCGCCGATGTAGAAGGGCTCGATGCCGCGCGCAAGATGGCGATTTTAGCCCGTCTCGGCTTCTCTATGGACGTTGATCTGGACGATGTCAAAGTAAAAGGAATTTCCCGGATTACGGATGAAGACATCAGCTTCAGCAAACGGCTCGGCTATACGATGAAGCTGATCGGCATCGCCCAGCGTGATGACAATAAAATCGAAGTCAGCGTTCAGCCGACACTGCTTCCGGATCATCATCCGCTCTCTGCGGTGCATAACGAGTTTAATGCCGTTTACGTGTACGGAGAAGCCGTCGGCGAAACGATGTTTTACGGCCCCGGAGCCGGAAGCATGCCGACTGCCACATCGGTCGTTTCCGATCTGGTCGCGGTCATGAAAAACATGCGTCTCGGCGTAAACGGAAACAGCTTTGTCGCCCCGCAGTTTGAAAGAAATCTGAAGCAGCCGTCTGATATCTATGCCCAGCAGTTTTTAAGAATTCACGTCAAAGACCAGGTCGGCTCTTTTTCAAAAATCACATCGGCCTTCTCGGAGCGCGGCGTCAGCTTTGAAAAAATTCTGCAGCTGCCGATTAAAGGCCACGACGACCTCGCGGAAATCGTCATCGTCACGCATCATACATCGGAAGAAGATTTCAGCGACATTCTGCAAAACTTAAATGACCTCGAAGTCGTACAAGAAGTAAAAAGCACATATCGCGTAGAAGGGAACGGTTGGAGCTAATGTGGAAAGGACTCATCCATCAATATAAAGAATTTCTGCCGGTGACGGATCGGACGCCGGCCCTGACATTGCATGAAGGCAACACGCCGTTGATTCACCTGCCGAAGCTTTCTGAAAAGCTCGGAATTGAACTGCATGTGAAAACAGAGGGCGTTAATCCGACGGGATCCTTTAAAGACCGCGGCATGGTCATGGCGGTCGCCAAAGCGAAAGAAGAAGGCAATGATACCATCATGTGCGCCTCTACAGGCAACACATCCGCGGCGGCTGCGGCATACGCGGCGAGAGCCGGCATGAAATGCATCGTCATCATCCCGGACGGAAAAATCGCCTTCGGAAAACTTGCGCAGGCCGTCATGTACGGTGCGGAAATCATTGCGATTGACGGAAACTTTGACGACGCGCTGGCCATCGTCCGGTCGATTTGCGAAAAATCACCGATTGCATTAGTGAATTCAGTAAACCCTTACCGGATTGAAGGGCAAAAAACAGCGGCTTTTGAAGTATGCGAACAGCTTGGCGGAGCGCCGGACATTCTGGCGATCCCGGTAGGAAACGCCGGGAATATCACGGCCTACTGGAAAGGGTTCAAAGAATATCATGAGAAAAACGGCACCGGACTTCCGAAAATGCGCGGTTTTGAGGCGGAAGGTTCTGCGGCTATCGTCCGCGGGGAAGTTATTAAAAATCCAGAAACCGTTGCGACGGCAATCCGAATCGGGAATCCCGCCAGCTGGGACAAAGCCGTGCTCGCTGCGGAGGAATCAGCCGGAAAAATTGATGAAGTCACAGATGAAGAAATTCTTCACGCTTATCAGCTGATTGCCCGTGAAGAAGGCGTGTTTGCCGAACCGGGCTCCTGTGCATCCATCGCCGGCGTTTTGAAACAGGTGAAATCCGGTGAAATTCCAAAAGGCAGCAAGGTTGTCGCAGTTTTGACCGGAAACGGCCTGAAAGACCCGAACACGGCTGTAGACGTATCTGACATAAAACCGATCACGCTGCCGACAGATGAGGACAGTATTCTGGAATACTTAAATGGAGCGGCGCGTGTATGAATGAGGCGGAGATGCTGTTTTCCATTACGGTTCCGGGAAGCACAGCCAACTTAGGGCCCGGGTTTGATTCCGTTGGGATGGCGCTCAGCAGATATTTGAAGCTTTCGGTTTTCCGAAACGATGAATGGCAGTTCTCGGCGGAAACCGAAACTGTCGCGGGCATCCCTCAAGGAACGGACAACCTCATCTACCAAGTCGCCAAACGGACGGCTGACCGCTATCAAAAAGAGCTGCCGCCCGCCCATGTCAAAGTATGGAGTGACATCCCCCTTGCACGAGGTCTCGGAAGCAGCGCGGCCGCTATCGTCGCCGCCATTGAGCTTGCGGATGAGTTATGCGGCCTGCAGCTGTCGGAAAGCGACAAACTGCACTTAGCGAGTCTTGAAGAGGGGCACCCTGATAATGCCGCTGCTTCCCTTGCAGGAGGGCTTGTGATCGGTTTTCACGAAGAAGATGAAACACATATCGTGCGTGTTGCCGAAGCGGATATCGACGTTGTGGCAGTCATTCCGTTTTACGAAGTTCTGACCAGGGACGCAAGAGACGTGCTCCCGAAAGAGCTGCCGTACCGACGCGCCGTTAAAGCAAGCGCCGTCAGCAACCTTCTCGTTGCTGCGATCATGTCAAATGACTGGGCGCTCGCCGGGAAAATGATGAGAAAAGACATTCTCCATCAGCCGTATCGCGCCATGCTTGTTCCTGAGCTTTCAAAGGTGGAACACGCGGCCGAAATGAAAGGCGCCTACGGGACGGCGCTGAGCGGAGCGGGACCGACGATTCTTGTCCTGATTGAAAAAGGAAAGGGAGAAGAGCTGAGAAAACAGCTTTCTGAGCATTTCCCCCACTGTGAGATTGCGGCGCTTACCGTCCCGTCAGAAGGAAGCGTAATTGAACGGAATCCTTTAGAGCAGGTGAAAAGTGTATAATGATAAAAAAGCGTTCTTCCCATCAGAGAAGGACGCTTTCTTTTTCTGGAGAAGGATTTTTATTTAGGGAAGCGAAATAAAAAAGAAAAGGAGGAGAAACGATTTGAAAAAACTCATAACCGAGGAGGACATTGCGTCTCTCGTATCCGTGACAGACCCGCAATATGCCCCTGACGGCAGAAGAGCCGCTTACGTCCGGACAACAGTCAATCATAAGCGTGATGCCTATTCCTCAGCCATTATGGTATATGACACAGAATCCGGCATCTCAAACCCGTGGACTTTCGGGGACAATAGAAATACAAGTCCGCGGTGGTCGCCTGACGGACGGCGCCTCGCCTTTGTTTCTGACAGGGAGAACGGCATCCCTCAGCTGTACATCATCGACGCTGCCGGCGGAGAGGCGGAGCAGGCGGCCGATATTCCTTGGGGCGTATCAGATCCGATATGGGCGCCCGACGGCAGATCCGTGCTTGTGTCCGTCAGTCTGACATCAGCGGAGCGCGCCGATGAGAAAGAAAAAAAGAAGCATGACGACTATGAGCCAGTTGATATTCAGTCATTAACATATAAACGTGACGGGAAAGGCCTGCTGAACGGAAGCTGGGCCCAGCTTGTGCTGATTCATCTTGAAACGGGGGAGATTCAGCAGCTGACGGATCATGAAGCGGATCATTATGACGCGGCCTTTTCACCGGATGGCAGGCAGCTTGTGTTTACCGCCAATTTATGCGAGCCGGGTGACGCCGGAAAGCCGAGCGATGTCTATCTGATGAATCTGGCGGATGGAAGCCTGAAGCAGATTACGCCGCACCGCGGTTCTTTCGGTTCCTGCGTGTTTTCACCGGACGGTTCTTATATCGCGATGCTGGGCCATGAAAATGAATTTCGCAATGCGACTTTAGAAAAAGCGTGGCTGTACGAGGTGAAAACTGAGCGGCTGTCCTGCCTGACCGACATGCTGGATGTTCATTTGAGCGATGCGCTGATTGCGGATTCAATCATAGGAGGAGTGACGCCCCGGCCGGTATGGACAAACGACGGGCAGGGTTTTTACGTTCTCGGGAGCGAGCAGGGAAGCACCGGTATTTATTATATCTCGATTGACGGCCTCGTATATCCGATCCGATTAGAAGAAGAGTATGTGAACGGTTTTGCTTTTCATCCTGATCAGAAAAGCTGTATCGCTGTCATTGCCAAACCCGCACAGCCTTCCGAGCTTTACAGCATTTCGCTCGAAGATGGGGAAGAGAAGCAATTGACATCCGACAATGATCGGTTTATTGAGGAGCGCATCATATCCGTGCCGGAAAAGCTGCAATATGAAACAAAGGACGGGCTGACGGTAAACGGCTGGTTTTTAAAGCCCGCCGTTTTTGAAGAAGATCAAACTTATCCCCTCATTCTATACATACACGGCGGGCCTCACATGATGTACGGCCATACGTATTTTCACGAATTCCAAGTGCTGGCCGCACAAGGATATGCTGTCATGTATGTCAACCCAAGAGGAAGCCATGGCTACGGGCAGGATTTTGTCAATCGTGTCAGGGGTGATTACGGAGGCGGAGATTACCGTGATGTCATGCAGGCGGTGGATGAAGCCGTTCAGGCGTATCCGTTTATTGACAGCGGCCGTCTCGGTGTGACGGGCGGGAGCTACGGAGGGTTTATGACGAATTGGATTGTCGGGCAGACAGACCGTTTTAAAGCAGCCGTCACGCAGCGCTCCATTTCAAATTGGTTCAGCTTCCACGGTGTCAGCGATATCGGTTTCTTTTTTACCGACTGGCAGCTCGGGCATGATTTGTTTGAGGAAGCGGATAAGCTTTGGGATCGTTCTCCTGTAAAATATGCGTCCCGCGTTTCGACACCGCTTTTGATTCTGCACGGTGAGCGAGATGACCGCTGTCCGATAGAGCAGGCCGAGCAGCTCTTTACCGCGTTGAAGAAACTGAACAAAACGACGTCGTTCATCCGATTTCCGAAAGCCACGCATGAGCTGTCGAGAAGCGGCCATCCGGAACAGCGGATGAAACGCATCCGTTATATTTGTTCATGGTTTGATGACTATTTGTAAAAAATAAAAAACCAGGCTGTCATGCAGCCTGGTTTTACGATTAAAATACTTGTTCTACTTCAACCACACCCGGTACTTCTTCAAGAAGGGCGCGTTCGATTCCGGCTTTCAGCGTAATCGTTGAACTTGGGCAGCTGCCGCATGCGCCAAGGAGGCGAAGCTTTACAATGCCTTCGTCTACGTCAACAAGCTCACAGTCACCGCCGTCACGAAGCAGAAACGGACGTAATTTATCCAATACTTCCTGTACTTGCTCTTTCATTTCAACCTCAGTCATGAGATTCGCTCCTTTCATATACATAAAACCATTATATTCACAGTAACGGTAAAAATCTAATGTTTGGTTTGCAAAGCTGCTTTCCCCATTATAGCATATTTAAACTTGAACATAAAAACCGTTTTTTATACAAAAGCTGCCTCGTCCTTTGTATACTGGTGTAAAGGGGATGATATACATGACAAAGCCGGTTACGCTCAGTGTTTACGGCGCTGAAACGCTTTGCGCAAGCTGCGTGAATATGCCGAGCGCCAAAGATACGTTTGAATGGCTGGAGGCGGCGCTGAAACGGAAATATCCCGAGCAGCCTTTTAACATGCGGTATATTGATATTGACGCACCGCCTCAGCAAAAGGAGACAGAAGAGCTTGCGGAGCGCATCAGAAACGATGAATTTTTCTATCCGCTCGTGCTGGTGGAGGATGTCATTGTGGGGGAAGGGAATCCGCATTTAAAAGATATATATGAAGAAATGGAAAAGCGCGGCTATGTTGCGGGCTCTTAAAAATGGCCGCTGATCGCAATCAGCGGCTTTTTTCTTATCAGCCGTTATGATGCTTGTACATCCATAAAAGGCCTGATTTTAATAAACGGGGCACACGCCCGATGAGGGGACGGTCGTTGACAAGACCGAAGCCCGCTTTTTTTCCGAGTGAACCGAGAACGCCTTTCAGCTTAAATTGCGGCATTGTTTCCGGCAGCTCTTCATTGTTCCAGCGTTTCAGGAGGATCTGCACAATTTGTTCCGCTTGCGCTTCAGCCAGCTGGGCGCTCGGCGCATGAGGCAGGCTCGCGCAATCACCGACGACGTAAACATGCTCATCGCCCGGAAGATTGTGGTGCGGTGTTAAAACGATGCGGCCCTGCGGATCTTTTTCAGCGTCCAGTTCTCTGACGGCTTTATTCGGCTGAATTCCCGCCGTCCACACGATGGCATCGGCCGGTATTCCTTCATCATGGTTATAAACTATGCCGTCTTCCACTTTTGTAATATTCGCATTATTGATAATGGTGACGCCGTGTTCTTCAAACCATTTTTGAACGTACTTGCTGAGTCTTTTCGGAAAGCTTGATAAAATCAGGTCGCCCCGGTCAAATAACATAATCTTCAGATCGTCACGGCTCTCTCTTAATTCACTGGCAAGCTCCACGCCGCTTAATCCCGCTCCGACGATAGCGACAGATGCATTGGCGCCGAGGTTGTTCAGCTTTTGATAGGCTTCGCGTGACTGATCAATGGTCTGAATGCTGTAAGTATGTTCCGGCGCGCCGGGCACGTTATGATACTTATCCTCGCAGCCCAGTCCGATCACCGCGTCATCGTAAGAAATCGGTTCGCGGTCATGAAACAGAACCTGTTTGTTTTTCGTGTCGACGGAAGCCACCTCACCGTATTGAACATCCAGATTCGGATGCTCAGGAAAAGACACCCTGATATGATGATCAGAAATCGTGCCGGCGGCGAGCGCATAATATTCTGTTTTTAAGCAGTGATACGGGTTTCTGTCAATCAGCGTGATGGATATATCTGACGGAAGCTGGTTCGGCAGTAAGCGGTGCAGCACCCGCATGTTTCCGTAACCCCCGCCGATCAAGACCAATTTTTTCATAATGATTCCCCTTTTGCCCGAAAAATATGGTAGTCAATGTTGTTACAAAATAACGAACTATGTAAAATAACATCTAGAATTATATCGAATTTGATCTAAAACCACAATAATAGTTTTAAAATAACCTACAAATTGACCAGAAAACACGTAATAGTAAAACCTTTAACCTGAATTAATATGTTACGATAACATTGAGCGTGAAACCGGATCTTTGACGAATAGAGGAAATTCCGTTAGGATAAGGTACATATGTGAGGTGAAACCGCATGAATCCGATGATTGAATTCTGTGTCAGCAATTTAGCGCGCGGTTCCCAGGAAGCACTTGAGATCTTAGAGAAGGATCCGAACTTGGACGTGCTTGAATACGGCTGTTTAAGCTATTGCGGGAAATGCATGGAGTCCCTGTTCGCCCTGGTCAACGGCGAAGTGGTCACGGGAGGCACGCCTGCTGAATTGGTTGACAACATATATACATTCATAGAAGAAAATCCGATGTTTTAATCAGAGGCTCCGAATGGGGTCTCTTTTTTATTGCGCCCGGGTTTTGGCAAAATAAAAAATTTGTAGACAGCAAAAATAAATATTGTTATCTTAATAAAGACTTTTTTTAAATAAAATTTTAGAGGTGGATTCATTGAATATCGTTTGGGGGCTGCTCGGGGCAGTTGCTATATTAGCCATTGCTTTTTTGTTATCAGAGAAGAAAAGCAAAATTAACCTGCGAACCGTCATTGTCGGTTTATGTTTACAAATGGCCTTCGGATTCATCGTATTAAAGTGGGACGCCGGCCGGGCCGTATTTTTATGGTTCTCAAGCCGTGTGCAGCTTCTCATTGATTATGCGAACGAAGGCATCAGCTTTATTTTTGGCCCGCTGTTAAAAGTGGGCAGCAGCCCGGCTTTCGCGCTGAGCGTTCTGCCGGTCATTATCTTTTTCTCAGCGCTGATTGCCGTTTTGTATCACTTGAAAATCATGCAGCTCATCTTTCGCGTCATCGGAGGCGGACTGTCAAAACTTCTTGGGACAAGCAGAACGGAATCGCTTGCGGCGGCTGCGAATATTTTTGTCGGACAGTCTGAATCACCGCTTGCCATTAAACCGCTGATTGCGGGATTGACCCGTTCCGAGCTGTTTACGATTATGACGAGCGGCCTTTCGGCTGTAGCGGGTTCGACGCTTTTCGGTTACGCCCTGTTAGGCATTCCGATCGAATACTTGCTGGCGGCCAGCTTTATGGCGGCTCCCGCCGGTCTCGTGTTCGGAAAAATTTTAATACCTGAAACGGAAAAAACGCAGACGATAAAAGGCGATTTTAATATGGACGAAGAAGGCGAAGGCGCCGCTAACGTGATTGATGCAGCGGCAAAAGGCGCGTCCACTGGCCTTCAGATTGCTTTAAATGTCGGCGCCATGCTGCTTGCGTTTGTCGCGCTCATCGCCGTAGTGAACGGAATTCTCGGCGGAATCGGCGGCTGGTTCGGTTTCAAACATATTACATTAGAATCCATTCTCGGTTACGTGTTTTCACCGATCGCATTTGTAATCGGCGTTCCTTGGCATGAAGCGCTCGGAGCGGGAAGCTATATCGGACAGAAACTTGTGCTGAATGAGTTTGTCGCTTATTCAAACTTCGGTCCGCATATTGCGGACTTTTCTAAAAAAACGTCTACGATTATCAGCTTTGCGCTGTGCGGATTTGCCAACTTCTCTTCGATTGCGATTATGCTCGGCACACTGGGCGGTTTGGCCCCAAGCCGCCGTTCGGACATTGCGCGCCTCGGATTAAGAGCGGTTATTGCGGGAACACTCGCAAACCTTCTCAGCGCGGCGATTGCCGGCATGTTTATTTAGTAAACGATAAAAGCTCCCTGCATATGCAGGGAGCTTTTATGTATGAAAAACGGGGGATATTTGTATTGTGTCCGAGCAGAAGAGCTTTTATACTAAGTAAAAGAAAAAAAGTTGGAGGCCGATATGAATTCATTCCGTTTTACCAAGATGCACGGTCTTGGAAACAGTTATATATATGTAAATCAATTTGAAGAACAGCTGCCGGAAGAACGGCTGGCTGAGATTGCCGTTAAAGTGTCCAGCATTCATACGGGCATCGGCTCTGACGGAATGATCCTCATCTGTCCGTCAGAAAAAGCGCCCGTCAAAATGCGGATTTTTAATAATGACGGCTCAGAAGGGAAAAATTGCGGCAACGGCCTTCGCTGTGTGGCAAAGTACGCATACGAACATAAGCTGACAGAAGAAACGTCCTTTTTCATTGAGACGCTTTCAGGTCTTGTGAAAGCAGACATTACAGAGGACAACGGGATTGTGCGTGAAGTCGCCGTTGATATGGGCGAACCGCGTCTCACCAAAAAAGAGCTGCCGATGCTCGGCAATGAAGATGAACGGACGATCGATGAAACCTTTGTTTTTGGAGAAACGGAGCTTTCCGGAACAGCCGTATCAATGGGAAACCCCCATATTGTTTTTCCGGTTGCGGATATCAATCAAGCGCCTCTTACAACGCTCGGCCCCGTCATTGAAAAAGACCCGAGATTTCCGGAAGGCGTCAATGTCGAATTTGTGGAAACCGTCAGCGCCGATGAACTTCATTTCCGCGTATGGGAACGCGGCTCCGGCATTACACAGGCTTGCGGAACAGGCGCCTGTGCGGCGGCTGTCGCATCCGTATTGAACGGTGTTTCTGAACGAAACCGGGATATCACTGTTCATTTAGCGGGAGGCGACCTTGTGATTAATTGGCAGGATAACGGGCATGTGCTGATGACGGGACCCGCCGAAACCGTATGCAGCGGCGTCTTTTATTTGTAAACAGCTCGTTTGAGAAATACTCTCCTCAAGGTTTATAATAGATACTAGCATCGTTTTTAAAAAAGGAGGTCTACCTATGATTGTTCCAGTAACCATCACTGAAGCAGCGGCTTTGCATATAAAAGATATGATGAAAGAGCATGAAGAAGAAAACGCGTTTCTCCGTGTGGGCGTAAAAGGCGGCGGCTGCAGCGGCCTGTCTTACGGAATGGGATTTGAGCACGAAAAAGGCGAAAAAGACAGTATGTTTGAACAGCACGGAATCACCGTTTTGGTCGACAGCGAAAGCCTTGATATTATGACCGGCACGATCATTGACTTCAAACAGTCCATGATGGGCGGCGGTTTCACTATTGACAACCCGAATGCCATCGCTTCCTGCGGCTGCGGATCTTCTTTCCGCACGGCCAAAAACGCCGGTACGCCGGAAGAGTGCTAAGGGTCAACCCGCTATTCTTAGGATGAAAAAATATGACGTCTTTCTTTTCGATGGCGCTTGCACCATTGTTAAAAAAGGCGTTTATCTGTTTAATAAAAGCAAAACCCGCTCAACAGAAGCGGGTTTTGCTTTTTCAAAGAGGTTATTCAATTGTATGTTTCATCGCATTGTACATATTTGCCGTATGTTCATCGGCTTTATCCCGTGGCATGCGCAGCCGTTCAACTGAAGAACCATACCCGATTTCTTGTTTGCCCTCTTTCAGTCCTTTAAAAATCCCATCAGCGAATTCATCCAGCGGTTCTCCTTGAGTATGCAGCCCTGCTCCGCCTAAATCTGTATTCACCGCCGGAGGCGCAACTTCAATCACTTCTACAGATGAATCAGAAAGCTGATGTCTCAGACTCACCGTAAATGAATGAAGCGCCGCTTTCGTTGCTGAATAGATCGGTGCAATGGCAAGCGGTGTAAAAGCCAATCCCGAAGAGACGTTAATGACAGCCGCATCTTCTTTTCCGGCAAAAAACGGAGCGAACAGCATAGACAGGTGGAAGGGAGCTTCAATGTTCGTTGTGATTTCTTTATTGAAATAGTCCCAATTGTCCTTCGCATCCGCTTTCAGCACATGAAAACGTTGTTGAATCCCCGCGTTGTTTACTAACACATTCACTTCCGGATAATTTTCTTTCACCCAATCAAACAGTGATATACGTTCAGATGGAATGCTCAAATCACTGACATATGTAATAAGATCCGGGAATGTTTCCTTTGCTTTTTGAAGAGCGTGCTCACGCCGTCCGGTCACGATGACTTTATTTCCCGCTTTTAAAAAACGTTCTGCGAAAGCCAATCCTATTCCGGCATTTCCGCCTGTAATCAGTATTGTATTTCCCGTCAGTTTCATATTATCTCCTCTTTTCCGATTGTTTTTACATTTCTTTGTCAACATTTCAGCTTTGATCCAATCAATATATTCATCCCGCAAATAGCATGAAATAAGACAGCAGTGATTCTGTAAAATTGATTTTTAGATCATCGGGAAACCCGCCAAAACTATTCTTTCCTTGTCACAATATGATGATACGGCTTAAAGCACGGTTTAAGTCAACAAAAGAACCTTGTGATTCCGTTTCGGTTACTCACATCAGACATAGGTCACGAAAGGAAAGGTGAATGTGAAGTCTTGGAATTTTCTTGATGCGATAAAGCGTACCGTATAACATGGGTGAGAGACAATTAAAAAACGTTTCTGATCAAAACAAAAGGACGGCGATGCATGTGCAGGAAGGAAACAGCATTGATATCAGGCCGCTCAGCCTGAATGATGCAGAGCAGGAACTGGTTTTGCAGACGGAAAACCGCATGTTTTTTGAACGGTTTGCCATGTCGAGACAAGAGGATTTTTATACGCTGGAAGGCCGGAAAAAACGAATTGAACAATCACTGAAGAACGCGGAAAATGACACAGAATACAGCTTCGGCATTTTTCTTCAGGACCAGACCCTGATTGGCACGATCAGCCTTTTTCAGGTGGTTCGGGGTTCTCTCCAAAGCGCTTTTATCGGTTACTTTTTAGATGGTGAACATAACGGAAAAGGCTATGCGACGAAGGCTGTCAAGCTGGCAGTCGATTATGCATTCAATGAGCTGAAACTGCATCGGATAGAAGCCGGAGTCATGCCGCACAATAAGGCGTCAATCCGGGTGCTCGAAAAAGCTGGCTTTCATAAAGAAGGCATTGCGAGAAAAAATGTAAAAATAAATGGAAAATGGGAAGATCATCAGGTGCTGGCGATCATACATCCGGAGGATACATGACGATATCCTCCTTTTTTATATCCTGCGTCTCTTTCGACAGGTTCTTCCTAAAACTTCAAATCAACGGTTCAAATCATACTATTTGCAAATTCGAAAAAAAATAAAGGGTACATAGCACCAAAAACTCTGAAAGATGTGCTCTTTGTCAACACGTTCTAAAGTCATATTTTTCGAAAGGATATTGATTTTTTGATAGGATTAAACTAAATTGTAAAAGTATAGAATAGTTAATTTATTTTGTAAGAAAAGGATGATAATATGATAGGTCAATTGAGCAATAAAAAAATATTTTTAAGTTCTTTTTTCATCATTTTGATCTGTTCATTACTCTTCCAATTCAGTATTTCAGATAAAGTTCTGCAGTCGTATTATTCTTCCGTCGGAGAAAGTACCTATGATATCGGGGAGAAAAGTGTTCGTACGATTGTCATGTTTCTGCAAGGGTTTATGATCTTCACAACTTTTGTGGAAATTCTGATAGGCGGATTTCTGTTATTCGTTGTTGCTTTTATTCTCGGTACAAAAAAACCGAAAAAAATATATTTGCTTCTATATACACTGACTTCTTTAATCTCGGCATTTAAAATGTTGATTCTTTCAGTTGTTAATTACTTAACGGCTGATTCCTCGCTTATATATTCTGCCGGCGGCACCAGCTTGAGTCTGCAGCTGCTGGACCCATTTCTGCTCATATCAATCGCGGCTCTTTATGCTGCCGCAGGAAAACTGACCGATCTCAGTAAAGGC
Source organism: Bacillus sp. SIMBA_026 (assembly GCF_046535335.1). NCBI lineage: Bacteria > Bacillati > Bacillota > Bacilli > Caryophanales > Bacillaceae > Bacillus > Bacillus sp. SIMBA_026. The sequence continues at coordinate 190,042 of NZ_JAWRWX010000002.1, read as the reverse complement.
AAGAGAATCATTTTGACTGGATGTTTTGTTTTACTAAAACTCTTTACTATTTTCTTAAACTATTTTATGGCGGATAAAATTTAGCTCGGGAGAGAGTCAATTAAGCTGAATTTTATTATAAATTTTAAAAAAAGAGTAGGGAGATGTTATGATGAACTTAGTAAAATCTAATAAAAAGTCTTTCATTTTGTTTGGCGCGGCTCTTGCTGCAGCAACATTGGTTTATGCACTATTATTAACGGGAACTGAATTAAACGTGGCGGCGGCTCATGCATTCTCAGCCAATGCTGAATTAGCTTCAACTCTAGGCATCTCTACAGCAGCAGCTAAAAAAGCAATTGATATTATTGATGCGGCATCAACAATTGCTTCTATCATTTCTCTTATCGGTATCGTTACAGGCGCAGGCGCAATTTCTTATGCAATCGTTGCAACAGCAAAAACAATGATTAAGAAATACGGCAAAAAATACGCAGCTGCTTGGTAAAATCGATCAATAAATAATTGCTCTTTTTGTACAAGCTGCAAAAAGAGCCTCTCTCCCAAATACATATGTAAGGATTGAAAGTATGATAGTCAAACAAATTGCGGCTCTTATCAAATATAATACCCTGTCATCGTTTCGAAAAAGAAAGGAAGATTGGGGCATTCCTCAACTCAACAGCAAAGTGCTGTCTGCCATTATTATTTCTCTGTTATGTTTATATCTCGTTTTCCTGGGATGCGGTGTTGTATTCGGGACAAAACTGATTCAGCTGCCCCTCAGCGCATGGGGGCAATTTGTTTTAATCGCCGTTTCACTTGAGCAGCTTTTTTGGGCTGCCGGCTTCTTTAAAGAACATCACAATGCCTTTCTGCTGGATACGCGTAAGGTCATTCATCAATTAAAAAAGGTTCGTTTTTTACAGCTGTTTTCTGTTTTTGCCGGCCAGGCGATCAAAAAAACCATTTTCGTATGGTATCTTTTTGTTTTTCCGGTTTTTTTGTTTTTATCAAGCGCAGGCATGACGGGGTCTGCGGCGATCATCGTATTTTTCTTGGGCTTCGTTTATTTTCTTCTCAATTTATTTTTATCTATGCTGTTTTCTTATGTTGTTTATCTTCTTACAAATATGTGGAGCAAATTGTTTTACTTGAAAATCATGAAAGGCGTTTTATTCAGCGTCAGCCTGCTGGTTCCGCTTGCAGTCGGGTATGCCGTTTATCTTCTCGTGTTTGGGGAGTATACCGCAAAGGATATTTCAAGCTTTACGGAGACACCGGCTTTCCGGAACATCCTCATGAATACGCCGTATGTATGGTTAGCATTCCGCTCACATTCCGTGCTCGTTTTCGCTGCGGTGTTTGCGGCCGCCGTCCTTTTAACGGCGGGGATGTTTAAACTGTGGTCGGCCACGCTGAAGAAAATGGACCTTATTCCTTATATGTTTTTGACAAACGCAGATTTTGCGCCAAAGCTGAAATTATATAGAAATAACAAAATATTTCATGCCGTTTTTCAAAAGGATCTGCTGTTCTTATCGAGAATTGACGGGTTTTTTATCAGGAATTTCGGCAGTATGCTGTATTTGTTCATGCTGTTTTTAGGTTTTTGTATTCCGCTTCTATCGCATCACTTTATCGGGTATTCGGCAGCTGCCATCGTGTCTGCGGCGGTTATCATTGCGAACTTTTCGTATCAGCTCGTCGGAGATGCGCTCAAAACAGTATTGTCAGTTGACGGCGAAATAAAAAATCAGCATTTGTTTCACCGGAATATCAAACATGTGTGGCAGCTGGTGTTTCCGAAAGTATGTATTTATAATCTCGCCGCTCTTATCTATTCGTTCATCATCACCATTTTGATTACGGTGTTTTTTCCGTCTTCCGCGGCGCTGACGATCTACTTGTTTATTGTGTTTTTATGTTCGGGTTTTTTATACAGTCTTGTCCAGATTTCAAGCACCGCCTTGTATCCTAAGAAAAACTGGGAGCATCTGTACGAAATTGGAGAAGCGGGGAAAGCAAAGACATATAACAACTTATACAGTTCTTTCATTTTCATTGTGTCGCTTCAAATCGCTGCGATCACGTCCTATTTTATCTATAAAAAGCCGGAACTTGAAACGATGCTTATTCATTCGGCATCAGGTATTTTTGTCCTGTTCACACTATTAAACTATGGAGTCATGTTTCTGTTTCTTCGCAGAATCAATATGGCGGAAAGGTTTGCGAACAATGATTAAATTAGTGAATATACAAAAAAACTATAGTGAAAAACAGGTGTTGAAAGATATTTCGTTTGAGGTGAAAAAAGGCTCAATCTATGCTTTGCTGGGGACTAATGGAGTCGGGAAAACAACGACTTTGAAAATCATTTCGGGCCTGCTTAAACCGACTTCAGGCCGCGTCATGATTGACGGCAAGGAACTGGATTCAGAAGAGGGGGGGCAACTATCGGCTGATATCGGTTTTGTGCCCGACCATGCTTTTTTATATGATTACTTAACGGGAGTCGAATACTTGCGTTTTACAGCGGAGATGTTTCAAGTGCCGTCTCAGCGGACAAATGATTATATAAAGAATATGTTAGAGACGCTGAAGCTTGCTCAAGACGGAAATCAGCTGATTAAAACATATTCACATGGAATGAAACAAAAATTATCAATTGCGGCCGCGCTCATTCATCAGCCAAAGATATTAATTCTTGACGAGCCGCTGACGGGCATTGATTTAATCAGCGGTAAAACGATACGGACGTTATTAAAGGAGTACGTCAAGCAGGGAAATACGGTCCTGTTATCAACTCACCTGCTGGAGCTGGCGCATTCGCTGTGCGATACGATCGGTATTATACATGAAGGCGTTTTTGCGGCGGAGTATCAGTCATCCGAGCATTCATTAGAAGAGATTGAAGAATTGGCTGAGAGTATCTATACATGATGAACCGCATGTTGCCGGCAATCAGGACGTCCGCCATTCCGTTAACCGCGTCATTGCTGTTTTTTTCAGGCGGTGTGATCGTTGCGTTTTTTTCCGATCACTTTGTTTCAACAGCGTCTTACAACGGCTCGTCAGGCGCGGTTGAACTGCTGAAAAACAATGCAATCGCTTGTCTGTTTTTAGCCGCGGGTTTTTTTACCTTTGGGTTGACCTCAATCTTTTATTTATTCACCAACGGGTTTATTTTAAGCGGCTCTATTATAGAAAATCTGCATAGCGGGGTTCCTTTTTATCAGATTTTTTTACTGCTAATTCCTCATGGTATATTTGAAGTTCCCGCGTTATTATTAAGTGGCGCCATTGGTTTTAAGGGCGTTGAATTGGTCATCAGGCTGTGTTTTTCTAAGAAAAAAAAGATAATGGCTTCAATGTTCAGGCATATTGGAATATTGGTGCTCATAATTATTTGTCTGCTGATCGCCGCTGCCATTATTGAAGCTTACATCACACCAATTTTTAAGTAAAAGGGGCAGAAATCATATGAGAAGTAAATTATCATTAATCGGTGTGCCGATTGTTATGATTATCGGTTATATCATTTCTTTATCCTTTGAGTGGCTGTTTCCTGTTCTTACTTTTGGGGTGGCAGGACTATATCTCTTTATATTTGCTCCGGTGCAAAATAAATTCATTCGTTACATCTTTTTGTTTATTTTTGTGATTAATCTGTTGGCCAGTGTGGCTCTTTATTTCGGTATTTAATAAAAAAAATGACATTCATATTGAATGTCATTTTTTTATCTTTTTTGCGGCTATGCTGCGTGTTAAAATCTGTCGCCGTTGAAAATAGAGTTTTTTACGATCACGTAGTCGACATTGCGAATGGCTTCGAGTGTATTGCCGCCGGCGTAAGAGATGGAAGATTGCAGATCCTGCTCCATTTCAATCAGCGTGTCCTGTAAAGACCCTTTATGTTCGACATGCATTTTTTTGCCTTCGACGTTTTTCTTTTCGCCTTTTTGAAATTCGGAAGCGGAGCCGAAATATTCTTTGTACAGCTTGCCGTCGATTTCGATCGTTTGTCCCGGTGATTCTTCGTGGCCGGCGAATAATGATCCGATCATGACCATAGACGCGCCGAAACGGATGGACTTCGCGATATCGCCGTGCGTGCGGATGCCGCCGTCGGCTATGATCGGTTTGCTCGCCGCTTTTGCGCACCACCGAAGCGCGGCTAATTGCCATCCGCCGGTTCCGAAGCCGGTTTTAATTTTGGTGATGCAGACTTTCCCGGGGCCGATTCCGACTTTTGTCGCGTCGGCGCCCGCGCGTTCCAGCTCCCTTACAGCTTCAGGCGTCCCGACATTCCCTGCGATGACAAAGCTTTCCGGGACATGTTCTTTAATAAATTGAATCATGCTGATCACGGCATTGGAATGGCCGTGCGCGATATCAATGGTAATATAATCCGGCACAAGCTCCTGTGCTTTCAGCTCCCGGATGAATTCATAATCATTTTCCTTCACGCCGACACTGATGGAAGAAATCAGTCCGCGCGCTTTCGTATCCCGGACAAAAGCCAGGCGTTTTTCCGGCTCGAAGCGGTGCATGATATAAAAATACCCGTTTTCCGCGAGCCAGGCCGCGATGTTTTCATCTATAATCGTCTGCATGTTGGCCGGCACGACCGGAAGTTTAAACGTGTGTCCGCCCAATGTAACTGATGTATCACATTCAGATCGGCTGTCCACAATGCATTTTGCAGGAATCAGCTGAATATCTTCGTAATCAAATACATTTTCCATATATAACACCCCTAAAAGCGAATAATATAATTAAATAAAATTAAAATGTTCGTCTTTTTATAATGTACTTTGTTTTGTCAGGAATGTCAAATGATTTCATGCTGCCTCATATGCGGTCAGCTTGTCATCCATTTGCAGTTTGGTTATCATAGTAGTATTGGGTGTTGTAAGACATTTGTTACGATAGATAGATTTGCAGAAGAAGGGAGGGGCCGGTGTGGAACAAAAACAGCCCGGGCACAGCCCGAAAGCCCAGAAAATTCAGGACCGGATTATTTTAGGCACGATTTGGGCCGTGTCGGCGCTTGTCATTGCGCTTATTGTCGGAACCGTCATGAATTATATTTGGATATTTAAATAAAAAAGAGTCTGTGCCGGCAGGACACAGACTCTTTTTTATATTATTTTTCAAACATGCTTGTAGAATGCAGAGGCTGGACGCGCGCTTTCGGGTCCATGTAAGCCTTCGCGTTGTTCACGGCTGTCGGAGCTTCGCCGAAACCGCTGGCGATCAGCTTGACCTTGCCTTCATATGTGCAGATATCTCCGGCGGCAAAGAAGCCTTCAATATTCGTTTCCATCGTGCTTTTGACGACGATGGAATTTTTCTCGATTTCAAGGCCCCAGTTTTTAATCGGTCCGAGAGAAGAAACAAAGCCGTAGTTTACGATCAGGTCATCAATTTCGATGATTTCTTTACGGTCGCCTTTCACTTCTTCGAGAACGAGCTGTTCGATCCGGTCTTCACCGACAAGTTCACCGGGAACAAACGGTGTCAGCACGTTGACTTTAGAATTATGCAGGTTTTCGACACTGTGCTCATGCGCGCGGAATTTATCACGGCGGTGGATGATGCTGACTTCTTTGGCGATTGGCTCAAGCATGAGCGCCCAGTCCACCGCGGAATCGCCGCCGCCCAGAACGGCAACGCGTCTGCCTGCGAATTGATTGAGGTCGTCAATGAAGTAGTGCAGGTTTTTGCCCTCATATTGTTCCGCTGATTCCAGCTCAAGCTTTCTCGGCTTAAATGCGCCGTTTCCCGCGGTGATAATGACCGTTTTTGAATAATGCGTTTCTGAATTCGTGACAAGCTTAAACACACCGTCCGCCTGTTTTTCAACAGATTCAACGGCCTGCTCTAAGCAGATGGTCTGATCGAACTTTGCCATTTGCTCTTTTAAGTTGTTCACAAGTTCCTGGGCGCGGATTTTCGGGAATCCGGCTACATCATAAATATATTTTTCAGGGTACAGCGCGCTGAGCTGGCCGCCAAGCTGAGGCAGGCTCTCGATGATTTTGACGCTCGCCTGTCTCATTCCCCCGTAAAAAGCGGTAAACAGGCCGACCGGGCCGCCGCCGATGACCGTAATATCATAAACCTTTGAATCCTCTTGCATACCAAATTGCCTCCTAATTGAAAATTGTTATTAATTATAACATACAATTTAAAAGGATGACGAGTGCCGAAAACCGCCCGGCCGCTTCATTCTTGAAAAAAATTGCGGCCGCCGCTAATATGGGGACAAATTCCAATCTGTTTTTTCCTGAATGTTTTCTGATTCTTCCGGATAGTATGGTGATATGCAGACATGTGCGGTTTTCTAAAAAATTTTATATTTCATTTCATAAAATCCCGCCAATAAGCTGAAGCTAATACAAATGTTGATTTGATTATGCGTCTAACAGCAAAAAAAAGAAGGTGGATGTGATGGCATTGAATAAACCCAAAATCGTGGTTTTAGGTGCAGGTTATGGTGGATTAATGACAGTAACAAGGCTTCCGAAGCATATCGGGGCAAATGACGCTGACATTACTTTGGTCAATAAACACAATTATCATTATGAAACGACATGGATGCATGAAGCGAGCGCAGGAACACTGCATCATGACCGCTGCAGATATCAAATAAAAGATGTAATCAATGAATCCCGGGTCAAATTTGTGCAGGATACCGTAAAAGCGATAGATGTGCAAAATAAAAAGGTGACGCTTTCACAAGGGGACATCCCTTATGATTATCTTGTCATCGGGCTTGGCGCCGTCCCTGAAACATTCGGGATTAAAGGCTTAAAAGAATTCGCTTTTCCGATCGCGAATATTAATACGTCGCGCCAGCTGAAAGACCATATTGAGCTCCAATTTGCGACATACAATACGGAGGCTGAAAAACGCCCTGACCGCTTAACCATCGTTGTCGGCGGAGCGGGCTTTACGGGAATTGAATTTCTCGGAGAGCTTGCGAACCGCAAGCCGGAGTTATGCAGATATTATGATATAGATGAAAGTCTCGTCCGGATCGTCTGTGTCGAGGCCGCCCCGACGGTTTTGCCGGGATTTGATCCGGAGCTTGTCGATTACGCCGTTCAATACCTTGAGAGCAAAGGCGTTGAATTTAAAATCGGCACCGCGGTTCAAGAATGCCGCGCAGACGGTGTCACAGTCGGCAAGAAAGATGAAGAGCCGGAAGAAATCAAATCGCAGACCGTTGTCTGGGCGGCGGGCGTGCGCGGACATCCGATCGTGGAGGAAGCGGGTTTTGAAAATATGCGCGGCCGTGTCAAGGTCAACCCTGATCTTCGGGCGCCGGGTCATGATGACGTTTTTATACTCGGCGACAGCTCGCTCTTTATCAATGAAGAGACGGAACGGCCGTACCCGCCGACTGCTCAGATCGCGATGCAGCAAGGAGAAACGGTCGCCAAAAATCTGGGCGGTTTGATTAAAGGAGGCCAGCTTGAAGAGTTCAAGCCTGACATTAAAGGAACCGTCGCCTCCCTCGGTGAGCATAACGCTGTCGGAGTCGTATACGGCAGGAAGCTCAAAGGCATGCCAGCGTCCTTTATGAAAAAGGTCATTGACAACCGATCGCTCTTTATGATCGGCGGGCTGGGCCTGACGCTGAAAAAAGGGAAGTTTAAATTCTTCTGAAAACCCGCGGCCGCGGGTTTTCTCTTCTTTTAAAAAAGAGCGCTATAAAAAGCATGTAAAAGAAAAAAAAGAATGTTTCCGCTTACATGAGTTGTTTTGTTACATATTCTGACTTGGTGCTTGACAAGTAAATATGATATATTATCAGAAAATTAAGAAAAAGGGTGATCCGCATGAAAACGACAGCAAAAAGCACGGCGGCGTGTCCGTTCTGCTCAGGTAAAGGGTATTTTCAATTGCTTCTTGGCGGCTCCGAAACATGTCCCTCCTGCCAGGGAAGCGGCAAAGAGAGACGATGATTTTTCCAGACGTTGACTTTTTTACCGCCCCCGAGGTACACTGAAAGTGCTGTAGGGGGTGGATGTTTGTGATTAGTTTGCCGGTTGTCCTGATCTCAATCGTACTATTTTTTGTACTGTTTTTCGGCATAGGCTTTCTGTTGAACATGCTGCTTAGAATGTCGTGGATTATGGCTGTTGTCTATCCGATTGTATGCCTTTTCATTATCAGCAATCAAAAGATGATCAGTTACGTGCAGGCGCCGGGGGAATCCTTTCAAAGCCTGTTTCAGCGTATCATGTCATTAGCGGTTGCGGATGTCGTGATTTTGGCGGGCGGACTGGCGGGAGCCATCACGTCAGGCATTGCCATAAAGGCGCTCAGAAAAAGAGGATATCAAATGTTTTAAGCCGCTTTCTTATTTGAGAAAGCTTTTTTTGTGTCGCGGCGCTTTTTGTATAGCACCTCACCGAGTTGGGAACAATGACTCGGAGGAGAGTGATTTCAGATTGACGATAATCAGACGCATATTCATGATCGTGCTCTTTTTGGGCGCATGCCATGCGACATACTTTTCCATAACCGGTGTTGAAGCAAAGGATCTGACAAACTGGATGACCGAGCATCGCGGCGCCGTTTTGAAAAACATGGGCACTCCGTTTCAATCCTTACAGAATCAGCCGGAAAAGAAGGCATCAGGCAGGATAAAACCGCTGGAAGAAGCTTTTGACTGGGAACGCTATCCCTCACATAAGGTGACAGCCACCGGTTATACCGCCGGAGCGGAATCTACCGGAAAATCTCCGGGTCATCCGCAGTACGGAATTACATATTCAGGCGTGAAGGTCAAACGCGATTTGTATTCAACTGTTGCGGCCGATCCGTCTGTTTTCCCGATCGGGACGATTCTGTTTATACCGAATTACGGTTACGGGGTTGTCGCCGATACCGGCTCAAAAATTAAAGGCAGCCGCCTTGACCTCTACTTTGACACAGTCAAGGACGTCTATAACAATTGGGGCAAAAAAACACTTGAGGTCTATATGATTAAAAAAGGGAACGGCACAGTGACCGAGGACGAACTTGTAAAGCTGAACGAAACAAAGTCGATGCAAGTGTTCAGAAATCAATACAAAACGGTAAAAGAATAAAAACGCTTCAGCACCTGCTGAAGCGTTTTTTACATAAAGAGATAATCTAAAATCAATGTCAGCACAATACCGGTGACGCCGCCGAAGAATACTTCAATCGGCTGATGGCCGAGCAGTTCTTTCAGTTTCTTCTGTTTTTCCTTCTCTTCCGCTTTCTGAAAGTCCTTCGCTTCGCTGACAAACCGATTAAAGTCGATGACCAGTTTATTAATGACCGTCGCCTGTTCACCCGCATGCCGCCTGACACCTGTAGCGTCGAACATCGTAATGACGGCGAAAATCGCGGCGACTGCAAACAGGGGCGAGTCCAGCCCCTGTTGCAAAGCGACTCCGGTTGACAGCGCAGTGACGGCGGCGGAATGGGAGCTCGGCATGCCGCCGGTGCTCGTCACAAGAGACCAGTCAAGTTTTTTGGATACGATAAATTGAATAGGCACTTTTACAACTTGGGCAAAAATAATGGCGGCAAAACTCGCCAGTAAAGGAAAATTCATAAGTACATCCATATGCGACATCCTTTCTGTATCTGCTGATTCCGATCGTATCGAAAAACTGCAGAAAACGCCCTTAGTTTGGTAAAATAAAATCAATGAAAAATGTTTTTTCATTATACCACTTTACATAACAAATACCCACATAAGGAGTGTGTACTCATGTTTTATGCATCTGATCAACTGCGGCATCCCGAAACACTGGTCATCGGTCTTTTTCAAAAAAGCACGCTGAACGGATTTACGAAGGAATTGGATGATAAATTGGACGGTCATCTGACCCAGCTGTTAAAGGATGGTGATGTGTCCGCCAAACGCAATCGTGTATCAAAAGTATACCCTCCGGCTGCGACCGGTATGAAACGTATTTATTTTATCGGCCTGGGAAGAGAAGCGGATTATTCGTTTGAAGATACGAAAGAATGCTTTGCACGAGTATTTCAGCAGATTCATCAAGATAAAAAACAGGAAGTATCCGTTTTGCTCGATACATTCGTCTCCGGTGAAGTGCCTGCCGCCGATGCCGCTCATGCGCTTTCAGAAAGCTGTCTGCTTGCGGTTTACGAAGTGCAGGATTATAAACATAAATCGAATGAGCCGGATCAGGAACTGAAATCAGTCTGCGCCGTGACCGAAGAAGACCTTAGGGAAGTGCAGGCCGGCCTGAATGTCGGCGCGGCATACGGCCAAGGGACGAATTCAGCCCGCACGCTTGTAAATATGCCGGGTAATATGCTGACGGCCACCGATTTGGCGTCATATGCCGCTGAGCTGGCGGCAAAATACGATTTTGAGTGTGAAATTTTAGAAAAAGATGAAATGGAAGAGCTCGGCATGGGCGGGCTGCTTGCTGTTAACAAGGGCTCATCCGAACCGCCGAAAATGATCGTTCTGAAGTATCAGGGCAAAGATCAGTGGGAAGACGTCATCGGCCTGGTCGGTAAAGGAATTACCTTTGATACGGGCGGATATTCAATTAAGCCGAAAACCGGTATCGTCGGCATGAAAAGCGATATGGGAGGGGCCGCTTCGGTATTGGGCGCGATGGAGATTATCGGCGAACTGCGGCCTGAACAAAACGTGCTCGCCGTCATACCATCTACGGACAACATGATTTCGTCCGATGCTATGAAGCCGGATGATGTCATCGTTTCGCTCAGCGGAAAAACCATTGAGATTCTGAACACCGATGCGGAAGGGCGTCTCGTGCTTGCCGACGGCATCACATACGCCAAGCAGCACGGAGCCTCTGTCCTCGTAGACGTCGCAACGTTAACGGGCGGTGTCATTGTCGCCTTAGGAAACGAAATGACGGGCGCCATGACCAATCACGCTGCGTTTTATGAACAGGTGGCGGAATCGGCGAAAGAATCCGGCGAGCCGATCTGGCAGCTTCCGATTACAGAAAAGGATAAAAAACGGGTGAGAAACAGTCAGATGGCTGATTTGAACAATTCTCCGGGAAGAGAAGGCCACGCGATTATGGCGGGGGCATTCATTGGTGAATTCGCGGAAAACACGCCGTGGGTTCATCTCGATATTGCGGGAACCGCGACGGCGAATAAAGCGACATGCTTCGGCCCTGCCGGCGCAACAGGCGTCATGGCAAGGACGTTGGCTGTTTTGACTGAGCGCTTTACGCCCGAAAGATAACAGCATCCCGCTGCCTTGATGCAGCGGGTTTTTTGATTTCCAAAATCTTTAGTTGACTAAAGCGCAGAATATATGTTAACTTTAATTATCTACTACATTAGCAAACTAAAGGATTTTTGGAGGGACTCATCAATGAATGCTGTTGTTGTCGCAGTATTGCTTATGCTCGTCTTAAGCCTGCTGCGTGTCAATATTATTATAGCTTTAATGATCGGCGCGCTTGCCGGCGGGCTGACCGGCGGCTTAGGCCTCGGAGAGACGGTGAAGGCTTTTACGGACGGTCTCGGCGGAAATGCCACCGTCGCGGTCAGCTACGCGCTGCTCGGGGCATTTGCCGCGGCGCTGACAAAAACGGGGCTTCCCGATGCAATGGTGGAAGCGTCTGTCAAACTAATCGGAAAAAAGGAAGATTCGCGGAAAAAAGCACTGTCAAAAGTGTTAATCGTACTGATTATTTTAATCATATCCTGTTTCTCGCAAAACGTGGTGCCCGTTCACATTGCGTTTATTCCTGTATTGATTCCGCCGCTTTTAAAAATATTTAACGAACTTGAAATAGACCGCAGGCTGATCGCGTGTGTGATGACATTCGGACTGACTGCGCCGTATATCGTTCTGCCTGTCGGATTCGGACAGATTTTCCAGGGGATGCTGAGAGATAATATGGCGTCAGCCGGTTTAAAGGTGCCGCTCAGTGATATCCCGTATGCTTTAATCATCCCGACGGCCGGGATGGCGGTCGGTTTAATTTTAGCCGTCATCGTCTTCCGGAAACCGAAGAAATATGAGACGAAGGAGATTGCCGGACTATCGTCTTCTCCTTATACGAAAAAAAGCATTGCCATCGCCTTGATCTCCATTGCCGTGTCGCTTGCCGTTCAGCTCTATCTGTCACAAGTGCTCGGAGTGGAAGGTATGATCATGGGCGCGCTTGCCGGCTTGTTTACGCTGTTTATCAGCGGAGTCATGAAGCGCAATGAAGCGGATAAGCTGATCACGGACGGCATGATTCTGATGGCTTTTATCGGGTTTGTCATGCTTGTTGCGGCCGGTTTTTCAAATGTATTGAATAAAACGGGCGATGTGGCTTCCTTGGTCAAAGCATCAACAGGCTTTATCGGCCACAGCCAATCATTGGGCGCGCTCCTGATGCTGGTGGTCGGTTTATTAATCACGATGGGAATCGGATCATCATTTGCAACCGTACCCGTCATTACGACCATATTCGTTCCGCTGTGCGCTCAGCTCGGATTCAGCCCGATGGCAACGATCGCCGTAATCGGAGCGGCCGCCGCGGTCGGCGATGCGGGTTCTCCTGCAAGTGACAGTACGCTCGGCCCGACGTCAGGCCTCAGCGCCGACGGACAGCACCACCACATATGGGATACGTGCGTACCGACATTTATTTTCTATAACATTCCGCTTGTGATATTCGGCTGGATTGCCGCGCTTGTTCTGTAAAAAAAGGCTCCCGGAAAGGGGAGCCTTTTTGTATGCTGAAAACATCTTACGCCGGATTTCTGCTGAACCCCGTCGCTTTATGAATAGACCTGTAAACGGCAGGCGCGATTGATGCCAATAACAGTGCTAAAATGATATCTTTTATGAAAAACCATATCATGTAAAACCAGGCCATTCCGTAGCTGATCGGAGCATGAAGCCATAATTTCAGCGCAATATACGTATAGGTTGTGCCAATGATATAAATGACGGCGGTACCGATCAAAGAGGCCCATGCATAATGCAGGCGGCCGGGTTTTTTTGTTTTTTCCAGCAGCCATCCGGCTGCAAATGCCGCCGGGATGTAAGCGAGAATAAATCCGCCGCTTTTTCCGATAAACGGCGCAAAGCCTGCTGAGAATTGAGCGAAAACAGGCGCCCCCGCGAGTCCGGCCAATGCGTATACCGTCATTGCGATGGCTGCCCGTCTGGCGCCGAGAAGCATCGCGGCTAACAGACAAAAGAAAGGCTGCAGCGATAACGGAATTCCCGCAACTTGCAAAAAAGGAGCCATTGATGTAATGTTGGCGCCGACGGCCATCAGTGCGGCAAACATGCCGATAAGCGCCATATCGCCCGCGCGAAGGTTGCGTTGTTTCATTTGTTTTTCCCCCTTACACTTGTACCAGATTAGCGTAATCGAAGGGTGATTGATTGTCAACACAGATTTAATGTAGGTTTACTAAATGGAGGGAGCCATATGTTTTTCGGGAAAACGAAACAAACAAAACAGTCGGAACGGATTCCGCCAAACCAAAATGTCACAACGAAGTTTCCCGTGCTTCACGCCGGAAATGTTCCTTATTATGAAGATATGTCAAAATGGAACCTGCAGGTGTACGGGCTTGTTGACCGTCCTATGCTGTTAAGCTTTGACGATATCAAAGCCTTTCCTGAAGCCGAAGTGAAAAATGATATTCATTGCGTCACGGGCTGGTCCCGTCTTGATAATATCTGGCAGGGAATACGCGCTAAAGACATCGCTGAGAAAGCGGGCGTGCACAAAGAAGCGGGATTCGTCATTCTGCACGCTGAAGAGGGCTGGACGGCCAACCTGCCGCTTTCTGATTTTACGCGGGAAACATCCCTGCTGGCATATGCGCATAACGGCGAGCCGTTAACGCCAGAGCACGGCTATCCGCTCAGAGGCGTTTTCCCCCACCTTTATTTTTGGAAAAGCGCCAAATGGCTGCGCGGCATTCAGTTCACAAAGGAAAACCACCCCGGCTTTTGGGAGAAAAACGGCTACCATATGAGGGGAGATCCATGGAAAAATCAGCGCTTTACATGGGATTAAACACATATCATCATATAGTTCTTAGGTACCTTATTGAAATAAGGTGCTTTTTTTATATCCAAAATCCATTGACTTTGTTTGGCAAAAAACCTATTATTTGAGGTGTCTTTTGATATTGAAAATCATTATCAATAAGGATAGATAAAGCAATTGCCGCAAAGGGGATGAACACATAATGGACGGAAAACAAATAAAGCGGGGTTTCACGCCGGCCGGCCGATACGCGGTTCCGGGCACAGAAGTAAGAGAAATGCGCTCTAAAGGAGGCCGTACGTATCGTATCTTTGTCTCTTTTCCTCAGGAAGAACCGCCTGTATCCGGTTTCCCCGTCATATACCTGCTCGATGCGAATTCCGTATTCGGCACAATGGCCGAAGCTTTGCGGGTGCAAAGCCGACGGCCTGAAAAAACAGGCGTTGTTCCGGCGGTGATTGTCGGAATCGGCTACCCGACAGATCAGCCGTTTTCCGCCGAACGGCACAGTGATTTTACGATGCCGCTTTCTGAATCAGAATTGCCGGTGCATCCGCGCGGCGCGGCATGGCCCGAACAGGGAGGGGCGGAAGCGTTTCTGAGTTTTATAGAAGAAGAAGTAAAGCCCGCGATGGAGCGGGATTATCCGATCGACAGAGGCAGGCAGACGATTTTCGGCCATTCGCTGGGCGGTCTTTTTGTGCTGCAAGTGCTTTTGACGAGGCCGGACATGTTTCAGACCTATGTTGCCGGGAGTCCGTCAATTCACTGGAACAAGCGTTTTATTCAGGAAAAAGCGGAACGTTTGTCAGACCGGCTCTCTGCGGAAAATCTTCAAGTCAGCGTATTGCTGGCTGCGGGAGAAATTGAAAAAACACATAAAAGCAGAATCCCGCAGCACGCAGAGGCGCTGTACTCTTTATTATCCGGTTTTGAAGATGATGGAGTCCGTACTGAATACAGCGAGTTTGAAGGAGAGGGCCATATTTCTGTCCTGCCCGTTTTAATCAGCAGGGCCCTGCGTTTCTGCCTGAATCCGGGAGGGCCGCATACCCCGTATTCTCCCGCATGAGAAAAAACAGGCCCTTCGAACTAAATGCGGCTGATTCTAATTTTCTAATTGACTGCGTGTTTTGATTTGGATATGATTGTCTTGAATCATAATTGATAATGATAATCATTATCAATATAGAAAGGGAATGATAATATGGACGCATTGGGAATGAAAGGGAAAACGGCCGTTGTCACCGGCGCCGCTCAAGGCATCGGAGAAGCAACAGCGCTTGCCCTTGCTGAACAAGGCGTAAATGTGGCAGCTATAGATACAAATGAAGACCTGCTTCTCAGGCTTACTGACAGACTCCGGCAAAAAGGCGTGCAGGCGCAGGGGTTTGCCGCAGATGTATCTGACAGTGCGGCTGTCAATAATATCATCGCCGCCGTTGAACGCGACATGGGGCCTATTGAAATATTGGCGAACGTTGCGGGCGTGCTGCGGCCGGGTCCGGTGCAATCTCTCAGTGATGAAGATTGGGATCAAACATTTTCAGTTAATACGACCGGCGTATTTCATGTGTCGCGGGCTGTAAGCCGGTACATGATTGAGCGGAAAAAGGGCGCCATCGTTACGGTCGGTTCGAATGCAGCCGGCGTTCCGCGTGCTTCCATGGCGGCTTATGCGGCGTCAAAAGCGGCTGCCGTCATGTTTACGAAATGCCTCGGACTGGAGCTTGCGGCCCATCATATCCGTTGCAACATCGTATCTCCGGGTTCAACGGAAACCGACATGCAGCGGGCGCTGTGGCAGGACGAGAACGGAGCCCGGGACGTCATCAGAGGTTCGCTTGATACATATAAAACGGGAATTCCGCTTCAAAAGCTGGCGAAGCCTTCTGATATTGCAAATGCCGTTTTATTTCTGGCTTCTGAACAGGCAAACCATATTACGATGCATGATTTATGCGTTGATGGCGGCGC
The DNA here is from genome assembly GCF_046535335.1 of Bacillus sp. SIMBA_026. Taxonomy (NCBI): domain Bacteria; kingdom Bacillati; phylum Bacillota; class Bacilli; order Caryophanales; family Bacillaceae; genus Bacillus; species Bacillus sp. SIMBA_026. Next base: position 174,065 of record NZ_JAWRWX010000002.1, on the reverse strand, counting down.
TACTTTAGGCGTTTGATTTAACGAGAAGGAGGGACAAACATGACAAATCAACATGTATTGACGGAAGTGTCTGCAAAAGAGGTGCTGGACGCTTACAAGCCCGGGGCGTTCTTTTTAGCTTCCCCGAAAAGTACGATGCTTGCGGAAGGAATGTTTGCGGAAGTGCCTGATACAGACACGGAAAATCAGCTGGATTCACTGCCTGAACGCGTGAGACAGACGCTTCTTGAGGCAAAGAAAGCCGGCATCAAACATCCGATTGCGGCCGGCGCCATTCCTTTTGACGGCAGAAAAGCTTCCCGGCTTTTTGTACCGAAGAATGTCCATACGGCAGGCCCGCTTTCGTTTGTGGAATCTTCCGCAGAAAAGCCGCAATCCAATACATATGACATCCGTCCCGTTCCGGAGCCTGAGGGCTTTATGAGCGGTGTGGAACAAGGCGTATTCAACATTACGGACGGTCCGCTCAGCAAAATCGTGCTGTCAAGGACGCTTCATCTGACCGCTGAAAAGGATATCGACATTCCTCAGGCCGTCAAGCATTTGGCGCAGCACAACCCGCGCGGCTATACATTCGCTGCGGATGTGACGGGAACGTCAGAAACAAGAAAAACGCTTTTCGGCGCAAGTCCTGAACTGCTGCTGTCCAAAAACGGAACATCGATTCTGTCCAATCCGCTGGCAGGTTCCAGACCTCGCAGCACAGATCCCGCCGAGGATCAGAGAAGAGCGGAAGAACTGCTGCAATCAGCAAAAGATCTGCATGAACATGCCGTAGTCGTGGCCGCCGTGGCCGCCGCCCTTAAACCGTTCTGCCGTGTGCTTGATGTGCCGGAAAAACCGTCACTCATTAAAACTGAGGCGATGTGGCACCTGTCCACCGAGGTAAAGGGAGAGCTTCGTGATCCGTCAACGACATCGCTTGAGCTGGCCATCGCCCTGCATCCGACGCCCGCGGTATGCGGAACGCCGACGGATGCGGCGAGAGAAGCGATTCAGGATATTGAGCCGTTTGACCGCAATTTCTACACGGGAATGGCGGGCTGGTGTGATGCTGAAGGTGACGGAGAATGGATTATCGCACTCCGCTGCGCCGAAGCGGAAACAAGGTCTCTCCGGCTCTTTGCGGGTGCCGGGATTGTCGCCGGATCAAAGCCGCAGGATGAACTGGACGAGACATCGGCCAAATTCCGCACCATGCTCCGGGCGATGGGGCTTTACCAAGATGAGTTGTAAAAAAGGAGGGAACGGATCGTGCTGACTGGATTTACGCCATGGCCGGAAGAATGGGCTGACAAATACCGAAAAGACGGCTGCTGGAAGGGTGAAACGTTCGGAGGAATGCTGAAAGAGCGCGCGGCTTTATACGGAAATCAAACTGCCGTGACGTGTAAAGATGTACATTGGACCTACAAAGAATTAGATGAAAGGGCCGATCGTTTAGCGGCGGGGCTGCATGAGCTCGGAATTCAAAAGGAAGACCGCGTTGTCGTTCAGCTGCCGAATATCGCTGAGTTTTTTGAAGTGATTTTCGCGCTGTTCCGCCTCGGAGCACTGCCCGTTTTCGCGCTGCCTTCTCATAGAAGCAGTGAGATTACGTATTTCTGCGAGTTTGCAGAGGCGAAAGCATACATCATTCCTGATATGCATTCAGGTTTTGATTACAGGGCGCTTGCCAGACAGGTGAAAGACAAACTTCCGGATTTGGCGCATGTCATTGTGGCCGGCGAAGCTGAAGAGTTTCAGGAACTGAGCAGCCTGCATAGTGAGCCTGTTCAGCTGGAAGATGTAAGCCCGGCGGAAGTCGCCTTTTTACAGCTTTCAGGAGGCAGTACGGGGCTGTCCAAGCTGATTCCGCGAACACACGACGATTACATATACAGTTTGCGTATCAGTGCGGATATATGCGGCTTGGATCATCACAGTGTTTATTTGGCAGCTCTGCCGACAGCGCATAATTATCCGCTCAGCTCGCCGGGTGTGCTGGGAACTTTATATGCCGGGGGCCGGGTTGTTCTGTCACCGACGCCGAGTCCGGATGACTGCTTCCCGTTAATTGAAAAAGAACGTGTCACGATTACAGCGCTCGTCCCGCCGCTTGCGATGGTGTGGATGGACGCATCCGGTTCGCGAAGTGATGATTTATCAAGCCTTCAAGTGCTGCAGGTAGGAGGCGCCAAATTCAGCGCTGAGGCGGCCCGCCGCGTAAAGAGCGCTTTCGGATGCACCCTTCAGCAGGTTTTCGGAATGGCGGAAGGATTGGTGAATTATACGAGACTGGATGATCCTGAAGAGATCATTGTCAATACGCAAGGCAGACCGATGTCCCCTTTTGATGAGGTCAGGGTTTTAGACGATGACGGGCGGGATGTCGCCCCCGGTGAAGCGGGACATTTGTTTACACGCGGCCCTTACACGATTCGCGGATATTATAAAGCGCCAGAACATAATGAAAGATCATTCACAGCCGACGGATTTTATCAGACCGGCGATATCGTCAAACTGACGGCGGACGGCTATATCATCGTCGAAGGACGTGCGAAAGATCAAATCAACCGGGGCGGTGAAAAAATAGCCGCTGAGGAGGTGGAAAATCACCTTCTTGCGCATCCTGCCGTTCATGATGCCGCCATGGTTTCAATGCCGGATGATTTTCTCGGAGAGCGGTCCTGTGTGTTCGTCATTCCGAAAGGAGAAGCGCCGAAACCGGGAGAGCTGAAAGCGTTTTTACGGGAGCGCGGACTGGCGGCATATAAAATCCCCGACCGGATTGAATTTATCGCTTCTTTCCCGAAAACTGGCGTCGGCAAGGTCAGTAAAAAGGATCTTCGCGAAACGATCGCCCAAAAAGTAAAGCCGGCTGAAATCAAACAATCTTAAAAAAGGAAGTGTTTACATTGGCTATACCGTCTATTCCCGCATATGCGCTGCCGACAGCGTCAGATATGCCTGAAAATAAAGTATCGTGGACGCTGAATCCGAAACGCGCGGTGCTTCTGATCCATGACATGCAGAATTATTTCGTCGATGCTTTTGCGAAAGGTGAAGCTCCGATCACAGAGGCGTCTCAGAATATCAAAAAAATAAAAGAGCAATGCAAAGCACTCGGCATTCCGGTGGTGTATACCGCGCAGCCGGGCAGCCAAGACCCGGCGGACCGTGCGCTGCTGACGGATTTTTGGGGGCCGGGGCTAAAAAGCGGGCCTTATGAAGAAAAGGTCATTCCGGAGCTTGCCCCGGATGATCAGGACATTGTCCTCACAAAGTGGAGATACAGCGCGTTTAAACGGACGAATCTCCTTGAGATCATGCGTGAAAGCGGCAGAGACCAGCTCATGATTACGGGAATTTATGCACACATCGGATGCCTCGTCACAGCATGTGAAGCATTTATGGATGATATCCAAAGCTTCTTTATCGGAGATGCCGTTGCTGATTTTTCTTCAGAAAAACATAAGATGGCCATCGAATATGCGTCTCAGCGCTGCGCTTACACAGCTTTGACAAACGAAGTGCTGGAGCTGCTGGGCGGCGCGCCGGTTTCTGAAGGAGAAGAGAAGGTTTCCGCCGTATTGACAAAAGACCGGGTGCGGGAACAAATTGCGGCGATTCTTCAAGAATCACCGTCTGATATTCCGGATCATGAAGACCTGCTGGACAGAGGTCTTGACTCCGTCAGAATCATGAGTCTTGTCGAACAATGGCGCCGTGACGGAGCCGAAGTGACGTTTGTGGAACTGGCGGAGAACCCGACGCTGGAAGAGTGGTGGAGACTTCTTTCTTCCCGATCTCAAAAAGTCTTGCCGAACGCAGATTATTTATAAAGGGGAGAGAATAGAATGCATGATACACAACAGCTGCCTCTGACAGGCGCACAGGCCGGTATCTGGTTTGCGCAGCAGCTTGATCCTGATAATCCGATTTACAATACAGGCGAGTACGTTGAGATAAACGGCGCGATCGATGTGAACATATTTAAAACCGCTCTCGAACGCGTGCTGACGGAAGCCGCGTCATTACACGCCCGCTTCGAAGAGGGAGCAGACGGGCCGAAGCAGATCATCAATCCTCCATTTGAGGCTGCGATCGATGTCATAGATGTGAGTTCAGAAGCTGATCCGAAGCAGGCCGCACTCAGACTCATGCAGACAGATTTGGCTGAGCCCGTTGATATGGCGGCCGGGCCTTTGTTCCGCGACATTTTATTTCAGGCGGGACCGGAACGCTTTTTCTGGTATCAGCGCATTCACCACATTGCGATAGACGGCTACGGTTTTTCACTGCTGGCACGGCGCACGGCGCAAATGTACACCGCAATACGGGAAGGACGTCCGGATAACGGGCGCTCCTTCGGCTCTTTGGAGGAGCTGGTAAAAGAAGAACAAGAATACCGCGCGTCTGATCAATTCCTGAAAGATCGGGAATTTTGGATGGAGAAATTTGCGGATGAACCTGATGTCGTCAGTTTGGCGGAAAGAGCGCCGCGAACGTCAACAAGTTTTCGGAGAAGTACGGCTTATCTTTCTGAAACGGCTTTACAGCATGTAAAAGCGATTCCGAACTGGCATGAAGCCGTCACTGCCGCAGCGGCGGTATATGTCCACCGGATGACAAACGCAGGGGATATCGTGCTCGGTTTGCCGATGATGGGGCGGATCGGCTCGATTTCACTGAATATTCCGAGCATGGTCATGAATCTTCTGCCTTTACGGCTTTCTCTCCGCCCGGATATGAATTTTCATGAGGCCGTCAGCCAAGTGGCAAAAGAAATCCGAAACATCCGGCGCCATCAGAAATACCGCCATGAAGACATGCGCCGCGACCTTAAATTGCTCGGAGAAAATCGCAGGCTGTTCGGCCCGCAAGTCAATGTGATGCCGTTTGACTACGCGCTTGACTTCGCCGGAGCGCGGGGGACCGTTCATAACTTATCAGCCGGGCCCGTTGATGATTTGTCAATTAACGTTTACGACAGAGCGGACGGAAGCGGAATGCGTGTGGACTTTGATGCGAATCCGGAAGTGTACAGCGCCGAAGATATTGAAAACCATCAAAAACGATTCCTGCTTCTGTTGGAATCCGCTGTGAAAGACCAGACACAAAAAATCGGCACACTCAACCTTCTGCTTGAAAGTGAACGTCTCTGCGTACTGGAAAGCTGGAATGACACGCGCAAGGCCGAGAAGCAGAAAAGTCTGCCGGAGCTGTTTTACGAACAGGCCGTAAAAACACCGGACCGGCCGGCAATCATCACCGAAAACGAAGAGCTCAGCTATGCCGAATTGAACAAGCGCGCGAACCAGCTTGCCGGCATGCTAAAGGAAAAGGGGCTGGGACCGGAACAATTTGCCGCTTTGCTGCTTCCGCGGTCACAGGAGTTGGCCGTGAGCATGCTGGCCGTTTTGAAAACGGGAGCCGCATACTTGCCGCTTGATCCTGATTTTCCTTCTGAACGGATCACATACATGCTCAAAGATGCACAGCCTGCATGCCTGATTACAACGATGGAATTATCCGGCCGCATGCCGGAAGACAGTGATGCAAAAAGGATCATTCTCGATGACCCGGATACGGTAAAAACCGTTGCCGCTCAAAATGCTGACTGTCCCGCTCAGGCGGAATGTTCGCCTTTGCACCCCGCTTATATCATTTATACATCGGGCTCAACGGGCAAACCGAAAGGCGTAGTCGTGACATTAAAAAGCGTAAGCAATTTCCTCTTATCCATGCGGGAAATGTTCCCGCTCGGCGAACAAGACCGCCTGCTTGCCGTTACGACTGCGGCGTTTGATATTTCCGGACTTGAGCTCTTCCTTCCGCTCATCAGCGGGGCGGGGTGCGTCATCGCACGTAAAGAGACGATTCAGGAACCGCGGGCGCTTGCGCACATGATTCACTCATACGGTATTTCAATCATGCAGGCAACGCCGACATTGTGGCATTCATTAGTTACCAATGAACCGGATTCTCTCCGGGCGCTGCAGGTGCTTGTCGGAGGTGAGGCGCTTCCGAAGGCGCTTATGCATGCTCTGCTTGAATCAGGCTGTACGGTGACGAATCTGTACGGGCCGACTGAAACAACAATCTGGTCGGCCGCACAGCCGCTTGCAAAAGGCCATACAGGGGCGCCTCCGATCGGAAAGCCGATTTGGAACACGCGGGTATACGTGCTGGACGCCGCATTGCAGCCCGTCCCGCCGGGAGTCGCGGGCGAGCTTTATATCGCGGGCGGGGGGCTTGCCAGAGGTTATTATAACCGTCCTGGTTTAACAGCTGAAAGATTCATTGCCGATCCGTACGGCCCCGCGGGCGCGAGGATGTACCGGACGGGAGATCTCGTGCGCTGGCGTGAGGACGGCTCGCTTGATTATATCAGCAGAGCCGATCACCAAATTAAAATCCGCGGGTTCCGGATAGAATTAGGAGAAATTGAGTCAGTGCTGTCGAAATATCCGGGTATTTCGCAGGCCGCCGTCATTGTCCGTGAAGACCAGCCGGGAGATAAGCGGCTGGCGGCTTATGCTGTCTCGGATCAGCCCCTTGATATCGGCGGACTTCGTGCATATATGGCCGAAAGCCTGCCGGATTATATGGTGCCGGGCGCGTTTGTACAGCTGAAAGAATTGCCCCTGACGCCGAATAAGAAGCTCGATCGCAGCGCTCTGCCTGCACCTGATTTTTCCGCTGTCCTGTCTGACAGAGGGCCGCGGACACCGCAGGAAGAAATATTATGCGATCTGTTTGCCGAGGTTCTCGGTCTCGCGCGGGTCGGAATTGATGACGGGTTCTTTGAATTGGGCGGACATTCGCTCTTAGCCGGACGCCTGATGAGCCGGGTTCGGGAGACGATGGGCGCAGAGCTTGGCATCGGCCGTCTGTTTGATACGCCGACCGTTGCCGGGCTCGCCGCACAGCTTGACACCGCAAAGAGCGCGCGGCCTAAGCTCAAGCCGTTTGACCGGCCGGAGCACATCCCGCTGTCATTTGCGCAGCTGCGTCTATGGTTTCTCTACTGTCTTGAAGGGCCAAGCCCGACTTACAACATTCCGGTGATTGTCCGCATGTCAGGCAAGCTTGACCAATCAGCGCTGAAACACGCCTTTTACGATGTTGTCAGCCGTCATGAAAGCTTGCGCACCGTTTTTCCGGAAAATAAGGGATCATCGCATCAGCTCATTTTATCTGCTGAAGAAGCCCGCCCTGTGTTTACAGTAACACGTGCAGACAAAAACGAGCTCCAAGACATGCTTGCCGCTGCGGCACGATATCGGTTTGATCTCGCTAAAGAGCCGGCCGTCCGGGCTGAGCTGTTTGATCTTGGTGACGGCGAGTATACGCTGATGATTCTCCTGCATCACATCGCAGGTGACGGCTGGTCCTTGAATCCGCTCATGCGTGACTTATCCATAGCCTATATCGCCCGGCAAACAGGTGAAAAAGCAGAATGGGCGCCGCTGGCGGTTCAATATGCGGATTATGCGCTTTGGCAGCAGCAGCTTTTAGGCAGCGCGTCTGATTCTGAGAGCTTAATTGCGCGCCAGCTGGATTTCTGGAAGAAAACGCTTGAAAATGTACCGGATCAGCTGGAGCTGCCGTCTGATTTTCCGCGTCCCGCTGAATCAAGCTATAGGGGCGGCGTCATTCCGGTCAACATCGGCCAAGAGCTTCATGCCCGTCTTCTCTCACTTGCCAGAAAGCAGCGCGTAAGCCTGTTTATGGTGCTTCAATCAGGGCTTTCCGCGTTACTGACCCGGCTCGGTGCAGGGACCGATATTCCGATCGGCAGTCCGATAGCCGGCCGCAGTGATGACGCATTGGGAGACCTTGTGGGTATGTTCATTAATACACTCGTGCTGAGAACCGATACCTCTGGCGATCCGAGCTTTTGTGAGCTCCTTGAAAGGGTCAGAGAAATGAATCTCGCAGCATATGAACATCAGGATGTGCCGTTTGAACGTCTCGTGGAAGAATTGAATCCGGTTCGTTCCCGATCAAGACATCCGCTGTTCCAAGTGATGCTCGCATTCCAAAATACGCCTGACCCTGTACTCAGTCTTCCTGATATGGAAACAAGCCTGCAAATCAGCAGTGTCGGATCGTCCAAATTTGATTTGACGCTGGAATTGGCTGAACAGCGCCATGACGACGGCACGCCTGCCGGTATTGAAGGCCTGCTGGAGTTCAGTACGGACTTATTCAGAAAAGAAACGGCCGAAGCACTTGCCGGACGCCTGCTTCTTCTGCTCGAAGATGCTGCATCACATCCGGAAAAACCGATCGGAAGCTTAACCATTCTTTCTGATGAAGAGCGCCGGAAGCTTTTGCCGGTTAATCGGGCAAAACAGCATATTCAGCCTCGGCAGACACTGCCTGAATTGTTTGAAATACAGGCCGCCGCAAAATCGGATGAAACGGCGGCAGTATTTGAAGAGAGCGGACTCAGTTATAAAGAGCTGAATGAAAGAGCCAATCAGCTCGCGCACATGATGATTGCCCGCGGCGTCGGCCCGGAGCAGTTTGTTGCACTGGCGCTGCCGCGTTCTTTAGATATGATTGTCGGGCTGTTAGCCGTCCTGAAGACGGGGGCAGCGTATCTGCCGCTTGATCCTGATTATCCCGCGGACCGCATTGCTTTTATGTTACATGATGCCAAGCCTGTATTTATGCTCACCAACCGTGAAGGCGCAAGTAAGCTCTCTATCGAAAGCGGCATGCCGGCCTTCATCTTGGATGATCCGCAGAACAAGGAAACACTTCGGCAATATGCCGTCACGAACCCTGCGAATGCCGACCGTATTCGTCCGCTGTCACCGCTTCACCCGGCCTATGTCATTTACACGTCGGGATCAACAGGTGTGCCGAAAGGTGTCATCATTCCGCACAGCAATGTTATCCGGCTGTTTGAGTCGACGCGGCATTGGTATCACTTTCATTCTGATGATGTATGGACGATGTTTCACTCCTACGCTTTCGATTTCTCTGTCTGGGAAATGTGGGGGCCGCTGCTTCACGGCGGACGTCTCGTCGTCGTGCCGCATGACATCAGCAGATCGCCGGAAGCGTTTTTACATCTTCTCGTGAAAGAGCGGGTGACCGTGCTTAACCAAACGCCGTCAGCGTTTTACCAGCTGATGCATGCGGAAAAAGAACACAAAGAGCTGGGGCGTCAGCTCGCACTCAGATATATCATCTTCGGCGGCGAGGCGCTTGAGCTGAGCCGGCTTGAGGATTGGTACAGCCGCCACGCGGACAATCAGCCGGTGCTCGTGAATATGTACGGCATTACGGAAACGACGGTGCACGTCAGTTACCTTGAATTAGACAAAAACATTGCCGGACTGAGAGCAAACAGCCTCATCGGCTGCGGTATTCCTGATCTGAACGTATATGTGCTTGATGACCGGCTGGAGCCTGTGCCCCCGGGCATCACTGGCGAAATGTATGTTGCCGGAGGAGGCGTGGCACGCGGCTACTTAGGGCGGCAAAGCCTGACCGCCGAACGCTTTGTGGCTGATCCGTACGGCCCGCCGGGAACGAGAATGTACCGGACGGGGGATTTAGCCCGTGTGCGGACAGACGGTTCTCTTGATTATATGGGCAGGGCGGACCACCAGATTAAAATCCGCGGCTTCCGGATTGAATTGGGAGAAATCGAAGCGGTTCTCGTCAAACATCCGGATGTCGAGGATGCCGCCGTAGTCGTCCGTGAAGACCGGCCGGGAGATAAACGGCTGGCCGCCTACCTTGTCCGATCTGCCGGCAGCACCTTGGACACGGGGGACATGCGCCGGTTTGCCGAAGAAAGCCTGCCGGATTACATGGTTCCGTCAGCTTTTGTCCAAATGAATGAACTGCCGCTGACACCGAATGGAAAGCTTGACCGAAAAGCGCTCCCTGCGCCTGACTTCCAAACGGAGGTCACCGGCCGGGGACCGAGAACGCCGCAGGAAGAAATGCTGTGTGAGCTGTTCGCAGAGGTGCTTCATCTGCCGCGTGTCGGTATTGATGACAGATTTTTTGATTTAGGCGGCCATTCTTTGCTTGCGGTTCATTTAATGAGCCGTATTCGGGAAGCGATGGGAGCCGAGCTCAGTATCGGAACACTATTTGAAGCTCCTACGGTGGCAAGTCTTGCTGAAAGACTTGAGTCAGGAACGGGCGCAAGCGCGCTTGATGTTCTTCTTCCGCTCAGAACGGCAGGAGAAGAAACACCGTTGTTCTGTGTCCATCCGGCCGGCGGTCTCAGCTGGTGTTATGCCGGGCTGATGTCTTCTTTAGAGGCTGATTATCCGATATACGGCTTACAGGCGAGAGGCATCGGAAAAAAAGAACCGCTTCCGCAAAGCTTAGATGACATGGCGGCGGATTATATTGAAAAAATCCGCACTGTGCAGCCGAAAGGGCCGTACCGTCTGCTCGGCTGGTCTCTTGGAGGGAATGTCATTCAGGCCATGGCGACACAATTACAGAGCCGGGGTGAAGAGGTTTCGCTATTGGTGATGCTTGACGCGTATCCGAATCATTTTCTGCCGATAAAAAATGCGCCTGATGACGAGGAAGCGGTCATTGCGCTGCTTGCCCTGGGAGGGTACGACCCGGACAGCCTCGGGGATCAGCCGCTTGATTTTGACACCGCGCTGACCATTCTCCGCCGTGAGGGAAGCGCATTAGCCAGCCTGGACGAGTCAGTGATGATGAATCTGAAAGACACGTACGTTAATTCTGTCGGGCTGTTAGGAACATACAAGCCGAAGCCGTTCCACGGAGATGTGCTGTTCTTCAGATCCACGATTATTCCGGAGTGGTTTGACCCGATTGAGCCGGATACTTGGAAACCGTATATTACGGGGAATATCGAGCGGTATGACTTAGACTGCCGCCATAAAGATATGTGCCAGCCGGGCCCGCTTGCCGACATCGGCGCGATTCTGGCAGAGAAATTAAACGGACGGCGTACAGTCCGGTAAAGAAAGGAAAGAATGATATGACAAATCCATTTGAACGGGAAGACGGCTCATACCACGTGCTCGTCAATGCTGAAGGCCAGTACTCACTGTGGCCGGCCTATCTGGATGTGCCGGACGGCTGGGAAACCCGCGTCACGAATGAAACCCGCCCCGTTTGTCTCGAATATATTGAAACAAACTGGCGTGATATGAGGCCGGAAAGCCTGAAACAGGACGAAACCGCTAAAATGTAATAAGAAAAGCCTGCCGTTATTTCGGCAGGCTTTTTATGCGGACATCAGCCGTTAAGCTGTGTATGATCACAAAATGTATAAGGGTGGCCTTCTTCATTCGTGCACCATGACTGAGACAGAAAAGCCAAAAAGACCGCGGCCCACTGGTCTGCAAACTGGATTAAAATACCGCCGTCGTGCCACGTTCCGTTATCCTTCTTCCAGCGTGTATCAATTGGGTTTCCCTGATTCATATGAATATTATGCATGCCGTTTGTCGGCTTGAACCCGAAAATCTTATCAGCGCCCGGCTCCGGCCCGAATTTAGAGCCGTAAATATAGACGGTGGCTTTTTCTGATTTGGCTTTTTGCATGTACGTCTCAATAAAGTCATTTAAGTCATTATCCGGACCGGTGACTTCATGCGGGAGGGGCACCATGTTCCGGGGATCAAACAATCCGCCGCGGACATAATCCAGCGCCAGCTCACGGCTGGTTTCATCAATTGGGGTATATCCATACGGAATGTTGGGCAGCAGGGTGATCGCGCTTGCGTCAAAATGATCGCGTGCCGCATACAGAACCTCTGATTCTTTTGAACTTGACATGACATTGATCGCACAGCGATAGCGCGTATCAGGCTCGCCTAGCACCTCGACTTGAAAATGCGGAGAATCATCATCTGTTTCCCTTTTCATATCTGACACAGTGCCTTTTAATACACCATAGTGCTGAACAGCCATATGAATCCTCCTTTTTCTTTCGGGATATGAATTGATATTCGAGACAGGGGGCCGTTTTTCCTTTTATGAGAAAGAAAAAAGGACAGCCCGCTGATCAGGCTGTCCTCTTCATATCTATTAAGCTTTTGCAGCCGAACCTTGCATTGCTTTTTCAGCAGGCACGTAGTCATAGCCTAAGTCTTTGGCTACCGCTTCATACGTGACATGTCCGTTAGCCGTATTTAAGCCCGCTTTGAGCGCAGGGCTGTCTGCAATGGCTTGTGCCGCGCCTTTATTGGCGATTTGAAGCGCGTAAGGAACGGTTACATTCGTTAATGCGAGCGTAGACGTACGCGGTACGGCGCCCGGCATATTGGCGACAGCGTAGTGAACGACGCCGTGTTTTTCGTAAGTCGGATTATCGTGGGTTGTAATATGATCAACGGTTTCCACAATGCCGCCCTGATCGATGGCAACATCAACAATGACGGAACCCGGTTTCATTTGTTTAACCATTTCTTCCGTAACGAGAGTCGGCGCTTTGGCTCCCGGGATGAGCACGGCGCAGATTAGAAGATCCGCTTCCGCGACGGAATCTGCAATATTTACAGGGTTTGACATCAAGGTTTTAATCTGATGCCCGAAAATATCATCAAGCTGACGCAGGCGGTCTGCGTTCAAATCGATCATTGTCACATCGGCACCGAGTCCGACAGCCATTTTCGCGGCATTTGTTCCGACGCCGCCCCCTCCGATGATCGTGACTTTTCCGCGGGATACACCCGGTACGCCGGCTAATAAAATTCCTTTTCCGCCCTTTGGTTTTTCAAGAAACTGAGCCCCGATTTGCGCGGCCATTCTGCCGGCCACTTCGGACATCGGCGTAAGCAGCGGAAGGGAACGTCCGTCCGTTACCGTTTCGTACGCGATAGCTGTCACGCCTTTTTCTGTAAGCGCTTTAGCTAATTCCGGCTCTGCAGCTAAATGAAGGTAAGTGAATAAGACCAGACCTTGACGGAAATACGCATACTCTTCAGCCAGCGGTTCTTTTACCTTCATGACCATTTCCGCATCCCATACTTGCTTTCTGTCCTCCAGAATTTCCGCCCCTGCTGATACATAATCTTCATTTGTAAAGCCGCTTCCGAGTCCCGCTCCGGATTCCACAAGAACCTGATGGCCGTTTCCGATAAGCTGTGAAACGCCTCCAGGTGTTAAAGCCACTCGATTTTCATTGTTTTTGATTTCCTTTGGAACCCCGATAATCATGTCTGTTTCCCCCAATGTTTGTGTGATGCTTCAAGTGTAGCGCGATTTTTGCGAAAATTCTTTGTTTGAAACAGAAAATAAAAAAACACGGATTTGTGAAATTTCACGAACCCATGCTGCGAAGTTTGATATCAAGGTAAATCGTAAACTTTTCATTCACATTTTTTAAGTCGATTTCTGCGATCTGGCTGATTCTTTTCAGCCTGTAATTCAATGTATTGACATGGATGTTAAGCGCTTTAGCGGCGGTGTTGACGTTGCTGTCGGCATCAATAAAATGTTCGAGCGTTTTTACCATATCGGCTTGGTGCTCCCTGTCATACTGCTCAAGCTTTGAGAGGGAATAGTTCATATAGCCGCTGTGCTTGCGTTTTTCATCCAACACATCCAGGTACTGATAAATGCCGAGTTCCGAGAAGCTGAAAAGGTGTTTGGTTTCTCTCACAAACCGCTCTTTCGCTTTTAATACGGAAAGCGCTTCCTGATAGGAGCGGTAAACGTAAGAAATCGATTCGTAAATACCGCCGACCGCAATCGACGCATCCTCAATTTTATATCGTTCCTTCAGCTGTTTTTGAATATGAAGGGCGAAGTGCTTTAAATCTTTAAAAGGCTGATCGGTTTTCGGCGCGGCTAATAAGATTAATTCATTTGAATCAACAGTCGCCAGCATGACATGAATCTGCTGTGTCGTTTCCTGCAAATATTGCAGCTGCTGTTCTGTCTTTTCAGTCAGCTCATCATGTAAACGGATGATCATGACGCTGAACACGGACGGCAGCGCCATTCCGAGCTTATGAAACCCTTCGGCCATTTCGGCTTCCTGATAAATATGGCCGGTCAGCATTTTCCAAAAAAACTCCTGGCCCCGCTCTTCGATTTTCGTTTTGCGGATCTGCAGGTGCAAAAGTTTGTTCCGCACCGCTTTGGCTGCCAGCTGAAGTGTCTTCAGATCTTCGTCATTGAGCTTTTTTTTGATCTCAAGCGCCCAAATAAATCCGAGAACCTGACTGTTTTTCCAGATGGAAATCGCCACGCGGTTGCTTAGGCCCACCTCGTCAATTTCTTTCACTTTGATCGGCTGGTCCGTTTTTAAAAGCGCCGGAATGGTTCCGTCTTTCCACAGTTTGTTGATGACTTTCTCCGGCACCCTCCGCCCGATAATCGTCGACGTCCGGGCCGGATCTGTACAATCGCTGTGCGTGCTGTATGCAAGCAGTTTATGATTAACGTCTTCTATTGTAATGGGGCATTGAAGAACTTCACTGATATGGTCGGCAACATCTTCAAGCCTGTCGAAACTGTACTTAAATGGATCCTTTGGATTGGTCATCTGTATCCCTACTTTTTCATAGCTTCATATCTTGATCTTACCATCTTGCTTTTCAGACTGAAAGGCATCTTTGCAGGGAAATAGACTAGGACAATAAGATCATTCGATGAAAACGAAAATAATAAGAAAATCATACTACTTCATTTACAAAATGTGTAAATATACCGAAAAATCCAATATATCATAAGACTCATTTTGTAAAATTAAAACAGATTTGTTTGACTGTGCCGAATGGTTGTTTTTATAATAATGACGTTCAAAAAATAAGTGAATTAGCCCATATTTAGGCTGATGACACAGGAGGGTATAAGGAATATGTCTGGATTAATTCGTGTCACACCCGAAGAGCTAAGAGCGATGGCTAAGCAATATGGCGTTGAAAGTCAGGAAGTCATGAATCAGGTTGACCGCCTGAACCGCATGATTTCTGATTTGAAAAGCATGTGGGAAGGTGCTTCAAGTGAAGCATTTGCAGATCAATATGAGCAGCTGAAACCTTCATTTATTAAAATGTCTGAATTGCTTCAAGATGTGAATCATCAGCTCGATCAAACGGCAAATACGCTTGAGTCTACTGACCAAGATATCGCTAACCAAATTCGCGGATAATAAGATGAATGAAGAAACGGAGCGCCTGATTCAATCAAGAAGACGGCGCTCTTTCTATGTAAGGGTGATATGAATATGTATATCGATATTACAATAGATTTAACACATTATAACGGCAGCGTCTTCGATCTCAGATTGTCAGATTACCATTCTGTGAAAAAAGTCATCGATATTGCCCGGCAGGCTCAGCATGTATCTGTTCCGCCGCGTGAAGGCTATTGGATCAGAGTGGTCAATAAAGAAGCGGTTTTTTCCGGAGAACAAAAGCTATCTGACTGCGGCATTACGAACGGAGACCGCCTTGAAATTTTATGAAAGGACATGGTGGAATGACAGATCATAACCGATCTTATTTAGAAACAGAATTAGACGCCGTCCGGGAAGAAACCGAATCAGGCTTCACGTTCACCTTCCAGCGGGAAAAAATCAAGCTTCTTGACGGGCTGGAAGCAAACGTGATTAAAGATGCTGATCCTTTTTTTCAAAAAGAGGTCTCAGTTTCAGAAGACGAAGTAACCATCACAATCAAACCTCCTTCTTCTTATCAGGCTTTCCGCTATATAAAAGGAAAAGATAAAAAAAGCAGGTGGCAATTTGCCTACCGTCTCGTCCAAGCCGTGAAACAGCATAAGCTGAAACGTCTCAATCTGATTGCCGCCCCTGAAAATATCGTGTTTGATAAAGCGCTGACGCCTTACTTTCTTCATTACGGCGTAAAGGAGAGCCTTCCGCCTTATGAGGAAGATAGAGAAAGGGTGTTAAAAGAGCTCAAAGCCTGTGCGGCGCTTGCAGCTGACGGGGCGTACACCTTCGATGAATATTTGAAGTACAAGGAGACGCTTCACTTCTCTCCTGAGGTGAAAAGCGTGCTAGAGGCGGAGACGATTGAAGAACTGGAAGAAACCATTCAAACCGCAATTGATTCCCTCGAAGAAAGGGACAAGACATACATAAAACTGCCGAAAAAGAAATGGAAAATCCAAAGATACGCCGGTCTGGCGCTTGCCGTCCTCCTTGTGCCGACACTTCTTTACTCCTTATACGTTCTGTTTTTCGCCCAGCCGAAGCAAGAGGCAATTACAGAAAGCAACCGCTATTTTTTAAATCAGCAGTACAGCAAAGTCATTGACACACTCGCTAAATACGATGCGGAAAGCCTCCCGGAATCTGTCCAGTACGAGCTTGCTTCCTCTTATGTGGCAGTTGAAAATCTGAGGGAAGAGCAGCGGAAAAACATCGGGAATCTGGTGACGCTGCAATCAGACCCGAAGCATTTTCTTTATTGGATTGATATCGGCAGAGGGGAAAATGAAGAAGCCATCAAAATCGGCCGCAATCTTGAGTACAACCCGTACATCTGGCTCGGACTTACAAAATATAAACAGCAATTATTAGCGGATGACAGTATGAAAGACGACGAAAAGCAGAAAGAACTGGACGCCGTGGAAAGCGAGCTTGCGAAGGCGAAAAAAGAGGCGGAGGAACAGCATAAAGAAGCGGAGGAAAACGGTGACACCGCCGAAGCTTCCGCCGGACAGGATGAAAGCAAACAAGACAAAGCGAAAGATAACAAAGAGAACGACAAGAAAGATGAGAAAAAAGATGAAAAAAAATAACAGCACACATCAAATGGCCGCAGGTAACGATCAGGCTGTCAGGAGGTTCGCCATATGAGTCTGTTATGGGTCTTTTACCAAGAGCACGTACAAAAGATTCAGCTGTCTGAACTCCCGCCGTCTCAGCCGATTACGATCGGTCCGGATATGAAAGATACAATCACGGTCGGCACACTTCCGTTACGGCAAAACGCCGCAACCCTTTATCGAAAAGAAACAGATCGTTATGATGTTTTCCTGGGAAATAACTGTGCCGGCGAATTGACAATAGGAAATGAAATGCCCTGCCGGATTGAAGAAGAGACGATGCGGCTTCTGCTCGCCCCTGACAAAGAAGAATCCTCCGTTTATTTTATCGGCGGGAAGGATGAGATCGTTTTCTCATCAGAAACAGAGGAAGCGGATATATACAAAGAGCCGTCCTCCGCTCAAACAGGGGCTTTTTATCTGCGAAAGTCGGGAGGATGCTGGTCTGTCGTCCCTGATGGCCAAGACGTTTATGTGAACGGAAAGCTTGCAGAAGCTCCCGAAAGGCTCCGGACGGGAGATGAGCTGCTGTGGAATTTTCTGCGTGTGAGGCTGACGGAGGACGACCTTTTAGAAATCGTTCATCACGAAAAGCTTCAAACCGGTTTAACCAAAACGGTAAAACCAAGCACCGAAATGAAAAAGAAATACCCGCAATACCGAAGAACGCCGCGCATGGTCTACGATCTTCCCGAAGACCGCGTTTCATTCAGCTTTCCCTCGCAGGAAAGCGAACAGAATAACCGGGGGCTGTGGCTCGTCATTCTGCCTCCTGTGGTCATGCTGATTGTAATGGGGGTTGTCGCCATTATACAGCCGAGGGGCATATTCATCCTAGTCTCTTTGGCGATGTTTATGATGACTCTCATTACCTCCACCGTGCAGTATTTCCGTGAAAAAAACCAGCGGAAAAAACGGGAGGAGAAGCGGGAGCGTGTGTACAAGCAGTATTTAGAAAACAAACGGAAAGAACTTCAGGCGCTGTCGGAAAAACAGCTGCAAGTGCTGACGCATCATTTTCCCCCGTTTGAAAAAATGAAATATTTAACCTCTGAAATCAGCGGCCGCATTTGGGAGAAATCGCTGGAAAGCAGGGATTTTCTGATGCTTCGGCTTGGAACGGGCACGGTCCCGGCAAGCTACGAGATTTCAATGAGCGGCGGAGACCTTGCGAACCGTGATGTGGATGATTTGATGGAGCAGTCGCAGCACATGCAGCGTGTGTATAAAGATATCAGCCATGCGCCCGTGACCGTTGATTTACAAGAAGGGCCGATGGGGCTTGTCGGGAAACCTCAGATCGTCAAAAATGAAATTCACCAGCTGATCGGCCAGCTCGCGTTCTTCAACAGCTACCATGACCTGCGGTTTGTCTTTATCTTTCATGAGGACGAATATAAGGAATGGGAATGGATGAAGTGGCTGCCGCAATTTCAGCTGCCTCATATGTACGCGAAAGGATTTATTTACAATGAACAGACCCGCGATCAATTGTTATCGTCCATTTACGAGCTGCTGCGGGAGCGGGATTTGGAAGAAGATAAAGAAAAGAAGATCTTCCAGCCGCATTTTGTCTTTGTCATCACAAATCAGCAGCTGATCGCAGAGCACGTCATTTTAGAATACATCGAAGGCCGGCATGAGCATCTCGGCATCTCGGCAATCATCGCCGCGGAAACGAAGGAAAGCCTGGCGGAAAACATTCACACCCTCGTCCGCTACATTAATGAAGATGAGGGAGACATTCTCATTCAGCAGAAAAAAGCGGTGCAGATCCCGTTTAAGCTGGACAGGCACGAACGGAAAAACAACGAGCGGTTTTCCCGGACGCTTCGGACATTGCACCATCAGGTCGGAATGACGAATTCCATTCCTGAAACGGTCTCATTTCTGGAGCTGTTTCATGCGAAGGAAGTAAAAGAAATCGGCATCAGGCAGAAGTGGGAGACAAGTGAGTCTGCAAAATCGCTGGCTGTTCCGATCGGCTATAAAGGAAAAGACGACATCGTCTATTTAAACCTGCATGAAAAAGCGCACGGGCCGCACGGATTGCTGGCGGGAACGACCGGCTCCGGGAAAAGTGAATTTCTGCAAACGTACATCCTGTCATTGGCCGTTCATTTCCACCCGCATGAAGCGGCGTTTTTGCTGATTGACTATAAGGGAGGAGGAATGGCCCAGCCGTTCCGCAAGATGCCGCACCTTCTCGGGACCATCACGAATATTGAAGGAAGCAGAAACTTCAGTATCAGGGCGCTTGCATCCATTAAGAGCGAGCTGAAAAAACGGCAGCGGCTGTTTGATCAATATCGCGTCAATCACATCAATGACTATACAAAGCTGTATAAACAGGGAGAAACGGATATTCCGATGCCGCACCTGTTTTTGATTTCAGATGAATTCGCCGAGCTGAAAAGCGAAGAGCCTGACTTTATCAGGGAGCTTGTCAGCGCGGCCCGCATCGGACGGAGCCTTGGTGTGCATTTAATTCTCGCCACGCAAAAGCCGGGCGGCATCATTGACGACCAAATATGGAGCAACTCACGCTTTAAGGTCGCGCTGAAAGTGCAGGATGCAAGTGACAGTAAAGAAATCCTGAAAAACAGTGATGCGGCGAATATTACGGTCACCGGACGCGGCTACTTGCAAGTCGGAAATAACGAAGTGTATGAGCAGTTCCAGTCTGCTTGGAGCGGCGCCCCTTACATGGAAGATGTATACGGCACCGAGGATGACATTGCCATCGTTACCGACACCGGCTTAATTCCGCTGTCTGAGGTGGACGCGGATGATGCGGCGAAAAAAGACGCCCCGGCAGAAATAGAAGCCGTAGTCGAAGAAATCGAGCGGATTCAAAATGAAATGGGCATTGAAAAGCTGCCGAGCCCGTGGCTTCCGCCGCTTGCCGAACGTATCCCGCGCACGCTTTACCCTGCGCAGGAAAAAGACAGCTTCTTCATCGCCTGCGTGGATGAGCCTGATCAGCAAAGACAGGCGCCTCTCGCTTATACGATGATGGATGACGGCAACATCGGCATTTTCGGCTCATCCGGCTACGGCAAGTCAGTGGCTGCCATCACCTTCCTGATGAACTTCGCGGAAGGATACACGCCGGAAGAGCTTCATATGTACATCTTTGATTTCGGAAACGGCACGCTTCTGCCATTGGCAAAGCTTCCGCACACCGCAGACTATTTCTTAATGGATCAAATGAGAAAGATCGAAAAATTCATGATCCGCATCAAGGAAGAAATCGAGCGGCGGAAACGGCTGTTCAGAGAAAAAGAAGTCAGCCATATCAAAATGTACAATTCGCTCAGTGAAGAAGAGCTGCCGTTTATATTTATCACAATTGACAATTTCGACATCGTAAAAGATGAAATGCATGAATTAGAAACGGAATTTATCCAGATTTCACGCGACGGGCAAAGCTTAGGCATTTACTTCCTGCTGACCGCAACGAGGGTAAACGCCGTCCGCCAGTCGCTGTTAAACAACATAAAAACGAAAGTCGTCCATTATTTAATGGATCAGTCAGAAGGATACTCCATTTACGGGCGTCCGCCGTTCAGTCTCGAACCGATCCCGGGCCGCGTCATGATCCAAAAAGAAGAACTGTATTTCGCGCAAATGTGTCTTCCGGCTGAAGCGGAAAATGACCTCGAGATGTTCCAGGCGCTGAAAGATGATGTCAAAGCTTTAGCTGAGCGCCACGCCGGAACAGCCGGCCCAGACCCGATTCCGATGCTTCCGGATAGGCTGACGGCCGGCGAATTTTCACTCCGTCTCGGCCCGGATCAAGAACCGTTCCGCATTCCTGTCGGGCTTCATGAGGAAAAGGTCAGCCCTGTGTACTTTGATCTGGGTAAAAATAAGCATTGTCTTATTTTGGGCCAGACACAGCGTGGAAAAACAAACATTCTGAAAGTGATGCTGAATCACCTGCTGCGTGAAGGTACGGAACGGGTGGGGCTGTTTGACTCGATTGACCGCGGACTGTCGCAGTATGCGCAGGAAACAAAGGTCAGCTATCTGGACACAAAAGAAGACGTCCGGCAGTGGATCGAAACGGCAGAAGCCATTTTCACGGAGCGCGAAGCTCAGTATGCGCAGGCCGTCAAAAATGGCGATGTGCACAAACTCAGTTTCTCTCCGGTCGTGTTAATGGCCGACGGCATTACAAGATTCCAGCAGACGATCGACACCGCCATTCAGGACAAGCTGGCGATGTTTATGAAATCGTACGCGCATGTGGGCTTCAGTTTTATCCCGGCGGGCAATCACAGCGAATTCTCAAAAGGCTATGATTCCTTAACGACGGAAATGAAACAGATTCGCCACGCGATGCTGCTTGTGAAAAAATCCGAACAAAATGTCATTCCGCTGCCTTACCAAAGGCAGGAACCGGACATTCAGCCGGGCTTCGGCTATTTGGTTGAAAACGGGAAGGAGCAAAAAATCCAAATACCTTTATGTTCAGCGGAAAGGGAGGCCGTCAGATGACTGAACAACGAAAAAGCCTGATCAAATTAATAGCCGCGGTCGTCATCATTCTGCTGCTGCCGGTGCTGTTTTTCCGGTTTATCGGCGATGACCCGGGAAAACAAAAAATCAACGCCACCCGTCAAATCGCAGTCGTGAATGAAGATATGGGCTTACAAACAGATGAAAATGAGGAAGAGGAATACGTCCATTTCGGCAAAGAAGTAGCGGCCGCTCTCGGCGGCCGTCCGGATTATTCATGGACGGTTGTCAACAGGAGCGCGGCTGAAAACGGTCTGGCGGCTAAGAAGTATGACGCCGTCGTTTACATTCCATCCGATTTTTCAAAAGATATCTTAAGCTATGACAAGGAGCGTCCGCAAAAAGCCACGCTGACATTCAATATTCAAAGCAACCTGAACGCCGTCAACAAAGAAAAGGTGCAGCGTGAGCTAGAAGACGCCCAAAAATCAATGAATAAAAAAATGTCGGCATTATATTGGAATTTCGTCTCACAAAAAGTGAACAATGTCCGAGGCGATTTTGACAAGATCGTCAATAAAGAATCAGAGTTTCAAAACGTCATGTACAATTTTTACAAGCCGAGCTCCAATGACTTGGCAGGTGAAATCAAGCGGCAAAAAGACCTGATTGACGAACTGAAAAAATCAATGAATGAAGCGCAGGGCGCGGCAAAAGAAAAATTGACTTCGGCAGATGAAGCCAAAACCACGCTCAAAGACTTTGCCGATACGGTCGAGCGCTATAAACAATATCAAGAAAATCAGAAAAAACTGCTGATGGCCGCGCAGGAACAAAATCAAAAGCAAATCACAACCGGACTGAATGCCATTAAAGCACAGCAGGCCGCCAACCAGTTCAGCACGATGATGAGCGGGCTGTCTTCAGGCATAAACCGGGCGCAGACACAGCTTGACCAGACGGGATCGGCTCTTTTTGCCGCCCAACAGGTGAGAGAAGCGCAAGTTCCTGAGCAGGAACACGGGATGGCAGATATTCAATCCAATTTACTGAACAATTTTTTGACTCAATATAAAGCTCAAGCAAGATCTGAAACACTGAACAGTATCCAAACCCTTATGAAAAGGGATCGGCAGGCTTTAACCGTTCCGGAAAAGGACCCGGGTGATGACGGATCGGATGAACCGAAAGAAGAAGAAAAACCGGAAGAAGAAAAACCCGGCGATCTGAAAATTGACCTTGATGATCAGCGTGACGAATTAAAGCGCATCTCCGCTGAAATCAATCACATTTCTGACGGATTAAAAGAACCGGAAAAAGAAAATCCGGCCCCTGAAAAACCGGGCCAAGGTGATGACGGTGAAAACTCCGGCGATACCGATCCGAATAACGGAACGAATCCCGGAGAAGACGGAAAAACGGAAGACGGTACAAAAGAAGAGCAGCCTGCTTCCGATAACACAGGTGATCAGGAGCCAAAAACCGTCCAGACCGCCACTGCCGCTAAAAACGTCACTCCGCCTGCTGATGAGCCGGCGGACGATCCGAACGATTCTGAAGGAGACGGTGGCACGGACATATCTGAGGCGAAAGAAAGGCTGAACCAAGCCGCAGAGCGGATTCAGCAAATTGAAAAAGATCTGGAAGAGAAACAGCAGACTCATAATGAAGAACTGAAAAAACGTCTTGATGCTCTTGATGAAGAAATCCAAGGCCTTAAAGACCAGATTGCCGAAGTTGAAAAACGGGCAGATAAATTAAAGGAAAATCTGGAAGAATTAGAAGAAACGAGAAAACAAGACTTCAATACCGTTTACAGATTGATTGTAAGAACAGAACAGAACATTTTGAACTACCCGTCATTGGATAGCGGCCGCAAATCTGCTCTTGAACAGATATTTGCCGCTGACATTAATACAAAAAAGATATCAGATTTAATGAGTTACTATAATGATTTATCTCTGTATGAGGCGACACTTTATCACTCTCTTGACGCGGGCTCGCTGCCTGATGTGAAAAACAGGGTGCTGAAAGCCCAGCAAGGCGAAGTTCAAACCGTTCTCGCCATCAAACCGGTGGAAACGGCAAGCTGGGAAAACCTTAAAAATAACAAGATGCAGACAGATGAAGACATCAGCAATTTCATTAAAGGCATGACCGAATTCTCGGATAACTACAGTACCTATATCAGAGATGAACAAGCCGGGGTGCTCGATGAGCTCGCCAGCATTTCAGACAGCGCGGTGAAAGCATCCGATCAGCTGGCTGAAGGCGCTGTGCAGGAAGCGGCCGCGTTCAGCGGAGACGGATTAACCGGAACGATGGCGCTCGGCGCTCAGGATACCGTCGGCCGCGAAGTCCTGCAAATGTCTGACACGATGGGCCATCTGTCAGAACGCCAGTCCGGCATCATCAGCTATACCGACAATATGCAGCAAAGCGTAAATGACGTCCAGCAAAAAGCGGACACCTTAAACAGCAACTGGGGCAAAAACGTCAATTCCACGAAATTGATCAGAAATGACGTGTACGGCATTTTAGGGAACGCGCTCGTTGACGGACAGGAAAACGGCTATGTTTACGATTATCTCGCCAACCCGCTTAAAATCAGCGGAGAGGTGCCGGAAGACCGGGTTCAGAATGTTCCGCCGGTCGTCATTTTGGTGATCGTCCTGATCAGCAGTCTTCTGATCGGCTATTTCAGCTCGTATTATCAGCAGGCGCCGCTTCTTGTCAAAGGCGCGCTCTTTGGGATTTTAAACATTATGGTCGGATTGATGATCAGTCTGTTCGGTCTGAATATCTACTCGCTTCCGGACGATCAGACGATTAAATGGTCAGTCTTTACGATTCTCTTGCTTGCGGCGAGTTCTGCTTTTATCCGGGCAGCCTTTGTCTTCAGCTCGATTACCGGATGGATTGCATCATCCGCGCTCATTCTCTTTTATGTGGCGCCTTTGATCGACCTGATTATGCCGAACTTCACCTTTGACAGTCCAGTTTCGAAAGTCTATATCGATATTCAATACGGAACGGGCCATCTGTTTGCGATGGGGGTAACGGTTCTTGCGATCATTACGCTGATTGCGGCGGCGCTTCCGCTCGTCATTCGGCTGTTTGCGGAAAAAACGGAGGAAAGTGATCAGTCTTATGAGGCGTAACACGTTCATGGAAAAAGGATTGCTGCTGTTTGCTCTCTCCTTTTTCCTTTTCCTTCCCCAAGCCGCAGCCGCGAATGAGGAAAATACTGATGTCAAGCCGAATGAATATGAAAAGAAAGACATTGAAATTCGTACGGATTACCTGCACGACGATGCCTACTCTGAGGAAAAAACGGCGCTTCCGAAAGAACAGAAGGATATCACGTTTGATCAGCCGGCCGAAAACCCGGATGACAAACTGATATCAAATTTGTTTACATCGTCAGACACGGAGCCGAATACGATCAAAGCGCAATCGAAAAAACTGGGTATCACATTTGCCGAGCCTGCGGTGCGGCATACCTCGGCAGATATGGAAACGGAAGAGAAAAAGACTTCTTATCTGCTGCCTGTTATATATGCCGTCTTGATCCTCCTCGGGATTGCGGCGATGATCTACCTGATCCCGAAAGTCACGGCGCAGGAAAAGGCAAAGCGGTAAACGAATCGCTTGTGTTTGCGGGAAGACAGCCCGTAAAATAAGAAAAAAAGGAGGAGTTTCATGCAGTTTTTTCTTATAACAGGCGCGTCAAAAGGCTTGGGCCGGGCGCTTACGGAACAGGCGCTTCAAGAAGGAGCCGAAGTCGCCGCGCTTTCAAGAACGATAAGCGGGGAAAAGCGCGAGGGGCTGACAGAATACAGTGTTGATTTAACCGATCTGGCAGATACCGGGCGGCAGATGAAGGCGATTCTTGATCAAGCAGAGGAGAAGGGGTACTCCGCTGTCACACTGATCAACAATGCCGGAATGGTGGAACCGATCAAGCGGGCGAAAGAGGCTTCCGCCGAAGAATTGAACCGTCATTACACCCTTAATCTGACGGCGCCCGTTTTGCTCAGCCAAATGTTCACAAAGCGTTTTGAAGCGTTCAGCGGCAGCAAAACAATTGTCAACATCACATCGGGCGCAGCGAAAAATCCTTATAAAGGCTGGAGCGCGTATTGCAGCTCAAAAGCGGGGCTTGATATGTTTACGAGAACATTCGGGTTTGAACAGGAAGATGAAGAACTGCCGGTCCGCATGATCTCATTCTCGCCGGGAGTGATGGATACAGACATGCAGGCTGTCATCCGTTCTTCGTCAAAAGAAGATTTCCATGACATCGAACGGTTCCGCAATCTGAAAGAAACGAAAAACCTCAGAAGTCCTGAATACATCGCCGGCGTCATTCACTCACTGGTCGCGGGCGAGCCGGAAAACGGACGGATATACGATATCAAAGAATTTTTGTAGAGCAGCGTTCACGCTGCTCTTTTTTGTTTGTACAATCACTTCGGGGTCCGGCGGCATATGATGAATGAAACAACGTATAAGGGGTATAAGAAATGTATCAGATGAATTGAGTTTCTTCTCGATTTATGTTAGGATTCTAAAAATATAAATAAGGAGGGGTTTCCATGAGAAATGTAACGTTAATGGATGTCTTCACCCATCCAATCGCACAAAAGTATTTACAGCGTTCCGGTGTCGCCCATGCGATCGCCTGCGCGTTTCATGCATACCGTCTTGCCGTAAAAGCAGGTGTCAGCCCGGATCTTGCAGCGAAAGCGGCATTACTGCATGACGTCGGCCATTATGAATGGTACACAGACGGCAAATGGGATTATGAAAAGTACAGAAGAAACGATATCCATGCCATTAAAGGCGCGGAACGGGCGCATAAGCTGCTCATCCGGCTCGGTGAAGAACCGAAAGCGGCGAAGGACATTGCGCTGGCGATTCTGCTTCACACCGATTCCTATCTGCCTGAAGGCGAACTGGACAAGAATACGCTCCAGCAAATCGTGAAACAAGCGGATGAACTCGATGAAGAACCCGGCGGACATCACCATTACCGCCAAATGGATCACACAGCCGCGCTCAAACAAATCCAAAAGCTTGATCAGTTAATTGACCAAGCCCAATATCCCATAAGAAGCTCAGTCTAGGCCACTCATGCGGCCTTTTCCGCTTACATAACTCCGCATGCTCACTAACACCTTTTCCGCTCCGATAGACGTACTGTGTCAAAGCCTTTGTCCGCTGCATATGCTGAAGGAAAACATAGTAAAGGGGATCAGCGAAAATGGCCCATCAAGGAAGCCCGCAAATCGTCTCGTTAGTGGACCCTTACGTTTATCAGACCATCCATAAGCTTATCGGCTCAAGGTTTATCATTCAAACCGTCAGACGCATTATCAGAGGACGGCTGATTGATGCCACTCCAGATCACATCGCCATTGAAGAAACGCATGACCGTGTATTTTATATCAGAAACCGTCATGTAGTTTCCGTCATGCCTGATTATACCGAACGCGTGTAACAGCACGAATAAGGCGCAAACCGGAGGCGGCCCTATAGAACCCCGGTGCGTCTTCTTTTTGAGATACATAGATGCACGGCGGCTTTTTTTGGTACAATCACAGTACAAGTTCACATGACAATAGGAGGAAACCGCTTGTTGAAATCAAAGGTCCATTTTTGGACGCTGCAAATTTTGCTCGTTTTGCTCATTATTTACGTATCAACGAAAGTCTCGTTTATTTTTCAGCCGTTTTTCGGTTTTATCACCACTCTGTTTTTTCCGATTTTGATCTCGGGCATTTTGTTTTTCATTTTTAATCCGATCGTGCGCCTGCTTGAGAAAAAAATCCCCCGGACATTGGCGATCCTGCTCATTTATCTCGTTTTCATCGGCCTGATTGCCTTTATGTTCACCGCCATCGGACCGATTGTGGCTTCCCAGGTCACGGGGCTGATTAACAATTTCCCTGATTACATTCATCAGATTCAAGTCTTGACGGCGCAATTATCCCATTCCAAATGGTTTACGTGGATGATGACGCAGGATTATGTGTCGATAGAAAAAATCCAGCAGTCTCTGACGGGATTTTTACAAAGCCTTCCGCAAAATATTACGGCAAGCCTGTCGGCCGTGTTCGGCGTCGTTACGAATATCACGCTTGTCGTGATCACCGTTCCGTTCATTTTGTTTTATATGCTGAAGGACGGCCGGCGGTTTCCGCTCTTGGCAGTCAAAATCCTGCCTTCTTCCTACCGGGCGGAAGGTCGGAAAATATTTAACGACTTATATGTCACATTGGCCGCCTATTTCCAAGGCCAGCTGCTGATTTGTCTCTTTGTCGGAACGGCATGCTTTATCGGATATTGGATCATCGGCCTGCAGTATGCGTTAATTCTTGGGATGGTGATCGCCGTCACCAATATCATTCCGTACCTGGGGCCGTTTCTCGGGGCGGCGCCCGCAGTGATTATCGCGTTTATGGATTCGCCGGCTAAGGCGCTGTTTGCCGTTATTGTTGTCGTTGTCGTCCAGCAGCTTGACGGGAACCTGCTTTCTCCGCTTGTCATCGGGAAACGGCTCAATACCCACCCGCTCACCATTATTCTTCTGCTTATCGGAGCGGGCAGTTTCGGCGGCATTCTCGCAATGATTCTGGCCGTGCCGGTTTACGCGGTTTTAAAAGCTTTTGTCTTAAATATCGTCCGGCTTATCAAACTTCGTCAGCGGTCAAAGCTAGAAGACAGCCGCAAGCCGAAATAAAAACGGGCACAACTCCCGATGCAGCGCATAAAATGCTGTAAAGAAAAGCGGAGGTGTGGGTATGCCTGCAATTGTGGGACCGATTTATATTATGAGTTTAGCCGGAGACGCTGCGGCGAGCTTCGGTGACGTGTTTGCCATTTCTCCCAAAGCCGTTGACCACTCAGGCGCGGGGGCAGGGGCGTTTCATTCCGGAGATTTTGTCAAAGTCACTAATAAATTCAGCAAAACGCGCTTTGAAGACATCGATGTGTTTGACGAACCTGATTGGTTTAACGCGTGACAGCCTCCTTTTAGGAGGCTGTCGCTTTTTTGTAGTATAATAGAATCAGTCTTTATAAAAGGGGAATTTTTATGAAAATCAGAAAAGCGAATATTACCGTGCAGTCCGGAATGATCGGTGATGTATATCTGCATGAAAATAAAAAAGAACAGCATACCCTTGTAGCCGTTCCGGAACTTGAGTGGAGCACGATCATTTCCTATGAGGAAGAGAAAAAGGCGCTGGCACAGCGGCTTTTACAATCGTTCAGCAAGCTGATTGAAGAAGAGCCCGCCGGAGAGCTCGCCGGCAAGATCTCCCATTGGGTGGCTGAAATGTAACGAAGCGGTTTACCGCGTCCCGTCCGGGGAGATAATTGTAAAACAAGCTGAGGAGGGACAGGCCGATGAGCGACAAAACGGTTGACCTTTATTTACAGCAGGGGATGTACGGCCCTCTGCAGACGAAACCGGATGAACGCCATTTATTTTTAGGCTCGCTCCGTGAAAGAGTCATCATTGCCCTGACGAAGGGGCAGGTGCTGCAAAAGCAGCCGTATGAAGAAGTGAAACAGGCGCTGAAAAGCCGAAAAGACGCGGTGCTCTATATAAACGGAAGGCTCCCGTATCATGCTTATTCACCATATATGAAGCTTGCCGCACTTGCCGGTGTCCGAAGCTCCGTCATATCGGATCTTCAATTCGAAACGCCGCTCGGCCTGGTTTTTGCCGCCGATTATGCCGTGAACCTTGACGGCATTTACGTTCAGGATGATATTTTTCAGCGCTCACTCCTGAAATCTTAAAAGGGCAAAACACCGTTTGTCATTTTACAATGCCAATTCACTTACAAGTGGAGATAGGATATAATGGTTTTCATATGAATGGCGGGGAGGCCGGCTATGAAAAAAGCATTTATATGCATTGATTATACGAATGATTTTGCAGCTGAGAACGGGGCATTAACCTGCGGAGAACCCGCGAGACAGATTGAAGATACGATTGTCAGTTTGACGCAAGCATTTATAGAAAACGGTGATTACGTTGTCCTTGCGGTAGATTCGCATGATGCAGACGATGACTTTCATCCCGAGACACGCCTGTTTCCTCCGCATAATATCAACGGCACGGAGGGCAAAGAGCTGTACGGAAGGCTATCGCCTCTTTATGAGAAACATAAACACGCAAAAAACGTAAATTATATGGAAAAAACGAGATATTCTGCTTTTGCGGGAACGGATTTAGAGCTGAAACTGCGGGAACGGCAGATCACTGAGCTGCATCTTGCGGGCCTGTGCACGGACATCTGCGTTCTTCACACGGCGGTTGACGCTTACAACAAGGGCTTTCAGATCGTCATTCATCAAAACGCTGTGGCCAGCTTTAATCCGGAAGGGCATGAATGGGCCCTGTCCCATTTTAAGAACAGCATCGGAGCGCAAGTGGCAGAGTAAGGAAGGGGAAAATAATTTTGGTGGAGCATGGTTTTAAAGACGACAGTTTGTCTTTACATACAGATCTTTATCAAATTAATATGGCCGAAACGTACTGGAGAGACGGCATTCATGAGAAAAAAGCGATTTTTGAGCTTTTTTTCAGAAAGCTTCCCTTTGAAAACGGCTATGCGGTATTTGCGGGCTTAGAGAAAGCAATCGAATACTTGGAGAACTTCAAATTTACCGACAGCGATCTGAATTATTTAAAAACGGAATTGCACTATGCTGATGATTTCATTGATTATTTACGGGATCTTTCTTTTACCGGATCTCTTTACAGCATGAAAGAAGGCGAGCTCGTTTTTAACAACGAACCGATTATGCGGGTCGAAGCGCCCCTGATCGAAGCCCAGCTGATTGAGACGGCTCTGCTTAACATTGTGAATTACCAAACATTAATCGCCACGAAAGCGGCCCGCATTAAAGGCGTTGTCGGTGACGAAGACGCCCTCGAATTCGGAACGCGGCGCGCCCATGAAATGGATGCGGCTATGTGGGGAGCGAGAGCGGCTCTGATCGGCGGCTTCAGCGCGACGAGTAATGTAAGAGCCGGAAAGCGTTTTAATATACCCGTATCCGGCACGCACGCTCATGCGCTCGTACAAGCGTACCGCGATGAATATACGGCATTTAAGAAATATGCGGAGACCCACAAAGACTGCGTGTTTCTCGTAGATACGTACGATACGATCCGTTCGGGTATGCCGAATGCGATTAAAGTCGCAAAGGAATTCGGCGATCGGATCAACTTCATCGGCATCCGCCTGGACAGCGGAGACTTGGCGTACCTGTCAAAAAAAGCGCGTGAAATGCTTGATGAAGCGGGTTTCACAGACGCAAAGGTCATTGCTTCAAGCGATCTTGACGAGCACACAATATTAAATCTGAAATCGCAAGGAGCGAAAATCGATACGTGGGGCATTGGCACGAAGCTGATTACCGCATACGATCAGCCGGCTCTCGGCGCGGTTTACAAACTTGTCGCCATTGAAGAGGACGGCAAACTGACCGACACCATTAAAATTTCGTCAAACCCTGAAAAAGTGACAACGCCGGGAAGAAAGAGAGTATACCGGATTATCAACAAGCTGAATCACCACTCGGAAGGTGATTATATCGCGCTTTATGACGAGCGGGTAAATGATCAGAAACGCTTAAAAATGTTCCATCCCGTCCACACGTTCGTCAGCAAATTCGTCACTGATTTCTATGCGAAAGACTTGCATGAGCCGATCTTTGAAAACGGCGTTTTATGCTATGATAATCCCGAAATTACCGACATCCAGCAATACGTGCAGGATAACCTCAAACTTCTGTGGGAGGAATACAAACGGATCAGCAAGCCGGAAGAATATCCGGTCGATTTAAGCGAAGACTGCTGGAGCAACAAGATGCAGCGGATTCATGAAATCAAAAGCGAGCTGAAACGGGAACTTGAATAGAAGACAAAGAGGCCTTTCCTTTCTCTGGAAAGGCCTTTTTGTTGTGATAATATTTTTCACATTTAGACAAATTTCGTCAAGTTATTTGATATACTTATGTTCGAAGGCCGCATCTAAGGGGGTAAATGAATGAAGGTGTTTGTTGCGAGACAGCCTATCTTCAACAGAAACGAACAGGTTGTTGCTTATGAACTTCTTTACCGGGAGAGCGAAGAGAACCGTTATTCGGCCGCTGACGGAGATAAAGCTACGACGGATCTCATTATTAACAGCTTTATCAACATCGGAATCGAAAAGCTGACTGAGGGGAAACGCTGCTTTGTGAATTTTACAGAAAGCCTGATGTTTTCAGATCTCCCTACCTCCTTTGATCCTGACCAGCTTATTATCGAAATTCTTGAGGACATACCGATCACTCCGGCACTCATCTCAAGATGCAGACAGCTGAAGAAATTAGGATATACATTAGCACTTGATGATTTTTACGCCATCAATCCGGAAAATGAAGAGTTAGTGGAACAGCTGATGAAATATATTGATATTTTAAAAATCGACTTTTTGCAATCCTCGCGTCTGGAGCGCAAAAAAATCATTCAGACGTACAGCTGTAAAAGTCTGATTTATTTAGCGGAGAAAGTGGAGACGAGAAAAGATTATAAACAGGCGGCCATAGACGGCTTTCACCTGTTTCAAGGATATTTTTTCAGTGAACCGCGTGTCATCAGCGGAAATGATCTGACGTTTCATTTTCATTCTTACTACCAGCTTTTAAGCGAATTAAACAATGACCAGCCCAATATACAGCGCGTGACGGAATACATAGAGCGGGACGTCAGCTTATCGTATCAGATTCTGCGTTTTTTAAACGGATCGCAAACAAGGCTGAAAAAAAAGATAGACAGCATCCAGCAGGCCATCATGATGCTCGGGCTGAATGAGATTAAGCGCTTGATTTACATTCTTTCATTCAGAGATTTAACGGCGAAAAGCCACTCAAGCCAAAAAGAAATCATTAAGATTTCCTTAATCAGGGCCAAGCTGTGCGAACTGCTGGCGAAAAGAACCGGAAGACCCCAGCCCTCTTCTTACATGCTGATCGGCATGTTTTCGCTCATCGATACGCTTCTCCACAGGGAGCTGGAGGATATCATCAAAGAACTGCCTTTAATCGATGAAGTCGGACAGGCGCTGCTCGGTTATGAAAACGATTATTATAAGATGCTCGCGCTCGTCAAAGCCATTGAATGCAACAACTGGGACTGTGACGAGTGGGGGAAAGAACTGAACAAAGAAGAAGCGTATGACTGTTACTTACAGGCGATCGAATGGTGCCGGCAGCTGATCGTGGATTGAGCCGCTTTAAGCCGACCACCTGAGGGCGATGATAAACCGGCTTCGCTCTCTGATCAGACTGACACGGATGCCGTCGGGATTATACGTCACGTCAAAGTCATTTTTGATGCCGGTCTGCTTAATGAGCCGCTTGACCGCTGCGGTGTCAGATGATTGCGCTGCGGTGAGGATGCGGCGTGCAAGCTCTTTTGACGCCGTCAGCAGCGCAAGGAGCAGGCGCGCATCCTCCAGCATGCCCGCAGCTTCATTTGCGGACGCTGTCAAAATATCTGCGTGAACCGGGGCACTGGGGGCTGGATGCCGGTATGGCGCGGCGAAAACAGGGCAGCATGAATACACATAATGCATACGGCGGCCTCCTTCCTGAGAAAACATTCGTTATACATGAGTATAGGCGGCGTGATAATGAGTTATGACATGCAAAAAGACCACAATGCGGGGGTTGCGGTCTTTTCGGTGTTTGTCGGTGGTTATGCGACGCTGTTCGCCCATTCTGTTTTGAAATTGCGACGGCAGGGACTATAGTCCTTGCCGGTTTGTCGGAAAACCGTTAAAAAAACAGCAGAACCGCCAGATTGGTCTGCTTCATCCTAAACGTCTGCCTTTCTGGTAGTTATATAGTCCTGTTCGCTAAATGCTCCATTCGGGACTATGGGATTACCCTGGTTTGCGGTGTCACGCAGATACTTTTACACATACTTTTCGGTGAAAAATCCCGCAAAAACGTTTACACTATTAGTAACAGATCAAATACCTAGGACTCGTTCACCATACACAATTCATTGATCTTTCAAAAAAAGGAGTGTGGAAACGGTGGAAAACAAATTAGAAGAAGTAAAGCAATTATTATTCCGACTTGAAAATGATATCAGAGAAACAACCGACTCATTACGAAACATTAACAAAAGCATTGATCAGCTCGATAAATTCTCATATGCAATGAAAATTTCTTAAAAAGACTTGGAAACAAGTCTTTTTTTTGTGCATTTTTTATCCATTTCATGGATAAAGTATTATACGATTGTTAAAAAACGAAAAACCTGCTGTCTTTCATCACCTGCATTTAGTAAAATAGAATGGGAGGGTGAAGACAATTATTGAGCAAATGTGTTTAGATGCCGAAACGATTAAAGAGAAGATGAAGGAAATTGTGGAGCACAATATATGCAATACTAACTTGAAAATGTACCTTCTAAAATTTATTGCATCAAAAGATTCATTTGGATTTGCTGAATTGGCATATCAACATTACAAAGCGTTCAATGGCAGAGACACAGAGGCGATTTTAAAGTTAGCCGTAGGCATAGAATTATTAGTCCTGTCATACGACATTTATGATGATTTAGAAGATAATGATAATCTGAAAATGGAATGGATGAAAACAGGTCTCCCCATTACGCTGAATACTGTAACGGCCATCTATACATTAAGTATACAGGTTATGAATCAGATTAGTGAAAATCCGTATTTTCTTAAGCAAATATTAAACTTTGCTTTGAATTCAATTGAGGGCCAGCAAGATGATATTTTGAATGCACCGCAAACTGAAGAAGAGTGTTTGAAAATGATTAAGAATAAATCTGGCTCTTTAACTGCATTGCCTTGCGTTATGGGCGCGATGCTGGCTACAGGAAAGTTAAATCCAATCGTTCAATCATATTCATATGAACTCGGAATAATATCCCAGATTGATAATGATTATCAAGGTTTGTTTTACTTGAATAATGATTTTGTTCAACGCAAAAATACACTTGCTTATTTATACTTAAAAAAGAAATTCAATAAAGCTTCTGAAGAAATCTTACAATGGTATGAAAACCCAGAGTTATTCAAAACCTTAAAGACCCGAGACATAAAAAAGAAATTAATTGAAGCAGGTGTAACCCAATACTTATTGGTTTTGAAACATTTGTCGTTAAAAAAAATAAAAAGTAAGATATTTGAATTGGAGATAGAGAGAAATAAAACGGAAACTTTATTAAATGCGATTGTTAATTTAGAGGAGGATGAAAAATAATGCAGGAAATTGTAGGATACTTAACCAAAAATCCAGAAGTTTTAAATAAAGTGATTGAAGGCAATGCTAGTCTGATTGGAGTTAGCCAGGATCAAACAGATTGTGTTATAAATGCGTTTAAGGGTATAGATGTTATTTCTTTCGGCGGTGATTGGAAATATTGAGGATGATATAAATGAAGTCCAAGTACAATAAGGTTTCAGTTGTCTTAATTCTGCTTACATTGGTATATGTCATTTATCTGACTTATATAAGCACAAATAATCTTTTAGTCGGCGCCACAATTTCTGAAAATAAACAGGGCGAAATTAAAATAAAAGATGTAGAAGATTTTACAATGGCATATTACGCCGGAGTGCAAAAGGGAGATATAGTAAAGAATATTAACCACCAAAATGTAAAGTCAATTAATATTCAAATGAATAAGCTGAAAAATGTAAACTCGATGGTCGTTGATAGAAACGGTCATGATATTGAGATTAAGCTCAATTTATTTAATGATAGGAACTTCAGTACTTACTTAATACCGATAATTTTTTATGTAGTATGTTTATTTTGCTGTTTCTTCATCATTAAAATAAATGAAGAAAAAAACTTGAAATCTGCTTTGGTGCTAATTGTATTTCTTTTGTCTGCTTCAATTGCATATATTAGTGCTGGAGGATCGGCAAAAGGCGATTTGCTTAGCAGATGTATCATGTTGTTAACATTAATAACTGTACCTTTAAATTATCTTCTGTTTCTTTATCATTACTTTAAAGAATTAGGTACAGTGCTTTTCAGCAAAAAAGTTTTCGTTTTGTATTTATTTCCAACTATAAATATATTATTTGAATTATTTCGGTCGCGATTATCTTTTGGTGATTTTATTCCAAAATTTAATTTGATTTCGTTTTTTCTTCTTTTTTTGATTGTAGCATATTACTTTATTGTTATTTTGAGAAGAAACAAAGATACTGATCAGGCACATATTATAAAGGTGCTTGTAGTTATAAATATATTGGCATTTTCGCCTTTTTTATGTCTGTATCTTATACCGTATGTATTTTTTAATGATTATTATGTCTCTTCTTTCTTAACAGCATCATTTATGCTGCTAATACCTTTTTCACTTGTATATCAATTCATGTCGAATAAAATATATAACGTTGATTTTATCTTAAGTAAGTTAAAATATTATGGCTTTTTAGCGTTAACCCCAACTATAATTCTGGTTACGACAATAGAGTTATTACGTGAGCCAGAAGAAAATTTTTACAATCTCAAACTGACATTTTTAATTTATATTTTAATGTTAGCTGTTTTTTATTATAAAGAAATACTCGATTTCCGGTTTAAATTAAAAAGGGTCTCTGAAAGATTCAATTACCAAGACAGTATTTATAAGTTTACCCAATTAATCAGAAACTCGTCTTCTTTAAATCAGGTTTTTGGAGAATTAAAAACCACCATTCTCGAAGTAACTCTTACAAGTAAAGTGTATATATTTGAAGTTACGTATGATGGGAATGTAAAGGCATTTGACGAAAGAGATTCAAGTTTGATAGATGATTATCAAGTGCTTTTAAATAGTGTTACTATTGAGATAGGAAAAATAACGGAGTTTAATCAAGGTTTCGCAATGAAAGTAGGAGAACGGGGAGATAGATCATTCGTTGTTCTCTGTTTGTCTAAGATGAATACGCCCCGTTTATCACGTGAAGAAATTTCTTGGTTAAAAACATTATCTTTTTACGTTAATGTTTCAATAGAAAACGTGATGAAAATCGAAGAACTTATGAATCATCTCGAAGATTTAAAGAAACAAGAGACAAACCCGGTCTGGCTCAAAAAGCTGATGTTTACGATCGAGGAAAAGCAGCGGTCGGATCTGGCCCGTGATCTGCATGATTCAGTGCTGCAGGATTTAATTTCTTTGAAGCGCCAGTGTGAGCTGTTTCTGGCCGATTTTAAGAAAGAGGAGCCTTGCCAGTTAGAGGTGCAGGACAAGCTTCATCAGATGAATGAGCAGATGTCGGATGTCATTTTGATGACCCGGGAGACGTGCCATGAGCTGCGTCCTCAGCTGCTGTATGATTTGGGTCTGGTCAAGGCAGTATCCAAGCTTGCCGCACAGCAGCAGGAGCGTGCGCCGTTTCATATCCGTCTGAATACGGGCCGGTTTACGGCGGCGCTGGATTTGGATACGCAGCTGAATTTGTACCGCATCATTCA
Source organism: Bacillus sp. SIMBA_026 (assembly GCF_046535335.1). Classification (NCBI taxonomy): domain Bacteria; kingdom Bacillati; phylum Bacillota; class Bacilli; order Caryophanales; family Bacillaceae; genus Bacillus; species Bacillus sp. SIMBA_026. Next base: position 137,318 of record NZ_JAWRWX010000002.1, on the reverse strand, counting down.
GGAATTTCTTTCGAACGCCATGAAGCATTCACAGGCGAATGAGGTGCTGATTATGCTGATCAGCATTCAAAATAAAGTGATTCTGCATTATGAAGACGACGGTGTCGGCTGCAATCAGGAAGAAGGCGGGCAGTCGATGAGCATGGGGCTTTCGGGTATTAAGGAGCGCGTCCGTGCGCTTGACGGACGGATGAAAATCGACACAAGTGAAGGAAACGGTTTTAAAGCGGATATTGAAATGGAATTGTAACCAATTTATCACCAAATCGACTTGGCAGAAGCCAAGTCTTTTTAATAAAATGGAAATGAGTGAGTAAAAGGGAGGAAACCATGAAAAAGATACTAGTGATTGATGATCATCCGGCTGTCATGGAGGGCACCAAGACGATTCTGGAAACGGACACGAATCTTTCTGTCGATTGCCTCAGTCCTGATGCCAGTGAACAATTCGTTCTCCGGCATGATTTTTCAGCTTACGATCTCATATTAATGGATTTAAATCTGGGTGATGACATCAGCGGCATAGAGCTTTCCAAGAAAATCTTAAAAGAGAATCCTCTCTGTAAAATCATTGTCTACACAGGCTATGAGGTTGAAGATTATTTTGAAGAATCCATCCGCGCGGGCCTGCATGGCGCCATCAGCAAAACCGAATCTAAAGAGAAAATCATGCAATACATATATCACGTGCTCAACGGACAGATTTTAGTTGATTTCTCCTATTTCAAACAGCTGATGACCCAGCAAAAAACAAAAACGTCTTCTTCCCCTCAAAGTGAGCAGGATCGGTTAACCCCGAGAGAGCGCCATATTCTCCAAGAGGTCGAAAAAGGTTTGACCAATCAGGAAATCGCAGATGCGCTTCACTTAAGCAAGCGGTCGATTGAATACAGCCTGACATCCATTTTTAATAAGCTGAATGTCGGCTCCCGAACTGAAGCGGTGCTGATCGCCAAGTCAGATAACGTACTATAAATCTTGAAGGGAGAATGACCTATGAATCTGAACAATACATTGCTCGGCGCACTCGGTATTGAAATCACTGAAAACACGCCGGAGAGATGCGTGGCGGTGATGCCTGTGGATAAGAGGACGGTGCAGCCTTTCGGATATCTGCATGGGGGCGCGTCAGCAGCGCTGGCGGAGACTGTTGCAAGTGTGGGGGCCCAGCATTTTATCGACCGGTCGAAACAGGCGTGTGTCGGGCTTGAGATTAATGCCAATCATTTAAAATCCGTGAAAGAGGGCGGGACGGTCACGGCAATAGCAGAACCCGTTCACACGGGCAGAGCCACTATTGTGTACGGGATTAACATTTTCGATGAACGGGAAAGGCTGATCTGTGTTTCCCGCTGCACGCTGGCTGTTATAACAAAATAAACAAACAGCCGGAACCCTGAATCGTCCGGCTGTTTGTTTTTACAAATATGAATCTTCTTTTCGTTTGATCACAAAGTTTCTGATCCCTTTGTAATCATCCTGAACGCTTCTTTTATCAAGCGCCGCTCCCGAATTGTACGCGGCCCTGCATATGAGGTGCGCTCCGACCGGCGCCGTCAGCAGGATAAAAATGATGCCGAGCAGTATTTTTACAGAAATTTCTCCGGTCAGCATCCACAAGTAGCCTAACACCCCGAGCAATACCAAATTAACGCCGAGTGTCGAGCCTTTTGAAGAGGCGTGGGCGCGCGTATACACATCAGGAAGCCTGAGTGTGCCGAAAGACGCGACCAGGCAGATCAGCGATCCCATCAGAATACAAATGCCGACGGCCCATTTAACGATTTCGATCATTTTCGATAATCTCTCCTTTCTCCAAAAACTTAGCAAAGGCAATCGTGCCGATAAACGATAAAATGCCGAGCAGCAGAATGATGTCCAAAAAGGCCGATGTGTTTAAGAGAATGGATACAAGCGCGGTCATGGCAATCAGATTAATGCCGATCCCATCAAGCGCGACGACCCGGTCCGGTACCGTAGGCCCTTTTATGACGCGAATGACGTACAGAAGAGTCGAAACCGCCATAATGCCGAGTGATAATTGCAGAATAAACGTAAACATCAGCGGCTCACCTCCTGAATGGCTTTCTCAAAAGAGACGCGGATGTCATGGATCGCTTTCTCCGCATCTTCAATGTCCATGGCGTGTATATAGAGAATCGACCGGTCATCGGAGATATCCATCACGAGCGTACCCGGTGTTAAAGTGATTAACAGCGAGAGAAGCGTGATCTCCCAATCCTCCGTCAATTCCGTCTTAAACGCGAAAATGCCCGGGCGGATGTTCAGTTTCGGCGATATAACGGTTTTCAGCACGCTGACATTGGCCAAATATAATTCCTTTATAAAGATCAGCGCCAGTTTGATGACTGACCATATTTTCCAAATGTAAAACGGCCGCGAGAAGAAGCGCCGGAAAAAAAACAGCGCCGCCAAGCCCGCGATAAATCCGGTCATAAAACCCGCCGCGCTGAGGCTGTTTGTGAGAAACATCCAGCAAACAGCGAGAAGAACATTTAATAATAGTTGAAAAGCCATGCCATCTACTCCTTCAAAACAGCTTCAATGTATTTTTCCGGATTCAGCAGATTCTCAGCCGTCTGATTGACATACGGTGAAACCCATTCGGTTCCGAGCCCGAACAGAAGCGACAAAAGGAGAAAAGCGGCTGCCGGATAAAGAAGTCCTTTTGCGGACCGTCCGCCTGCGCCCGGAATTTCTTTTTCTTCCCCCCAAAAAGCCGTCGTGAAAACCTTCAGCACCGAATAGAGCACAAGCAGGCTGGATAAGAGAATCAATACGGAAAACAATGTTTCCCCCTTATCGAACCCGCCTTCCGCGATCTTCAGCTTGCCCACAAATCCGCTGAACGGCGGGATGCCGGCCAAAGATATGGCTGAGATAAAGAACATCCATCCCAAAACGGGATAACGGGTGATCAGTCCGCCCATTTTATGCAGGCTGGCAGTGCCCGTCAAAGCGATAAGCGTGCCGGCAAGCATAAACAGCGCTCCTTTAATCAGCATATCGTGAATCAAGTAATAAACCGCTCCTTGAATGGAGGCCGGCGTGTTCATGGCAATGCCGAACAAAATCACGCCGACGGCTGTAATAATATTGTAGATGACGATTTTCATGACATCCGAAAAGGCGATAGATCCGATTACGCCGAATAGAACCGTCAGCATCGCAAGCCACATCATCAATTGGTGGGTAAAGCCCGTATCGTGAATAAAGATCAGGGTGAATACTCTTAAAATGGCGTACAGGCCGACTTTCGTCAAAAGAGACCCGAATAAAGCCGAAATCGCAGCCGGCGGGGCGTAATAAGAGCCCGGCATCCAGAAATACAGCGGGAATATCCCGCCCTTTAAACCGAATACAACGAGAAGAAGGACGCCGATCACGGTTATCAGCCCGGTCTGGTCCGATTCGCTTATTTTTACGCTTAGATCAGCCATATTCAGCGTGCCCGTCACCGCGTATAAGTAACCGACGCCGATGACAAAAAACGCGGATGACACAATGTTAAACACGATATACTTCAATGATTCTCTTAATTGAATTTTCGTTCCGCCAAGCACGATCAGCATGTAGGACGCGATAAGCAGAAGCTCAAAAAAGACGTACATGTTGAACAGGTCACCCGTCAAAAACGCTCCGCTTACGCCGGCCAGAAGAAACTGCACCCCTGAATAATAGAAAGCGCGCTCCCTTTTTTCTCCGATGGAGCGGAAGGAGTACAGGGTGACGAGCAGCCCGATTATGGCGGTTGTCAAAACAAGCAGTGCGGCGAGCTGATCCGCGGCGAGCACAATGCCGTACGGCGCTTTCCAGCCGCCGAGTGTCAGCGTCTGAATCCCATGTGTGAAAACCGTCTGAACGAGAGCGGCGCTGATGACGATGGAGACACAGGAAGCGGCAGTGCTGAATATCCGCATCAGCATCACGCGCCTGTTCATAAAAATCAGCAGCACTGCGGCAAGCAGCGGCACCAGAATAGGCAATATCACAAAGTTATTCATGTTGATCATTTCCCCTCATTCGATCCATATCGTCCGATTTCAATTCCTGATAGGCGCGAAACGCCATCACAAGCAGGAAGGACGTGACGCCGAACGAAATAACGATCGCCGTCAGTATGAGTGCCTGCGGCAGCGGATCGACAAACGACGTGCTTTTTCCGCCCAGTATGGGAGGAGCGCCTTTTTTCAGTCCGCCCATGGTCAGAAGCAGCAAATGGACGCCGTGGCTTAAAAGCGCGGTGCCGATAATCACACGCAGCAGACTTTTAGAAAGCAGCAGGTAGGTTGCCGCCATAAACAAAATACCGGCAATGACAGACATTAAGATTTCCATTATTCTTCCTCTCCAATCGTTTGAATAATGGTCATCGTCACGCCGACAACAACGAGATACACACCTAAATCAAATAAAGTGGCCGTCGCAAGCTCCGTATTCCCAAGCACCGGGAGATGAAAATGGCCGAATGTATGGGTGAGAAAGGGTGCTCCGAATAAGAACGAACCTGCACCCGTTGCAATCGCGATAAGCAGACCCGCGCCCGCCACATAAATAAAATTGACGGGCAAAATCGATTTGACGGTTTTTAAATCAAAGGCCAAAAGCAACAGCACGATGGCCGAAGACGTAATCAGTCCGCCGACAAATCCTCCGCCGGGAGCGTTATGCCCCGATAAAAATAAATAGAAAGAGAAAAGCAGAATGATAAAAGATACAAGCTTCGTTGCCGTCTGAAGGATGATGTCGTTTGTTTTTTGCTGTCTCAACGCTCTTCTCCCTCCTCTTTTACTTTCGTTCTGATCATGCCGTAAATCCCGAGTGCGGCAATCGACAGCACCGTGATTTCAAACATCGTATCAAATCCCCTGAAATCAACGAGGATGACGTTGACGATATTGTTTCCTCCCCCGAGCTTATGGCTGTAAGCGGTGAAAAAGGAGGAGATGCTGTCTTTTGTTTTTTCGCTGGAAGACGCGATTCCGAGCATTGTCACGATGACGCCGACACCGAGAGAAATGATAAAATTCGTCATCCGGAATGTTCTTGTCTTCTTTTTCCGCCGCATTTTCGGCAGATGGTAAAAACAAAGAAGAAACAAGGCGACGGATATCGTCTCAATGACGAGCTGCGTGAGCGCCAGATCGGGCGCTCTGAAAATCACGAAAAACAGCGCGAGTGTGTACCCGACAACACCGAGTGAGATAATGGCCGTCAGCCGCGATTTGGCGAACACAGTCGCAATCGTTGCGCTCACCATAACGAGGGACAGCACGATTTCATACAGGCCGATCTCAGCCATGCCTTTCGCTGTCATGGAAAAGCCGCCTTTCATCACGAACGCCGCTCCGATGAGAATGATAAACGCCGCAAAAATATACAGCAGATAATCCCGCAAAAATCCGGTCATATAAGATGACGTCAGCTGGTAAGATCTTTTTTCCATACTGCCTGTCACCGCATCGTAGAGCTTGTTCAGCGTCAGTTTTTTCGGAAACAGACCGTACAAACGCTCCCATTTAGACAGCGTTACGTAACCGATCGTGCCGACAATGATGATGCCGAGGGTCATCATTACCTCAGCCGTCACCCCGTGCCACTGGGAAATATGGACATGGAATGTATCTCCGCCGGTTAACAGAGCCGGATAAATGGAGTTCATCGCCGGTTCAATCAGGCTGTAAGACAAAACGTTCGGTGCAAAAAACAGACTGACGGCGCAAGCGGCAAGAATGACCGGCGAAATCAGCATGCCGAGCGGTGCTTCATGCGGCGTCTTTTCAAGCTGATCAGATTTGCGCGCGCCGCTGAACGTTCTGAAAAACAGCTTCATGCTGTAGATGAAAGTGAAGACGCTCCCGATCCATGCGAGAACGGGGAACAGCACGCCCCACGTATCAAGGCTGAAAATATCTGCATGAGCAATCCGCAGCATACTTGTAAAGAACATTTCTTTACTTAAAAAGCCGTTAAACGGAGGGAGGCCCGCCATGGAAAACGTTCCGATCAGTGAAACGGTGAACGTTACCGGCATAAGCGCCATCAGGCCGCCGAGCCTGCGGATGTCCCGTGTTCCCGTTTCATGGTCGATAATGCCGACCGCCATAAATAAACTTCCTTTAAAAGTAGCATGGTTAATTAAGTGAAACACAGCCGCGGTGACAGCCGCCGTAAAATACTCTGAATGCTGGTAATGAAGCGCGGCGGCTCCTGCGCCGAGCATCGATACAATCATACCGAGCTGACTGACTGTGGAAAATGCCAGAATCGCTTTTAAATCGGTTTGTTTAATCGCATTGAAGGAAGCCCATACCATCGTGATCAGACCGACTGAGGCAACCGTCCAAAACCAGACGGGTGAAAATGCAAAAACCGGACTGAATCTGGCAATCACATAAATGCCCGCTTTTACCATTGTAGCCGAGTGCAGATAGGCGCTGACAGGAGTCGGCGCCTCCATGGCATCAGGCAGCCAGATATAAAACGGAAACTGCGCTGATTTCGTAAAGGCTCCCAATAACAGGAGAACCATCGCCGGAATAAAGAACGGATGGCCTGCGATAATATGCACCTGGTTGACCATTTCCCTGATACTGAAAGAATCCGTCATCAGATACAGCAGGATAAAGCCGCCGAGCATGCACAGCCCGCCGCCGACGGTAATCAGCAGTGACTTTTCCGCCCCGTAGCGTGATTTCTTCCGCTTATGCCAATACCCGATTAATAAGAAGGATGACAGGCTTGTCAGCTCCCAGAACATATAAAGAACGATAACGTTATCGACGAGCACAACGCCGAGCATCGCGCCCATAAACATCAGCAGGTACACATAAAAGGGGCCGAGCTTTTCTTTGTCCTTCGATAAGTAAAAAATACTGTAAAGCGTCACCAAAGAGCCGATGCCGGTAATCAATAAAGCGAATAACAGCCCGAGTCCGTCAATATAAACGGTATAGTTAATACCGAGGGACGGAATCCATTCGGCCGCATACCGAACGGTTTCTCCGGTCATTGTGACAGGGAGCTTGCTGATAAAGTAAACAAACAGCACAACGGGCACTATCAGCACAAACCAGCCTGTATGGACTTGTTTTACCCGTTTATAAAGAAAGGGAACGATAAATGCAAATAAAAAAGGCGCCAAAATCGCGAAATGTAACAGCTGCAACAGAAGACCTCCTTTGCTTGTTTTTTCATCAAGCAACTGCTTTATGTAAGAGTGAATCAATCAATTCACGGTCATAGGACCCAGTACAAATTATATCGCACTTTTTTTTACCCTGCTACGGCATAATGTATTCCTTTCTGTATTTTTGTGGTCTTTTGAACCCAAAATAAATTTATCAAATATCCTGATCTTTGTATATACATTTATCTTTCAGATCAAGCTTTTAAAAAAGGAGCTGGTCAGATGAAGAGAAAGGCGGCGGCCTGTATTGGAATATTTTGTTCTATTATTGCAGGAACATTCATAGCGGACGATTTCTGCAAAACGCGGCAGCAGACGGAGGCAGATAATTGGGAGCGTTTTTTTCTCGGTGCGGAATACGCGGAAGACAAGCTGAGTGCGGCTGAATCAATGCAAACGCCGTTTCAGCCGCGTGAGTATATCAGAATCGTATATAGATGAAAAGAGTTCCGGCACCAGGGTGCGGAACTCTTTTTGTGTGGTGATCAGCGTTTTCCTTTAATGTAAGGGATGCCGTTGGCCTTAGGCGCATCCGCGCGGCCGATGAAGCCGGCAAGCGCGAGAATGGTCAGAATGTAAGGAGCCATCAGCATGTATACATTCGGAATGTCTTTGAACAGGGGCAAAAGCGAGCCGATAATGCTCAAACTCTGTGCAAACCCGAAGAACAGCGCAGCCCCGAGCGCGCCGATCGGATGCCATTTGCCGAAAACCAGCGCGGCGAGAGCGATAAAGCCTTGCCCGGAAATGGTGGAGTGCGTGAAATCAAGTGCGATCGTGGAAGCATACACACCGCCGCCGAGCCCGCCGAACAGTCCGCTGATCATGACGCCGATATAGCGCATGCCGAACACGTTGATTCCCATCGTATCGGCCGCCATCGGATGTTCCCCGACAGAACGGATGCGGAGGCCGAACGGCGTTTTGAATAAAATAAACCAGGAAACAAAGGCCAGTACGATGGCTAAAATCGACGTATAATATACGTCGGAAAAGAAAATCTTTCCTAAAACCGGAATATCGCTTAACCCGGGAATGTTCGTTTTGTAAAAGGGCTCCGGGATTTTATCAGTCTGCGCCTTTCCGTAGATCAGCTTGACGATAAACAGTGTCGCTCCTAACGCGAGCATATTGATCGCCACACCGGTTACCGTCTGATCGGCGCGGAAAGAAACCGCGGCGGCCGCGTGGATCAGTGAGAACAGTCCGCCGGCAATCATAGCCGCAGCCAGAGCGAGCCACGGAGCGGCGGCCCCAAGCTCACGTCCGAAAAATAAGTTGAACATGACGCTTGTAAAGGCGCCGATAATCATCAGTCCTTCAAGACCGATGTTGACAACTCCAGATCTTTCAGAAAATACGCCGCCGAGAGCGGTTAAAATAAGCGGAGCCGCATATACGAGTGTTGCCGGGACAATAATGGATAAAATCTGCAGGAAGTCCACTTACTTCGCCCCCTTTTTCTTCAATTTATCAAGGATGAGACGGATGGCGTAGCTTGATGCCACAAACAAAATAATAATGGCGATGACGATGTCAACGACTTCAGAAGGCACGCCGGATTCAATCGGCATATTTAATGCCCCGACTTTAAGGCCGCCGAGAAGACATGCCGCCAGAATCACGCCGATTGCCGTGCTGCCGCCGAGAAGCGCAACCGCAATGCCGTCGAAGCCGACGCCGGTAAAGGCGCCCTTAACCGCCGCGTATTGAAAGGTTCCGAGTCCTTCCATCGCCCCGGCAAGCCCTGCGAAGGCGCCGGAAATCATCATGGCGTACATCATATTTTTTCTGACGCTCATTCCGGCGTATTGTGCGGCGTGCTGGTTAAAGCCGACAGCCCGGAATTCAAATCCGCTTTTTGTTTTATGAATAATAAACCACATGAGGACTGCCGCAAACAGAGCGATCAGAATGCCCCAGTGAAGGCGGGAGTAATCTGTCAGCTGCTCTAAAAACGGCGAGCGGAGCGACGCGCTTTCCTGAATTTTGTCTGTTTTGTCCCGGTGGTCCGTCATGACATCGGAAATGAGATAATTGGTTAAATGAAGAGCGATATAATTCATCATGATCGTGACAATCACTTCGTGGACAAAAAAACGGGCTTTTAAAAATCCGGGAATCAGGCCCCAAATGCCGCCCGCAGCCGCAGCCGCCAATAACGAAAGCGGAAGGTGGATGTAAGCGGGGGCGTCAAAGGAAGCGCCGACCCACACCGCGGCGGTCCAGCCGACAAGGAGCTGTCCTTCAACCCCGATATTAAACAGGCCGGTCCGAAATGCGAATGCCACGGCCAATCCGGACAAAATATATGGCGTAATCTGCCGGATCGATTCCCCGATGTAATACACTTCACCGAAAATGCCGCTCCAAAGAGCCGAATACCCGCTTACGACATTGTAGCCGCTGGCGAGCATGATGACCGCACCCGCAGCTAAGCCAAGGATGATCGCAATCAGCGGCACAGCCAGATGAGAAAGTCGATTAATCATGTGTTTTCCCCGCCTCCATTTGCTTACTACCCGCCATTAAAAGCCCGAGCTCCTGCTCGTTTGTTTCAAGCGGATTGACGTTTGCGATGATGCTGCCTTCAAAGATGACGGCGATGCGATCGCTGAGATTCATTATTTCATCAAGTTCAAAAGATAACAGAAGCACCGCTTTACCGGCGTCACGCTGCTCAATGAGCTTTTTATGGACGAATTCAATCGCGCCGACATCGAGTCCCCGCGTCGGCTGGGCCGCAATTAAAAGATCCGGGTTTCTGTCCACTTCCCGGCCGATAATGGCCTTTTGCTGATTCCCTCCGGAGAGAGCGCGCGCAGGCGTATATTCATCAGGTGTTCTGACATCGTATTCTTCAATCAGGCTTCGCGCTTTGTCATAAATCGTGTGTTTATTTAATATGCCGAAAGAAGAGTAGGGCTTTTGGTAATAACTTTGCAGCACGATATTTTCTCCGATCGGAAAATCAAGGACGAGCCCGTGTTTATGCCTGTCCTGCGGAATATGCCCGATGCCGGCTTCAGTGACTTTCCTGGGCGGCATGTTTTGCAGCTGTTTGCCGTTTAACGTGATCGTGCCGGCATTTGTTTTTCTGAGACCTGTAATGGCTTCAATTAATTCAGACTGGCCGTTTCCGTCAACGCCCGCAATGCCGACGATTTCACCGGCTCTGACTGAGAGGGAGAGCTGTTTGACCGCCTCAACGCCGCGCGCGTCCTTCACCGTTACATCAGAAAGCGAAAGCACTTCTTGTTTCGGATCGGCCGGCTTTTTATCCGTCTTGAATGACACTTCGCGTCCGACCATAAGGCTTGCCAGTTCATCTTGATCCGTATGTCCGACATCGAGTGTTGTAATGCCTTTTCCTTTCCGGATAATGGTAACACGGTCGCAGACTTCCATAATTTCTTTTAATTTGTGGGTGATGAGGATAATCGATTTTCCTTCATTGACAAGATTTTTCATAATCTGAATCAGTTCTTGAATTTCGTGCGGAGTCAGCACCGCGGTCGGCTCGTCAAAAATGAGAATGTCGGCGCCCCGGTAGAGGGTCTTTAATATTTCCGCCCGCTGCTGCATACCGACGGAAATATCGGCAACTTTGGCTTCAGGATCAATGTGCAGGCCGTAACGGTCGGAAATATCGCGCACGTCCCGGTCGGCGCGCTGTCTGTCAATTCGGCCGAACGTTTTCGGCTCTTTTCCGAGAATGATATTTTCTGAGACGGTAAAGGTGTCCACAAGCATAAAATGCTGGTGCACCATCCCGATGCCGAGATCGTTGGCTTTGTTCGGGCTGTTGATGTGAACGCGTTCGCCCCGCACCCGGATCTCGCCTTTTTCCGGCTGATACAGGCCGAATAAAACGTTCATGAGTGTCGATTTTCCGGCGCCGTTTTCACCGAGAAGGGCGTGTATTTCGCCTTTTTTCACTTGAAGCGTGACGTCATCATTGGCGACGATTCCGGGAAACTCCTTGCGTATATTAAGCATTTCAATGATATAATCCACCGATTTGACGCTCCTTTTCAGAGATACTTTGATGAGAAAGAGCTTGGCAAAAGAAAAGCTGCAAGAGATGCAGCTTTTCCTTCACCGCTCTTTTCATAAAAGAGAGGGGATAAGACGGAAGTCTCCTTATCCCCTGGTTCTTACTCAGCCTTGAAGGATTTCAATTCTTTTTCAGTTGAAGGGATCTCGAGTCCGTCCGCGATTTTCTTCTTCCAATCGTCTGTTGCTTTGATGACATCGTCAGAAAGGTTCTCCTTGTGATCCGAGATGCCGACTGCATCTTGCGCCAAACCGTATGTTAATGTTTTGCCGCCCGGGAATTTCCCGTCACTCGCTTTTTTCGTTAAGTCCTCTACGGCTGTATCCACTTTTTTGACCATTGATGTCAGAGTGACATTGTCTTTTGTGCCTTTGACTTGACCTTCCGCGTACTGGTCTTTATCAACACCGATAACCCATACGTTCCGCTTCGGATCTTCTTTTTTCAGATTTTTCGCTTCTGTGAAGACGCCCGTTCCCGTTGCGCCGGCCGCGTGATAAATGACGTCAACGCCTGATTTGTACATACTTTCAGCCGTCGCCTTGCCGACATCGGCTTTGTCAAATCCGCCCGCATATTTCACTTCGACGGTCGCTTTCGGATTTGCGGCTTGTACACCCGCGCGGAAGCCGATTTCGAATTTTTTGATCAATTCAGACTCCATTCCGCCCACGAATCCGACTTTTCCCGTTTTGCTCGATAGCGCAGCGGCCGCTCCCACGAGGAATGAACCTTCCTGCTCCTTAAATGTAAGGCTCGCCACGTTGTCTTTTTTGACAACGGCGTCAATGATCGCAAAATTTGTGTCTTTGCGCTGATCGGCGATTTCGCTGATGGAATCCTGCATCAGATACCCGACGCCGTAAATCAGGTCAAAGTGTTCCCGCGCTAATTTATTTAAGTTCGTTGTATAGTCTGCATCTGATTTTGATTGAAGATAGTCAAAACCGCTTTTGCCTTTTGTAAGCCCGTTGTCTTTTCCGAATGCCTGGATGCCTTCCCAGGCGGACTGGTTAAATGATTTGTCATCGACACCGCCGATATCCGTTACCATGCCGACGGTAAAGTTTTTGCTGCCGGAGCTGTTTGCTTTGTCACTTGAACCGCATGCGCTTAATATGGTTCCGGCCGCCGCGATGAGCGCCATCGCCATTCCGATTTTGCGTTTTTTCAAAGATATAACCCCCCTGTAAAATATGGCTGTGCCGTTCAATTCAGACTTGAGTCCCCGTACCGGATGCGGAATCGAAAAAACTTTCTGATAATAACGATGAGACGTCTCTCTTTTTCCCGTCTTGAGCGGCTGTCTCTTCCGGATTCGGGACTTATGACTTACCTGAAATGATCTGCTAACCAATCATAATTTATCATTTTACCCGCCATAAATAAATAGAAATTTGCTTATTTTTAAAAAAATATCAATTTTATGAATCGGCTTCCTCATCTGGATAAAACAGAGGAGGATCAGCCAGGTCATTATCCTTATATAGCATACAAAAAAGGAATCTCAAGCCTTTTGTCACGGGATATGACAGTAAAAAAGCACCGTTCACAGCGGAACGGCGCTTTTTGACATTATAAATATTGTTTGATGCTGCTGACATTGCCTGTGTTGATATGGTATTGAAAGACGGGCCTTCCGATTGTGCCGTACGCCATCTCTACATTCAGCACTTGAATGTCTTCCAGAAATTTAAGGTACTTCCGGATGGAGACTTGCGAGATTTCAGTATGCTTGGCGAGATCTTCCGTAGTAAAAGAACTGTCGCCGAAAGACTCAATGCTCGCCCAGATGAGTTTAAGCGTGCTCTTTGTCAATCCCTTCGGAAGGTGAACCTTTTCCGCCGCTTCTTTCTTTTGAAAAAGCTCGGCATCCAATTCTTTCTGTGTCATGCTTCTGTGTGATTGATAAACTTTCTGCTTGCGTCTGTAGTCGGAAAGAGCGGTTTGAAAGCGGTCAAATTCAAATGGTTTGATTAAATAATCGACGGCGCCGTACCGAAGCGTTTTTTTAATGACGTCCAGCTCGCTTGCGGCCGAAATGACGATGACATCAACCGATTCATTCTGCTTGCGGATTTCCGTTAAAAGCTCAAGCCCGTTTTTTCCCGGCATGTAAATGTCAAGAAGGATGAGATCGATATGATGCTCGCTCAGCACGTGCAGCGCGCTTTGAAAGGATGATGCGATCCCTTTCAGCTGAAATCCTTCAATCTGGCTGAGATAGCGCTTATTTAATTCACCCACCATGGGGTCGTCTTCAACTATGAGTACATTAATCATCATTTTCCTCCTTCGGTTCATACGGAATGCGAAGACTGAAAGTCGTTCCTTCATTCTTTTCACTTGTCACAATCATATGGCCTTTTAAATTTTCTGTTGCCTGCTGGGTGAAATAGAGGCCGAACCCCCGGTTTGTCCCTTTCGTGGAATAACCTTGTTCAAAAATACGGGCTTGGTCTGCCGCAGACATTCCGGCTCCCGTGTCCGTAATCTCTATATCAAGCTGGCGATCCTGAAACCGCATTGAGCACGTAATGTTTTTTTTCGGCATCTGCGCCACCGCGTCGAGCGCGTTGTTTAACAGGTTTCCGATAATCGTAATGAGCTCATGGATGACGGCCGGATCCGCCGCATTCGGGATCAGGCTGCCGAGCTGAATGTCCAGATCAGCGCCCTGTTCGCGTATGTAGCTTTGTTTTCCTAGAAGAAACCCTGCGAGAACCGGACTTTTGACATCACTTATAATCTCGCTTGTTTCCGTCTTCTGCTGAATGGCAATGTCTTTAATGTAAGTGCCGAGATCATCGTATTCTTTTAACTGGACAAGCCCTAAAATGACATGAAGCTTATTCATGAATTCATGAGACTGGGCTCTTAATGCGTTTGCATACATTTTAACACCGGACAGCTGTTCTGCTAAATGTTTGACCTCCGTTTTGTCCCTGAACGTGGCGATCGCTCCGACGGTTTGTCCTTTCAGATGAATCGGAACCTCATTAAAGACCAGCTCAAGTCCGTTAATGCGGATATCTCTGTCCTGAAGCGGTTTTTTCGTTTCAATCACCTGTTTCAGCCGGCTTTTCGGGAGAATATCGTTCACATCTTGATCGACCGGATTAGTCGGAATACCCATTTTAATAAAAAGCCGTTTCGCCTCTGCATTGGCGAGCTTGATTTTTCCCCGCGCGTCAACCGCCAGAATGCCTTCCTTCGTTGATTCGAGCATGGCGCTCCGCTCTTCCAGGAGGGTGGCGATTTCATAGGGCTCAAGACCGTACATAATGTTTTTGACGGTGCGGGCGACAATGACGGCTCCGATGACGCCGACAAAAATACTTACGCAGATGATGAAATAAAGCGGTCTCAAACTGTGGCTGACGACATCCTGTATTTTGTTAAGCGAAATTCCGACCGAAACGACGCCCACTTGTTTTTTATCTTTTCCATAGATCGGTACGAAGGCTCTCATGGATTTTCCGAGCGTTCCCGCTGATGTGCTCGTTTTGATATGGCCGTGCATCGCCGGCTGTTCATCTCCGCCGGTGAATTTCTTCCCGATTTTATTTGCGTCGGGGTGGGTGAGGCGGATGCTGTTCATATCCATCACCACGACAAATTCGGTTCCTGTCGTATGCTGGACGTCTAATGTATAATCCCGGAGCTCTTTCAGCCCTTTTCTTGTTTGCAATGCCTGCGCGACACTCGGTGTTTCCGCGACCAGCTTTGCGGTGCGCAGCGCGGTTGTCCGTTCTTCTTCTTTCACGCGGTCTGCTGTTTGGACGCTGATCGTGAAAAAGGTGATACAAAGTGCGATAAGGACGACAATACAGACGAATATCGTTAATCGGGTTTGCAATTTTAATGTTTTTTTCATAACAGCCTTCCTTACGTTTATCATTCCCGCGTTCTACTTTACTCCGAAAAAGCCGGTTTGTGAAGATCAGGCC
The DNA here is from genome assembly GCF_046535335.1 of Bacillus sp. SIMBA_026. Classification (NCBI taxonomy): domain Bacteria; kingdom Bacillati; phylum Bacillota; class Bacilli; order Caryophanales; family Bacillaceae; genus Bacillus; species Bacillus sp. SIMBA_026. The sequence continues at coordinate 122,101 of NZ_JAWRWX010000002.1, read as the reverse complement.
CTTATTTCGTAAAAGTGAGGAAAAATGGAATTTTTTATCTTGTCAATGTGTTTTAAGTCCTCCATAATAAGTGAGGTAGATTACAGAAAGGGACTTTTTATATGAAAAATACTTATTGGACGGGTTATTTTCCGCTCGTTGCGATTCTGCTTTTTAGTTCGTCATTATCCATTTCTACCTCGCTTTATGTCATGAAGATACTTCAGACGCTCGGCATGTATCAGGGGATGCTGGATTATTTCTCTGAGAAAGGGATCAGACTGGCGCTTTTTGCAGCGTTCGCCCTTGTGTATTTTATGCTTTTTTCGGCTTTGAAGCTGATTGCAAACACAGTGACAGAGCTGTCTCTTTTGTTTTTCACAAATGACCCTGAGGGGGACAATCTGAAAAAAATCAGATTAGGCTCTTTAATTTATGTAGGCGGAGGAATTCTTTCCTTTGCGCTCGTGCAGAATGGTTTTTGGATTGCGGCGTTATTTGCCGTTGTTACGCTCGTTTATTTGATTTTCATGGTGTACAGAATCTATTCGACACTCTCTATCGTTTCGCTGATCGGTTTTATATTGCTTGAGATTCTGTTTTGGTTTACTTTTGTTATCGGTATTTTGTACATCTTTATCAAGCTTTATAATAGCATAATGGCTAGCTTACCTGTGTAAGCTAGCCATTTTTGTTAAGACAGAAATCTATTTTTGATCTCAGGGGAGGGGAGCATGCATGCTTCCCTTTTTCCGAACCATTTGTAACGGCGCCGGGCGATGAAAGAATAGGCTCTGTCCCTGAGGGGGCGGGGCACTGCGAAAAAAACCGCTGACAGCCGCCAGGCTCCGCGGAGATGACGGGAAACCTTTAACACGGCTGCGGATTTTTTGTATATCCGCCCGTTCTCGATAAAAATCATGCTGTCAAATTGTTCTGTCGGAAGTCCTTCTGATGCCAAAAGCTCCCGGGCGGTATCTGATTGCAATGATGCAAATGAGATTTTGCCGGCCGGATCGCGTTTAATGATGAATTGAACGGCGCCATTGCATAAGTTGCAGACGCCGTCAAACAAAAGCACGCGGTCCGGAAGCTGAGCTGGTTTCAAAGCGGATCCCCTCCGTTATCTTTAATAAGCTGCCTGCAGCGTGTTTTTCCAGATCGAAAGCTGAGGGCTTGCGTCATGAAGGTATTCGACGCTTGACGGTGTATCCTTGCCGACCCATACCCCCATCGTATAAGCGTCCGTCAGGCCGACAAACCACATATCGTGATAGTCATTTGACGTTCCTGATTTTCCGCCGACGTACGGAGCTTTAAAGTTCGCTTTTTTTCCTGTACCGCTTTTGACGACGGCTTTCATCATTTCTTTGATCTGCATGTTGGTCCGCACGCTGAATACCTGCGTCGGCTCATCTTTCCATTTTAATATCGTTTTTCCTTTTAAATCAGTCACTTTTGTAATCGCGTGACTCGGCGTATAAACGCCGTTGTTGCCGAACGTGGTGTACGCATTGGTCATTTCAAGCGGCGTCATGCCGTTTGTAAAACCGCCAAGCGCCGCAGGCAGACGGTAATCCGCGCTGACCAGCTTCGCAAAATGAAACGGTTCAAGGTAGCTGAACGCCTTATTGACGCCGACGCGGTCCATGATTCTGATGGCCGGTGTGTTGTACGAGTATTTAAACGCCGTTTCCAGCGTGACCGTGCCGTACGTGCGGTTATTATAGTTCTGCGGGCAGTAATCCGCACTGCAGAATTTGCTTGCGTCAATCTTGCTGTGTGGCGTTGCGCCGGTCTTTTCAATGTAAGGTCCGTAATCAAGCAGCGGCTTAATGGATGAACCGGGCTGTCTGTATGCTTGATAGGCGCGGTTGAAATCATATTTATGATAATCTTTCCCGCCTGAAAGCGCGATAATCTGATGTGTCTGATGATTAATCACGGCCGCTCCGCCCTGGACGCCTGCATACGGCAGATTTTGATTCACTTGGGCAACGACCTGGTTTTGCATATACGGATTCAGCGCCGTATAAATCTTCACGCCGTCTTTTAACAATGTGCTGACTCTGTCGGAAAGCTCACTCTGTATTTTTTGTTTCGCCTTTCCGGAAGCTTTTTCAAGACGTTTGTCATAGCCTTCGGATGATGAAACAAGCTGTGTGAATTCATCATTTACATAGGAAACATAGTCAGGATATTTATTTGTTTTTTCGTTTATATCAAGCTTGATCTTTTCCTTTTCGGCTTTTTTCAGCTGTTTCCCGGATATAACGCCTGCTTTTTTTAATCCGTTAAGCAATCTGACTTGTCGTTTTTTCGTATAATCAAAATGCTTGAGAGGATCATATAATGTAGGGTTATTAGGGATGGCGCAGATAAAGGCCATCTCTCCCAAAGTGAGAGATTTCAGCGGCTTGCTGAAATAAAATTGTGCCGCCGAACCGACACCGTATACGCCGTTATTAAAATAAATCGTATTTAAGTAGCCTTCTAAAATCTCATCTTTGCTGTATTTTTTCTCAAGCTGATAGGAATAGGCCAGCTCCGTCAGTTTTCGGCTGAAGGTGCGTTCATGGCTTAAATACACATTCCTTGCCAGCTGCTGGGTGATGGTGCTGGCGCCCTGGTCAATTTTATGATCTTTGAAATTGGAGGCGGCCGCCCTGACCATCCCCATAAAGTCAAACCCTTTATGCTCATAAAAATGACGGTCTTCAGAGGTTAAAAACAGTTGTTTTACCTCATTCGGTATTTTATTAAAGGGCACGATCACGCGGTTCTCATGATCGCTGACAATCTCAGAAACAAGGCTTCCGTCCCTGTCATACATGTAACTGTTTTGAACCAGGTTGATCGCTTTTAAATCAATATGTTTATCGAGCACCTGATCAAAAGGCTTGATTTGTTTTACCTCTTTGCCGGAAGCAATAACTGTAAATGCACACAACGGGATAATGCCGAGCAGCAAAATCCATCCGATTATTTTACGTACCATGGTCACTCTCTTTTCTCCTGATTTCTAGCCATATCGTATCATTCTTTTAAGAATACGAGAAGGTTAAATTTAGAAGAAATCGTGATCGCTGCCGGTCAGCCCGCATTTGACGCTGTATCCTTTTGCAGATGTCCCGCCATCCATAAAAGCCCCGCGCCTATTAAAAAGAGAAAGGCGGTGACGTAGAAAGCAGCCGAAATGGAAAAGCCGCTCGAGACCGCACCTCCGAGCAAAGGGCCGAGCACATTTCCGAGAAAACGAAAGCTGACGTTATAGCCGAGCACCTCTCCCTGGATGCTGCCCGGCGCCCTGACGCGGATCGCGGCCGTAATGCAGGGGAGCGTGCCGCCCATGACCATGCCGAACAGAAATCTGAAGACTAACAGAATGGAGAGGGAGGAGGCGAGCGCCTGCGGAATGAAAAACACCGCTGAGGCAATCAAAAGCACGATTAAGATCCGGCTGTGGCCGAAGCGGTCGCCGAAGTCCCCCCATTTCCGGGCAAGCAGTAAGCTTCCGAGTCCGGTCGCTGAAAACGCCATTCCGGAGAAAAAAGCTAAATTAACAGGTCCGTGCAGCTCATTGACATATAAAGCGAGCAGCGGCTGAATACTGAAATTGCCGGTCTGCACGATCATGGTAAGCACCATCATCGCCCAAAGCGCGGGCTGGTGAAAAATATAAGAGAGCACCTGTTTTCTGGAGTAGGTTTTCTGCTTGTTTTGTTTCTCGCCGAGCGGCTGCTCATTCACCTGAAATAAAACGAGAAGCACAGATGCGAAAATAACAAAAGACGTAATAAAAAACGTGTACGTAAACCCGAAGCTGTCAGCGAGCAGCCCGCCCAGCATCGGTCCGAATAAAGTGCCTGACACCTGACCCATCTGCAGCGTGCCGAGCGTTTTCCCGGCAGTATCTTTCGGCGTCTGCGCCGAAATCATGGCAAGCGATGTCGGAACAAAGCCTGTTACTAGACCCATAAGCAGCCGCAGGACAAACAGCTGATAAACGGATGTCACAAACCCCATCAATAAAATGCTGACGGCAATGCCGGTGCCTGTAATCAAGAGAATTTTTTTGTAGCCGCGCTTATCGCCGAATCTGCCCCAAAACGGGGAAATCACAAACGCCATTAAAAACGTGACGCCGAACACATACCCGCTCCATCTTTGCACATACCCGCCCGAATGGGGGCTGATCGTTTCGATATATAACGAAAGAAACGGAACAATCATGGTCATGCTGGCGGAAATAAAGAAATTTGTAATCCAAATGACGACGAAGTTCTTCTTACGGACAGAAATAACATCACCTTCTTTACTTTTCGTGTGTCTAATCATAAGTATATAGGAATGAATCCGGTATTTGTATTTTCGATGCGGATATAGGAAAATTCATTATTTTTAGAAAATGAAGAAAGTTTCAGAGGGGAAACTGATATACTATCATAAAATATCATTTTTGATCGGAGGAAAGGCAGGTGTAAAAAAAGTGGATCAGCGCAGTCTGCTCATTATTGATTTTGAATTTACAATGCCTGACGGAAAATACAGCCCGCAAAATTTCTTTCCCGAAATTATTGAAGCGGGAATTGTCAAGACGGTGAATGATGAAGTGACTGAAACGTTTTCGAGTTATATCAAACCGAAAAAATTTCCGAAGCTGACGAAACGATGCAAAACCTTTCTGAACATCACCCAAAAAGACGTGGACGGCGGAATCACGTTTAATGAATTCATCCGCAAATTAAATGAGCTTGATCCTGATAAAAACTGCACGATCGTCACCTGGGGCAATATGGATATGAAAGTGTTAAAGCAAAATTGCATGTTTAACCACATCCCTTTTCCGTTCAAAGGAGAACTTCGGGATCTGTCCCTTGAATACAAAAACTTCTTCGGCGACAGAACATTGACCGGCCTTTGGAAAGCGGCAGAAGAGTATGGCGATAAAGGGACGGGCACGCATCATAAAGCGCTGGATGATGCGCGGACGACATACAAATTATTCAAGCTTGTCGAGCGGGATAAACAATATCTTGAAAAACCGAAACCTCCGACGATCGGTGATCGCGTCGATTTGACTGAACTGTTTCGCCGGGCCACATAAAAAAACCCAATCATGCCGACTGGGTCAAGTTCTTTTAAAATAGTCACGCTCTAACGCGGCCAAGTTGTCGAGCGAACGTTCCGCCCATTCTGAGCCGTCCGCTGTAAGCTGATCTTTCAGCCGGGCAGACGCCGCTTGTAAGGAAGCCGTATAATCAGGCACCTCGCCATCAAACGGTTTGACCATCTGATGCGGTATGTTTGTCTGTTCCCCGAATGCAAGCGCTCTTCTTTCATGAAAAAACGGAACATCCGCCTGCTTCGGATGATGAAGATCTCCTTGAGCGGGATGCGTCAGAACGGCTTTAATTTTCACTAAATAGTGATTGGGCCTGACGTCTGTCACTTCCCCTATGTATGCTCCTGTTTTATAAAACCCTTTTACGATTGTGCCGATTTCAAACGTATTCATAGCGTTCACCTCTCTCTAGTTATTCTATAAAAGATCAACGCGGTTGGCTAGTGAACAGCTGCCGGAAGCCTGACTGAGGCCGTTGTGCCCGAGTGCTCGCCGCTGGTGAAATAGACGGAGCCTTCATGATGCTGAATAATCGAGAATGTCACGGTAAGCCCGAGCCCGGTGCCGTTCGTTTTCAGCGTATAATACGGTTTGCCGAGTTTCTGCAGTTCTTCATCGGACATGCCGATTCCGTTATCCGTAATCTGAATGAGAATCATCTCTTCCTGTTTTTGGACGGAGACCTCGATTCGGCCGTTTTCAGAGGGCACGGCTTCAATACTGTTTTTAATCAGATTAATGAAGGCCTGTTTCAGTTTTTTTACATCGCCGAACACATATAAATCAGGCTCGCTTTGAACAGTCACGGTCACCGATTTAAAATGGGCATAAGACTCCATTAAGGAACCTGTTTCCTTTACGAGCAGAGAAATATCAAACTTTTCTTTTTCATAGTCGTCCTGCTTCGCCATATCGAGATAATTCGTAATGATCGTCTGAGCCCGGTCAAGTTCGGACAGCACAAGTTTCTGATATCCGGAGTGGGATTTGTCCTGAAGCTGCTCGCCGCTGAACAGCAGCTGCACAAAACCTCTGACGACCGTAAGCGGATTGCGGACTTCATGGGCGACGCTTGCCGCAAGCTCGCTGACGACGGCCATTTTTTCTGAGTGAATCAGCCTTGCCCGCATGGATGCATTCTCATCGATGATCTCAATCAAATAAATGCACAGCAAAAGGGAGCTGACTTGAAAAAAAACAGATACTGCCGCCTCATAGTAAACGGAAGATGGATTTTGAAAATTGAAAATATTGGTCGCGGAATAGATGAAGACAGATGCGGTTAATAAGGCGGTTTCAGTGCAGCCGATGAGAAGAGCGAAAAACAGTTTCTTCCCCTTTGAAAAAAAAGGCCATTTCGTTTGGAGCTGGATAGGGATGATGATTAAAAAAGGAATTAAGGATAAGAAAAAAAGAGCGGAAGGTTCAAACCATATGAGCTGAAAAAAAACGGATGCCGCCCCTGCGGCAAGTCCTGCGGCGGTACCGGAATAAAGCAGGCAGACGATAATGGGAATCAGCTGCAAACCGTAACGGACGGAATGAAGCTCCTGGATGGGAAAAGCCGTACATAATAAGGAAGATGACGCTGCAAATACGGCGACCAGCAGGCGGTTCGCTCTCGGCACAAGCAAATCAGGCTTGCTGAGCCAGAAGACTTGATAAAGAAAAATAGGGAATAGAATAAAAGAGAAGTGAAGCAGGTAATCCTTTACAATCTCCATTTATGCGAAATCCTTTCCTATGTAAATATGAATCTATTATAACATCTTTACCGGAAAAAAAAGTATATATTTCTCTAAAGCGAACGCCCTTATCTCATCTGATAAAGGCGTTACTTTCCGTTGCTAAGCGAGCGCTGCTTTCATTCTCTCAAGCCCTTCTTTTACGGCGGCGGCTGAACAGCCGACATTAAGTCTCATAAATCCTTCGCCGCCCGGTCCGTATTTTGTTCCCGGCTCTAATATGATTTTCCCTTTTTTGAGCATTCTTTCTTTGAGGTCGGCATCCGAAAATCCGTATTCGCTGAAATCCAGCCAGATCAAATAGGAAGCGTCAGGCTTCATCATGCGGACTTTCGGCAATTCTTTTCTTAAAAAGTCCTCAGCCAATTTCATATTCCCTTCAATGTAAGGAATCAGCGCGTCAAGCCAAGGGCCTCCCTTTGTATAGGCAGCTTCGATTGCTGCAACCGCAAATGTGTTGAGGCTGGAAATCCCGTTCTGATGCAATGCGGCGGAGAATTTCGCCCGCTTATACCGATCGGGAATGATAATGGCGGATGCCTGAATGCCGGCAATATTAAACGTCTTGCTCGGCGCGACACAAGTAACGGAAATCCGCGCAAACTCCTCAGACAGAAAAGCGAAAGGCGTATGCGGCTTTCCGTACAGCATCAAGTCGGAATGTATCTCGTCAGAAACGACGGTGACGTTATGGGCGGCGCACAGCGATCCGAGCTTCATAAGCTCATCCCGGCTCCACGCTCTGCCGGACGGATTGTGGGGGTTACAAAGAATCATCAGCTTGACCTCAGAATCGTTCAGCTTTTTCTCAAGATCCTCAAAATCCATACAGTAGACGCCGTTTTCTTCCCGTAATGGGTTATGTAAAACCTGCCGTTTGTTTTCCTTGATCATCTGATAAAAAGGCGTATACACCGGTGATTGAATCAACACCGGATCGCCCGGTTCGGTAAAGGCTTGTACGGCCATGCTGATTGCCGTGACAACACCGGGACTGAACGCGATGCTTGCGGGATCGGGCCGGTAGCCGTGCCGCGTCTCAAGCCATGAAGCGACGGCTTCTCTTGTGTTTTCGTCAGGATACGTATAACCGAATATGCCGTGGTCAAGGCGGGCTTTTAAGGCGTCAGTGACCGCTTCGGGAGCGCGGAAATCCATATCGGCAACCCACATCGGAAGCGCATCCGATACGCCGAATAACGTTTCCGCCTTGTCCCATTTCACCGATTGTGTGCCAAGACGGTTTTCTCGAAGATCAAAATTCATGTATGTCACTCCTGTAGTATCATTATTTTGCACAGCGTATCTATGATAAAATAGAATTGCAAACTTTATTATAAGCGGTGATGAAAATGGAAGAAAGCCAAGCGGTCATGGAAATGATGAAAATCATTGCCAAGTGGGACCCGTTTAAATATGGAGAAGATTTTTATGAGACAGAAGCCGTCGACATCGTTCAGGCCGTCTACAGTGAAGACCGTGCCGACAAGCTGGCAGCAGCCATTCAGGATATCTTTGAAGCTTCATTTGAGCAAAAGCTTCCGATCGAAGGCTGCCAAAAGGCCGCCGAGCAGCTTCTGTTCATAAAAGAAAGCAGCTCCTGCACCCCTTAAAAACCGGCGGTTCCGCCGGTTTTTTTTATTGAATAAATTCAAAAATCCGCTCCGAAACAAACTCCGGGCGCTCTTCGGGTACGAGGTGCCCCGTATCCTTGAGTGAATACAGAATGGAATCCGGCAGGTCGTCATGAAGCCGTTTTCCGACTGAGACCGGAACGACCCGGTCTTCTTCTCCCCAGATTAAAAGAGCGGGGTTTTGCACTTTCTTCAAATCCTCGGGCTTTAAATCGCCCTCCCTGTGTCTGATAAACCTTGTCATCGCTTTGAAAATCTGGCGGTCTGTAAATGGTTTTTCGTAACCGTCAATCATTTCCTGATCGATAAGCGTCCGGTCGTGAACGACATTTAACAAGTTGTTCAGCACGCCGTCTTTTGAAAGCCAATACTTAAGATACAGGTCAAAACAAGGCAGATGCGTCCCGAATATAATCGACGGGTGCGAGCGCTTTAAATACCCCGAGCTGCACAGCAGGACGATTTTAGAAAAAAGCTCGGGTCTGAGAAGAGACGCGGATAAGGAAATCTGGCCGCCCATTGAATGGCCGATGAGTGCGGCCCGGCTGATACCGAGCTTTTCCAGAAGTCCGATCAGAAGCTTGGCGAGGTTTGCGTAAGTATATACGAAAGTCCGTGACTTTTCCGATTGCCCGAAAGGAGGCAGGTCAACGGCGATAATATCATAATGGTTTCTGAGCAGCGGGATCAGTTTTCTGAAGCTGAATGCCGAAGATAAAAAACCGTGTACGCAGACGAGTGTCTGTCTGCCGGGATTTTCATAATGCTCGTAATACAGCTCAACTCCGTCTATCGCGGCCCGTTTAATCGGTGAAACAGCTTCCATGAGAGCCTTCGCCGTCCTTTCTTTGTTGTAATGTAAAGGCTTTTTTGATTGTCAGATTTTAGCTCTGGTTTCTTTCGGGTTTTTCTTAGCATTTGTCGAAAATCGTGATATAATGTCATGAAGATTTTTGATAATGCAAAGGTGTGAAACGTATGAAGCTGACCGAAAAAGAAACAGAAATATTAGAAATTTTAGACGAAAACAGCCGGGTTGATGCGGAAACGATCGCAAAAATGGCAAATATTCCCGCTGGAGAAGTTAAAAGCATCATTGAAAAGCTTGAAAAGGAAAAAGTCATCATTGATTATGCGGCGATGATCGACTGGCGCAAAGTCGACGGTTTGGAAGGCGTCACGGCGATGATTGACGTAAAAGTCACTCCGAAACGAAATGTCGGCTTTGATGAAGTCGCTGAGCGGATATACAGATTCCAGGAAGTTGAATCAGTGTACCTGATGTCAGGGGTGTATGACTTATCTGTCGTTATTCGCGGCAACACGATGTCAGACGTGGCAAGCTTCGTGTCTGAAAAATTGTCCACCCTTGAGTCTGTCGTTTCCACGACAACGCACTTCATCCTGAAAAAATATAAGCATGACGGCAAAGTCTTTGAAAGCGGAGACGATGACAAAAGAATCGTGGTGTCTCCGTAAATGGAAACGAAGACTTCTTATTTATCTGACTACGTGCAGCAGATTAAACCGTCAGGCATCCGCAAGTTCTTTGATCTGGCCGCTACGATGGAAGGCGTCATTTCACTGGGAGTGGGAGAGCCTGACTTTGTGACGGCCTGGAACGTGAGGGAAGCGAGTATTCTTTCTTTAGAACAGGGTTATACGGCTTATACGGCAAATGCGGGTCTTTATGAACTGAGAGAAGAAATCAGCCGCTACTTAGATCAGCGGTTCGGCCTGAGTTATTCGCCTGACAGTGAACTGATCGTTACTGTAGGGGCAAGCCAGGCGCTTGATCTCGCTGTCCGCGCCATTATGAATCCTGGAGAGGAAATGTTAATTCCCGAACCGTGTTTTGTCGCATATGAATCACTCGTGACCCTGACGGGGGCGAAGCCGGTGCCGATTCAGACTGTCGCTGCAAAAGGTTTCAAAGCATCAGCCGCCGATTTTGAAGCGGCCCTGACGGAAAAAACAAAAGCGCTGCTTCTATGCTCGCCGTCAAATCCGACAGGTTCAGTCTATTCGAAAGAAGAGCTTGAATCCATCGCTGCTTTCGCTGAAAAACACGACTTGATCGTGCTTGCCGATGAAATTTATGCCGAGCTGACGTATGATGAGCCATTCACGAGCATGGGGGCCATCCGCGGCATGAAGGAACGCACGGTTCTCATTTCCGGCTTCTCCAAGGCATTTGCCATGACGGGATGGAGAATCGGATTTACGGCGGCGCCTCCCGTGATCAGGGATGCGATGCTCAAAATTCATCAGCACGCGATGATGTGCGCGCCTTCCATGGCGCAATACGCGGCGCTTGAAGGGCTGAAAAACGGCCAGGAAGACGTCGAAAGAATGAAGAAAAGCTATCGGAGACGCCGAAACCTGATTGTGGAGACATTGAACGAAATCGGACTCGGCTGCCACCACCCCGGCGGAGCATTTTACGCGTTTCCTTCCATTCAGTCGACCGGCATGAGTTCAGAAGAATTCGCGGAACAGCTGCTCATTGAAGAAAAAGTAGCCGTCGTTCCGGGGAATGTATTCGGCCCGAGCGGCGAAGGCTACATCAGATGTTCCTATGCGACATCCATTGAGCAGATTCAGGAAGCGCTCGTCAGAATCAAACGGTTTGTTGAAAAAAGGGCATAAAAAAAGATACGAACCCGGTTCGCATCCAAATAAAAGGGGGGGAATACTAGAAAGCCTTCGTAATCATAGTATACCCCCATTTTTCTGTGCTTAAACATGATCATGTAAAAAAGTTCTCTTTGCGAAAAACAAACTTGTATGATATAATTTTAAATTGCGTATAATCTGTATTTAATTTAACTTAGGAGTTGTTATGAATGGCAGCAAAATTTGAAGTGGGCAGTGTTTACACTGGTAAAGTAACAGGATTACAAGCGTATGGTGCGTTTGTTGCATTAGATGAAGAAACTCAAGGACTTGTTCACATTTCTGAAGTCACTCACGGTTTCGTAAAAGACATTAACGAGCACCTTTCAATCGGTGACGAAGTACAAGTAAAAGTACTTGCGGTTGACGAAGAAAAAGGCAAAATCAGCCTTTCTATCCGTGCGACTCAAGCGGCGCCTGAAAGAAAAGAAAGCAAACCAAGAAAACCGAAAGCGGCTCAAGCTTCTGAAGAAACATCTGCTCCGCAAGGTTTCAACACATTGAAAGATAAGCTTGAAGAGTGGATTGAACAGTCCAACCGCAAAGACCTTATCAAAAAATAATCATCAAAAAAAGCACCGGATATGTATGTTCGGTGCTTTTTTTATGTTTGTTTATCTGACTTCCGGATTTGCCGCTTCCTCGCGGGATGTTTCTTCGTTCGGCTTAAACAGCAGGCCGAGATTGATCAGACCGGCGATGCCGACAAGACCGTAAATAATCCGCGACAGAGCTGATCCTTGGCCGCCGAAGATGGCTGCTACTAAATCAAATTGGAAAAATCCGATCAGTCCCCAGTTAATAGCGCCGATAATCGTTAATACGAGACAGATACGCTGAATAACACTCATGTAAACAACCTCCTCTATGAATTCGTGAAACAGTTATAGATTGTGACAAAGCAAAGAATCTATGCATACTACATTCTCCGCTGTGTAAATTACACACTGTCTCAAGCTGTACAAGTGCCTTTCCCGCGAAGTCGCTGCCTGTAAACCGTGTGATGTGCCGTCAAAAAAGCGGATTGCTTTACATTGAATGTCATCTTTCTGCATAATATAAATCCAAAGGAGGAGATGTCATGCAAAACTTTACATATTGGAATCCGACCAAATTGATTTTCGGAAAGGGAGAGGTCGAAAAACTTCCTGAAGAAATCAAGCCGTACGGAAAGAACGTACTGCTCGTATACGGGGGCGGCAGCATTAAGCGCAGCGGTCTTTATGATCAAGTAACCGAACTGCTGAAAAAAGCAGGAGTTACCGTACATGAATTGGCAGGCGTAGAGCCGAATCCGCGTGTCTCAACGGTGAACAAAGGTGTTGCGCTCTGTAAAGAAAACAGCATCGATTTCTTATTGGCCGTCGGCGGCGGAAGTGTCATTGACTGCACGAAAGCCATTGCGGCGGGCGCTAAATATGACGGCGACGCGTGGGATATCGTCACGAAAAAACACCAGCCGAAAGAAGCGCTGCCGTTCGGAACAGTGCTGACCCTTGCGGCAACCGGTTCAGAGATGAACTCCGGATCAGTCATCACAAACTGGGAGACACAAGAGAAATACGGATGGGGGAGCCCGCTCGTTTACCCTAAATTCTCTATTCTCGATCCGGTAAACACATTTACCGTTCCGAAAGACCACACCATTTACGGCATGGTCGATATGATGAGCCATGTGTTTGAACAATATTTCCACCACACGTCTAACACGCCGTATCAGGACCGGATGTGTGAATCGCTTCTGCGCACGGTGATTGAAACAGCGCCGAAGCTGATCAATGATCTGGAGAACTACGAGCTTCGTGAGACGATTTTATATACAGGCACGATCGCATTAAACGGAATGCTGTCAATGGGCGCAAGAGGGGATTGGGCCACACACAACATCGAGCATGCAGTATCAGCGGTTTACGATATACCGCACGCCGGAGGTTTAGCGATTCTGTTCCCGAACTGGATGAGACATGTGCTCAAAGAAAATCCAGCCCGCTTTAAACAGCTTGCCGTCCGTGTCTTTGATATTGACGAGACAGGCAAATCAGATGAAGAGATCGCGCTTAAAGGAATCAGCAAGCTGTCTGATTTCTGGACGAGCCTCGGCGCTCCGAACAGACTCGCTGATTATGATATTTCTGATGAGAAGCTGGATACGATTGCAGATAAAGCGATGGCAAACGGAGCATTCGGACAGTTCAAGTCACTGCAGAAAGAAGACGTGCTTGCGATACTGAAAGCATCATTGTAATAACATAAGGGGGGGCGGCCGGATTGGCAGCTCCTTTTTTTCTGTGTTATAGTAATTCCCTTACGATTTTTTTGGAGGTCATGATAAATGGAGAACTTTACGTACTACAATCCGACGAAACTGATTTTCGGAAAAGGTCAAATCGACCAATTGAAAAAAGAGCTGAAGCAATACGGGAAAAACGTGCTGCTTGTTTACGGAGGCGGCAGCATTAAGCGAAACGGCCTGTATGACCAAGTAACAGGCATCTTAAAAGAAGAAGGCGCAACCGTTCATGAGCTTGCGGGTGTTGAACCGAACCCGCGTCTGGAAACGGTAAATAAAGGAATTGAGCTGTGCAGACAGCATGAGATTGATTTCCTTCTCGCAGTCGGCGGCGGAAGTGTCATCGACTGTACAAAAGCGATTGCGGCCGGTGCGAAATATGACGGCGACGCATGGGACATTTACAGCAAAAAAGTAACGGCGCAGGACGCGCTCCCGTTCGGCACGGTGCTGACGCTTGCGGCGACAGGCTCTGAAATGAACCCTGATTCCGTTATCACAAATTGGGAAACAAACGAAAAATTCGTATGGGGCAGCAATGTCACTCATCCGCGTTTCTCCATTTTAGATCCTGAGAATACTTTCAGCGTTCCGGAAAACCAAACCGTATACGGCATGGTGGATATGATGAGCCACGTATTTGAACAATACTTCCACAATGTTGAAAACACGCCGCTTCAGGACAGAATGTGTTTTGCGGTCCTTCAGACGGTAATTGAAACAGCGCCGAAACTTTTGGAAGACCTTGAGAACTATAAGCACCGTGAAACGATTTTATACGCGGGTACGATCGCATTAAACGGCACGCTGCAAATGGGCTATTTCGGCGATTGGGCTTCCCATACGATGGAGCACGCCGTATCAGCGGTTTATGACATCCCTCACGCGGGAGGACTTGCGATTCTGTTCCCGAACTGGATGAGATACACGCTTGATACAAATGTAGACCGTTTTAAAAACCTCATGCTCAACATGTTTGACATTGATACTGAAGGCAAAACGGATAAAGAAATTGCGCTTGAAGGGATCGATAAATTGTCCGCGTTCTGGACAAGCCTCGGCGCACCGTCCCGCCTTGCAGATTATGACATCGGTGAAGACAAGCTTGAGCTGATCGCAGACATCGCCGCAAAAGAAATGGAATACGGCGGATTCGGCAATTTCCAAAAACTGAACAAAGATGACGTACTTGCCATCTTAAAGGCGTCGCTGTAAGATACATTCCCGGCCGGGGTGAAGATGAAATAGATTTTCAAGCTGCAGATGCAACCGTTTTGGGAGTCCTTCTTTCCAGATTTTCATTAGTGCATCAAGAGCAAGTGAAGCACCCCTTGCCATGAGACAACTATGGAAATCTCACATGATGCGGTTTTGACTCCCTGTTTCTGTACATTTAGCAGAAAAGGATCAATTAACTTTGCGATTGCCGATCATCTATTTACACAAAATCTAAATCATGAAGATGAAGAGCCTTGCTATACTTCGAATTTAAAAAAGGAGCGCTGATTCAATCAGCGCTCCTTTTATGCATTTTGTGTACTAAGGTCCCGCTGCGCCCCCATATAGCTTCCCATTAAGTTTTGATAACCGGGAAGATGACTGGAGATTAATGCGCCAAAACCTTCAACATCGTTGCGCCAATCACGCTGAAGCTCGCACGCTACGCTGAACCAGTTCATAAGCTGCGCGCCGCCATGAGCCATACGCGTTAATGATGCATCTGCTACTTGCTTATTAAACGTCCCCGAAGCATCTGTCACAACAAACACTTCGTAGCCTGCTTTAATGGCAGAAAGCGCAGGAAAAGCAACGCAGACGTCTGTTACCACCCCCGCGATAATCAGCTGTTTTTTGCCGGTCGCTTCAATGGCTTTAACAAAGTCTTCATTGTCCCATGCATTAATTTGTCCGGGACGGGCTATTTTTGGCGCATCAGGAAAGAGATCAACGAGTTCTTGCATGAGCGGTCCGTTGGGTCCATTTTCAAAACTCGTTGTTAAAATAACCGGTAAATCAAAGAATTTAGCCATATCACCGAGAGCCAATACATTGTTTTTAAATTCATCAACGCCATAGTCACGCACGAGACCGGAAATAAGGCCGGTTTGATGGTCAACTAAAAGCACGGCAGCATCATCTTTTGAAAGACGGGAATAAAGATCAGACATTTTATATAATCCTCCTTGAATTAAGGCAAGTAAGTTTGTGAATTGAAAACGGTAAATCTATTCATATGCTGTGTAGATAGAAAGTTATTTCTGAGGTGACTTCTCGTGAGGGTGATGATCCTTCAATTAATCTGGAACGGGAACCGGAGCATGATCAATCCAATGGATGAACTGTTGTAAATAGCGTTGAAGATAACGTTTTGTTTGTTCATCCGTAAGTATGTTTTGAGCGGAATCAATTTTCTCATGGACTTGCGAAATCAGCATTTTTTGAAATGGCAAAACATTGACTTGCATAGCTTCGAGTACTTCTCTCAATTGCGTTTGACCAAAGGCAGTGCCGAACCCTCCGGGGGTTGCTCCGATTAAGCCAACCGGTTTTCTGTTTAAAACAGAAGAGGTCCGCGGTCTCGATGCCCAGTCCAATGCATTTTTTAATACCCCCGGAATTCCGGAATTGTACTCTGGACTTACAATGATGACGCCGTCAACGTCTTGTATATCAGCTCTAAAGGATGTTACGGAGTCTGGTGCTCCGGCAATTTCTAAATCTTCGTTAAAAAAAGGAAGACTGTCTATTTCAACCCAGCGAAATTGAGCCGCATTATCGAAGTCAATCAATGATTGAGCAATTGCTCGATTATACGAGTTTTTTCGTAAACTTCCACAAATAAGACCAATGGTTTTAGTCATAAAATCACCTCCCGGTATAAAATCACTTTCATCTTAACACGATACCCCAAATATAGACACTATTTTTAAAAATGGACATTTATGCCTTAATATGCCTGTGCGGCAGCCTCTCAAGAGGAGTACTATATAAAAAGAACCGGCCCACCGGGATTGGCGATGGATGTCATCCTGCTCCAAAGTAAAGGTGATACGTCCCTGGATCACCAACATTCGATTCTTTATCCCTCTCACGATTATTACAAATATAACCATATCGAATCCGGGATATTGTATAAAAAATGAACGCATCTTTAGCGCAAATCCCGTATTCATCATGCCTTCTTCATGACTTGATTTAGCGGGTGAGTTCATATAAAGTGAAAGAGAAAACAATTCACCGTGATGGAGGGACAAGCAAATGACGCATGTACGCTTTGATTACTCAAGAGCGTTACCTTTTTTCAATGAACATGAACTTACATACGCACGTGATTTCGTAAAAACGGCACACCATAATATCCATGAAAAAACAGGCGCCGGAAGCGACTTTTTAGGATGGGTGGACCTCCCTGAAAACTACGATAAAGAAGAATTCGCGCGCATTAAAAAAAGCGCTGAAAAAATTAAATCAGATTCAGACGTGCTTCTCGTCGTGGGTATCGGCGGTTCATACTTAGGCGCCCGCGCGGCGATCGAAGCGCTCAATCATTCTTTCTATAATGTTCTGCCGAAAGACAAGCGCAAAAACCCTCAAGTTATCTTTATCGGCAACAATATCAGCTCAACTTATATGAAAGATGTTATGGATCTTTTAGAAGACGCTGATTTCTCTATCAATGTCATTTCTAAATCAGGCACGACGACGGAACCTGCAATCGCTTTCCGGATTTTCCGCAAACTTCTTGAAGAAAAATACGGAAAAGAAGAAGCGAAAGCGCGGATTTACGCGACGACAGATAAAGAGCGCGGCGCTTTAAAAACGCTTTCTAATGAAGAAGGCTTCGAATCATTCGTTATACCTGATGATGTCGGCGGACGTTTCTCCGTTCTGACTGCGGTAGGTCTTCTGCCGATTGCGGTAAGCGGGGCTGATATCGATGAAATGATGAAAGGCGCTCTTGATGCAAGCAAAGACTTTTCCAGCTCGGAATTAGAAGAGAACGCGGCTTACCAATACGCCGTTGTCCGCAACGTTCTGTATAATAAAGGAAGAACTATTGAAATGCTCATCAACTATGAGCCTGCGCTGCAATACTTTGCGGAATGGTGGAAGCAGCTCTTCGGCGAAAGTGAAGGAAAAGATGAAAAAGGCATCTATCCTTCTTCCGCTAACTTCTCAACAGACCTTCACTCTCTCGGTCAATACGTGCAGGAAGGCAGACGCGATCTGTTTGAAACTGTATTAAACGTTGAAAAACCGAAGCATGAGCTGACAATTGAAGAAGCGGAAACTGATCTCGACGGCTTAAATTACTTAGCCGGCAAAACGGTCGATTTCGTCAACAAAAAAGCGTTCGAAGGCACGATGCTTGCCCATACAGACGGAAAAGTGCCGAACTTAATTGTCAATATTCCGGAGCTTAATGCATATACATTTGGATATCTCGTCTATTTCTTTGAAAAAGCGGTGGCGATGAGCGGTTATCTGCTCGGAGTCAACCCGTTTGATCAGCCGGGTGTTGAAGCCTATAAGGTGAATATGTTCGCGCTTCTCGGCAAACCGGGCTTTGAAGAGAAAAAAGCAGAGCTTGAAAAACGTCTTGAAAAATAAAAAGAAGGGCTGGCCCTCAGCATGACGGGTCAGCCTTTTTTAAACCGTGAAAGGTGTGATGATGAATTGATGCGGCTCTTATGTAAGCATGCCGTCATTTCCGTCTGTTCCGCCGCTATTGTTTATTCGGCACTAAAACTGTCTCCTGAATCCCTCTTACAAACCATCCTGTTTTTCGCTTTCCCTCTCGGCTTGTTTACGGACATGGTCCGGCTGAAACTGAAGATTGGCCGGATGCATACGCTGATCACGAAGTGCTGTCTCTATTCCGCCGTTTTCTATATTTCAACGGAAGCCGTTCTCTCCGCAATTGTGACGTATGTTCTGATTGAATGCGCCGTTACCTCTTTCCGGCGTCTGTCTGCCCCTCCCGATTCTTCCCGGCCGCCGTATGAAGATGCCGCAGAGCGGGGACGCTAAAGACAAAAAGGAGCATATGCACATGATCAGCATACCATCTTCACTTGAGGGGCAATCTTTTTTACTCCGCGAATTGGAACAGGTGCTGAAACCGATCGGTTATACCATCGGAGGCGGCTGGGAGTATGACCGCGGGTTCTTTGATTACAAAATTTCCGATCAGGACGGCTATTTATTTCTCCGCATCCCTGTTGAAGCAAATAAGGGACACCTGGATGAACGGGGGGCCGCCGTTACAATCGGCACACCCTTTTTGCTGAGGCACGTCTATCAGCAGGAAACGGATGATCACGCAGGCGGCGGTGTTTTTGAGTCATTATTCAACCAATTCTCCGAGCCGAAACGGCGGGATGCGGCAATTGACCGCTCATATACAGATATCGGCATCTCGCTTGTGAAAGAGCTGGAAGACGTCCTGCTGCATTAAAGAGCCAAAAACAGATCAGTATCGAGCACCTGGTATGACAGGGGAGGGGTCAGCATCGGCCCCTCTTCTTTTTGTATGCCGATGATCGTGGTATTTCGTTTGAGATAATAGAGCGCACAGTCATGATAAGATGAACCCTTTAGTTCCTCGGGGACGGGAATGATGCGCACCTTTTTCTCCAGCGTCAGATCTGACAGCGTTTGCGGTTTGGCAAGCTGCAGCTTGACCCGGTAATGCTCAAACATCACCCGGCTCGACAGCCGTGATGTGCACAGAATCTTATTGGCTCCTGCGCGCTCGGCGTTTTTGACATACCGTTCCGTTAAAATTTCCACGATACAATAAACGGACGGGTGCAGCCCTTTGATGGTGAGAAGCGTTAATACCGACAGCATATCAGCTTCGGATTCATTTTTCTGCTGATCCGCTGTCAGAATGACGGTATCGGCTTCCGTAATATTCGCTTTATTGAGCGTGCTGTCATCAGCGGCGTGTCCGCGGATAAAATGGACGTTTTCAATAAGCGGCCCTTCCCCTAATGAATCATCAATCAGGACGACAGTTTTTGACGGTGCGATGTGCTGCAGTTCTTTCAGCAGCATATGCGACTTCTCATTCCATCCGATAAGAATGACGTGCCCTTTGCCTTTAAAGGCGACCCTACCTTCGACATAGCGGTGCTGTTTGCTGAATACGGCTGAAGAAAGCGTGGCGAAATAGGCGGTCACAAAACTCGCTCCGCTTAATATAAGCACCATACCGGCAATCTGCCCGAGCGGCGTCTGGGGAACGTAATCGCCGTAGCCGACTGTGGCCACCGTAATCACCGCCCACCAAACCCCTTCAAACACAGACGTGAATTGCTTCGGTTCAAGCATGTAAATGAGTTGGCCGAACAATAAAATCAAGGCGATAATGATCAGTCCGATCCGAACATATAACGGCCATCTCAGCCAGGAAATAAATAAACGGTTTGATTTCATTCGTCCGGCTCTTCTTTCGACAGAGAGATGGATAAAATCTGCTTAATAATGGTGTTTAGTTTTTCGTCCAGCTGTTCCTGGCCGTATGAGTCACGCGCATGTCTGATTAAATCGGCCGTCTCATCTTCAAACTGAATGAGGGGTTCATCGTTTTCCGCTTCATTATAGAGCTGGATGAAGGCGTCAAGCCCTTCGTTCATTCTGTCTATCGCATTGCTCAGCTGTTCTTTCTCGCCATTTGTCACTTTCATGTCGATCACACCTGTATCTTTTTTTATACAGTATGTCCCAGTTCGTTTGATGTCTTTCAAAAATCTCCGAAAACATATTCACCCTCATTTTTTCATATGATAAAGAAAGCGGACCGAAAAAGGGTGAGTCAAATGACAGTCATTCAAAAACTGCTGGCGGCGCTGGCCGGAGCGCAGCTGCTCGCTTCGGCGGCCGTATTGCTTATTTTCGATTTGAATGGATACAATCACATGTCCGGCGGATTCTCATGGCTTGTTTTTGCAAAGGAGACCGCAGGCACGTTTCCGTTTTACATCGGATTGGCCGGGTGTATCCTCATCATGCTCGGAGGATTGATTCCTGTCAGAAAAAAGAAGCGGATTTCTGTACAGGAAAACGGACAATCATTAAAATAATATATAAGCAGATCGTACGATATAAGAGAAAAAGGAAGAGGATAATATGCTGTTTATCTTTTTAACAATTGCTGCATTGGGATTGTCGTTTTGGGCACAATTTAAAGTGAAAAGCAATTTTCAGAAATACTCAGATGTGGAAGCTTCCAGTCAGCGGACGGGGGCGGAAACGGCAAGACGGATTCTTGATATTAACGGTTTATATGATGTGCCGGTAGAACCGGTAAGAGGCACTTTAACAGACCATTACGACCCGACGGAGCGGGTGGTGCGTTTATCTGAGCCGGTATATTACGGCCGCTCCATTTCCGCCATTTCCGTCGCTTCCCATGAAGTCGGACATGCTTTGCAGCATCAGGAATCATACGGCGCGCTTGTGCTGAGGCACAAAATTTTTCCGGTCGTCAATTTTGCCTCCGGGGTTGCCCCTCTGCTTTTCTTGGGCGGGATGCTCCTGGGCAGCTTGAACTTAATCGGACTCGGCATTATTTTGTTTTCGGCCGCTGTTTTTTTCCAGCTTGTCACACTGCCTGTCGAGTTTAATGCCAGCGCGAGGGCGAAGCGGATTATCGTGTCGGAAGGATTCATTCGCAACAGTGAAGAACACGGCGTGAATAAAGTGCTGAACGCCGCCGCGCTGACGTATGTGGCTGCGGCGCTCGTTTCATTATTCGAGCTGCTTCGTTTTGTGATGATTTTCTTAAATGGTCGTGATGAGAATTAACACGAAGGAGGTGGCCCCTTACCGTTTGCGGTAGGGGTTTTTTTGCTTATATTAAAACTGGTTCTCATTATGCTGTTAATCGGATTAACGGCCATCTTTGTCGCTGCGGAATTTGCGATTGTCAAAATCCGCGGTTCAAAAATCGCGGAGCTGGTTGAAACCGGAGACAGCCGGGCGCTCGCGGCGCACAGGGTGATTTCAAATCTCGATGAATATTTATCAGCGTGCCAGCTCGGCATTACGATTACGGCGCTCGGACTCGGCTGGCTCGGTGAACCGACGATTCAGCGGCTTCTTCATCCTGTTTTCAGCCTGATCGGAATGCCGTCATCTATTACGCACGTCGTCACGTTTATTGCGGCGTTTATCGCCGTCACGTATCTGCACGTCGTCATCGGAGAGCTTGCGCCGAAAACGATATCCATTCAAAAAGCCGAAGCCGTCAGTCTGTGGACGGCGAAACCGCTCATTCTGTTTTATAAAGTGATGTATCCGTTTATTAAGCTGTTAAACGGCTCAGCCGGGTTTTTGGTCAAGCTGTTCGGTTTTCATTCGGTGAAAGAGCATGAGGTCGTGGTCAGTGAAGAGGAATTGCGGCTGATTTTGTCCGAAAGCTATAAAAAAGGTCAAATCAATCAATCTGAATTCCGTTACGTTAATAAAATATTTGAATTCGATAACCGGGTCGCCAGAGAAATCATGGTGCCGCGCACCGAAATCGCCGCCATCTCGCTTGAACAGTCAGTTGATGAAGCCATACATTTGATCATCAACGAACGGTATACGCGATATCCGGTTATTAAGGAAGACAAAGATCACATTCTCGGCATTATTAACAATAAGGATTTATTTAAAGCGTATTTTCTCGGCCGCTCCATTGAATTAAAAGAAATTATGCGTCCGGTCATCAGAGTCATTGAAAGCATCCCCGTTCAGGAGCTTTTGATCCGGATGCAGAAGGAGCGGATTCATATGGCGATTCTCGTTGACGAATACGGCGGCACGGCGGGGCTTGTGACCGTCGAAGACATATTGGAGGAAATCGTCGGGGAAATCCGTGATGAATATGACCAGGATGAAATGCCCCACATCGTCAAAAAAGGCGAACACCACTATGTGATGGACGGCAAGGCGCTCATAGAAGAGGTGAATGATCTCCTTGATATCGCCATCGAAAATGAAGACATTGACACGATTGCCGGCTGGCTCTTAACACAAAAAATGGAGCTGAAAAATGGTGATGTGTTTCATGCCGAAGGGTGTGAATTTAAGGTGCTGGAAGCGGAAGACCATCATATCCGCTTCGTTGAAATTAAAAAAACTGATTTCTGAGCCTCCTGCTTTTGCAATGAGGCTTTTTTTATGGAAAAAATGCTTCTTCGTCCCGCTCCTTCATATGCTGTAAAGAAAGGAGTGTCGGTATGAAAACGGATTGGTGGAAAACGGCGGCCGTCTATCAAATTTATCCCCGAAGCTTTATGGATTCGAACGGGGACGGAATCGGCGACATGAACGGCATCAGAGTAAAGCTTCATTACATAAAAGAGTTGGGGGCGGATGTGATCTGGCTTTGTCCCGTTTTTGACTCGCCGGGCGCGGACAACGGCTACGATATTCGGAATTATAAACAAATTGCCGGCGAATTCGGGACGATGGAGGATTTTGACCGGCTCCTTGCGGATGTCCATGCGCTCGGCATGAAGCTGATTATAGATCTCGTCATCAACCATACAAGCGATGAGCACCCTTGGTTTATCGAATCACGCTCAGCGAAAGATTCCGAAAAACGGGACTGGTACATCTGGAGAGACGGAAAAAACGGCAAAGAGCCGAACAATTGGGAAAGCATTTTCGGCGGATCGGCGTGGGAATATGATCAAGAGACCGGCCAGTATTACCTGCACCTGTTTGACAAAAAACAGCCTGATTTAAATTGGGAAAACGAAGCGATGAGGCAGTCCGTTTATGAGATGGTCCGCTGGTGGCTTGATAAAGGCATAGACGGCTTCCGGGTGGATGCCATTTCTCACATTAAGAAAAAAGAAGGGCTCCCTGACATGCCGAATCCGGACGGTCTCCCATACGTCCCGTCTTTCCCGTATCATATGAATGGGGAAGGCATAATGGATCTCTTAAAAGAGCTGAAACGGGAAACATTTTCGCGCTATCCGATCATGACGGTCGGCGAGGCGAACGGAGTGGCGGCTTGGGAGGCGGCTGATTGGGCCGGTGAAGAAAACGGCATCTTTCAAATGATTTTTCAATTTGAACATCTCGGCCTCTGGGATACGGAAGATGATCAAAGCATCTCCATTCCGGCGCTTAAGCGCGTCTTGTCCGGCTGGCAGAACAGTCTTGAAGGAAAGGGCTGGAACGCGTTGTTTATGGAGAACCACGATCAGCCCCGTTCCGTCTCGGTATGGGGTGACGAACGGTTTTTGACAGAAAGCGCCAAGGCACTCGCCGCGATGTATATGCTGATGAAAGGCACGCCGTTTATTTACCAGGGGCAGGAGCTCGGAATGACCAATGTTTCGTTCCCATCCATTGAAGATTATGATGACGCCGCAATGAAATATTTGTATGAAAAAGAGACGTCCCGCGGCGTTCCGCATGAAAAAGTGATGAAGATCATCTGGAAGAAGGGCCGGGATAATTCACGGACACCGATGCAATGGAGCGGTGAGGCGAACGGCGGGTTTTCTGATGCTTCTCCGTGGCTCGGAGTGAATCCGAACTACACATGGCTGAATGCTGCATCACAAATGCAGGATGAAACATCCGTATACCATTTCTACAAACGGCTGCTCGCCCTCAGGAAAGAACACGGCGTATTGATCAGCGGCACATACGAATTGCTGCTTCCGAATGACCGGCAGATTTATGCCTATCTAAGAAAAAACGGAACAACAACCGCCCTGATCATCACAAATCTGTCTCGAACCCCCGCTTTATACAGGCATCCGGGTTATCCGCTTGACTCCGATTCTCTCGTGCTTGCAAACGCAGAAATAGAAGCGCATCGCCATGTGACATCCTTTCTTTTAAAGCCTTATGAGGCACGCGTATATATATGGTGAAAAACTTCAGTCCCGAGGCTGAAGTTTTTTGTGATCTGCGTTTATCATTGCGATCCGACAGGAAAAGACAAATACAGAAACGAATATGGGAAAGGAAGAGAAAAAGAAAGGAGGCATTTATATGCTGAAAAAATTGCAGATTCAAACAAACAGACGGGATGAAATGATCGACATCACACATGAAGCTGAAGCGTTTCTCCGCGAAACAGGCGTGAAAAACGGTTTGGCGCTCATATACTGTCCCCATACAACCGCCGGCATTACCATAAATGAAAATGCCGATCCGGATGTGAAAAGGGATATGCTCAGAAGGTTTGATGAAATGTATCCGTGGGAGCACGAACTGGACCGGCATATGGAGGGAAATACGGCGGCACATATGAAAGCGAGTACAACCGGCGCCTCCCAGCATGTCATCATAGAAGACGGGCGCCTGATACTCGGAACATGGCAGGGCGTTTATTTTTGCGAATTTGACGGTCCGCGAAACAGAACATGTTATATCAAAATACAGGCTGAACCGGAGGAAAACACAAATGAGTGAGTGGATGAGTGCATTATCATTAACAAAGCCCGTCATTCAGGCGCCGATGGCCGGCGGGCTGGTCACGCCGTGTCTGGCTTCGGCGGTATCAAATGAAGGGGCGCTCGGAAGCCTTGCTTCAGGATACGTCAGCCCGCAAGCGCTTGAAAAACAGCTTATCGAGATGAAAGAGCTGACGGACCGCTCCTTTCAAGTAAATCTTTTCGTCCCGGAAGAAAGGCAGATGCCTGAGGCGGAACTGGTTGAAAAATGGAAAGCCCGCATTCCGAGGGCAAAAGACGCCAAGCCGTTCTCTGATCTGAAAGAAGAATGGAATGATTTTGAGGAAAAAGCGGAGCTTCTGATCCGTTACGGAGTCAAAGCGTGTTCATTCACCTTCGGCCTGCCGCCGGAAGAAACGGCGGAAAAGCTGAAGAAAAGCGGTTGTTTCCTTTTCGGCACGGCGACAACGCCGGAGGAAGCGAAGGCTTTTGAAGAACGGGGGATGGACGCCGTTATCCTTCAGGGAATAGAAGCCGGCGGACATCGCGGGTCGTTTCTGCCGGTTAAAGGAGAACCGGCTCTCGGCCTTATGGCGCTGATTCCGCAGGCTAAAGACGCGCTGAATATCCCGGTGATTGCGGCAGGCGGCATTTTTGACCGCCGCGGGGTGCAGGCGGCCCGATGTTTGGGTGCGGACGGCGTTCAAGTAGGAACACCGTTTCTCCTTTGTGAAGAAAGCAGCGCCTCACCGGCATATCAAAAAGCCATTGCCGAATCAAAAGGAGCCGACACGCGGCTGACCACCCTGTTTTCGGGAAAACAGGCGCGGGGAATCGTGAATCAGTTCATGAAAACATATGAAGCTGACGAGGGAAAAACGCTGCCTTATCCGCTGCATAATACGCTGACAAAGCCGATGCGCGGGCACGCGGCTCAATCAGGAGACGCGGAGTATATGTCTTTATGGGCCGGCCAGTCCGCCGCGAAACTTGAAGGGCCGACAGACGTGAAAACCGTTTTGGACAGATTGTGCGAATCATAATCCAGCAATCGTGAGGTGATGGATGATGAAGATTCTTCAAATGTCCTATAAAAAAAGAGGGACTATTGAGTTTGTCTTTGAAGATTTTCCGCATTCTAAAGTCACCATGGCGCCGATTAAAGGGTATTACTTTGTCCGCGCCATTAAATGGAGCAGACGGGACAGAGCCGTCACCCGACATGATTTAGAGAAGTTTGAATGGGCTGCAAACCAAGCGCTCGGCACGACGGCTTTTTACCGGAAAAGAAAAGCATTCCGCATCCCATCGTCACAATGACAGACGATGGGATTGTTTTAATGCATGATCTGATAAAGCGCGGGTGCATCAAGCCTTGTTGCCTGGTTAAGCAGATAAGCCGGCTGCACGGCATTTTTTTTTCTTAAAGAATTCAATCTCTGGATGATTTGTTCAGCGGTCAGAATCCCGAGACCGTGGGCGAAATATTGATCATTCCCCATCACAATGACATTCTCTCCCCGCCACTGAGCCTTTGCAGGATTAAAATCAGGATTTTTAAAATATAAACAATCTCCCCGTAAAAAGTGGCTGCCGGTTTCCGTGTAGATCGGCAGATGCTCATAGTGCCAGTCATACAAAGTGATATCCCGGAAACGCCGGTTAAACCGTTCTTCACCGATTGTCTTTAAGACGGCCAGATAATAAATCACAACAATGGCGGTAGCGCATTCAAATGCGTAAAACGCCCCATTTTCAATAATGTCCCGAATCGCTTTTGAAGCGGGGATTCTGTACTTCAGCTCCAAGGCTCCTTCCGGCGTCACTCTCCAATAAGCCGTATTTCCGTATGTTTTGGCGAAAGTTGCAAATTTCACACCTGATCCGTGCAGTTCTCTTGCGGCTTCCACAATATGGCGGCGCAGCCGCACCTCGAACATCAGTTCAGCAATCGACCCGTAATCGAATTGTACGGGAGAATTGAGCAGTTCATTTATATACGGAACAAGGCTTTCTTCCGTCTGCCAGTTCGCGATGTCCTGAGGCCGAAGCACTTGGCCGGATATGATAATCATCTGCGCGCCCCCCTTCTCTTTTTTTATAAGATATGCAGGAAGCTTGGGCAATGAAAATCAAGTCATAAAAAAGGAGGAAATGTTAACAAAATGTGAAGGCTGAGCCGATATATAAGGTATCACACTTGAGGGAGCAGCTTAATATGAAAAAATTCATCAATTGGTGCACAAAGGCATCGATTTCACGTAAATTAATCATTTCATTTATCGTGATCTTAATCATACCGATTCTCGTGTTAGAATTCAGTTCATACCATACGGCGAGCAATTCGCTGGATGATCAGATTTCAGGCAACGCGAAAAATAACATCGAATCTTTTAACACAACCATTACAAATGATATCGGCGCAAAAGCAAAGGCGATTGAATTTTTCAGTGAAACGTTAAAAGGGTCATCCTTCTCAAAGAAAAACATGTCTGCTCTTGAAGAAAAGTTCGGGCAATACACGTCTATTCATAAGGACGTAGCCCGCATTTACGGAGGAACGGAAGACGGCAGCTACGCACAGGCGCCGAAGGAGAATACTCCGGCCGATTACGATCCGAGAACACGCACTTGGTATAAAGACGCTGTGAAGGCTGGCGGCACGCTCGTTGTCACCGACCCTTACACCGCGGCAAGCGACGGCAGCATGGTCGTCACCGTGGCAAAGCAGATGCAGGACGGAACAGGCGTAGTGGCCATGGATATTACGATTGACCAGCTGCTGAAGCAGATGCAGGGAATCAAAATCGGACAAAAAGGCTTCGTGTTTATCACGTCCAAAAATAAAACCTATGTCGCGCATAAAGACCACAAACCGGGCGATAAAGTTTCAACCCCGTGGCTGAATGAGGTATACAGCAAAGACAGCGGCATTATTTCATACAAGCTCGATGATCAAAATAAAAAAATGGCGTTTACGACAAATAAACTGACCGGATGGAAAATAGAAGGGAGCATGGAGCTCAACGAAATTAAAGACGCCTCACAACCGGTGCTGACGATGGGAATGATCGTCCTTGCAGCATCCATTATCATCGGGGGAATTTTAATTCTGTTCATTGTCAGATCCATTACGTCACCGCTGAAACGGCTTGTCCGTTCTTCTAAACAAATCAGCGGTGGAGACTTGACCGAAACCATTGATATCCGCTCGAAAGATGAATTGGGCGAACTCGGTGCGAGCTTTAATGAAATGGGAGAATCTCTGCGCGGACTGATCAGCGCGATCCAAAACTCTGTCGACAACGTGGCCGCGTCATCGGAAGAGCTGACCGCTTCAGCTTCGCAGACAAGCAAAGCGACGGAACATATTACAATGGCGATTGAGCAGTTTTCAAACGGAAACGAAGAGCAAAGCGAAAAAGTCGATTCAAGCTCAGTCAAGCTGAATCATATAAATGACGGACTCGCCGCCGTTTCCCGCACATCATCATCCATTACGGAAGCATCTAAACAATCGAAGGAAGCTGCCGGCACCGGGGAAGAATATGTGCAGCAAACCGTCGGGCAGATGAATCTCATCAATCAATCGGTCCAGCAGGCGGAAGCTGTTGTAAAAGGCCTTGAGGCCAAATCAAAAGACATCACTCATATTTTAAGAGTCATCAACGGTATTGCCGATCAGACAAACCTGCTTGCTTTAAATGCAGCCATTGAAGCGGCAAGAGCCGGTGAATACGGCCGGGGCTTCTCAGTGGTAGCCGAAGAAGTGCGCAAGCTGGCCGTCCAATCCGCCGGTTCTGCCAAAGAGATTGAAAAACTCATTCAGGAAATCACGGCTGAAATTAATACATCGCTTCACATGTTCACATCCGTTAATGAAGAAGTTCAATCAGGACTTGCCGTAACGGACCGCACGAAAGAAAGCTTCCAGAATATCTTCGGCATGACAAACGACATCGCCGAGAAGCTTCAATCGATGAACGGCACGGTTGAACAGCTGTCAGACAGCTCTCAGCACGTTTCAGCCGCAGTGACCGATATCGCGGACGTATCACGGGAAAGCGCAGCAAGCATTCAGGATATTGCCGCATCCGCAGAAGAACAGCTTGCATCAATGGAAGAAATCAGCACATCCGCCGATACTTTGGCGCAAATGGCCGAAGAACTGCGGGAATTAACGAAACAATTTAAAATCAACTAGTAAAAAAGGACGCTTTCCGGATGGAAGGCGTCTTTTTTTATAGTGACATCCGGATAATTAAATAAAAAGTCTTGCATGCAAAGGGAGTACATAGAACTATTTTTCATTTATGACTTAATTTTCAATGTAATAAAAAGGGAGTCGGCCGATATAAACAGTAAATGATTGAAAGAGGTTTACAAAATTGAAAAAAACAGCAAAAAAAATCGCCAGAAAATCAATAGCCAAAAAACTTATCATTTCATTTTTACTGATCTTAATTATTCCGGTAGCAGTATTGGCTGCCGGCGCCTACCGTTCGGCGGCTTCATCCGTTGAAAAGCAAATGATGGAAAGCGCCGAAGGAAATGTGCAAATCTTAAACAATATGATTGATGACCGGATCGGAATGTTTACAAAAAGCTCAGCATATTTCAGCGAATGGGCGACAAGCGCCAAATTTAAAGAAAAAAACCAAACGGAAATGCAAGAAAGGTTCAAGCAGTTTATTGAAAGCAATGATAAAGCGTCCGCCGTATTTTCAAGCAGCAAGGAAGGAACGTTTACCCGTTATCCGCATGCCGATATGCCGGCCGATTTCAATCCGCTTGAAAGAAGCTGGTATCAGGAAGCCATGGAGAATAAAGGCCAAACCATCATCACAGACCCTTATGAGTCCATCTCAAACAAAAAGATGGTCGTCACTATGGCCCGCGCGGCGCAAGACGGATCAGGCGTCGTCGCCATTGATATAAAAATCGACGATCTCATCACGATGACAAAAGAAGTGAACATCGGAAAAGAAGGATACGCCTTTATCCTCAGCAAAAATAAAAAAGCCGTTGCCTACAGTGATGAAAAAGCCGGCTCGGCGGTGTCGGGAAAATGGGTTGATACATTATACAGCGGGCAAAAAGGCGACTATGAATATACGCTGAACGGGAAAGCGAAAAAAATGGCGTACGTGACCAATGAAGCGACGGGCTGGAAGATCAGCGGAACCATGTCCGTGGATGAAATCAAGGATGCGGCAAGACCGGTTCTGACTCTGGCCGTTATCATATTGGCGATAGCTATTGCCGCAGGAATGATTTTCATTTATTTTGTCATCCGCTCAATTACCAAACCGTTAAAACGTCTCGTAGCTTCAGCGGAAAAAATCAGCAGCGGAGATCTGACGGAAACCATTGATGTCAGCTCTCAAGATGAGCTGGGCGTGCTCGGTAAAAGTTTTAATCATATGACAGATTCACTCCGTTCGCTTATTCAGGGAATTCAGGACTCTGTTGAACATGTCGCTTCTTCCTCAGAGGAGCTGACGGCTTCGGCTGAGCAGACGAGCAAAGCAACGGAACATATCACCCTTGCGATTGAACAGTTTTCTAATGGAACGGAAGACCAAAGTGAGAGTATTGATAAAGCGACAGCCCAAGTGAATGAGATGAAAGACGGGCTCAGCGATCTGGCGGAAGCGGCAGCCGTGGTGACGGAAACGTCAATTGAATCGGCGGAGATATCCGGCGCCGGTGAGCGGCTTGTCAAGAAAACAGCCGGCCAGATGGGCGCCATTGACCAATCCGTAAGTAAAGCGGAGCAAGTCGTACAAGGGCTTGAACTCAAATCGCAGGACATCACCAGCATTTTGCGCGTCATTAACGGCATTGCCGATCAAACGAATCTCCTTGCTTTAAATGCAGCCATTGAAGCGGCAAGAGCGGGGGAATACGGACGCGGTTTTTCAGTCGTTGCGGAAGAAGTGAGAAAGCTTGCCGTCCAATCTGCCGATTCAGCGAAAGAAATCGAATCCTTAATTCATGAAATCGTCAAAGAAATTCATACTTCGCTCGGAATGCTGGAATCCGTCAATCACGAGGTGAAAAGCGGACTTCAGTTAACGGACGAAACAGAAAAAAGCTTCCGGGACATTTCCGTTAAAACAAATCAGATTGCCGGTGAACTGCAAAATATGAATGCAACCGTGGAACAGCTTTCTGCCGGATCTCAGGAAGTATCAAACGCTTCAGAGGATATCGCGGCCGTCTCCAGACAAAGCGCGGCCGGCATTCAGGACATCGCGGCTTCAGCTGAAGAGCAGCTTGCGTCCATGGAGGAGATCAGTTCCTCCGCCGTCACGCTGGAAAAAATGGCGGAAGAATTACGCGAACTGACAAAGCGTTTTAAGATAAACTCTTAATTAAGCCTAAAAGACTAATTTAAAAATAGGTAAAAAGTATGTTTAGTTATATTTCTTCTTTTTGGATGTGTATATTTACCCATAATTGCCGATATGAAGGGTAAACACGCAAGAGGAGATATAGCAGATGAAAAAAATTGTGCAAATCATCAAGCAGAGATCGCTTACAAGAAAACTTCTCATTTCTTTTTTGGCCATTCTCATTCTTCCTATTTCAACGCTGGCTTTTATCGCCTATCAATCGGCGGTAAGCACGCTTGACAGGCAGATGATGGGGAGCGCACTAGATAATGTGCAGCAGATTAACGATATGATCAACACAAGCATCAGCCAAAAGGAAGACGGAACGGCATATTTCAGCGACTGGCTCACAAAGGATCGGTACAAGCCGAAAAACCAATCGCAAATTACCGATAAATTCACAGAGTACATGAAGATTAATAAAGACGTGGAATCCATCTATACGAGTGACACGGAAGGACATTTCACACGGTATCCGGATCTGCAGATGCCTAAAGGATATAATCCGCTTGAAAGAGACTGGTATAAAAAGGCCGTGGAAAATAAGGGGAAAGTTGTTGTAACAGATCCTTACCGCACGGCTTCCACCAATACGATGGTCGTGACGGTCGTTCAGCAGACGAAAGACGGCTCAGGGGTCGTCGCCATCAATATGAAAATCGATGAGCTTCTGAAAACGACAAAGAAAGTGAACATCGGAAAATCAGGCTACGCTTTTATCCTGACGAAAGACAAAAAAGTGGTCGCCCACCCGAACCGTGCGTCAGGCACAGTATTAAACGGGGAGTGGGCTGAACAGCTGTTCACCAGCAAAAAAGGTGATTTTCAATACAAATACGACGGCCAGGAAAAGAAAATGGCTTATGATACGAACGGGCTGACAGGCTGGAAGATTACCGGAACGATGTATCTGGACGAAATTCATGAAGCGGCCCTGCCGATCCTTCATCTGTCCCTGCTCGTTCTCGTATTAGCGATTGTCATCGGAACCATCGTCATGGTGCTGATTATCCGTTCAATCACAAAACCGCTCAAGCAGCTTGTGACATCATCGAAACAGATCAGTGAAGGCGATTTAACAGAAACGATCGAGATTCAGTCAAAAGATGAATTAGGCGAGCTTGGCAAAAGCTTTAACAATATGGCCGCTTCGCTAAGGTCTCTCATCCATGCCATCCAGGATTCCGTGAATAACGTCGCATCTTCCTCAGAGGAGCTGACGGCTTCAGCGGAGCAGACAAGCAAGGCAACCGAACATATCACACTGGCGATCGAACAATTTTCTAACGGAAATGAAAGCCAAAGTGAAAATATTGAAAGCGCGGCGGAACATATTTACCAAATGAACAGCGGGCTTAAAGATATGGCGAAAGCATCTGCCGTCATTACCGAATCCTCTGCCACATCAGCGGAAGTCGCCAATTCAGGCGGAAAGCTCGTCCACCAGACGGTCGGCCAAATGAACGTCATTGACCGGTCAGTGAAAGAAGCTGAACAAGTGGTGCGCGGACTTGAAACAAAATCAAAAGACATTACAAACATTCTCCGTGTCATTAACGGAATCGCTGATCAGACAAACCTTCTTGCGCTGAACGCGGCAATTGAAGCCGCGCGTGCGGGTGAATACGGCCGGGGCTTCTCAGTCGTCGCCGAAGAGGTCAGAAAACTTGCGGTCCAGTCTGCCGATTCAGCGAAAGAAATCGAAAGCTTAATTATAGAAATCGTCAACGAAATCAATACATCTCTCGGCATGTTCCAATCCGTCAACAAAGAGGTGGAGAGCGGACTGGATATTACGAATCAGACCGAAACGAGCTTCAAACGGATTTCTGAAATGACGAACCAGATCGCCGGAGAAATTCAAAATATGAATGCGACGGTAGAACAGCTGACAGCAGGATCTCAGCAGATTTCAGGAGCTTCTGAGCAAATCGCGTCCATCGCAAAAGAAAGCTCCGCCAGCATTCAGGATATCGCGGCCTCCGCCGAAGAACAGCTGGCTTCAATGGAAGAAATCAGTTCGTCTTCGGAAACGTTATCCCAAATGGCGGAAGAATTACGTGATATGACGAAACGATTTAAAATAGAATAATAGGTCATAGAACACCCAAATGTGCTGTTTGGGTGTTTTTTTTAGTTTTTTTAATAAATCTTTTGTCCTAGCTGACGATATTAGATTTAGCTTTTCAAAGAAGGAGACTGAAAAAATGAAACAACTGATACATTGGATCAAACAGCCATCCATCAGCAAGCCGCTGATCGCGGCATTTTTAGCCGTATTGGTGCTTCCGGTCGGCATACTCGCCTACTTCAGCTACCAAACGGCGGGGAGTACATTAGAAAGCGAACTGACCCACAGCGCCCAGGGAAATGTCAGCGAACTGAACAGCGTGCTGGAAAACATGCTCGAAGGCAAGCTGAAAGCGATTGACTACTACAGCGACTCAATCACAAAGGAAAAATTGAATACGAAAAATAACGCACTGCTTGAAAATATGAAGCAGTATGTCACTGTAAATGACGATGTCGCGTCAATTTACGCCGCGTCTCGCGACAAAGCGTTCGTGAAATATCCGTCCGTTGATATGCCGTCCGATTATAATCCGCTCACGCGCGAGTGGTATACCAAAGCGGTTGAAAAAAGCGGACAGCCGGTGTTTACCGAGCCTTATAAAGACGCTGCAACCGGACAGACGGTCGTTACGATTGCCCAGCAGACAAAAGACGGATCAGGCGTTGTGGCGCTTGATATTAATCTGGGCGACCTGCTGAACGCTTCCGAACGCGTCCAGATCGGTCATAAAGGATTTGCCTTCATTACAACGGGAGATAAAAAATACATCGCCCATCCGACTATAAAAGCGGGAACGGAAGGCTCCGGAGAGTGGACGAAAGAAGTGTTTTCCAAATCAAGCGGATCGTTTGAATACATGTTTGAAGGACAGCAGAAGAAAATGGCCTTCACGACAAACAAACTGACGGGCTGGAAAATCGCCGGCACATTTTTTGTCAGTGAGATCCATGACGCAGCCTCGCCTGTCATGAAAATGGCGCTGATCATCCTGGCGGTTTCTCTTATCGTCGGCGGGGTTTTAATCTTTTTTATCATTCGCTCGATTGCAAAACCGCTCAAAAAACTTGTTTCGACATCAGCTAAAATCAGTGACGGCGATTTAACGGCAGTCATTGATATCAAGTCAAAAAATGAATTCGGGCAGCTCAGCCAAAGCTTCAATGAGATGTCGGCCTCACTCCGGTCTGTCATCGGCGTCATTCAATCATCCGTCGAACATGTCGCTTCTTCATCCGAAGAGCTGACGGCATCCGCCGGACAGACGAGCAAGGCGACAGAGCATATTACACTGGCGATTGAACAATTCTCAAACGGAAACGAATCACAAAGCGAGAAATTGGAAGAAAGCGCTGATCACCTTTCCCAAATGAATGCCGGCATTGCCGAGACGGCGAATGTATCGGCGGAAATCACTGAATCCGCCATCCAAACCTCTGAAACGGCCGGAAGCGGAGAAGAATTAGTGGCGAAAACGGTAGGCCAGATGAAAACAATTGATCGTTCCGTACAGCAGGCGGAAGCGGTCGTAAAAGGGCTGGAAACGAAGTCGCACGACATTAAGAGCATTCTCAACGTCATTAACGGCATTGCCGATCAAACAAATCTGCTTGCCTTAAACGCTGCCATTGAAGCGGCCAGAGCAGGCGAATACGGGCGGGGCTTCTCCGTCGTTGCGGAAGAAGTGAGAAAGCTTGCCGTACAATCAGCCGGCTCCGCGAAGGAAATCGAAACGCTGATTCAGGAAATCGTCAAAGAAATCGCCACATCGCTTTCCGTATTCCAAGCGGTGAATCAAGATGTGAAGGAAGGCCTCGATATTACGGATCAAACGGCCGAAAGCTTCAAAAAAATCTCAGAAATGACGACTCAGATTTCAGGCGCCTTGCAGCATATGAACGGAACGCTTGAGAAGCTTGCAGCCGGGTCGCAAAATGTGACAAACGCGGTGGAGGACATTACCTCAGTCGCCAAAGAAGGGTCCGCCGGCATTCAAGACATCGCCGCCTCAGCTGAAGAGCAGCTGGCATCCATGGAAGAAATCAGTTCATCCGCCGAAACGCTTGCGCATATGGCTGAAGAACTGCAGCAGGTCACACGGAAATTTACGATTCAGTCTGAAGACGAAGAACAGCTGTAGCGAGCTGTTTCTTTTCCTCATCTGAAAAAAGCGATACACTAGTATAAAAGAAGGGAGTGGCAGTGATGAGATTAGAAGGCAAAAAAGTCATAGCGCTTGTCAGTGACGATTTTGAAGACTTAGAGCTTTGGTATCCCGTCTACCGTCTGAGAGAGGAAGGCGCGATCGTTCATTTAATAGGAGAAGAAGCGGGCCGTTCATACAAAGGAAAATACGGCGTGCCCGCGACGGCGGATTACGATTTTAAGAGCCTGATTATTCAGGAGTATGACGCCGTGCTCGTGCCTGGCGGCTGGGCTCCTGACAAACTGCGAAGATATCCCGAAGTTTTGGAGATCATCCGTACGATGAATGAGCAGAAAAAGCCGATCGGCCAGATCTGCCATGCGGGCTGGGTGCTCATATCTGCCGGAATTCTCACAGGAAAAAAAGTAACGAGCACACCCGGCATCAAAGACGACATGACAAATGCAGGGGCACAGTGGCTGGATGAAGCAGTCGTAACTGACGGCCACATTGTATCAAGCCGCCGCCCGCCCGACCTTCCGCAGTATGCAAAAGCGTTTGCTGACCTGTTAGCGTCCAAATAAAAAACATCCGCCCGAATCCGGGCGGATGTTTTTAGTTTTGATCGGCGGGAAAGACAATTCCGATTTGTTTTCTCGCTTCCTCCATAATGCTTGCCGTAATGAAAGAACGTTCAAATGTATTTTCGGAAGACTCCCGCTGTCCGTTTCGAAGAAGATTGATGAATTCAGCCGTTTCGTAGTACATCGACGGTTTCAGATCAGGGACTGAAATGTCTTCCGTCCGTCCGTCACGATAGCGGATTTCCGCCCGTTCCGGTCCGTGAATGCTGTCCAGCACGATCGTGCCGTCTTCACCCTGAATTTCCGCCGGGGCAAACGAATTTGAGATTTTCGAATGCATCAGCACCGCTTCAAATCCGTCGTATGACAGAATGACCGTGCCTTCGCCGTCAACGCCGGATGCTAGTTTATGACCGGTCGCAATGACGTTTTTCGGTTTGCCGAACAGGACGACGGCCGGATAAATGCAGTACACGCCGATGTCCATTAATGAACCGTTCGATAATTCAGGCTTAAACGCGTTTAGCACCGTACCGTTTTTATATGCATCATATCGTGATGAATATTGGCAGTAGCTTGCCGTGAATCTCCTGACGGGTCCGATTTTATGTAAGTGGTTTTGAAGCATGCTGAAGTTCGGCAGGAACGTTGTTTTCATGGCTTCCATCAAGAGAACGC
The DNA here is from genome assembly GCF_046535335.1 of Bacillus sp. SIMBA_026. Lineage (NCBI taxonomy): Bacteria > Bacillati > Bacillota > Bacilli > Caryophanales > Bacillaceae > Bacillus > Bacillus sp. SIMBA_026. The sequence goes on along the minus strand of NZ_JAWRWX010000002.1, from coordinate 85,358 downwards.
CGTTCGTTTTGGCTGCGTGAATCATTTCATCCGTTTCCCTTGCGTTAGACGCAAACGGTTTTTCGCACAGTACATGCTTGCCGTGTTCCATAAAAAGGACCGCCTGCTCTTTGTGAAATGCATTCGGGCTGGCGAGATACACCGCGTCATAGGCTTCGCTTTCCGCCATTTCTTTCAGGCTGGTGAAATAACGAGAAGCGCCGTGTTTGCCGGCGAATTCCGCCGCGCGTTCCTCAGTTCTGGAATAAACCGCCGTTAATTGAAAATCATCAATAGCAGAAGCCGCCTCCAGAAATCGTTCTGTAATCCAATTCGTTCCGACTGTTGCAAATCGAATCATTGCTATCGCTCCTTCTATGTATTGGCTTACATTATAGCTTTTTTTCTGAGAAACATAAATGGAAAAAAGGCTGGCAGCTAAAGAGATAGGAAAAATTCCCATAGAGACCGGTTATTATTTTTCATTACAGGAACGATAGTGTACAATTTAAGTAAAATACATATGATGGAGGAACAATAGTGGAAACATTGCAAACATGGGGCGGCAGATTTAAACAGTTTTTCTTAGACAATAAATTTGTCTTGTTTTTGCTTGTATTGCTGCTCATCGGTCTCAATATCCTTGTCTTTATGAAGACATCATTTATTTTCACACCCATTATCGTCCTGCTCAAAACGATTGCGCTCCCCGTCATTTTGACAGGAATCGTTTATTATCTGCTTAATCCGATCGTAGATATATTGGAAAAAATAAGAGTGAAAAGAGTCTATTCCATCCTGCTCCTTTACCTCATTATTATAGGGCTGATTACGATTACGGTCGTTTCAATTATTCCGTTTTTAAAGGAACAGATCATGAGCCTGATCGACAATCTGCCGAAATATGTGGATATTGTTGAAGATCAGACGAAAAGCCTGATCGGAAGCGATTTTGTAAATCAGGCGCAAAAGACGATGAATATCAACATTTCCGATCTTGCTAATAAAGTATCGGCGCAGGCGGCGACAATTGCAAACAGCACATTTACCGGGGTCGGGAATTTTATCGGCGCGCTGACGGAAGTAATTATTTCAATTGTGACCGTGCCGTTTATTCTGTTCTATTTGCTGAAAGACGGCAAAAAACTGCCAATCTATATCTTAAAGTTTGTGCCCACCCGTCTGAAAGAACAAACGTATACGATGCTTAGTGAAATGAACCACAGATTAAGCTCCTATATCAGAGGACAGGTCATCGTCAGCTTCTGCATCGGGTTTTTATTATTTATCGGCTATCTGATTATCGGACTTGATTATGCGTCACTGCTTGCGGTCATTGCCGCTTGTACGAGCGTTGTTCCGTATTTAGGGCCGACCATTGCTATCACGCCGGCGATTATTATCGCGTTGGTCACTTCGCCCCTTATGCTGCTGAAGCTTGCGATTGTATGGACCGTTGTCCAGCTCGTGGAAGGGAAATTAATTTCTCCGCAGATCATGGGGAAAAATCTTCACATTCACCCGATTACCATCATCTTTGTTCTTTTAACTGCCGGAAAGCTGTTCGGGGTTGTCGGCATTATTTTAGCCATCCCGGGGTATGCGGTCATCAAAGTGGTCACGACCCATCTGTTTGATTGGTTCAAAATGCGTTCGCATTTATATGAAGAAGAAAAAAATGATGCTGTATCGAAGTCATAAAATCGGAACGGACATGATATTTATTATAAGACAGGCTTTCCTTCAGAGGAGAGCTTCTCTTTTGTAAATGATGAATGAAGGGAAGAATGGGATGACACTATGGGAGATGTTCACAGCAGCCGTTTTGGGAATCGTGGAAGGGCTGACGGAATACGCGCCGGTTTCTTCCACGGGACATATGATCATAGCGGATGACATCTGGCTGAAATCCGGAAGCCTGATGAATCCGGAAGCCGCCAATTCCTTCAAAGTGGTGATTCAGCTCGGTTCGATTCTGGCGGTGGCCATTGTGTTTAAGGATCGGATATTACATTTACTCGGCCTCAACAAAAACGTCACGCGCGATCAGCAGAAGGGATACAGGCTGACCATCGCGCAAATCGCCGTCGGTCTTGTTCCGGCAGCGGTGCTCGGCTTTTTATTTGAGGATTTCATTGACCGCTATTTATTCTCCGTCAGAACGGTCGCTTACGGATTAATTGCCGGAGCCGTGCTTATGCTTATAGCGGACTGGATCAATAAAAGGAAAGAAACGATCGATACGGTGGACAGAATCACCTACAAACAGGCTTTCTGTGTCGGATTATTCCAGTGTCTCGCCTTATGGCCCGGATTTTCCCGCTCAGGCTCAACGATTGCCGGAGGTGTCATTGTCGGCTTGAATCACCGGGCAGCCGCAGACTTCACATTTATTATGGCTATTCCGATTATGGCGGGCGCAAGCCTTCTGAAGCTGGTGAAATACTGGGGCAGTCTTTCTTATGACATGATTCCGTTTTTTCTTGTCGGCTTTATCTGCGCCTTTGTCGTCGCCCTCTTAGTCGTCAAGTTTTTTCTTAGGCTCATTAACCGGATTAAGCTTGTTCCGTTCGCCATTTACCGTGTCATCCTCGGCATCATTTTAATCATGCTCGTGCGATAAACGAAGAGGCCCACGAAGGGTCTTCTTTTTATGTTCGAAAAACGTCTCAGGAAAATATGAGCAAACTGAATTTTCTGCTTGAAATTCATAGAAGACTCGTCTATAATAAAACATGACGTTACAGCACGGGGCCATAGCTCAGCTGGGAGAGCGCTACGCTGGCAGCGTAGAGGTCAGGGGTTCGAGCCCCCTTGGCTCCATACCCGAATGAAACCGCGGTATATCAACGTTGACTAAACGATGACTTACCCGGTGACTAAAACAGCGTAGCGCTTCCGATTCGGACAGCGTGGCGCACCGTTTTTCAATCGTCTTCCATACGAAATGGGAGGCGATTTTTTATGCATTCAGAAAATCGAAAAGGTAAGCGTGTGAAGGCCGGAAGGGCCTCGGTAAAGACAACGCGAAAAGGTACGTACGATCTCGAATACATATTCGATAGACTGTGCGATGCCAAACGTGCTGAGAATGTCGTTCAGGAAACGATTGATAAGTACATGCGTGCTTGTCGGTATTTGTCGGATTATGCTGAAGAGATCGGAGTGTCTGCGGACATACGTCATATTGACGTTGACTTTGCGCGCGGGTTTGTATCGTGGCTGATTAACGATAAAATAAAGTTCGACGGCCATAATTTCAAATTGGACGAACATAAGACGCAGGGGCTATCCCCGCGGTCAGTAAACGATTACATTAAGACCATACGGACGTTCTTTCGTTTCGCGATTAAAGAGGCGTATGCAGACGATAACCCATTCGAAGAGGTTACGTTAATTACAAATCCGGAGAGTCCGATAAATATTCTTTCGCCTGACGAAATGCGAGCGATTCTTAATGCGATGGATCAGCGATCTTTCGTTGAATTTAGAGATTACGTTGCGCTGACCTGCCTTATCGACTCTATGATGCGGGTAGGCGAAGTGTTGTCGATTAAAGAGTCGAGTATTGATTTCGGCTCCAAAACGTTGATACTCGAAGGAAAAGACGTAAAGAATCGAAGAGGCAGATTCGTACCCTTAGAGGATAAAACACTTCGACTGCTGCGCGAACTTATAAGAGAAAATGAGGAATTCGATAGTGAATATGTTTTTCTGGCAAACTATGGCGAGAAGATGACGACTAATAATTTTAGGCAGCGACTGAATAACTACGCAGACAGGGCAGGAATCAAAAAGCGCGTGCATCCTCATTTAATACGTCATACGGGCGCCACGATGTTTTTAGAAGACGGCGGAGACATTCGGCATTTACAGATGATACTCGGACATAGCGATCTCCGTATGGTAATGCGCTATACACATCTATCCAAAAAGGCGCTGACTGAGGAGCATAGTAAGCATTCGCCGTTACTTCAGATACAAGAAAATAAAAATAAAAAACGGAAAACCAGCAGACGATGACTCGGCCAAACGGCCGGGTTATTTTTTTTGTCCATTTTCCGAAATGTGTTCGCAGTTAAAAATGACAGACGAAAAAAGTTTCGTAATTCATGTCGCAAAATTGACGGTAGCCTACCCGTTATAGAAGTGAGAGGTGATTACGAATGACAAACGAACAGCTAGGCGTATTAGACTTACGCGAACACAAATTTACGCAAGTAGCGAGTTGCGTTTTATCTGACCGTAAGATTCTCGATAAGAGCGCGCAGAAGCTCGTTTACACGATGCTATCAATGCACGCGGACAATCACAGTAAGCGATCGTTTCCGTCTATAAAAACGTTGGCAAGCGAATGCTTATGTTCGGAGAATACGGTCAGGGATGCGTTAAAGAAATTGAAGGCGGTGGGACTCATCGATATACGCGAAAGGAAATCGCAAGAGAGCGGTCAGTTATCGAACCTTTACGTATTGCTTCCAATACCGAGCATCTTCGATTCGTGAAGCCGGGGGTTCGTAAGGTGAAGCCGTCCCTTGCTCAAACGATAGACGAACTATATTCATTTACTATATTCATTATCTATACTCAATTAAATAATAGCGCTCAATTAAAACCTTTTCGCGCAGATACTTATTAAATAATAATTCTATCGCGATAAGGAACATCAGCAAGAGTGAGCGTAAGTGAACGATTGCTAGGTCTTATTAATAAACGGAAGGATGTGCGATATGTTTACGAATTATGAGCTCGCTACAATTTTCGAAGCCTTAATCGATATTACGCCGGAAACGTGCGCGCTGGTACAAGAGGAGTTATCGGTTTCCGTTCCGGAACTACGCGCTAAAGTTTGGCGACTAATTAACGAAGGAGGCGACGCCAACAATGGCGATTGAAATCCCGATCTCACCCGATTACAAACTAACGTCAGACTCGCTTAACATTATCGTAAATGAACGCTATTTCACCGACCCGACGAAGGCGCCGAACTGGCCGAAGAAGCTTGCGGAGGACCCGAACGCCGACCCGACGCCAAAGGAAAAATGGCGCGAAGTAGCGTACCACTCAACGGTCGAACGCGCGGTCCTCGACGTAATGAATCGACGGCTGCGCGACTCGGATGCGGCATCACTAGCGGAATTAGCACGATTAATACAGGAGTTTCGCGAGGAAATAGCGGCTTTACTGGCGGTCGAGGGCGATTGGTAGGGTAAGCGGTAAAACGGCGAGAGGTGGCGAAAACGTGGCTGGAAATGACGTTAATGTTCAAACGCTAAAAGAGATCGCAGATGTGTACGGTGTCAAGCTTCGCGCCGAACTTAACCCGAAAGGCTTCATTGTCGCAGCTAAAGACGGAACCAAGCGCGAATTGACAACGGAAGAGTTCGTAAAATCAATATTTCCGGAATGGGAGGGCAAGCGATGACCGAAGAAGTTAAACGATTGCGCTGTGCTGTGGCGGATTTGATTGGCGAGAATGAGCGGTTGAAGGCGGCGCTGAAGGTGATCGAAATAAAGTCGCAGTTACCTGAAGAAAGCGTCGATTTGGTTCCGGTTACTGCGCTATACGAAATTAACTTGCACGCAAAGGAGGCGCTAAAATGAAGCCGACACTCACGAAGGAACAGGCGGAGGCTATCGAATCGGCAAGAGGGTTCGGACACGAAGACGATTGGATATTACGTTCACATGCGGAATTCGTCTCGGGATACTCTCATCGCTGGTATGACGGTCACACTTTCGATGATATGGACGTCACCACATTAGCGGCTGCGTTAATTAACGGATACGAAGTCGAAGGTACTCCGGAAGATCGTGTGCGCGAGTATTTCGCCGAACTTCAGGAAAAGCAGCGGACTGCGCAATCCCGGGGCGTTACGTTCAGTTTGGAATGCGAAAGGGAAGGCGTTATCAATACGCTCAATCTTCTCGGGATTAAAATCGAAGGAGTGAACGCGCGATGAGACGACCGACACCGTACGAATTAAACGAAGCGATAGCGGCGCTAAAGCTCGGCATACCCGAACACCTTTATCATCATGTTTGGCGGCTTATTTACGAAATCGAAGCATTACATGAGGAGGCCGGGAGATGAACGGTAAATTGGCGAAAGATCAACTCGAAGAAATCCGTCAGCGTTCGGAGAAGGCTAAGGAAGGTCCGTGGAAGTTCTGCGGAAACAAGTGGGGAGACTTAGTGGTTTATTCTCCGACTATGCGTGGTGGAATGAATAACGGAGGGGAAATAGCGGAAATTGAATTCACTACTACACAGTTAGAGGACGCAAATTTCATCGCAAACGCCCGCCAAGATATTCCGGTGCTCCTCGATCACATTGCGGAGTTACAAGGGAAAATTGACCTCTACGAATCATACGCGCAAGAATGCGATTATTATGCGATTCTTACCGAAATGGGTGACGAAGATGACAACGTATGAAACGAAGCCGGTCGCCAAGTGGAATACGCGCGACTTCCAAGCGTACCTCAAAGCGGAGCACGAGCGGCTCTACGGCGTCCCTTACGTTCCGATGCCTACCCGTGAGCCGTGGAAGGCCGAAGCGGGCATGCTCGGGCGTTGGGTCGGTACGAAACGAAAGCCGGGCGCATACGGGCCGGAGATAACGAAGCGATTCATCGATATGTGCTTTGCGGATTATAAGCCGTCCATGGATTGGCCGGGCGTGAGTTTCGGATGGATGCAGACGTATATGGGGCGGAACTTGCAGCGGGCTGTTAACGAATTAAAGGCCGAACAGAAACGGGCCGAACGCAATGAAGGCGTAGATAATACGTGGTTTTAACGTAAATTAACGAGGAGGGGTTGCGGTGGATATGAGAGTCGTAATTAACACGATAAACGATTCGTATTTTGACGAGGATCAGAAAACGATAGCGTTCGAGATTGAAGGCGATGTGATCCGAATTGGCGAAGGTTACGATCAGGTTTCAGTCCACAAAGAGGACTTCGCAAAAGTAGCGGCGATTTTATGCGAGTAAATTACGAGGAGGCTGACGAAATGAAAATCGATTTGAACGCAATGGGGGACCGTGAGTTATACGCGCATGGAGAAGCAGTTATGGAGGCGATAAAAAAGCGTATGTTCCAAGCAGGATTCCGAGCGGCTAAACAAGCTCAGCGAAAGTTGGCGGGAATGAATTCCAAGAAGACCCCACAAGCACGCCGTGATGAAATCGTTGAGCAGGCGAAGGCGGACGTTGAGGGTCTAAGGGAGCACGGATTCTATCATACGGGCATTGACTCATCGAAAGGGAACGAGACTTACCAAGTAAAGGTTTATTACGTTGAATTTATAGTGGATTCAAAAGAACGAAAAGTGACGGCTCTGGTTAGACGGCTTAACGATAAGACACCACGCCATGTCGGCCGAGCAAAAGCCGCACCGGACGACTGCTTCAACGTTCATATCGGAAAGGCGATTGCGCTAAGACGTGCGCTAGGCTTGGCGGTACCGGACGAATACTTGAACGCTCCACAGCCGACTGAGGTTCGTGTGGGTGACATTGTTTGCGGAAAGTACTCGGAGACTTACTACCAGAGCTGGTGTGAAGACGAAATCGGCGATGTCAGCTACGAAGTAAAGATTAAAGAAATTGCGGATGGTAAATACCGATATGTCGGCGGAGGGTACGATTTTATAGATGACGCTGATCTAACGATTATCGACGACTCACGCGAAGAGGTGGGCGAATGAGTATTACTAAAATGGAAACGCGAAAAGTATTTGATAGAAGCAAGATCGGAAAGGGCGACGTAATTGAATTTACCGAATTAGGGTTTCGGCTATTTCGGAAACCTCAATCGTACCGAATTTCAACAAAAACTGTCGGAGTTGTTAAATATGTCTACGATGAGGATGTTGTTGTATATGCGCGAAGTCAATCTGAAAAATGGGAAACGAATCATGTAACGGAAGTATCAGTGCCGATTGGTCTTGCGGATACGATTAAGCTCTTACATCGCCATCCGGCAAACGAGAACTAACGAAAGGAGGCGCGTGAGTGACGTACCATAGACGCTTGAAAACAGCAGTGTTTAAAAAGTATAGCGGGTACGATTGGACTTACGACGCAATGTATCCGGAGCCCCGAGTGAAGGGCGCAGATAAACGAATGCGCACGAAGCATGAAAGAACGATGAGAAAACGAATTGATCGGAAGGAGGTCCGCGAATATGACTAACGAAAACACTTGCGTACTCGCTGACGGATGCAAAGCGGCCGGGACCGCCGCATGTACGCGGCACTGTACGCATTTCATCGCGATGCACGGCGTAAGCGGGAACGGCGGACGGTCGGCGGCGGCAGGGCTTCCGCGTGAGTACCGGCTTGTCACGCTTCAGAATTCGCCTGCACGCGATGCTATTTATATAAAGAAACGGGAGCCGACCGTTGTAAAAGAAAGCGTAACGACTATGGCGGAAGCTTATGTTAAGACTTTCGATCGTCAACTCGACCAAGGTACCGGAATAATATCGCCAGCCGATCGCATTAAGTCGTTGTACCTCGTAAGTGAAAAGACCGGAACTGGCAAAACAACGACAGCAGCGGCGCTTCTAAACGAATGGCTGCGCGTTCATTACAGCCGATCATTGCGACGAGGCTTAACGCCTTTACAGCGTCCGGCATATTTCCTCGATGTTAACGAATGGCAGACAGAGTTTAACTTGGCGACTATGGCGAATGACGACGAAGGCATGGCGGAATTTCAACGGAAGATGAAACTCGCTATGTCAGCGCCATTTGCGGTCCTAGACGATATAGGGGTGAGAGACTGTACGCCCGCATTTCGGGGCTATCTACACGCAGTAATTAACGCAAGAGTGACGAACCAGCTACCGACTATATATACGAGTAATATTACGCTCGATTCGTTGGCGGATGTTTTCAAGGAGAAGCGGCTGGCCGATCGGGTGGGCGACCTATGCCGCGAGATTGAATTCGTAGGCGAATCGAAAAGGGGGATGCGTAGATGAAAACGGAATTCACCTTCGGAGATATCGTATCGGTTGCCGGGTACGAAAATCGGATTTTCTACGTTGATGCTTGGCGAGAAGTAAAGGCAACCGATGAGTGGGGCGTAAGTGAATACGTCGATTTCGAGCTGACTGATGCCATAAACGGTGAATTCCTCGAAGCGTTCGAAATGGATCTGCGGTTGGTCTGTCGGAAACAGTTCGCGGAAGATTATCTCTTAACGTACGACGTGACGAATTATCCGGAGCCGTCGGGCGGAGCGTTTCATATTGCGGACATTTTTCCGACATTACCAAGCGTAGAAAGCGTCGCGGAGTTAGGAAAAGGACTCAAAAAGGTGGCGAGTGATATGGCGAAAAAGAAAGCGAAGGAAGAGGCGAAACAAATCGACGGGTTGCTGGACGAATACAACGATAACATGCGCTTGTACGAGACGTTCGGGGATGCGGAATATAAAACGAAGGCTGACGCTGTGATGACGAAATTGAGACGGGAGGCGGGCGAATGAAGCGCAGAATTAGATACGTTTATACGGATGAAGAGTGGACTAAACAAGTACGCATAGAAAACGTGATCTTCTTCGTCCTATCCCCGATATACTTACCACTAGTCGCGATTTACTATATCGGGGAAGGCGCTTTATATACGGCGGAGGGGATTGCGTTAGGAGTAAGAGCATTAGTTCGACGGACTGTCTTTCGTAAAAATCGAAGGGAGGAGCGCCCATGAACTACGGGACTTTGCTAATATCGAAAGCCATCGAAGCGAACGATCCGAACGCCCTGCTGCGCTTCAACGTTTCTGAAGCCGACTTCCAAACGCAGGGCGAACGCAAGGCCTTCCGGTACGTCATGGATTACGCGGAAAAATACCGAGGCCAAGCGCCGACGGCCGAGATGGTTGCGAATGAGGTGCCGGACTTCCAGCCGGATTTTAATATCGAAGCCAGTTACGACTATCTTGCGAAAAACCTAAAGGATCGGGCGGCCGAGCGCGAATTTATCGAGCTGATGAACGGCCGTATTGATCCGGAAACCAATCGCCAAGTTCAGCAGCCGCAGCTCGAAAAACGATTTATTGAAGCGCAAAAAAGCGGTGATATGGGAAAATTCTTCGAGTGGTTGACGGGGCAGGCCGAAAGTCTTAAAATGAGAACAAACGTTCGAAATTCGGTTGGTACGGATATCAAACGAGACATCGACAAATTTAAAACGGAATATGAAAACCGTAAGGCCGGCGAATCCTTCCGGATCTGGCGCAGCAAATTCGATTTTATTAACCGGGCGATGGGCGGCTATGTTTCATCGAACGTGTACGTGATCTACGGAAAGTCGGGCCGGGGTAAATCGGCCATAGCGTTAGAGGAAGTCATTAACTGCGCGATGCAGGGGGCGAACGTTCTGATTTGGTCGATGGAAATGGGCTGGTACGAAGTGCTGGTGCGCTTATATGTATCTATTTCAGGAGAATTCGGCATCGACAATAATCCGTTAGAAGGCGTCAATATGGAACGTGATATCGGTTATTTAGGACCGGGCGGATTCAATTCTCGCGATGTACGTCAGGGCAAACTGTCCGACGAGTTCGAAGCGGGCTTTATGGAATTTCTCGATCGGCTCAACGAAATCCTTCCGGGTAATATTACGGTGCGTGCCGTCGACGATGAAGACTTCGGTTCTCGTACATTGCGCGATCTAAAATCGGACATTATCGAAACGAAAGCCGACGTCGTTCTCGTAGATCCATTTTATTACCTCGACTACGAAGCCAATACGTCAAAGACGGCGGGCGGGGATGCGGCTAATACTTCGCAAAAACTGCGACGTCTTGCCGGGCATACGAAAGCGACTATCTTTGCGCTGACACAGGCGGATGAGGATGACGAAAAGGCGGGCGACGACGGAGAGCGAGACCTGAGTTTACCGCAACGTAAAGGCGTCAAGAAAACGAAAGCCCTGCTCGAAGATGCTGCGTTATTGATTGCGGTTGACACGAACGCGAAAGAAGGACGTGGCTTAATCGGATTGAATAAAGGGCGTGACGGTGGCGAAGGGGAGGTCGCAGAGATTATCTATCTGCCGCAAATCGGCGTCGTGAAACAGCCGGAAACGGGCGCCGGGGCTGCGGACGTGTTCGAGTTTTAGAGCGATTGGAATTTACCGGGTGATATTGTCAACAATTACATCTAAATTTTTGAATATTTTCGACAAATTGCGACTGTAATTCTCGTAACAATGTCGTAATATAATTTACAAGTCTCGAAAGGAAGTGTCTCGAATTGCCGATATTAACTTTGAATGGACGTTTTGTAGACGTCGACATTCGGTATGAGCTCGAACAATTCGACTGGACCCGGCCGACTTGGGGCGATGAACGTCTGTTGGCCGCCAGTCCATTCAGATACGATCGGACGCCGAGCTTTTACGTTTACCTCGAAGACACAGCGTCGGCAAAGGCCGGCTATTGGGGCGACTCAGGCGCTTATGATGAAGAATTTGCGCGAGGCGGGTTCGTTAAACTGCTCGCTTTCCTGCGCGGCGAAACCGAAGACGACGCAATCGATTATTTATTGGATACGTATGCGGCGGCGGCTGAAGGAGGCCGTTTAACGCTTCGACTCCCGAAATTAAAAGCCGTAACGAAGCCGGAGCCTTTAGCGGAATCGGTTCTCGCAGGCACAAAGCCGGGGCCTAACGCTTATCTGACGGGCCGAAGCATTGCAGTCGCGGTACAAGAAGAGGCCGGCGTATCGCTTGCCGGAAATGCAGTCGCGATTCCTTGGCGGCTTCCTAACGGGCGGCTGGCAAACGTTAAGTATAGGGCAACGAAGGGGAAGGCGTTCTGGTACGTAAAAGGCGGCATTCCTATCCGGTACTTAGTGTACGGAATGGATCTCGTATATGCGCAGCGGCTTAAAAGCGCGGTGATATGCGAGGCCGAAATCGATGCTATGGCGTGGCGTTCCGCGGGCATACCGGCGATCGGAACAGGCGGCAGCACATTTAATTTACAGAAGGCGGACATAATTGCGCAGTCTCCTATCGAATATTTAACGGTGGTTACAGATAACGACAAAGCTGGCGAAAAGTTACGGCGGGAGATTGAGCGTTATTTGATCGGAAAGGTGCGGCTTGCGCACGGTTATATTACGGAGGTGAAAGACGCTGATGAACTACTTATAAAGCGCGGTACAGAAGCGTTGCGAGACGTGTATGATCGTGCGGAGGTCGTGAGACATACTTTACGTTTAGGTTCGGGAATTCCCGTACTTTAGGTCGGCGGAGGTTGTATTAACCCTCCGTGTTGCTGTCGGATACCTCAATCCAATCGTACAGATCTTCGGGCGCGCAGCCGAGCATCTTCGCGATATTGTACGCTCGTTCGATGCTCGGAAGATTCCGAAGGTTGACGTAATCAGACATTTGCGTTTTTGATACTCCGACCATTGCTGCGAGTTGAGTGGAACTAATTCCGCGTTTCTTGCGTAGTTCGGGTATCCGACATTTGCCGACCTTAAACGTAATAAACACCTCCGTACTACATCAGATAAGGTGTCACGGAGGAAATTATAGACTATTTCCGTTTAATTTTCCACATCGTCAGGTACAATTCGAACAACCTTCTCGATAGGAACATCGAGAAATTGGCATATAACATCAATCGTGCCTATGTACATAGTAGCGTTTTTAGTCATGTGCTGCTTCTTAATGCTTGCCTGTGTGTCAGGAGAAATGCATTTTCTTAGGTGACTAGGCTTTAGTCCTCGTTCTTTCAAAGTCTGGTATAAGGGCGAAAAATCAACCATTTTAAATACTCCTTTTAAAAATGTCGGCACTACTGAACAAAAAATGTAGACACCGCTGAACATTTATCGTATGATTCAATTATACTCTAAATTGAAAATAATTCAAGAAACGGAAGAAGGGGGGCTCTCCGAAATTGGAGGCGATAAGACGAGAACTTTGTGATTTCATCGAGGACCATGATATAAAGTATTCTCAGATAGCAAAAGAACTACGTGTTGATAAATCATCGATGACAAAATTCAAAAAAGATGGCACGATCGGCTTTAGGGCATTAGTAGTTATGGCGCACTTATTATTTCCAAAAGATCCAGACAGTAAGATTTCTAACTGGTGTCTTCAGTTAGACGATACCTCTAAAGAGATGGTTAAACAAGCATTTGAGTATGCTGCGATAACCAGAAACACTAAGCTACTTGAGCACTTAATTAATGAACATAAGGGGAAATCTCATCTAAAATCGTATGTTTCTATGTATCGTACTATATTAAATTATATGGATATGAAAATATCCATTAAAGAGATGATTCAAGAAATGAACGAATTCAAGGCTTCAAAAGATAAAGAGCTTCACATACTAGCTGGAATTTACAAGTGTTATGGAAATTACAGTTTGGGGGAGTACTTCCTCGTGATTTCTGACGCGATGGAAATTGGTAGAAGCATAAATAAAATGAATGATAAAAGAGAGCTATTTATAAAGGAGTGTTATATTCATAGGTTTGCGGAAATGATAGCTCCCACATATCTCAAATTAAATAATCTTAAAGGGGCGGCACATTACGCGAATATCATACTACAAGCTAATATATCTCCAAAATTAAAAGCAGATGCCACGTATCTTCTAGGAATGACCAAATTACTTCATAATCCAGACGAGTCAATTAAATATTTTGAAAAAAGTTATTCTCTAATGCGACTAACTGGTGTAGATTATCTCATAAATGACTCTTATAATAACTTAGTAATGGCAAAAGCGTATCAGTATAGAAGTGATACACAAAAGTTAAGTGAATACCTTGAAACTTTAGAGGAGGTGGTTTATTTAGAAGAAGGAGACAGTTTTTATGAGTGCTTAAAGATATATGAAAAAGGGGGTGTTGACAATCTTCTTGAAGGCCATCGTAAATTCTTATATAAGTCAAACTTCTTTATTTCAGCGCTTATAGCTTCAGATCTACTTTCCACAGGCATACACCCTTATTTATTAGAAACATTGAGTAGTTACAAACACAACAAAAAGGAGATGTTTTATTTTGAAGAAGATTTTATTGAGTGTTTTAGTGATCGCAGCGATTTTTTCAGCAGCCGGACAGCTTAAAGGGTTTGAATACGCAAGCAGTGATAAGACCTTCGGAACAGCGGAACTTCGCCCCGGAGGTTGATAATACAAGCAGAGCCTTCGGGCTCTTTTCTTTTTGTCTATACAAGAAGTTGACTAAATTTCCATAATATAAATATCGCAACTTTCCGAAAAAACAAACGAATTTTTGGTACGATATGGTCATAGAAGAAATTAATAAAAAGTTTTTAAAAAGAAATGTCGCAAAATCATTTACTGCCTACCCGTTATATAAGTGTAAGGCGAAAGGGGATATCAAATTGGAACAAAAACAATTTAATAGGCTTCAGTTAGCCGCTGACAGTGGTGCGATTCCCTACGTAACTAAGGAAGCGGAACGAATCGCTCATCTAATTCCGGATTTTACCTCCTTTGAGCAGGAGTGCTATCAAGCGATCGGAAGGACGTTAGAAAATCTTGCGGAAAATGGACGCGAAAAAAAGGCGTTGATACAGCGAATTATTCGCGAAACCCGGCATAGATTTGTGAAGAATAGACGATCTAGGGACGAAATTGCAATCGAAGCAATTAACGAAGAAGGAACCGTTTGGGAGCCGGAAGACACTTTGGCGAGTGTTGAGGACGCGGTTTTGCTTAAAGAAAAAGTCGCCCTGTTGGCGCAGGACGACGAAAGAAAAAAACTTATTCTCGATACTTGGACTCGCGGATGTACAAACGATACGGAAGTTTCCACGTTGTTGGCGCAACGTTTTGGAGGAAATGCTCCGTCCCATCGAAAGTTTATCCAACGATTCCGATCAAACTGTCAACGCGAATTAACAGCTTAATATTTCTGTCGCAGCTAGGCCCGAAGGACTTTCGCTACGTCCTCATTGTATTGCATATTGTCAACAAATTCAAGCGAACAATTATGCGAACAAGTCCTCGGCTTAGTGCGATTATCCTTAAAATAACGGAGGCTAACGTACTATGCATACATCGAATTTACCCACATTTAACGAATCTCAAACGCTTTTAGCGCTAGATGAGCGCAAACTCACCGATTTCATTTACCAAGGCGCATGGCCGCACGATGAAGACCCGGCCGACTATTTCCCGGCTACCCCGATTAAGGCGGTGCGCGTCGGATGATTACCGCCGGTCAGGTCAAGTTTTCGCACCACGCACGCAAGCGCCTTAAAGAACGTTACAATATTACGAATTTACACGTAGCGCGTAATTGGATTGCGCAAAAGCTTCAGCACGCAAAGTATCTCGGAATAACCGTGGATTCTAACGGCAAGGAAGCGCGGATGTATGGCGGTAAAGGGGTCGTTATACTCTTCGCGCTGAATAGCGATTATGTACTGACCGTTCATCCTCCCGAAAAGAATACGGCCATCCGATTTATCAACGAAGCGTACGACACGATGAAGCAAAGCGTAGAGGCTGCGGTTCAGAATAACGAAAATTATGCCGCAGAACTTTACGAAGAAATAGCGCATCTGACGGCCGAGCTTAAACGAACGCGATCAAAAGCGAAGAAGATGGCGTACCAAGCGCGAATTAATGCGGTTCAGATGCGGATTGACGAATTGCCCGCCGAATCCTTCGAATTAAAACGCAGGCTTACAAAAGCGGCGAAAGGCGTGGAGGCGTATGTCTGATCTTTCGTGGGTGGGACCGATTGCCGCCGTCATCATCGGATTAATACTTTTCGGCATGTGGACGCAAAGTGGCGAAGACGACGCATCATAGGCGCGTCGCGTCCTCGGAGAATGTCGGGGCGGCCGTTAGGTAATCCGTGTCGCGTCGCTACTGCCAAGCGCTGGCGGCGTTTCGGGCGCAGACACCGGCATTTTGCGAGGGCGAAAAGCCTTAATAAAAACGTAGGGGGAAAACGAATGACACAATTTCAAAAAGGCGCAGCGGCACTAGGAGCACTACAGTCAGGCGGAAACGAAGGCGGTAACTTAAATACAATCGACTTCGCAAAGTTTAGTATCGGCTCTAAATACAAAGTCCGCGTTCTTGGTACGGAAGACTTAATGCAGTATTTCGGTTACGGTGTTTATAAAAAAGTGAACACGTTTGTTGCGAAGAATCCGTCTACGCGAAATAAAAAGGGATTCGTAGTAAGCGATCACACGCCGTGGGACTTAGCAGAAAAATATCACCGCGACCTCCAATTCGCAGCAAAAGAAGCAGGTAATGAAGACGAGGAAAAAGCGCAACGAGATGAAGCAAACAAATATCGCGGAAATGAACGTTTCGCTATGGGATTCGTTGATCTGGCGACCGGAAAAGAAATCGTAGTAGACTTAACGCGCAATCAAGCGCTTGAAGTATACGCAACAATTACGAAATATGAAAAGAAGCTCGGCAAGCTTGCGTTTGAACTAACGAAAACTAACGCTACCGGAAAAGCAAAAGACACAAAAGTTTCGTTGGCTCCTCTGATCGACTTTGACGAAGATCTTAACGAAAAGGAACGCGAGAACTTCGCCAAGTTTGACGGCAAGGAATTTAACTCGGCGTTGTTTGACGGATTGTTGTTCGAAGCGGACGAGAAAACACAGATTGAAAACCTAGTCGCGGCCGGCTTCGATATTAGCTTGATCGGATTGTCGCTCGGAGCAGGAACGGAATCTAGTGAAGCGCCTGACGAAGATTCATTCGGATTTTAATCGCGATCAACCTAACCAACCAAACGAAAAGGAGGCGCTCACATGGCGCATAAAGCAGAAGATACCGGCAAGTATTCGGAACTGATCGCTCGTGCTGCGCTGCTGGCTAGCGGCTGGCAGGCGGTCAGTACGTCCGAAACGGAAGAGGCATTCGATATTAGCGCAAAAGATCCGTTAAGCGGCGAGTGGAAAACGTTTCAGGTGAAGACGATTTATGATCGGAAGAAGCGCGGCAGCCTTATCGTTCAGGCGCGTAAAAGCGACCGGACACCGTATAAGCTCGATGAAGTCGATTACTTTATCGGCGTGCTTATCGGCCGCGGTCCGGTGCCTACCGTGTGGATGTTCGAGAACCGCGAGCTTACCGAGTATTGGGGGCCGCAGTCGAAGGACGGCAAGCGGTGGATAAGGATGGATTTGAACTTTCGACGTGAAGACGTAGAGCTTACGAAAATCAACGAATCGGAGGCGGTATAATGGCGAAATTAGACGGCGTTAAGACACTCGATATGGTGAACGGTAAAATTACGAAGGTTGCGTATGGCGGTGCGGCTTACGAGCGCGTGGAAGGCGAGGCGAAAGAATTCGGAAGTGTCGGCGATCTGGTACTTAATGGACGCATTCACTGCGACTTAACTGTAGGCGCGTTTTACGAAATAGTAATCAACGAGGAGTACGGATGGACAACAGTTCGAGATGATGTCGGGGATTGGCACAGTGACGTATTGTATAATCCACGGAGCGTACTCTTCCGCAAAGTCGCCGCCAGCACCAATCCGTCCTTAGAAGAACGCGTCAGCTCCGCGGAAGGCGAAATCGAATCGTTAAAATCCGACTTGTCTGCGTTGAAGGGTGAGGCGGAATATGAGCGGATCGCCAAAAGCGAAGCGCAGGATGGCGATTATATTAAGTTCGATGAGGCTCCTAAACGCTATCTAACCTCGGGCAAGTATTATGAAATTGATTACGTTGATTCGCAAGGAGATCCATGGATTACTGACGACGATGGGGACGAATTTGATACACAAGTGCTGTGCGATGACGAATTCGAAGTTTACCGCAAAGTGAGCGCCGCAAGCGTAGAAGTTGAGCGCCTGAAGGTCGGTGATTATGCGAAGGTGGTTAAAGATTCCCGTGACCATGAAGTTGAGATAGGAACGATCGTATTAGTGACAATAATTGACGATGCCGCCCCGTCAATTAAATGCGATGATCTTAGCGGAAATAGAATCGGCTGGTTTTTCGAACGTGAGCTCGTACGCGCCACTGACGAAGAAGTTGCCGAAGCTAAAGACGAAGCAGCACGCGCTAAATTTAAGGAAGGCGCAAAAGTACGGTTGCTTTCGGGCGGCGGAGACTACCCTTTAGGCGGATTCACGGACGGTAATATTTACGAGGTTTCCGATAACGCCTACAACCACCAGAGAGGCACTCTCATTCGAATCGAAGGCGGCAACTGTTTTAGAGGGTCTGGATTCGCAACTCCGGATCAGCTCGAAATTTTATCCGAAGAGGAAGCCGCCGAGATTGAACGCCAGCAAGCCGAAGAAGCGAAGTGGGCGAAGATCGGACGCAAGGTTGGCGAGTATAGGGTCGGTGATATCTTCCGCAGTCCTAAAGGTGCCTTGTTCGAGATCACTCGCATCGATGACCGATTATTCTTTTCGATCAGATTTACGGACATAGAGGGGGACGATGACGGATATTCACGCGAGGCGAACCTAACACTCATCACGCCAGTCGAGGCGCGCTTTGACCGCTAAACCCTCCGCCGCCTGCGCTAATTGTAACGCTAACCTCTACGAAGGGCGAGCCGCAATTTACGATTCGCTCTTCGAGGTTTATGCGTGCGATGCGACGTGTTGGTCGGAGTGGTATGCGGCAAACGAACCGGAATATAAACGAAGATGGACGGAGGCGGTCGATTTATGCAGAGATTACCGAGAGCGATCGCGTTTGTATTCGGTGTATTAATGGCATTCATTGCCGGATGGTGCGTATTGAACATGTATGTGTTTGCTACTGTAACGTGCGTTCTAAGCGTTTTTATATTCGGATGCCTTAACGTAATAATGAGCGAATAAGCGGAATTTATTACGCGAGGAAGGAGGACGACGGATGGAAGGCTTACGGTTAAACTTGAACGCGCTTAAGCCGGCGGCAACGAAATCGGACGCAGTAGAGGCGACGGCCAAGCGGAAGGCGAAAGCCAAGACCGCCGAGCCGATCGAGGAAAGCTGGCGCAAGATATTCGCGATGAAACTATCGGATGCCGATCGCAAAAGGGTAACGGAAGTCAAGGCGGCCATGGATGCGGGCAAACTAGCGCGCGATCCGGCTGACTGCGTTAACAAGGCCGGCAACCCTAAAGCGTTCAGCAAGGCGGAGGCGCTCCGATTATGGAAGACGCTCCAAGAAGCCCAGCGCGAAGAAACCTTGCGGCAAATGGTCGAGAATACGCCGGATAATTACGAATTAATTACGACTGAAGAACGATTTCAGGCGCTAATCAAGGCGTTAAATAACGAAACAATAATCGCAGTTGATACCGAGACGACAGGCGTAGATGTTTATACGGACGTAATCGTGGGGCTTTCACTGACGCTGCCATACTCTGACTGGCACGTTTATGTACCGGTGGATCACGTTGATTACGAGCAACTAAGTCGCGAATATGTACTCGAAGGTCTGGCGCCTGTATTTAACGATGAATCAATCGGCAAGGTTTTACACAACGCGATATTCGATATTGCGATGCTTCGGCGGCACGGATTCGATTTGAAAGGCGTCGCTTGGGACACGATGACCGCGATGCACCTTCTTAACGAAAACGAGAGTGATCGGACATTAGGCGGAGCCGGTTCGTTTAAGCTCAAAGACTTAGCGCCTAAATATTTAAAAACACCGGCAGACACTTTCGATGCTTTGTTCGGCAGGAATGCGCAATTTAAAGAAGTTCCGTTAGACATAGCGCTAGTTTACGCAGCGAAGGATACGGAATTAACGTGGAAGCTGTACGAATTTCAGCGTTATCACATGGCGAAAATACCGACGATTTTGGACTATTATCAAACCGTTGAAGTTCCGTTACTGTACGTAATCGTGGCTTTAGAAGCTAACGGATATATTCTCGACTTGGATTTCGCGAAAGAATACGGAGAAAAGCTGCATAAGCGTGCGGAAGAGTTGCGCAAGGAATTAGTCGCGGAATTGACGCCGTTCCATGCAGGAGACGAACCAATAAATCTGAACTCGACCCATCAGATGCGACCGGCACTTTCGAAGGCAATCGGCAAGGATCTCCCAAATATGGACGCTAAGAAAACGCTCAAGCCGTTGAAAGACGATTATGAAATAATAGCGAAACTTCTTGAGTATAAAAATATCGTTAAGCTAAGCGGTACGTATATCGACACGCTGCCGACAAAGCAAAACCCAACAACTGAGCGTTGGCATTCGCGATTCAATCCGATGGGAACCGTGACGGGCCGATTCAGCTCCGGAAAGGACGAAGAGGATAAAACGCAGCAAGGGTTTAACGTGCAGAATCAGCCACCGGAAGCACGTCCGATGTTCGGTCCTCCTCCCGGAAAGCTGCTAGTAGGCGCCGATTTTAAAGCGCAGGAAATCCGGTGTGTGGCTCACCTGTCGGGCGAACCAGTACTGATTAATGCGTTTTTAGAAGAACGTGATCCATACGCAACGATGGCATCGAACTTCTACAAACGACCATACGAGGAAGTTTATAAGAACGCTGATGGTTCCGACACAAAAGAGCGAAAGAAAATGAAGGTCGCATGGTTAGCTACATTATACGGAATGAGTGATTATTCTCTAGCGGATATGCTAGGCGTGGGTAAGAAAGAGGCGACCGAGTTTAAAGAAGAGTTGTTCGGAAGCATGCCGAAGCTGTCGGCGTGGTTAAAAGAGAACGAAGAATTTGTGCGAAAAAACGGATACGTTTGGGCTGATCTGAATGCGCGAAAACGCCGGCTACCAGACGCTAAACTCCCGCGCAAAAACATTCCGTACGGAAAATGGAATGATCCGAAATACGATGACGCAAGGAAACATAATTCACGAATTAATCGCGCTTTGCGTCAGGCGACAAATGCCCGCGTACAGGGCTCGTCGTCTATTCAAACGAAAGTCACGATGATTAAAGCGCACGAATATTGCGCTAACAAACCGGGCTGGGCGCTGTGGTCAACGGTGCATGACGAACTCATTTTCGAAGTTCCGGAGGATTTTACGAGGGAAGAAGCGCAAGAAATTCGCGATATCATGCTTAATTCTTACCGATGGGGTGACGTTGTGCCGAACGGTACAGATATCGAAGTCATGCGCAAATGGGGCGAAGGTGTGCCCGTTGAAGAATGGTTCAAAAACAAGGAGGCGATTTGATGAGCGAAATGAAAAAGTATACGGATATCGTGCGTCTTGGTCATCGTACTACTGAGGGCGTTCTGACTGAGAATGATTACGTAGTTGTTTACGAAAAACTGGACGGAGCAAATGCATCGTTCACGCTCAATCCTGACACATATGAAATGGAAGCTTTTTCGCGTAATAGGAAGCTAGACAGCGAGAACAACTTACGGGGGTTCTATGAATATACGCAGAAAATCGACCCGGAGGACCTCAACGGCGATTACATCTACTTCGGAGAATGGCTCGTTAAGCACAAGGTTGATTACGGTGTTAATAAGAATGAATTTTACCTCTTCGATATTTACGACAAGAAAGAGGGCGTTTATCTCTCACATGTTGCCGTTGTTACGGAGGCTTTCCGGCTTGGTCTTACCTTGGCCCCTATTCTTTACGCAGGTAAATATCGCGGCTTTGATCATTTACAAAACTTTGTTGGACGCAGTGCACTAGCGAATGAGTCGGCCGGAGGCGAGGGGGTTGTTGTAAAGAACGTAAGCTACCGCGATAATTTCGGAAAGCAGCTTTTCGTAAAAGTCGTCAGTGATTCGTTCAGAGAAATGCAGCCGCAGAAAGCTCCGCGCGATCCTGCGAAATTAAACGCCGAACAAACCTTCGTAAGAACGTTCGCAACGAAAGGGCGCGTCGATAAACTCCTACGAAAGATGGTTGACGAAGGGGTTATCGAAGAGAAGTTCGATCTATCGGACATGGGCGTAATCCTTTCGCATTTAGGCAGCCGAGTATACGACGACCTTATTAAAGAAGAATCCGACAGCTTACCGCAGGATTTCGAAGAAAAAGCTGTACGTAAGGCAATCGGAAAATTCGTTCCGGTGCTTGTGCGGGAGATTATCGAAGAAGAAACAAAACGGGAGGCGGTTTAATATGGCGAAAACTTACGTTGTACTCGACTTAGAAACGACAGGACTCGATTATCAGTCCGAACAAATTACGGAAATCGGTGCGATTAAGATTGACGAAAGATTTAACGAAATTGATCGCTTTCATACGATGGTTGCGCTAGAAGAAGGACGCGAGCTGCCGGAATTCATTACGAAACTGACCGGCATCACAGCGGCCGATCTCGAAGGCGCGCCGACTGAAGCCGAAGCGCTCGAAAAGCTGAACGAATTTATTGGCGACTCGATCGTAGTTGCGCAAAACGCTCCGTTCGATCTGTCGTTTATCAGTCGAGGAGGAATCGAGCCCGAACGGTTCTATTGTACGCGAGCTATGGTGCGTTTTGTTGAGCCGGAATTGTCTGCGAGCCTTAAGGACGTGGTTAACCGCCACGATATCTCGCTTGAAGGACATCATCGGGCGCTTAACGACGTAGAAGCGACGATTAAAGTTTTCCGGATCTATCTACCGCATGTAAGAGAGGAGTATAACGAGTTCGAAAACATCGTTCAAGACTCCGCAGACCGTCCGTTAAAGTTTAAGCCTAAGAACGCAATTGTACGTAAAGTTCATATGGTTGCGCTGGATAATACGGACTTAATTCGTTTGGTTCGAGCGTTTCCGGAGGATCACGATATGTTTGTCAAGCTAGGCAGTATTATCGGACGTACGATGAATAAGGGAGGCGATTTAATTGGTTAAATTGACGATTGAACAACTGGAGGATATGGCGTTTGAGGGCGGAATTGATATCGACGATGTGACCTACACAGTCGTAGAGGAAAGCGAATGGGAGCACGGACACAAGCACCAAAGAAAAACCGTTATTTTCACCGATGGAAATAAACATTATCGCGGAGAAATTGGCAGATCCGGATCTGAATGGACTTACTGGACGTATGGCAGCGAAATTTACGGAGCCGACGATCTGGCCGAGATTACTGAAGTGGAAAAACGCGAAGTCGTAGTAACGAAGTGGGTGGTAGTTTGACGAACGCAAACGCTCGATCAGCCGCAAATTCACTGCGCGCCCAATTAGCGCCGACACCCGAACCGACCGGCTATGCGCAGCAGATTGCGGATGAACTCATCGAATTTCTAAACGAATGGCACTCGCTTCCGGAAACGTGGGATAACGCACTGGACGCGCAGATCCACCGATGGTACGCAAATGCCCCGAAAGTCTTTCCGAAGAAACCGTATTTCTCGCCGTCATCTGCGAATGCCTGCCCGCGTGAACTTTATCATAAGGCGTTGGGAGATCCGAGAGACATAACGCGCAAGCCTCCGTATCAGGGGCGCTGGACTCGCATCGGAACGGCGATTGGCGATGTGATCCAGCGTGACCTGCTCTTTATGGAAAAACACTTCGAAAAGAAAGTTGGCCGGCCTTGCCCGTTCAGCTTCGAACGCAATCCGGACGGTACGCCGATGTTCGAGGACTTCGCCAAGCGGAACCATAAGATCGAGCGCGCCGGCAAGACGTTTCATCTCTTCGGAACGTGCGACGGTATTATGCGTTATGTCACCGAAGATGGCGAAGTATTGCGCGTGGGCCTCGAAATCAAGTCGAAGCAAACGAGCGCAGCCCGTACGTCTTTCTATTCGCTGAAGAAGCCGGATGAAAAGCACGTTAAGCAGTGCGTCGCTTATGCGGAAATGTATGGGGTCGACTTATACGTAATCCTCTACGTAAACGCATCGAAGAAGGCGTGGGAGTACGAGGAAGGGGAATTCGAAAAGTCGCCGGACATCCGGGCGTTCGGTCTTGAAATCGGGCGCGAAGACATCGATGTGCTGCTCGATAGGTTCGTAGAAATTCAGAATTCGATTGACGACGGAAAGCCGATGGCGGTCGACCTTAACGGCTGGACATTCAACGGTTACAAAACGGCTATTGCGCAATCGCTTACGGCGGCCGAGCTGGAAGACATCCGTGAAAAGGTTTCGCGGGTCAAGCGGTCGAACGTCTTTGATTCTACGAAAAGGCAGTACGCCGGGGCGCTTGAGTTTATCGAAAAAGTACGCAAAGGGGAGGCGGTCTGATGGCGCGGTTTATTCTTTACACGTTAATTGCGGTATTGCTTTCGATTATCATTAACGGTTCGATTTCGCTGATGAATCCGGAAGCTGGCGACACACTATCGTTTCCTATCTCTATTCTTCTAGGGCTCATCGCAGGGTGGAAGGCGGTATTAGATGACTAGCGCCAAGCCTATCCGCATCCTCGCGTTAGATATATCGACTAATCCCGGATTTGCAGTCCTCGAAGTCAAACGGCTGAAGTCAGGACCGCGCGTGAATCTCGTACACGTAACGTCTGTAAGCACGACAAGCCAGTCGCCGGACAGCCACCGGTATTCCTATATCGAGGCAGCGGCAACGATGGTCCTGCATGAACACGGGCCGTTCGACGTTGTTGTCCGGGAGCATTTCACGAAAGGGCGCAATAGGCGGTCGACACAAACGGTGTTTGGTGCGTGGGCCGTCATCGACTTAGCGCTTGGTAAATACGGCTATAAGGCAGATGTGGAGATCACGCCGACAACGGTTAAAAAGGACGTAACCGGAAAAGGCAGCGCATCAAAAGACGAAGTAGAGGCGGGAGTACGGCGGATGCTTTCGCTCCCAGCCGACTTTACATTTCGGACAGATGACGAATCGGATGCGGTGGCGATTGGGCTTTCGTATCTTGTCCGCGAGAAGATTATAAAACCGGGGGAGGCGGAGTAAATGGATAAAGGATATTTTTTAATCGCAGGTAAAACGGAGGGGTTTAGTTATGCGGATGCTAAAGTTCTTCGCTGCGGCTCCGAAATCGATGCAGAGAGCCTTATTAACTCACTTAGACACGAGGGCTATTCAATCTTTTACGTCACTAAAACCGTCGATCGAATCGATGATAACGCGACTATCGGGGAGGACGAATAAATGGGCAAATACGAACAATACACGCTAGGTATTTTCGGAGCGATTTCTGAGGTCTTTAACGAAGAATCCGACCACTTTATTGCGGAATTAAAGGACATAGACTTGACGGAATTCTTTACTGCCGCAAATGTGGCGCTTCTCTCTATGTTCAACGAATTTACAGGCGAACAAAAGAATGCGCTGGAATTTACGCATGTACTCAACGGATTGGCTGCGCAGAAGGCGGTCGAGTCCGTAAGGGAGGCGAAATAATGGATCGCATAATAAAGTGTGTAACTATTGCAGTAATTGCGCTGGCTGTGTTTTCTTTCGTGGTAGCGGCGCCGGCATATACGATTGCGTCTTACCATAACGAAAACACTTACGTAATAAAGGTTACAGATAAAGAAACGAAGACCTCCAAAGATTCCTCGAAGTATCTGATTTTCGGAGATGACGAGAAAGGTAACGCAAAAGTGTTCGAAAACACAGACGCAATATTTGCGAGAAAGTTTAATTCCAGCGACCTGTACGCGGAGATTGAGGTCGGTAAGACGTACGAATTCAAGACGGTCGGCTTCCGTATTCCGTTCATGTCGAGCTACGAAAATATAATGACGGTAAAGGAGAATTGATCGGATGGAAGAGATTCGAGATATGACTATTAAACAAGAGGTATTCGATTCCTTTATCAATTCGTCAGTTGCTTTAACTCGACAAATACAAGCGAAACAAGGTAAGGAGAATGAAATTATCACGCAAGAAGAGGCCGATTTTGTTAATGCGTTTCTTGGGTATGCAAAGGAATTAGCAGACACCTTACATGAACGGTACAAAGATGAGTTGGGAAGTGATGCGGATGTTTAAGCGGCGGCTGATGATGGTACTTGCGGGACTATGTTTGGGTGCGCTGATAGCTTTATTCACTGAAATATTCCGATGGCCTACGGAGTTTCCCGTAGCAAAAGCGATCCTTACAGTAGCGGCCGTATTCGGCCTGCTTCTCGTCGGGCTTTACGGAATCGTCCGTTTTATCTTATGGCTGATCGTCGAGCCCTACCGCGCATATAAACGCGAGAAGGCGAGGTCGGCCGAATGATTTACGGAGCGACCGACGAAGGTTTGCGGAACATGAGACGCTGGCTTAACGAAAAACTGATCGAAAGCGAAACCGCCATCAGCTTCCACGACCGGAAACTGATCGAAGAGCGCATCGAGCGCGAACGGACACAGGCGCGCCTGAACGAAGTTGAGGCGGAAATTGAGAGACGGAAGGGGTAGATCGTATGCTAATCGCCTATTACTCGCTGACCGGCAATGTCCGCCGATTCGTCGCTAAGACCGGCCTAGCAGCCGTCGAAATTAAGCTGGGGCTGATGCTCGCCGAGTCGTTCGTATGCGTGACCGGTACGTATGGCTTCGGTCAGGTCGCCGGCACGGTTTCGGATTTCCTTGCGGATAACAGCGACTATCTTGCAGGCGTGGCTGCGTCGGGAAATCGTATATGGGCGGATAATTACGCAAAGGCTGCCGATGTGATTGCGGCGCAATACGGCGTGCCGGTGATCGGGCGCTTTGAATTATCGGGAACGGACGCAGATGTACGACATTTTATCGAAAGGGTGAATGCGCTTGGGTAATTTACTTACGATTTATTTAAAAGATGGTGGCGCACATACAATAAACAACGTCAGTCTATCCGGAGATGAACTACAGCTTCTGTTAAACGACAGGAAAGGAACGTTTTCGATACAAGGGCGCAAAAACAAACGTCGGACAATATTCTATAAAACCGAAATTTCTCACGTAATTATTGAGGAGGACGCTCATGACGAATAAACACGCAAGTTATATCGAACTTAATAACGAAATTATGCTACAGAAGGACGGCCGGTTCCAATTCGAAAAGGATATCGAAGCCGTCCGCGCTTATTTTATCGACTACGTAAATCAAAACACCGTATTTTTCCACGACCTTCGCGAAAAGCTCGACTATCTGCGCGAAAACGATTACTACGAAACCGAATTCCTTGACGCCTATACTTTCGATGAAATCAAGGCGGTTTATCAGGCGGCCTATGCGCACAAATTCCGATTCCCTTCGTTCATGAGTGCATTCAAATTCTATAACGACTACGCGCTGAAGACGAACGACGGCAAAAAGATTCTCGAACGCTACGAAGATCGCGCTTCTATTGTCGCGCTGTTCTTTGCGGGAGGCGACATAGCCAAGGCGATCGAGTACGTAAATCTGATAATGCGGCAAGAATACCAGCCGTCAACGCCGACGTTCTTGAATGCGGGCAGGAAACGACGCGGCGAGTTAGTTTCGTGTTTCCTGCTCGAGGTTAACGATTCCCTTAACGATATTAGTCGCGCGATTGATATCTCGATGCAGCTCTCGAAGCTTGGCGGCGGCGTATCGCTTAATTTATCGAAGCTCAGAGCGAAAGGTGAGGCGATCAAGGACGTAGCGAACGCGACGAAGGGCGTAGTCGGCGTAATGAAACTGCTGGACCATGCGTTCAGATATGCGGATCAGATGGGTTAAATTGGCCCCTTTCGTCAGTAATGGCGATCGAAAACCTCTTTAATTCATGGGAACTCCTCGAAGCGGTAGGGCCACAAACTACTAAAGGAGGACAATCATGAGCGAAGCAAGACGAAAACCTCACAACAAATTGGAGATAGATGAAGATTTTATTCGCGAAAATTACCACAAGATGAGTGCTAGAGAGATCGGTGAGATATTAGGAGTGTCTAGGGAAGCGATTAACCATCGAGTTATGCGCATGGGGCTCAGGAAGACAAAGATACCTTTTGAATTACAAAATGGTGAAGAACTAAAACCAATAAACGGGGTACCTGAATACGGAATTACTAACCTAAGCCGCGTGGTTAATTTGAGAACCATGACCGAGGTCAAACCTAAGATTGATGGATCAGGCTATTTAAAAGTAGTCCTCTTTCGAAACAAGGTTCGATTCGAGAGGAATGTCCATCGGTTAGTGGCGCTGCATTTTATTCCTAACCCTAAGAACTTACCGATGGTTAACCATATTGACGGAAACAAAGCAAACGCCAATATCACTAACCTAGAATGGGTAACTCCGAAAGAGAATGCGCAACACGCATCAAGAACGGGTCTTTTGCGGAAAGGGGCGCGTCATCCAGCATCAAAAATCACTGATGAACAAGCGCGGGAAATACTTTCGGATTATCGCAGCGGCCTCTCACTCAACGAGGTTCGGATTAAGCACTCATACGCGAGTAAGTCTATCGTAGATAAAATCTGTTGTAGGCAACGGTGGAATCATTTGGACCAAACGTCTTGAACGTGCAACGACTAGCCGAAAGGCGTAGGCCGCAAGCGATTGGCGGTCGAAACGGGAGGCGCCCCAAGCGGGCGAAGATATAGTCTAATCTTCGTGGTAACACGGAGCAGCCGGAAGGCGGGGCGTGCCTAGCGAACACGTCCGAATGGTCTGCAAAGACAAGGATCAGGCGCGGCGTATCTAAACGTATTCCATGCGGATATCCACGACTTCCTCGATACGAAGAAAATCTCGGCAGATGAAGACGTCCGCGTCAAAACGTTATCCATCGGCGTTGTTATTCCGGATAAATTCATCGAATTGGCGCGCGAGAATCGGCCGGCTTACGTTTTCTATCCGCACACCGTGTACAAAGCGTATGGCAAACACTTAGACGAAATGGATATCGGAGAGATGTACGATAAGCTCGTCGATAATCCGGCAGTACGTAAGGAAAAGATTAATCCGCGGAAGCTACTCGAAAAGCTAGCCGTGCTGCGTTCCGAATCGGGCTATCCGTACATCATGTTCGAAGGCAACGTTAACGCGGCACATGCGAACAATCATATTTCGAAGGTTAAATTTTCGAATTTGTGCTCGGAGGTGCTTCAGGCGTCGCAAGTATCGGAATACACCGACTACGGCGAACCAGACGAAATCGGCCTCGATATTTCGTGTAACCTCGGATCGCTCAACGTTGCGAACGTTATGGCAAACGGAGACTTCGAAACGATCGTTAAGCTATCCGTTGATGCTCTCACGCGAGTCTCGGAAACTTCGAATATCAAGAACGCGCCGGCTGTTGCGCGAGCTAACCGGGAGATGCGTTCGATTGGGTTGGGCGCGATGAACTTGCACGGATATCTTGCGCAAAACGGTATCGCTTATGAATCGGAAGAAGCGCGGGATTTCGCTAACGTATTCTTCGCGCTCGTTAATTATTGGTCGCTTGTGCGTTCGAACGAATTGGCGCAACAGACCGGCAGCACTTACGAGGGATTCGAGGGATCGACATATGCGGACGGTAGTTATTTTGATAAATACGTTGCGGGAGATTTTCGTCCTAAAACGGAGAAGGTTGCCCGGCTTTTTGAAGGCGTGACGATTCCGGATGCACTTGAGTGGAGAACGCTTAGAGTTAACGTTATGATGAACGGCCTTTACCATTCGTACAGACTTGCGATCGCGCCAACGGGCTCAATTTCGTATGTGCAGTCGGCCACTGCGTCGGTCATGCCGATTATGGAGCGCATCGAGGAGCGTACGTACGGCAATTCGAAGACGTATTATCCTATGCCGGGGCTATCGCCGCAGAATTGGTTCTTCTACAAGGAAGCGTACGACATGGATATGTTTAAAGTCGTCGATATGATCGCAACGATTCAGCAGCACGTCGACCAAGGCATTTCGTTTACGCTGTTCTTGAAAGATACGATGACGACGCGCGATCTGAACCGGATTGACTTATACGCACATCATCGCGGCATCAAAACGCTGTATTATGCGCGAACAAAAGACACCGGTCAGGATTCGTGCTTGAGTTGCGTTGTTTAAACGAAGAGGAGGGAACGAGCATGAATCAACGACTATCGGACGAAGATCTGGCGAAATTGAGACGGTACGCAAGTCGGTGTTGTGATCTTATGAATTACGCGAATATCCCGCCGGGAGTTCTGATCGCATTGTTGGACGGATATAAAAAGGAGGACGAATAATTGACGAACGCAAACGAAATCCATACGGCGGCTGATTGGTCGCGCCACGAAGACGACTTTACGCAAATGTTCTACGCGCAGAACGTTAAGCAGTTCTGGCTTCCGGAGGAGATTTCGCTTAATGGCGATCTCCTTTCGTGGAAGGCGCTAAACCCGGCCGAGCAGACGACCTACATGCGGAACCTTGCAGGCCTGACGCTTCTGGACACGGAGCAGGGAAACACCGGAATGCCTGTTGTTGCGCAACATATCGCCGGCCACCAACGTAAAGCCGTCCTGAACTTTATGGCGATGATGGAGAACGCTGTCCACGCGAAGTCCTATTCGAATATATTCATGACGCTGGCACCTACCGAAACTATTAACGAAGTGTTCGAATGGGTTAAGACGAATCCGTATTTGCAACGGAAGGCGGCGCTGATAACCGGCCTATATCGCGACATAAAAGAGGGCGATGTCCTTTCGCTGTATAAGGCGCTTGTGGCTTCGGTTTACCTCGAAAGCTTCCTGTTTTATTCCGGCTTTTACTATCCGTTATATTTCGCGGGACAAGGCAAGCTGACGAGTAGTGGCGAGATCATTAACCTTATTATTCGCGATGAGGCGATCCACGGCGTGTACGTCGGCTTATTGGCGCAAGAAATCTACGGAAAGCGAGAGCCGGACGTCCAACTTGAGATGCGCGACTTTGCCGTCGAACTGCTGACGGAACTGTACGATAATGAGGTCGCATATACCGAGGACCTATATGATGTGGTCGGCTTAACACACGATGTAAAGCGATTCCTTCGGTACAACGCGAATAAGGCGCTACAAAACCTCGGCTTCGATCCGTATTTCGAAGAGGAAAGACCGAACCCTATCGTCATGAACGGCCTGAATACGAAGACGAAATCACACGACTTCTTTTCGCAAAAAGGAAACGGCTATAAGAAGGCGACGGTCGAGGCGTTAAAGGATTCGGATTTTTATTTCGGCGATTAAGCGTCCATTTTCCGGAGTAGATACGCATCTATTTATGAAGACGATGTGCCAAGCGAAAGGTAATGCGCAGTTGTATACGAAAGGAAATTATCCGGCGATGTCGCAAAACAGGCGATTACCTACCCGTTATATAAGTGAGGGGGTCATCGCCTATGAAACGATTTATCAGCGCCACGGCAACGATCATCGCCGGACTGCTTTTCGTTCTACCGTACATCCATACGATAGGATTCCGGTGGTTTTCGATAGTAGCCGCGTTCGCCTTGATTGCGATATTAACAAGCGAAAGCACGAAGGAGGAAACGAAATGAACGTAAATATTAAACGGTTATCACCGGACGCACAGATTCCGGCTTATGCACACGCAACAGACGCTGGATTCGATTTAGTGGCGTCAGAGGACGTTATTATCGAACCGGGCGAAACGGCGTGTGTGCCGACGGGCTTGGCGTTCGAGATTCCGGAAGGTTTTGAAATGCAGATCCGACCGCGATCCGGCATTACGCTGAATACGCCTTTGCGCGTTCAGTTAGGGACGGTTGACGCGGGCTATCGAGGAGAGGTCGGAGTGATCGTCGATAATATCGCATGTGATCCGTTCTGTCCATCTACGAGGTATCTACTATTTGTTGACGGGTCCCAAAAACGTAAGGATCACGAAATGCACGAGGACACTTATGCTATCCGCAAAGGTGATCGTATCGCACAAGCCGTAATCAAGCCGGTCGAACAGGCAGTGTTTGCGGAAGTTGATGCGCTCGGCGATAGCGATCGAGGTGCGGGCGGCTTCGGGAGTAGCGGGGTTACTAACTAATGCCGCAAATATATGCGTGCTTTCTAAACGGCAAGCTGTACGGATGTGGTGACATCGAGTATATGAACGATCTATTTAGAGATTACGTTGTTTATTGCGAGATGTACGGAAGAGATGACTGCACGTTCCGAATAACTACGAAAGAGAAAGCTCGCGGATTAGTGATTAACGAAACTAGTCACGAAAACGGCGAAGCATTAAAACGATTGGAGGACGAATAAATGACGGAAACCAAAATGAACGTACAGCTAATCGCACATACACAAATAAGCGAAAAATTTGCGCATGAAATTTTACGTAAACAAGACGTCAGCGGATATTACGACGATCCTCGATCATTGCTTCCAAGAGACGGCCAAGCGGTCGCCCTAACCGCAATCCGAACGTGTTATAGCGCCAACAAACCGACCGAAATCGTCGCAATGGAAGGCGCCAAGTATTTCGGCTCCAAAGCGTCAGACGGCGGCGCAGGCACGGACGCCGACCGGCTTTTCCGGCACATCTTCGCATCCAAACATACGTCGACGTTGG
Organism: Bacillus sp. SIMBA_026; assembly: GCF_046535335.1. Taxonomy (NCBI): domain Bacteria; kingdom Bacillati; phylum Bacillota; class Bacilli; order Caryophanales; family Bacillaceae; genus Bacillus; species Bacillus sp. SIMBA_026. The sequence continues at coordinate 53,013 of NZ_JAWRWX010000002.1, read as the reverse complement.
AGCATATCTCGTTTACCTTTGCGATTGAGGGCGTCAGCCGGGCGTTACTGGCGCAACTTACGCGGCATCGCGTCGGATTTAGCTTCAGCGTCCAGTCACAGCGTTACGTACGGATGGGAAGCGATGATAGATCGGGCGGATTCGACTACGTAACGCCTCCGACAGTGGCCGAGGATAAAAAGGTGGATCACAGTCCGTCATTGGATTTTACGCATTACATTAGCGCAGCCGACCACTTCAGCGACGCTATGGAAATGCTTCAAGATGTATATGACGAGTTGAGAAGTCTGGGAGTGCCCGCAGAAGATGCTCGCGCCGTCCTACCGAACGCAGCCGCAACCAATCTCGTAATGACTGCGAACCTAACCGCGTTGCTTTCGTTCTATTCCAAACGGAAGCCCGGAAAAGGAGCGCAAAAGGAAATTACCGAATTAGCCGAAGCGTTAAGGCGCGAAGTGGTCGACGTAGAGCCATGGACGGACCAGTTTTTCGAGGAGGTGTAAGCATCGGTATACTAACGAATCTAGCGATGTCAACGCAATTACTCACGAACCCGACCGCCAAGCCACCGGAGCCACCCCCGCCCGATCCGCCTCGCATCACCGAAGAGGAATCCGCGCTCCAAGAGGCGGACGCTGAATTGGCGTCCAAGGATGCGAAGATAAAGACGCTCCAATCCGAACTTGCTTCCGTAAAAGACGAAGTCAAGGCGCAGTCTAACGAAAAGCGCGAGAAGCCTTCGCATAAGCACGAAGAGCCTTCCGGCTGGCAAACGTTCGAGGCGACTGCGTATACGGCTTATTGCGCGGAAGGATGTACCGGAACCACGGCGACCGGCCTCGACGTCAGCCATACGATCTATCACGCAGGCAAGCGCATAATCGCGGTCGATCCGTCAGTGATTGCGTTAGGCTCGACGGTTGAGGTGAGGCAGGCAGACGGCACGACGTTCGAAGCAGTGGCGCAAGATGTTGGAGGCGCGATTAAGGGTGCCAAGATTGACGTATTAGTTGCGGATGAAGCCGACGCGGTTCAGTTCGGACGGCGGTCGGTGCAGGTTCGCGTAATAAATTAACGGGAGGGCGATCGGATGGAAGTCGAATTTAACGGTAAGAATCTCGACCATCTGTGCATCAAAACGATGAAAGGGGACGAAGGTATGACGGAAACTAACGCAAATATCCACGTACTGGCTGACGAAAAACTTGGCGGCACCAAGCGCGAATATGTAGAGGTCGATCGGAAGGCGGAGGTTGGCGAGAAGATCGTCATCGTAAACGCAGACGTTCAATGTGAAGAGCCGTATAATAACGGAGATATATTTGAGGTGGAAAGTTTACGCAGTAGGGGCATACAGACGCCGTGTCATCGAGATATCTTCGATTTTGAATACCGCGTACTCGAACCGACCGACATCGTGCACATTGACGGCGAGCGCTACGTTTTAACCGATCGCAAGGCGGAAGTGGGCGAGAAGATTATCATTGTTAGGCCTGACGGAGTAATAGGGGACGATTATGATACAGGGAGAGTTGGAACGGTAAAATCACGCCATTCTGCTGGAGACGTAAGCGTAGAAACTATTGGGTTGGTGTTTGGCGGTGAATACCGTGTCCTCGTCCCGGTCGAAGCCCCCGAAGACGAACCGAAGCCAGCCGACCCAATCGACGTTATCGCCAATTTAGCGCAAGAGGTAGCGTCTTTAAAACGGACAGTCGATCGCCATAGAGACGAAATTGACACGCTGTATAAAGACAAACGGACGCTTGGCGAAGAGTTAGCGCGATTGGCCGTAGAAGTCGGAAAGGAAACGGAATCAAGCGCGAAGGCAATGGCGGAAGCATTTGTGGCGCTAAGGAGAGCCGGCTTATGAAGCTCGCTCTGACCGCACCGTTACGCGCAGGCAAGACGCAGGCCGCCGGTTATCTATCGACGTATTACGATTTCCAAACGTTCGCCTTCAGTGACGAACTCAAAGCCGCCTTTCACCGCGCTTTCCTTTCCGTACCTGAAAAGCCGAAGCCGCGAGAGTATTATCAAGAATTCGGTCAGGCGGCGCGGAAGATACTCGGCGAAAACGTCTGGATAGACGCATGCATGGCGAAAGTTGACGCATATACGGCGCTCTTTTCTCGTAAATGTGATTGCGGCTTATCACCGTCCCTGAAGAATCGCGTACTGATCGAAGACGTTCGGCAACAGAACGAATATGACCGGCTGCGCGCCGAAGGATTTACGATCGTCCGCATTACGGCGCCGGAGGAATTACGGATCGAACGCGCACGGAAGGCCGGCGACGATTTCGATTTAGCAGCGCTCGATCATCCGACTGAAAAAGCGCTGCAAACTTTCGAAGTTGATTACGAAATCGTGAACGATGGGACGTACGAGCAGCTCTACGCGAAATTGGATGCGCTGGCTGCCGAGTTACTTGGCCGAGCTTAAATCGAAAGCATAAACGCCGGAAGGGTACGCCATATACGGCTGCTTCGCGGCTTCTCCTTCGCCAATCATCTGAAAACGTAGCGGAAGGTCCTCGTCTTTGAAGCCGGCCGCCTTAATTACTTTGCTTGCGGCTTTATTATACGAACGCTTATCGAATTTGAACGGAGTCGCATCGGCCTTTACGCTTTCAGGCTTTGCGCAAACAAGACGGTTCGCTTCGGCATCGTAGCCGATCGTCAGGTAAAACGGAGCTTTGTCGGGCAGGCCGATAATCTTACGCGCGCCGGACGAAACGTATATTCTTCGTTGTTTATCAAGCGTTATGTAAGCGTCATTACTCTGCGCTGAAATCCAATTAATAACCACGCAATTCACCTCGATTATACATTATACGGAAATTATATTCGCTTTCGGGGCGAAAGTCAAACGAAAAGGGGACGAGGGGATGGGTACAGTCAAAATCGATCTACACCGAAAGGATCGCGAGTTTAACGCCGCATACGCGCTCGACGACGCAGAGGGCGTCAAGTTGCTACTCGCCGATTATCAGAAGTTCGTCAGCCGGAAGCGCTGCGGCGACTATGCGGCAGTGGAAGTGCTGATCGACATTCACAAGGCTATTGAGCTCGCCGGCTTAACGGATCGGCAACGACAGGCGATCGAGCTCGTTTACTTCGGAGAATTAACGCAAACCGAGGCGGGCGAACGGATGGGTGTCGGGCAGGACGCCGTATCGAAACTAATTGACGGCGCAACCGAAAAACTTGCGGACATTTATTACTATTGGGCCGGTCACGGCGAAGGATACACGACAGGGGGACGGATTGATGGATAAAACGATTTTGCACGAAACGATTACGGAAATGTACGCACGAACTAAGGCCGGTAAGATGTCTCGGCGTGAACGTATTGAGGCAATCACGGCCTTAGCAGACGCTTACTACGACTCTACCGGTGAGCACCCGGAGCCGTCAGCGCTTGAACGAATGGCCAATCTTGTACTCTACGAAGAATTGTCTGACTCGCATCCGGACAAGGTGACGCGCGAAGAGTACCCGATCATGAGCGAAACCCAATTCGACGAGCGATATAAACGAGAGGCTTCGGATAAATTGGCGGAGGAGTACGACCAAACCGGCTCCTACAAAGGCCGGCCGATCCGGAGAACACGTTCTTCCTACGAAAATAAATTACTGGACAGACGCGCCAAGGCACGGAATGAAGAGCGCAGGAAAAACTACAATTCTTTTACGAAAGGGTATCTAGTCGCCGTCGGTAAAACGCCGAAAGGGGAGGTGATTACGGAGAGACGGTATACTCCCGGCCAATTCACCGTAAATATCGCAACCGGCGAAAAAGTTTATCACTAATACCCGTAATTTACCGCGTTAGTTGTCTATACGTAATGAGGGCGCCAATTCAGCGCTCTTTTATTTTTGCGAAAAGGAGACGGTATAATGAAGAGATTACGAGTTATTAATACGGAGACAGGCGAAGACTGGTCGGAAATGTACACGTTGCGGCACCGCAACCAAGACGCAGCCTTTCGTCAGCAGCAAGAAAAAACAGCCGATCGGCGCGATTTCTCAAACGCTAATATGTCTAATATTCACGAAGTCTATGACGCTCTTACGACGGCACAGTGCGGCTACCTGATGCTGATTCAATGCTACGTCGATTACAACGGTGTGCTAATCAAATCCAGCCGCAATAAAACGCCTATGACCACTACCGACATGATGGACGTTTTGCAGCTCGGTAAAAAACGGATGACCTTCTACGACTTCCTTTCCGCCTGTACCGAGCACGACATTATCCGGGAAGAGGCGGGCCGCTACGGCGTGAATGACCGCTACCACTTCAAAGGTAATTTCGGTAGTCAGCAAGTCGTTAAGCTATACAGCGCGAAGATTAAACGGGTGTACAGCGAAGTGAAGGCGACTGACATCGGTCTGATCTATCGTATGCTTCCGTTTATTCACTACGAAACAAACGCTCTGTGCGCAAATCCTTTCGAAAAGAATCCGAAGCGCATACGTTGGTTTAACAAGAAAGAGCTTGCGGGGGCGCTCGGTGTTACTTCGGATACGCTCGGCCGGCGCCTGAAGCAGATGAAATTCGACGGCGAATACGTTGTTGCGCGCATTAAGGTCGGAAGCGAGCCGGAGCGCTACACGTTTAATCCTAACGTATTCTATCGACAATCAAAGACGCCGGACAAAACGCTGATTGCGCTGTTCAACGTTAAGAAGGTATAATTTTACTATATCGGAGGTGAGACGAATGGGAGAGATTAAACCGGGAGCTAATCCGTTAGAAAGCATTATCAGAGGCGCAGGTCCAGCGGAAAGCGCATCACGCGGAGCATAAAACGAAAAAGGACGCCTTATGCGGGCGTCTTTTCTTCGTCATCTTCCGTTTGTAATTCAAGAACTTCGATCTGCGATTTTAAGATAGCTATGTCTCGGCTGTTTAGGTTCGTAGGTAATTCAAAGCGCGCAATCTGCCCGTTTGTAAGCGCAATGCGAGCGTATTGTTTTTCGCCCATCCGTATATCTCCTTCGGTGTTTATGCCTTAAATATATCATCAGCTCTTCCACGAATCAAACGAAGGTATCCGCAGCAGTCCTTTGCGCGTCTTAAATCGGTGCTTCACACGGCATTTTATCGGCTCTATATTCACGTATTTATCCGTTTCTCCTACGTCTACCCGCTCCGAATGAAATCTCCGCCGATCAGCGTGCGGCATAAACTCCATCATGCCCGCATAAGAACCGTCTTCATACGCCAGAACAAGCGCATTATCCTCTTTCCGATAACCCGTAATCCAAACGTCAGTGTATTCGTAATTAACGATCTTCAGCCAACGATCTGACCGCTTATTCTCCGCGTAGGATGAATCTGCGCGCTTCATAACGACGCCTTCAATGCCGGAGCTTTTCGCTAATTCGAAAACAGCGTGGCCATTACCGGTAACGCTATCGACAATCTTAACGTTTGGATGATCGAGGGCAAGGCCGCTTAATAATTCCTTCCGCTCATATAACGGCTTCGACGCAACCGATGCGCCGTCAAGACGCAATATATCAAACACGCAGAATACTATCGGATGATAACTTCTTCGTGATTGAAACCGCTCCATCATAGCCTCGAAGTCTCCGGCGCCTGTCGTTCCGGGCACGATAATCTCGCCGTCAAGTACGGTGCCGTCCGGAATCTGTAACGTGTGGAGTTCGGTGAATTTAGCGGTGACTTCGTTGTTGTGGCGCGTGTAGAGGCGTATTCGGCCGTCATCTTTGGACGCGAGCAGGCGGATACCGTCGAATTTAATTTCCGTAATGTAATCGTCAGAGTCAAACGGGTCTTTTGCGGACTCTAATAGCATTGGCGAAATAAACAAAAAATCACCTCGTTTCAGCTTCGTATTACTTTAATGATATAGTAATAGCCGGCTGGAGCGAAGTGATACGTATCCGGTAATTTATGGTCGTTTATTTTATTCCGTGTCTATCAAATGACGCTAGTACCTGTGATACTTCGCTAAGAGTACATCTCTGGCTGTTCAGGTATGATTCTACGTCCTTGTCAGACATTTCATAGGAATCTCTCACGCTTCTTTTTGTGCCTGATGCTCGTTCGATTTCTCGCGATCTTTCTTCGACAGTGAGCTTAATCCAATTATTATTTCTAACACAAAGTTCCACCGATTTTTCATACCAGTCGAGCCCGCCATTTATATCTCTTTCTTCCAAGAGGAGCGATGAAACAATAATACTAGAGTCGGGGTTTTCCTCTGATATCTTCTTCCTTAGTTCACCTAGTTGCGAGGATACTTGCATATGTATATCTCCTTATTGCGTTATTTTAAATGTTCTTCTTCATTCCACACCGCCTGCACTCCCGAAGAAACTTCCCGCTCTTCACCGAGCTTTTGAACAGCGTATAGTCACAGTTATCACATCGTCCTGCGCGCTTGTCCGGAAATTCCTTGTATTCGTAAGTGATCGACGTATCAATGCCGTTAGTCTCGTATTTTTCCCCCATTTTCGCTGTACCTCCGTGTCTTACATCGTTGTATAGAACGATTATACCACGAAATTACAACGAGAGAGCCGCTTCAGACGAGTTCAGGTACGATAGGTATCCGAAAGCTTGAAACGGCTCAGTTCGTTCATTATTTAACGTTGAATTTTGCTGACTCAAACGTACCGACATATTTGCGCTTGCCTGAATCCGAATAGCAGTCGATCTGAATAACGTATGTTCCTTTGCCGGTCTTGCTGCGGATCGACTTCGCACTAAACGATTTCAGCGGCGTTGATGTTTTGAAGTTGCCCCGCTGTACTAAATACGTATCAGTCAGCCCGCCACCACTACGCTTCTTGTATACGCCGGCCGTGTAGTACAGCGTTGATCCGCCTTTCTTCTCGGCTTTCCAGTCGACCGTGCTTGCGCTACTGCTGTACGTGGTTGCGTCCGTATATACCCGCGCTTTATGTCCGAACTTCTCCGTCTGCCAGCCCGACCATGCCGCGTCAGCTTGCGGAGCCAACGCAATAGTGCCTGTTAATAGGGTTGCGGTGATTACGAGCGATTTAACTAAACGTTTCATACGATTTCCTCCTCTGTGCATACAGGTACTATTTTATATCCGAAATCTATAAGACACATTTCGTAACCGACCCGGAATGCTTTTATATCCAAGTCCCGAACACCTTCTCTGTAATCGCTAATTATCCTTTCGGCGCGCGACTGTTCCATTTCTGGATAACCCTGATGTAGTGGCGTTAACTTAAAATCTTTCATACGATTTCCTCCTCGACTTCCAGCCGCGTACCACACGTAGGGCAGCACGCGTCCGGTTTGATTTCGATATCTAATTTTACGTAATTACATTCGTGACAAGCGTATTCAATCATCGTTAATGTCTTCCGTTTCCTTTTCGATACGATACCCGAAATATTGCATTAGCGTATTGATCCCGATTTGGTAAGCGCGCCCGCATCGACCGAAATTGGCGGCGGGGCGCACGTATAATTCGAGGATCTGCGCTTCCTGCTGCGGTGTTAATGCCGGCACATCCGGCCATACTTTACGAATCATAAGCTGTTCCATACCGTTATCGCCTCCGTTTTAGTGCTACGACAAGACCCGCGATTGCTACGATCAGGGCCGCCGCCGTAATGCCGATGGTTAATACCGTTAACATGGCGCGCTCGCCTCCTTGTGTTTGCGTTATGGTTACGGTACTATAAGAGACACGGGGCGGACTCTCCAATCAACCCCGTATCAATGTTCTGGCGCTAGTCGTTTTTGCGATTAGCGTTTTTTGCGTTAACGCAGGCGGTTGCCAGATTCGTTATCGCAATGACGAAATTTACTATCGCCGTTATGATTAGTACCGTTTCCGCGTTCAATCGTTTTTCCCTCCTTTCTATAATTCTATTATACGATATCGTATAACGTAAGTCAACGATTAAATCGGAATATTTTGATATTCTTTGTCGGTTTCGTTGAGCGATAGGGTTCCGGCTATCTTATTTCCGATGAGCCGCGAATTAATAGAATCGGAAGTCTTAATCGGATTGTACAACGCGAAAGAGTTGGCCGAATACACAACGTTTTCCTTTACTAAGGCACCGTCGGTGTTTTTCGTTTGAATTCCGTAACCGCCCGAAGCCTTCCGATTAAACGTTATGTCATTTCCGGATATTTCAGGGTTTTTACCACCGACGACGTAAATCGGTATCAGACATTTCGCGTCAGTGATGTCGTTGTTCTTAATGCGAACGGTTCGCCCTTCTGCGCTTTCTCCGTAAATAGCCATGTTTGCCGGTTTTGGTATGCGGCTGTATTCGATATCCACGTCGCTTCCCTTATCGAAAGATATAGCGTAGCCTGTTGCGCCAGAGTAGTCGGTAAGATCAATATCGTTATCTATCAGTTTCGCCGAAGACCGCGTAACTACGACGCCTTGCTTACTGCGCTTAATGTCGTTCGACTTCGCTTTAACGTTAACGGAGTCGGCAATCTCTATCGCAGTAATATCCGAATCGTGGAGATCGTTACCTTCGAACGTTATATCTTTTGAGTTACGCGCGCTACATAATTTACCCGGACAGTGATTTACGATGTTATCCGAAAACTTAACGTTCTTGGCTTCGAAGGTAGCCAATGCGGTGCCATCAGCGCTAAGCTCCGAAATTGTATTGCCGGATACTGAAACGTCTGCTCCGCGAACGTCAATACCACTACTGAAGCCTTTTATCGTATTTCCGGTGATTGTCGTATTATTTCCGCTAAAGCCAGCCGACACGCCAAGGCTCGTAATCGCGGTATATTTCTTGTCCGTACGTACAAACGTATTATTCGAGATAGTAGTGTCGGTTCCGAATCCGTAAGAGATCGAGTTATCCGAATAGTTGCCGGAGATAACGACCTCGTATCCGCTGAAATTACAAACGGACTGCAGCACATTTCCTTTGAAAGTATTGTTCGTTATCCTCACATTGCGAGGCTCTTCGTAGTCGATATCGCCTTCACCGTAACCTTCGATATCAATGCCGAACATAGGCTTACATCCATCGTTTATGCCGGCGTTGGTTATTACGTTTTTATCGATCTTTACATCTTCGCCGCCGGTGACCGATATATTGTTTCGACGAGCACCGTCCAATTTACAACGCTCAATCGTAATATTGCGGGCGGGTCGGTAAGTCGTCCAAGGAACGTTTAACATGCCTTGCGCGTTCACCATAATACAATCGCCCGTACATTCCGAAATATCCACGCCTTCAATCACGACATTCTTGGCGCCATGTACGTTTATGCCGTATCCCCATTCGTGCGTTTCTTTCTTTACGCGATCACCGTGCCCGGTAAAGTTGTGCTGATAACGGTCACCAAGTATCTTACCGCCTTTTATCGTCACGTTTTCGAATTCTCCAATGTAGATACAGGAATATCCGTAAGAACTATTTGGCTCTACAATAAGTTCTGCTTTTGGATGCAATATTAGGGTCATATGTGACGGTACACGTATCCCGGCACCTTCTTCCGGGTTAACTGCAATACGGTTTACTGCGTCGATAAGGTATTTTCCCTTAGGGATTTCTACCTCAGAATAACCAGCCTCAGCCGCCTCGTATATTGCGCAATTAATTCCTTGTGTAGTCATAGCCGCCTCAGTCCCGTCCCAACGCACATCGTACTTTTCAGCTTCCAACGTATATCGCATCATTATTCGTTACCTCCAACGTTATAGTTTTCGTTAATGAACTCCGACAGCAGCCCGGCAAACTTATAGAACGTCTCGGTTTCGGTTCCGGCGCGTCCGTTAAGCGAGAACTTACCGAACATGCTTTTACGCAATCCGGTACTGAGCTCGATCTGTAGGCTTTCGCCGGTTATGCACTTATTCGCTATGTTCGCGCTACTAGCGCCTGCGAATCGATGTCCGGCGCCCACAAGTTCGGCACTAAAGCCGGCCGCATTCAAGCGATCTACTAACGTCTGGCCACGAACAGGATCGGTGCCTCCTACGATAATATGCTCGGCGCTGTCACTGTAACCGTGGAGCGATATAGCGCGTTGGTGTCGCGAAACTAAGGCAAGTGCAGTCGGTTCATCGTAATGGGTACTCGTGATGTGGAGGTCGAAGCCGTTCGGCGTCTTAAGAGATTCGAATAGATACGTAGAATAGTCGTTACTGAGTTCGCGAGCTAACTCGCTAGTTCCGCCTTCAATACTGCCGCCATGCGGTGCGAGTATCAAAACGGGCGTGGTGCGGTCGATTGCGAAAATGTTGTAGTTCGTCTCGGGTTCGTTGGCTTCGAGTTCGGCAAAGTTGCGGTAAACATCGGTGGCTTGCGCGGTGACTGAAGTGGATGCGAATAACATTGCGCATAGAATAAACGCTGTGATATACTGGAAGTGCTTCGTTCGATTCGGACGGTGCAGCTTTGCTTTGGTCGGTGGGGCTGCGCCTCCGTTTCGTTCTTTAATCGCCTTATTCAGTTTTCGTGGATCATTAATCATTTCGTTACCCCTCTCGGATTTTATTAACGAGGGCCCTTCGTCGTCCTAAATATACGATATACGATAAAGTATGTCAATGGATTTGCAGAAATTTATACGATATCGTATAATAGTCGCAGAGGTGGTCGAAATGAAACTAAACGCAACGCCGCGTCTAAACGCCGTTATGAAGGCGAAAGGGTGGACGCAGGTAAGACTATCAGAAGCATCGGGCGTGCCGCAGGGTTCAATATCGCGATTTGATAAGAATAGCCGCCACGAAGATTGGCACGTTTTTTCAATAGCGAAGGCGCTCGGCGTAGAAGTCGATGAGCTATTCGAAATTGAAGAAGCCGCAGAAGAGGACGCTGAATAAATCGGCGTCTTTTTTTTGTCTTGAAATCCGAGCGCTCGTTGGTATAATTATCCTATCGAACAAAGTTCGGGAATTCCCGAACTGAAAGGGCGGTTATAAATGAATCCGAAAATGAGCGTTATTATACCGGTATACAATGGCGAAAAGTATCTTTGCGATTGTATCGACAGCGTGCTTGGGCAGACGCTTAAAAATATCGAGGTTTTGGTCGTAGATGACGGCTCAACTGATGCGACGCGCAATATTCTCCGATTCTATTCTACGATAGATGAACGGGTCAAACCGATCTATCAGACGAATCAAGGGCCGGGCACGGCGCGTAATACCGCACTGAAGCAGGCGAAAGGCGAATTTGTAGCGTTTATCGACTCGGACGACTGGATTGAGCCGGAAGCTTACGCAGTTATGTACGAAGCTGCACGCGAAAACAACGCAGATATTGTCTTTACGGACATGCGTTGGGATTACGAAGACGCGTCGAAAATCTATACGAAAAGTTATAGCGCAAAAGCGAATGAGCCGATCGGACGGGCCGAGATTAAGGCGACTATATTGACGGATTTCTTATACAACGGATCGTACGGCGGCGTCGGCAAGGTAATTCGCAGAAGCATGCTCGATACGTGTAACATAACGTTTCCTGACGGCAAGTACCTCGGCGAAGATTGGCTGTTCAACATGGACGCGTTTACGTATTGTCAGACGGCATACTATATCGATAAGCCGCTGTATCATTACCGGCAGATCAATGACGCCAGTTTGATGCGCGAATATAATCCGGAATTATTCGATTCGTACATCGATAGCGATACGCTCGAACAATATGCAAAACGATGGGGCTTGTATAGCGAGAAGGTTGCGGTAGATCTGGCGAGGCGTAAATGTTATATCGCGGTTAACGGCTGTATACAGAACGAATTCAAGCCGGGCTGTCGTAAAACAGTGCGCGAAAAGTTGACGCTGATTAAGCGCATAGTCGAACATCCGAACGTGGGGAAGTCGGTTTCGATAGCGTTGCAGCACGAGGAGAGTTGGGCAAGGCGGATATACTTGGCGATGCTAAAACGGAAGGCGGTCGTAGGGTTGTTTCTGGCGGGGAAAATACTTACGTTGAGGCGCTGACGGATAGTTGGCGTCTTTTTTTATGCATACGATTCTCAATTACGATAACCTAAATGATAATGAACACGACTTTATTCGTACAAATCGGGCAAAAACACGACTTTATTCGTACACCCGAAAAGTGGGTTCGCGCTTAGAGCCGCAAGGGATACAGCCGTTTTAGTCCGCCGATCACTTCTTAGTCTTGTGAGTCACAAGCCTCCGGAACTACGGCTGCGCCTTCGTCCGGTGTTAGCGCAATCAATATATCTATTAATATCTGCGCGTATGTAGGGAACGAAGTGACCGGAATTAGCGCTATGTTTAAATACAAGCGGAAGATATCCGTTAATATAGCGTTAAATTTACGAAAATAATTCCGTCCTAGCAACGATAAATACGCATATTTTAACGGCTTAGCTGTCTATACGTAATAGAAGGACGTAACATACCGTATAACCTAGCGATAGGCAGGCGGGGTACTGCCGGCATACATACGCTATATGTAACACCGTATAGGCATACGTATAGTTATATAGGAAGGAAGGCGTCGGGGAGGCGTCCGGTTGCGATGCGTGATGAGGCGAACAGCAACGAGCCACTGCCGGAGGGTGAGCCCTTCCGAAACTCATGGGGTCTAACCGAATGACCAACGCAATATACACGATCCTATACATAGCATACGGCACATGGCATACGGCAGGGTGCAGGTGTGGCGCGGGTTAGCGAATGCATAAACAACATACGATTAATTGCGATGAGTAAACGATGACGAACGTTATCATATCAACGTTTGTCTGTTGATTCGAATGTAACTCAATTTACTTCTGTTAAATTCGTTATTCATAAATATGTATTTAATATACGATGACCCAAACGAAGAATCGCGGAAACGCCGGGCCCCCAACCGCCCCCAAAAATACCGGCGCGACTGCTGTCCGGAACTTGCGCACAATTTTTCGAACTCGGGGCGTCAACTAAACGGAGGTGATCGCGATGGAAAATTTCGAAATCACATGTAAGTGTTGCGGATCAAAGAACGTTGTAGCTTTCGGAAACTTCGACATGGCTGCGCACTTTTATTGCGAGGATTGCAACGCAGACGAAATAGAATACAATTATTCCACGAAATAAACACGCAACAGCCGTTTTAATCCAGCCGGAGGGTATTCGTTAGGGTAAGCGTTAGATACGCTAATTTCGTGTGATTTCGAAGGGAGGACGAAAGAGTGGCGAAATATCGTAAAAAGCCGGTTGAAATAGAAGCGGTAAAATTCGAGGATACGACGGAATCTATATCGGCTATATCGGAGTTATCCCACGATAGGTTAATTCGGGTAGACTATCGACAAAAGCCGGTCGTAATGTATATACCGATGTTAGAAGGCGTAATGACTGCGCAAGTTGGCGATTACATTATTCGGGGCATTAAGGGCGAACTTTACCCGTGCAAGCCGGACATTTTCGAAAAGACTTACGAAAGGGTGAACGAATCGAATGGCGGAATTTAAAACGTTAAAAGAAATCGTCGAGCAACTCAAGGTTTGCAGATATGAATGCGAGGCAGGTCCGCTAGAGAATAACGTAGCTTTTCAAAAGCTTGCGGAATTGGCGGGGGTTGAGGATGAGTCTGGAGAGGAAATTTACTACGTCAGTTAATATACGAGCAAATCAAGGATGCGGTGGCGGAATAGGTAGACGCAATTTGCGGGCGCATCGAGAGAGTGAAAGACTCCTAACTTTGCTGGTATAGAAGCACACACGACCCGGGATAAACCAGTATGCGAGGTGCAAATCCTCGTCCGCATAATAAACGAATAGCCAAGGCGGCGTGTCAAGTTATCGCAACTTGCTAAAAGCCAACATACGCAATCAGAACGAGGCTTCCGCACCCTACGGCGGAGGTCTTTTTGTGCTTGCGTTTTACTGATCAGTCGGAATAGGCTTACGAGCCCTCCGGTAACGCTAGCGCACCCACCGACACGCCTCTTAACAATGCGGACATCGGTCGGTGTGGCAAATAGGGGCGCATGTTCCTTGGTGGCGAATTATTTGGGCAGGTTCGATTCCTGCCGCCCCTGTTTTAACAGAGATTCATCATGAAGCTCTGTCTAAGAAACGAAAAGGAGACGATGAAGATGACGAAGATAGCGGAATTGCTCGCGTATTTAGATCGTTTGATTGCGTTGCAGGCATCCGGACATGTAGTACGTAACGAGATTGCGGAAGCCCTTGACGCGATCAGATACGAATTGATCAGCGAAATCAACTAAACGAAAAGGAGACGGTGTGAATGGCGGATAAACGCGAATCAACAAGAAATTCAGTAATGGCGGGGGTAGCTCTAAACAAAACAGGCTACTCCTTATCAGACGGATATCAAGCTCCAAAATTCAGCCTGGAATCTCAAACCGGAAATATCTACGCAACAGGCGACATCAACGTAAAAGTAGCCGTAGAGGTATCCGAAGCTATTACCGGCCTCAAAGCGCTTCAGCGCGAAGCAAAGGCGGCGACGCAGGCGCTGGCTGAATTGCGGGAGGAGCAGGCGAAACGCAAGGGCGCTCCCTCAACTGTTTACGAGGAGTATATCGAAAATGTAAAACGCTTAGCTGGCGATTGGTACTCGGAGGAATTTCGATTAGCGAACGACATTATTTACGGCGCTTACTCTTCAGGCGCAGAAGGTGAAGTCTACATTGGTCGAGGGATGGGAACAAGCACGTCAATTCGGGCATTAGAAAATACGTTTAAAGATGTTGTTTATCTATCTGTAGAAACCCAAAGAAACGCGCCGAATTTAAACGGAAAAGTAGTTTTTGTAGATCCGGGTGTCAGTGTTCCGAGAGGACAGAGAATCAAGAGGTTATTAAAAATCTCTTGTGTAGATGGAAATGGAGTTCCGTGTTAATGGAGTTCGTAGTTATGATAGTCGATACACCGGAGCAAGCCAGATTTCTCGAAAATATTTTTAGAGATGTCGACAACAAGCGTATTTATTTCCGAGCTTTAGCTGTTGGTCAGGCAGCCGTCGGTTGGCAACATAAAGGAACGCGTCCAACTAAGGTTATAGTAGCGTACAGGGAACTTACAACCGATCGAGAGAAGCGGTGGGAGCGAGAGGTCGTCAGAAATATCGGGTATAAAGACACGCATCCGACGAAGAAGACACAGTGGATAAAGTTAAACGGAGGCGGTCGCCTATGACAAATAAGCAAATGGAATCCCACTGTGCCCCGTCCAATTGTTCACGCCATTTCGAAGTATGCGATTGCAAGTCGATGTGCCTGCTGCGGTATGGAGCAGAAATACGGAAGCGGCAGGAAGAAGTCGTAGCGTCGACCGGCTTATACGAAAAAAGACGAGCACACCTACGTTGGATGCGGCTCAAACGTTGGGGCGCCCGTCGTCTTATAGATTAACATTCGCGTATACTTCGTCGATCCGGTCCTGATTGATTCCGATATATCTCAACGTGACCGACTGCTTCGAGTGGTTGAAAATTGATTGAAGTAGCGTAAGATCTGTGCCGTTCTTGTACGCGTGGTAGCCGAAAGTCTTACGCAACGAGTGGCAGCCGATTGTGCCGAGCTTCTCCGAGAGGCCGGCGCGCTCAACAGCTTCGTTAAGGATGCCGTATGCACGAACGCGAGTAATAGCTTTCGAACCTTTCCGAGAGGGGAAAAGCCAGTCGTCGTCGTTTGCTTCGGTCGGAATCAGGTCGGCAACGGCTTTCTTGATAGCGGCATTGAAGAAGAAACGTTTTGACTTCTTCGTTTTCCCTTCCGTAATTGCAACGAAGTCCTTTCCGCGCACATCGCCGACTTTGAGCGCAAGTATATCGGAAATGCGTAGGCCGGAATTAATTCCGATCGTAAATAAAAGCAGATCACGCCCGCGAAGGGCTTTTTTTATTGTGTTTATTTGGCGTTTTTCTCTAATCGGTTGGACTTCGTTC
The DNA here is from genome assembly GCF_046535335.1 of Bacillus sp. SIMBA_026. Classification (NCBI taxonomy): domain Bacteria; kingdom Bacillati; phylum Bacillota; class Bacilli; order Caryophanales; family Bacillaceae; genus Bacillus; species Bacillus sp. SIMBA_026. The sequence continues at coordinate 37,117 of NZ_JAWRWX010000002.1, read as the reverse complement.
ATTCGAATTTCACTCCGTTCTCAATATGTTAAATTCATATTAACGAAAATAATAACGAAAGTCAAGCGAAAGGAGGGCGATAATTTGGCGTACATTAACGGAAAATGGTTGGATCGTGAAGAGCGGCAAGAACGTATCGACTTATTGATCGAGAGTGTGCGTCGATTAGCGGCCCTCATTAAAGCGAAAAAAGCCACCGATTACCATATCGATATGTTCCGGAAGAACAAGGCCGAATTAATTAAACTGAAGCGCGTTCATCGTGCCGAGGTGGATATCGCATATTTCACCTACGAGTATTTGAGCGACGGCCTAAATCCGGAAAACGAGGATAACGTCGTAAGGAACTCGGATGACGGGACGCCCCACGATGGCATTGAAGATATCGCGAAGATACACGAAGAGTTTTTTGAGCTTTGCGATTATGTCAACGAAGAAAAAAGGAACGCGCGTCTTGCAATCGCGGCAGCCCGGGGCCACTCAAAATCCGGAATGTTTTCGAACGCTTTGCCGTTACATCAGGCGGCTTATAGAAAGCGGAAATATATTCTCGTTATATCAGAGACGGATTCGCTCTCGAAAAAGCTCATCGGATGGGTTAACAAGCAAATGAAATTTAACGCCAAACTCCGGGAAGACTTTGGGCCTATGATGCACGAGTCGGCAAGCCGCAACGAAAAGGATAACGAAGAGGCGTTCATTACAACGACGAATATCCTTATCGAGTCGTCATCCTCCGGTAAGCAGCTTCGCGGTAAACGTCACGGAGCTGTCCGGCCTGACCTCGTAATAATTGACGACCCATCATCGACAAACAACGAAGGAACCAAGGAAGCGCGGGAAAAGCTCGTTCATTGGTTTAACTCGGTCGTTGTTCCGATCGGGTCCAAGGCGACTGCGATCGTGTTAGTCGGGACAATGGTTTCGGCGACCGGGCTTCTTAACCACGTTCTGAAGCGTAAGGATTTCAAGGCGAGCTTTCACGGAGCGATCATAAGCGAGCCAACACACCCGGAATTATGGGACAAATACTGCGAGGTCTATGCGAGAGCGGAAACGATCGAAGAGGCTGACGAATTTTACGAAGCGCATAAAGAGGCGTTGGAGGACGGCGTCGAACTGGCGTGGCCTTGGCGCTGGACCTATCGCGAGCTCATGCACGAGAAAGTAAACATGGGAACGCGTGCATATAACTCGGAATTCCGAAACTTGGCTTTCAGTGAAGACGAGCAGTTCTTCTTCCCGGATAACTACGCTTATTATCACTATTATTACGAGAACGGAACAGCATACGTCGTGTACAACGAATTGAAAATACCGGTCAGTGATCTTCTAATTGTCGGCGCGTGGGATATCGCGCAGGGTAAGAATGCGCGGTCTTGCTATAACTCGGTTATTACGCTCGGCAAACACGAGCCGACGGGATACATTTTCGTACTTGATGAATACGCGTCGAAGGAGCCGGCGCACGTATACATTGACGTCATTATTCGGAAGATCAAACAATACCGGCATCGTTCCTTCAACGTCGAAACGATTAACGCGCAACACGAATACTACCGTCAGCTTCAGGAGCGGGTCCGGCAGGAAGGTCTTTATACGTGCCGCGTGAACGATGTGAAATCGCATAAATCTTCGAAAGACGAGCGTATTCAGTCGATGGAGCCGATGCTGCATAACAAAACGTTGATTCTGAACGATAGGCACACGATGCTTCTCGATCAGATGGCGCAGTATCCTTTCGGCGATTACGTTGATTCACTCGACGCGCTTCAGCAGGCGCTCGAATCCGTATTCAGGCCGAAAACAAGGCTGGTGAAGAAGCCGGGATGGCTATAAGAAAGGAGGCGATAAAATGTCGCGGATGAAAGAGCTGGAAGCAAAACTAACGCTTCAGCAACGTAAGGCAGCGCAAGTCGTTGCGAGTAATGAAGTCACGCCCGAAGACGGGAACAAACGAAGTCAGGACGCGCTGGCCGAAGAAATCGGTGTAAGTCGTATGACGCTCTATCGATGGCGGTTTCAAAATCCGATATTCATCGAATACATGAACCTATTAGCGGACGACATGCTTTCCGGGCACCGGTCCGAAGTATACGGACAGCTCCTAAAGCTGATAAAAGGACCGCAGCCTTCAGTTAAAGCTATCGACTTGTTCATGCGTCGTCACGGATTGTTGACCGATCGTCAGATAACGACCAATGAAGCTGACGGAGGCGCCCGAAGCAACGAAGATATCGAGAAGGAACTCGAAGAACTGGCTGACATTATCGGAGAGGAGGAATAGCGTTGGGGTTTTTCAACTTACTAAAGAAACACGACCAGCCTTCGGATGAATACACAGTCAAAAAGACATACAGTATCATTCGGGAAGGCGCGCAATTTCCTCCGGATGATTCAATCGAGAGGTTGGCGAAGTATAAGCGTATGCGTAAGCTCTTCGAAGGAAAGCACCGAGACGTGTACGAAAGGGCTACGGACATATTAAAAGATTCGCCACAATCGAAACAGCTCGAAAAGCTCTACATTGCGGTTAATCTGGCGGACATACTCGTCACCAAGCCCGCGGATATGCTCGTCGGAGAGCCTGTTCATTTTGAGAGCGGGCTGGATGACACTAGCAAAGAGCAAACAGCGCTCAACAGATACGTAGAAGAAAACGACCTCAACCAACTGCTGCACGAGAGCGCCATGTCGAACGGATATCGCGGTGACGCGTGGATTAAAGTGCGGTTTGGTTATCAACAAGACTATTCCGAGCTCGTCGCGATGGGCTTAGAGGTTCCGGAAGACGCGAAAATGGAGGCCGTTGTTGAGCACGTTAATGCAAATTGCGTTTTCCCTGAGTTTTCGGCAGGAAACGTTAAGCAGATCAAAGCGGTCAATATAGCCCAAGTTGAATGGGTAGAGACGGAACAGACGGAAATTCCTTTCCTAAACGTAGAGCGCCATATACCGGGCCATATCTTCTATGCGCGATACAGACTATACCAGAACGGCGTCGATGTTTCCGGTGGCGCCCCAATCAGCGTTTTCAATGTAGGCGAAGAGGTGCCGACGGGTCGCGAAGAAGACCACGAAGAAACATTCCTCCCGCACATCCCAGTCTTTCACATCCCATACAAGTCTATCGATGACAGTTATTTCGGTATTGGCGGATTGGAGAAGATTGAAACGGTATTCGCAGCGATCAACGATCGGCTTGTTCAGATCGATTATATTCTTTGGAAACACAGTGATCCTACAGCGTATGGTCCGGATTTAGAGGCGACTAACGGAGCCGTCCAGTTTGGAGGCAAATACATCCCGGTAAATAAAGACGACCCAACGCCCGGATATATGGTGTGGCAGGCGCAGCTTGACGCCGCGTTCAAACAGCTCGACTTGCTATTGAGTATTGTCTTTCAGATGTCTGAAACTCCACAATGGCTTTTCGGAACAACAATGTCCGGAGATAATTCTGGTGGTACCGGGACTTCGCATACAGACGGCGCGGCGATAAAGGCTCGATTCATGCCTATACTTTCGAAAATAAAACGTATTCGCGCCCATTACGATAAAGCAATACGCGATGCCCTTTGGACGTGTATGCTGCTCGAAAAAGCAGTCGGGGTCATTGATGTTGAAAATGCGGTTTATCCGCGGGCTATTTGGAGCGACGGACTTCCGAAGAATGAAAAAGAGCTCGCTGAGATTATGCAAATCCGTACAGGCGGCAAGCCTACGATTGATGTTCGCGGAGCCATTAAACAGCAGGACGATGTGGACGACGAGAAAGCTGACGAAATCATTCGCCGCATTGAAGAAGACGAAAAAACGACGAGCGGTTTTGTTGACGGGGCGATTTTCAACAAGGAAGAACCGGAAAAGAACCCTTCGGACGAGGATAAAGAGGAAATCGCAGAGGAGGGCGATAGTTAATGCCTCGTTCTCCTGAGCCTCAATACGATTATCAGACGAATCGACTTGCCGGGTATTATCAGGAAGCGGTACGAGACATCTTGGCGGAGCTTGAACGAATTGACCTCGATAATTTTCGAAGGGCTAACGCGTTGGCGACCTTGAAATCTATTAGCGAGATCCTCAGCGATTTAGACGAAAAATCTTCCGCATGGGTCAAAAAGAATGTTCCGAAGGCGGCCACCGATGGTATTGCGCGTGCACTGGTCGCTCTGGACGTAGCAAAGACGGTGGCGGACGCGGAAAAGGTCGTTGCTTTTAACGAGGTAAACGAGTACATGGTTGCGGCTGCTGTAGCGGATACGCAGTCGGATTTACTAGCGATTACGCAAAACGTCGATAGGAAGACGCGAGCAGCCGTGAGGAAAGCCGTGTCGGATTCGATGCGTCTTAATATGACCAAAGGGACGAACGGACGGCGGAGCATAACGGATATGGTGCGCAAGTCTCTTTGGGCTTCGGTGAATACCGGCATTATTGACGCGAGGGGAAATCGATGGAAGCCGGAAGTGTATGCGGACATGGTCGTCCGTACAAAAATGATGGAAATCTACCGGGAAGCCCATACGAATGAGGCGGTAAGTCGTGGCGCATATTATGCGCAAATTTCGTCGCACGGAGCGAAGGATCTATGCCGTCTCCACGAGGGACAAATCATTAAGCTGACTGACGATGCTCCCGGCAATTATCCGACATATGACGAACTCAAAGCGACCGGGGAGATATTTCACCCGCGTTGTAAGCACGTAATTTCTACAATAAGAAACCCATCAAGCGCCGTGTAGCGCTTTTTTATTTTGTCCGAACGTTATGACGTTAAAAGAAACGGCTGCATCACTCAATAGCCGACGGGCTTTAAGCGGTGGAGGGACTGTATGAGCGAAGAACTTAAAGAAACGCAAACAAGCGAGGTTACCGATCAAACTACGGCTGAGGTGCCGGAAAATAAACCTGAAGTGCAGACGGTGACTATGACGCAAGAGGAATTTAACGCTGTAATTGCTCGCGAAAAGGGGCGCGTTAAGAACAAGTACGCTGACTATGACGAAGTGAAGGCGAAACTCAGCGACTACGAAAAAGCCCAGAAAGAACGCGAAGAGGCGGAAATGACCGAGCTGGAAAAGCTTACGAAACAGCTCGACGAAAAGGCCGAAGCTGAAGCCGCCTTCGTAAAGCAGATCGAAGATTTAAAAGCGGCTGCTGAACAGGAAAAAGTGGCGAACGAATTTATCAAGGTTGCTACGAGCAACGGCATCGCCTACATTGACGACGCTTTACGTCTGGCTGACCTATCCGCGGTAAAGGTTGAGGACGGAAAAGTAATCGGCATGGAGGACGTTGTAAAGGGGCTCGTTGACAATAAACCATACTTGGTTGCGAAACAGCAAACGCTGAAGCCGATCGGCCAACCCTCTAATAGCGGAGGAGACGGAGACGGCGGAGAAATCAAGACGTTAGAAGCGCAGCTAAGCGAAGCAAGGAAAGAAAAGAATTTTTCGAAGGTTATCGAGCTTTCAAACAAATTGAAATCACTTTTGAAGAAGTAGGGGGAAAATAAATGTTAACTAGTTACGATTTTAAAGATCAGGTACGGCAGCTTGATGCGGGGATTGAACTTATTATTCAGGATGAACCAACGTTGCTTGGTCTGATCGGCTTAAACGGAGAGGCACTTTATCAGACTAAATTCGAGTGGATGTCTGACCGACTGAACTCAAACCTCGCGACTGTTAAATCGGTAGCGGAAGACGGAAAAATTACTGTGGCGGAAGATGACGGGGAGAAGTTCCGTAAAGATGCCATCGTTGTTATTGGCGAAGAGTATCTGAAAGTCACAAACGTGTCCAACGATGTGCTGACGGTTGTTCGCGGATTTGACGGAACAGTTCAAGAGGAAATCAAGGCGGGCTCTGAGCTGCGCATCGTTTCCCGTCCGCAAAATGAAGGCGCTGGTGTCGGTATCGATGAAGGTCATGACCGTTATGTAGATTACAACTTCACGCAAATTATCGAAAGGTATGCTGCTGTATCAAAAACCCAACAAGCGGTCCGCACACACAATGTGACGAGTGAGCTTGACTACCAAGTAAAGCTACGTCTTAAAGAGATGGCGCGGGAATTTAACGACTGGTTGATCTATGGCCGCAGAATTGACGGTAAGCCTCGTACAACGGGTGGTCTTCTACACTTCGCTAGCTTGAAAAATGCTACTAGAGCTAACTTAAAAGGCGAAGAGGTTGGAGCTAAGGCAATTAACGATGTTATGGAACAAGTTTATTTAAGAGGCGGATCTGCTAACACGATTCTCACCAATACTGCGGGAGCTCGTCAAATTTCAAAATTGGCGAAAGATACTATCCGCACAGAGAGAACGGACACAGTTACAGGCCACAGAGTGAGCACCTTTGTTTCTGACATGGTAGGCGGAGGCGAGGCGACTGTAATCGTCGATCCAAACTTCCCTAAGAACAAAATCGCTTTGTTTGACCGTAACATTCTCTCTCTGCATCCATTGAGCGAGCGCTCTGTCTACGACGAGGATGCCACAGTTCCGGGAGCTGACTTTGTTGCGCGCCAGATCCGTGGCGAATACGGAATCAAGATCAAAAACGCGAACGAAAAAATCGCCATCCTCGAAAATATCTCGACAACTGTATCTTAAAGACAATCGACGGGCTTCGGCCCGTCTTTTAATTTGAAAGGAGGCCAACAATGGCAATTACAGATGATCAGAAACGGAGATTAAATGAATCTATGCCAGTCGCCAACGATCTAAAGCTCGGTGACATCATTCAGGAGTTACAAGAAAGCGGTGGGACTGCCGGACCAAAAGGCGATCCCGGTCCGAAAGGCGACCCAGGACCAAAAGGAGCGGACGGGTTCGGTACCAAGGCGCAGTATGACGACATCATCGCGCGGATTAAAGCGTTAGAGGGAGCTGGCTCGTAATAATGGCCGTCTATAAGGCTTCTCCGTTTTATTCCGTAGGCACCGACCAGACGATTGTTTTCGACCACAAAGGCGTTTATGAAACCGATGTGCCTGCCGAAATCAAGCAGTTGAATGCATTATGTCCGCGATGGATTAGCTGTATTTCGTCAGACGATGAGACGGAAAAGGCGGAGGCTAAGGCGCCGAAAAAGCCTGCACGTAAGTCCTCCGGAAAATAAGGGGGCTGTGCGTATGGCTTTAAGCGTAGAAGCTGCAAACGAATATATTAACCGAATGACAATCGATAACGAGGATTGGAACGACTATGACGACGCAAAGCAGCAGCGTGTACTAAACGTAGCTGAGGACGTCTTGGCTCGAAAATTTCGTAAGTACGTCATTCCTGACGACGCAGTTTACGAGTTTACGAATGTGCTTGCGACTGCTTATAACGATACGAACCGCCTGAATAAGCATGGCATCGCGTCTTACTCAATCACCGGCGTCGGGTCGTTTACGTATAAGGAAACGCTTCGAGCTGACGATGAGTCTCTCATACCGAAAAAGACAATCGACTTGATCGAAGAAGCGAACGACGTAAAACTTAGCGGCCGGACCGTAAAAGCGACGGTGATGTAATTGGCGATCATACCGATGCGTCAGACCGTGACCGTTACTCGTGCTTCAGATGATATAGACGTGTGGGGAAACCCTGTGAGCGTCAAGCCGTTCGAAATTAAGTGCCGAATCGACGAAGGATCTACTATTGCGAATTCACGTTCCTCCGGCGTTGTGAAGAGCGAGGAAGTCGTAGCTACGGCGCGCATCTTGGTCGATAAATTAGCCGACATCAGGTATACGGATACACTCGCATTCACGAACGAGCTAGGCGAAACCATTGAGCGTAAGCCGAAGGAAATAAACGTGAAGCGGCAAGTCAGTGGTAAGCCGATTCTGACCGAGGTAATCGTATGAGTTTTACGTTGGATGCTGGCGATTTTCTATCGTTGTTGGATAGCCGAGAGGCAGCCGTTGAGCAGGCATCAAAGACAGCGATGCATGACAACACGGATGACCTCGCTAGACTTGCGCAAAATATCGCCCCGATTGACAAAGCTACGCTCCGTCGCGGCATGAAGAAGAAGGTTACGTTAAAGCGCGATAGTCTGATTGGTGAAGTATCGTTCCGGGCCGTCGACAAGGGCTTTAACTATGCGTTATGGACTCACGAAGCGGAATACAATCTCGGACCGAATTCGGCAAGTGCCGGCGGCATGAGCGGCTATCCGGTCGGTAACAAATATCTGGAACGTCCGCTGAAAGGTGAATCGCAGAAATACATTAATCACGTAGCAGACGCGGTGAGAAGGGAGTTGTGATAATCGTTGAAGATAACCGAATTAATCTCGTTTATACAGTCGCGGGTTGACGGCGTTTATTACGCGAACGGATTCCCGCGGAATGCGGCAGATGAATGTACTTATGTACGATTTACAGGCGGATTTCCTCCGTCTCAATGGACCGGAAAGAGTCAGCCGTCGTTTCAAATAATCGTACGAGGAAAGGCGCGGGGCGACGCGGACTGCGAAGAGAAAGCGTATCAGCTTCAGGAAGCGTTAACGAATCTCCGTGAAGTGTTTATCGGTAATAGCTCAATCGTTGTTATCCGCGCGGCCAATTCGGTGCCGTTATTTATCGGATACGACGATAATGATCGTCCTCAATACTCGTTAAATTTCGATTGTGTAGTGCGCCCCGACCGGGCGCTTTTTTAATGCAAAAATAAAGGAGGAAAACGGATGGCTGGAATTAAAACGATTCAAGTTCCTATCGGCCCCGCAATCGTCGAATACGGCGAGGGTAAGGATATGGTGACGTTTGACATCACGAAGGGCGGCATCGTTTTTAAGGCGCAGATGTCTAAGCAGGATACAACGGTCGACCAATACGGTGACTCGATCGTAGGCTCACGGACAAAGGGTGGAACTTGCGAATGTACCGTACCGTTTGCGATCTATGATTTAGAAAAGATTCATAAGGCGGTGCCGAACAGTAAGTACGTGTCTGACGGAGACAAAAAGAAGCTAGTAGTCAGCGGTAAAGCCGGATATGACTTACTGAAGGATGCGAAGCCTTTACGAATTAAGCCGACAGATCCGGAAGCGACGGCCAACGACTGGCTCACGATTCCATTAGCTGGTGCGTCGACTGACATCGAATATACGTATGATTCCGATAATGAGAGGATCGCTAACCTAACGTTTACCGGTTATCCGGACACGATGGGAGACGGCGATCTTTTTATTATGGGCGACGAAACGGCAGGGACCTCTTCCGGAACCGGTAGCGAATAACAAACGAAAGGCATCGTCGAGGGGCGGTGTCTTTTTTAATTAACGAAAGGAGAGTCGCATGAACATTTTCAAAAAGAAACAGGAGACTGATTCGATCCAGCTCGGTAAGTATCCGGTCGAGGTTGCGAAACTTACTCCGGCCAAATGGAAACAGCTTTTCGCGGCACTCGATAAAATTCCATTTCTCGTTCTGGAAGTCTTTAGCGCGCCTAAAACGGATTTCTACTCGTATTTAGTAAGCGCGATTGAGGTCGGTATGGATGAGATCGTCGAGATTACAGCATTATTGAGCGGCGTAGATGCCGAGTACATTCGAGAAGAAGTCGGTACGGACGAAATCATCGAGTACATCACGCTCACTGTTAAAAAGAACCGTCTCGACTCGCAAGCAAAAAACGTGAAGAGCCTTCTTCCGAAACTCGAAAAGTAGACGAAGAGGGCGATCCATATACGATTGACGATTATCTAATCGAAGCGGCTATCAGTTTAGGTGTCACGCAGCATCAGATAGAAAACGAGTTTTATATGGTAGACATACCGAAATTTGTACGCGCCAAGACGAAGCAAGGCGCGGTAAGGCGGATAGAAGACATTCGCGTACTTCTTGCGACGAATAACCGGGCGAGTGAGGACGATGAGTATAAACAGCTCATGAATACGTTGATTCGGGCGGCAGGACTTCACCCTGAAGTGAAATTCGACCGTGAGAAATTCGAACAACTACGGGCTTTACAGGGGAATTTTCGGAAAGGAGGTAAATAGATGGCCGGAACAACAGTCGGAGAAATCCGGGCGCGTCTCGTATTAGACATGGCGGACTGGTCCCGTCGATCTCAGCAAGCTCGAAACGATATGGATCAAATGGGCCGTTCATCTGCGAATCTCTCGAAACAAATGGGCCTCATCCAAAAGGCTTCGCTTGCGGTCGGAGGCGCAGTCGTAGCCGGCATCGGCGTTTCCGTTAAGAAAGCGGCTGACTTCGAAGAGGCCATGTCGCGAGTTAAAGCGATCAGCGGCGCGACCGGTCAGGACTTCGAAGATCTGAAGAATATTGCGGCTAAGATGGGCGCCGAAACAAAATATACCGCAGTCGAGGCGGCCGAGGGTCTTCAATACCTTGCGATGGCGGGCTTCAGCGTAAAAGCGCAAGTCGGATCGTTGCCGGCCGTGCTTAACTTGGCTGCGGCTTCAGGCGAAGGACTCGGCCGTTCAGCGGATATCGTTTCGAATATCATGACCGGCTTCGGTATTAAAGCGGAAGACTCCGGACATGCCGTTGACGTACTCGTAAAAGCGATGACGACGGCCAATACGGATCTGCCGCAATTAGGCGATGCAATGAAATTCGTCGCCCCTGTCGCGCACTCTCTCGGATACTCCATCGAAGATACTGCGACAGCCGTTGCGAAGATGTCAGACGCCGGTATTCAGGGATCGATGGCGGGTACGGCGCTTCGTGCGTCACTCTTGCACCTTACGAATCCGGTAGGCCAGTCGGCAAAGGCGATGAAAAAGTACGGCATCGAAGTAAAGGACGCGCACGGAAACCTAAAGCCGATACCGGAACTCGTCGGCCATATTTCGAAGCAGTTCGAAGGGATGACGTCAGCGCAGAAAACGGCAGCGGCGGCACAGCTCGTCGGAGTAGAAGCGGCTTCCGGATTCGTTACGCTTTTAGGCGTCGGAGAAAAGGGACTGCGCAATTATTCAAAGACGCTGAAGGAAGCCGGCGGGACTGCGGACAAAGTAGCGAAAACGCAGATGGATAACCTCAAAGGGTCATTCGAACAGTTTACGTCTGCGCTTGACGGCCTCGGAATTGCGATCGGTAACGAGTTTTTACCTACTTTCCGAAAAATTGTCGAAACTGGTACGAAAGTAGTCGAGTTCCTTAGCGAACTGAATCCGGGAATCATTACGACGGGCCTCGAAATGGCGGGCGCGGCGGCAGCGGTGGCGCTAGTTGCGTCTTCTATGATGAAACTCGGAATCGCAGTGCGCGGTTTGTTCGTTGCGATGGGACCGGCCGGATGGGTGATCACCGGGCTCTCTTTATTAGCGGGAGCACTTGTCGGGGTGAAAGCGGGATACGATCAGATGAACACCGTTAGTTTAGAGGCAGCCGAGTCGAAGCAGAAGGAAATAGACTCTATCAGCAGCTTAACGAAAGAGTTCGATAAACTTCAAAATAAAACGAAGCTGACTGCCGATGAATTCGTTTACTATCTCGATTTGAATGATCGAATTAAAACGGAGACGGATGCCAATTCCATTAAACGGATGAAGGAAGAACAGGAAGAACTGCGAAAAAAATCAGGTCTTACAAATGAGGAATTTAATCGCTACTTAGATTTAAACGATAAGGTTATCGCAAAAGCTCCGGACACTGCGGCCGCAATCAGCGAGCAAGGCAATGCCGCAGCAAAGAACACGGACGCATTAAAGCGTCTTAACAAAGAAAAAGCCGAGGAACTCCGGCTGGAACTGGAAACCCAAAGGGCTAAAGCTGAGGCCAATATGTCTAAATATATAGCCGAAGAAGCACGACTAAAAGAAAAAGTTAATGCGTTGACGAGAGAGCGATCCGATTTAGAGCAACAGGTATCTGATCAATTACAAGTTGTGGCAGCTAAAGAGAGCGAATTGGCGGCAGCTAAAGAGGCTAAAGATACAGCACGGGTGGCAATAGCTGAAAATGAGCTCAACTTAGAGCAAACAAAGTTGCAGAGATTACGAGAACAGTTTTCTACAAATATGGAAAACCTGAGCTCTAAGAATCAAGAGCTCCAAAAGACCCGTGAGAATATCAATCAGCTAGATGTCGTTAATCAGAAAATGATCGACCTTGAGCTCCGTCAAGTTGGATTAAACGCCAAAAAGGGCGAAGGCGTGAGAGTGATCGATAAGGAGATTGGACGCTTACAAGATGCGAAGGCGAACCTTAAAAATGTTACGAATGTTGCCGATCGTAAAACGGATGAGTACCGGAAGTCTGTTAAAGCGATTGACGACGAGATCGCAAACCTTCGTACTGCAAGAGGTCGGGTCGCGGATATTACGTCAGAAGCCCAAAGAATGAACGCTGCTCTAAGTAAGGACATCACGAAACGCATCACGACAATTACATCGGATGTTTCTATGAAGACGGAGCGTGCCGTAAGTCGTGGAAAAGGGAACGAAGGTACTTACCACACTGGCGGCGTCATCGGCCTCGGTCAGATCAACAAACTTCACATCGGCGGTCTAGCGTCTCAATTCGCTAATCCGATGAGTCACGAAGTCGATATCCGGGCCCTGCGTAACGAAATGGTGCTTACTGAAGCGCAACAGGCGAATCTTATGCGAATAATAGACGCAGGGCATACGTCAGGGCTCGGAGGAGAATCCGGCTTATCATCGGATATGCTGCGCGCGCTCAGTTCGATTGAGCAGGCGATTAAGACGAAGGGCGGCGCTCCCATCGTGATGGATAGTGAAGTTGTTGGCCGTATTGTAGAGCCGCACATCAGTCGCATTCAGCAGGACGGATATGATTTAGAACGGATGAGAGACGGGAGGTGGTAGCGTTTGAGTAATACAGATTTTATAAAGAAAATTGCCCCGGATGCGCAGAAGATATTTGTAAATTATAAAATCCTCGCAAGCCTTGTAATCGCGCAGGGATGCCTCGAAAGTGCGTACGGAACCAGCGGTCTCGCCGTTAACGGAAAGAACCTTTTCGGAGTGAAGGGCGAATATAACGGAAAATACGTCATCATGAAAACGTGGGAAGTAATCAACGGAAGGAACGTTCAGGTTGACGCCAAGTTCCGAAAGTACCCGACGTGGTATGAGTCGATGCAAGACCTTGCGAAGCTTTACGTAAACGGCGTCAGTTGGGACCCAAACCATTATAAGGCGGTCGTAGGTGAGAAGAATTACAAAAAAGCGACTGCTGCGCTGGTAGACGCCGGTTATGCAACGGACCCGTCTTACGCGTCAAAGCTTAACAGAATTATTGAAACGTATAGTCTAACGAAGTACGACACCGCCCCGTCTCCGTCGAATCCGTCCACTCCTTCTACGCCGGACACAAACAACCCGGCTCCGGTTGTCGTTGAAGAGCCGGAGGTATCTATCGACGTTTTTTCAAGCGTTTATACAACACCTCCATCCGGTGTCCCTATTACGGATAGCAACTTCCGGATACTTTACAAGGACGGCCGCATAATCGATATGGCTCGCGATTTATCGGTCCTTGTAAGGAGCTTCAAAATTGCTTCGCCCACTCCCGATATCGATTACGAAACGATTCCGGGAAGGGACGGCTTAGTTCGAGTAGGAAAAAATTTCGGAGCCCGAACGCTGACTGCCGAATGTCTTTTGCTCGGAGCAGATGACGTTGATTTTCATTTATTACAAGCGGAACTCTTTCACGCACTTCATCGCGAGGAGGAGTTCTTTTTAGTTTCGGAAGCGACGCCGAAAAAGCGATGGCGAGTCGAGCTGAGCGCATCATTCACGCCTGACAGAATCGGCAGCTTCGGCGACTTTACGCTAACTTTCCAAAGCGCCTCGACTTATTGCGAATCAGTCGGCACCACACTGGATGCGTTTACGTTTGATGCGAACAAATGGCAGATAGGCGAAGGGTTGACGGACGATATTCCTTCGTACAAACACAAGACGAAGACTTTTCGTATTTTCAATGCGGGAGCCGTCCGACTAGATCCGCGATACATGTCTTTAAAAATTACGTATAAAGGCGCGTCTGACAAATTGTCGATCAAAAATAGAACGACGGGCGATCTATGGACGTTTTCGGGCAAATCTACCGCGAAGGAAGCGATTCAAATTTCCGGGGTTACCGCGAAAAAGGGGAACGTTAGCATTTTCGGGCAGACAAATTTCGGGCTTATCACGCTTGAGCCCGGATGGAATGAATTCGAATTAAGCGGAGCGAGCGGGGATTTTGAGATTGCGTTTGATTTCAGATTCCACTATTACGCGTAGGGAGGTGCGCCATGTCGAGTCTGCTTGTAAAAAATCTCGCTAATCAAGTCGAAGCATTAACGGACTTCAACGTAACGAAGAAAGATGAAATTGAGAACGGTAGGTCTATTGACGTAACGGTTTGGGAGACGGACAGAAACGCGCACTCTTTCCCGTTAATTCAAAATGAAGGTTCCCTTTTTTATGAAGACGAGGAATTCGTCATTAGGAAAACGCGGTATGTTCCTATTAGCGGCAAGAGACTGAAGGTCGATGTCACGGCCTTGCAACGTTCCTTTTCGGATCTCGGTGAGAATTACGTATACGAAACATCCGGGAAAAAGAAAAAACTTTACATCGAGGATATGCTGGACATCGCATTAAAGGGTTCCGGGTATTCTTACGAGGTTTTACCGGAAGGGCTAGGTGATTCGTTTGAAGTGGAGGATTTTGGAAACGGATACTCCCTCGGATTACTAAGCGATATAAAGGAAAAGTATTCGGCTGAATATGAGTGCATTGGGAAGAAAGTCTATTTCGCGAAGGAGATAGCGCGAGACACAGACTACATCATCCGTGACCGTGTAAATGTAAAAGACTCTTCTCAGGAAATAGACACCTCTTCTATAAAAACGTACATTAAAGGATTCGGAAAGAAGGACGAAAAGACAGGAAAATACGCGGTGGAAGCTGAGTACACAAGTCCATTAGCTTCAGTCTATGGGATCAAACATGCAAATCCCGTATTTGATGACTCGTACACAGCAAAGGATGAGGGAAAGCTCGAAAAACGGTTAGAAAAAGAACTGACCGATAAAATTGAAATCTCTATCAGCCTTACGTATATAGAGGTTAAACAATTAAACATGCAGGATATTCGCAAAGGCGATTATGTATGGTGCGTATTAGAGCCCTTTGATTTGAAGACGAAGCTGCGTGTAGTCAGTGTGGAGACTTATTCAGATCCTAAAAAGTCTCCGGTTTTTACTTTCGGTAAGGTTCGGGCAAATATCAAAAAAACAACTGCTAAATTAGGGCGGGGACAAAGCTCCGTATCCAAGCTTATCGACACGTCGACCGGAAAGGTGAAAGGCAGCGCCATAAGCGGAAACATAACCATCGGAAAAGACGCGATTTACGAAGATGGCTACGATCCGACAAAGCTGACGATTCCTACGTACGGCCGGGCAAACGCAACCACTGACGGTCTTATGAGTTCGTCGGACTACGTGAAGCTGGCGAGTATCGTATTAGGGCCCGACGGTCAAGTTTCTGTCTCGCTGGCTACCGAAACGACTGACGGCTTAATGAGCGCAGCCGACTTCGCAAAGCTGAAGCGCATCAAGGTCGGTACGGCTACGGTGGATATATCAACACTTTCGCAACAGCTCGAATCTATAAACAAGCGCCTGACCGCGCTGGAGAATAAATAACGAGGAGGAATACAATGCCGAAATTTCCGTACAGAAAGGCCGGGGCAGCGTGGGACCGTGTTTTTCGTAACGACCACAACCAAAACCTCGATGATATTGCGGACGATATTAAAGGATCATATACGGAACTGGCCGCACATAAGAACGCGAAAACCGCCCACACGTCGGAGCAAATCGACCATGGCGGTTTTTCTTTGCGCACATATATCGACGGCCTGTATAACCGTATTAGGAATCTGATCCTTAACGCGGATGGTACAAATGTAAAAGAGGTCGTTGACGCTCGTGTAGACGCGGAAGGAAACATCGCGCCTTTATTGAAAGAGCGACTCGACAAAGAGTATAACAAGCTTTTACGCAAAATTGAGCGCGATGTAAACGTTGATGACTACGGAGCCGATCCGACTGGTGTTAACGATAGTACAGAAGCGTTTAAAAAGGCGATCGGGAACGGTAAGGTGCGGCTAAATCTATCGGCCGGGACGTATATCGTTAAAGGCGTCAAACTGCCGTCATGGACGTATTTGATCGGCCAAGGTATGGGCGTTACTACGCTGAAGCTGCACGAGGACACGCCGGCGAGCGAATGGGTCATCATTAACGCGGACCCGGCGTCCGGCAACCGGAATATCGTAGTCCAAGGAATGTCCCTCGACTGGAATCCGGATCGTCAAGGCGGCGTGAGTTCAACCGGGGGCATTCATTCAAGCTGCTTAACTTTTGCGCAAGTGAAGTTCGGTATCATCCGGGAGGTCGAAGGTATTAATCCGGGGCTCCATTGTTTCGACATATCGGCGCCTACCTACGATATTACTGCGAAGGATTATACCGCAACAGGTAGTAAGTACGTCTGGATCGATCGGTGCGTCGGCTATGGATACGGTGACGACGGAATCACTACGCACTACAGCGAATATATCTTCATCACCAATAACGTAATGACAAACCCGCGTGGCACAGCCCATCGTAAGGGTGGAGCTAATTCGAACGGTATCGAGGTCGATGACGGATCTAAACACGTATGGCTTCTTGATAACTATACCGAAGGAAATGTCCGCGGCGTAGAGGTGAAGGCACATACGGAGTGGCCGGCGCCGTGTAATGTCCACATTCGCGGACACGAATCTTTTCGGGACGTGCGTTCATTCGACTTGCGGCATATCGGACACCATTTAGCGACTGATCCGTGGAGTGAGACGGCGAGGGACGTAACGCTGATCGACTGTACTGCGCGAGAGCCGATATTCAATTCGCTGTATGACGGACTGGAACCGAAAGCTTTAGTGGTCTCGGCGTACCAACGCGTTAAGATAATCGGTTTTACTGCAATCGGTGATCCGACGTATGACTACAAAGGAAAGTCGATGATTGCCTTTCAATATAAGAGCCGGAAGATAACTGTTACTGGTCTGCAAATTTCCGGTTTTAAAAAGGCCGGCTATGATGTCAATATTACCGGAGGCGATCAGCGCACAGATGACGTCCTCATTTCTGATTTCGTTATCCATGATTCAGCGCAAAATGGTATCGGGATCGGGGGCGGTGTCTATAACGTAAACTTGGAAAACGGAATTCTTCACGTAGCAAGCGGTACGGCCGGCATCACATCGCCGAATACGCAAACAAATATCTTAATGGTTCGGGCGTATGGTTACGAAAGTGCGGCAGTGCTCGGGGGTCAGAAACATTCGGTTGTCCCTAACAACGTGAAAGGCGGTTTCCGTGCTGCTTCTACGTCGGGTCACGTTTTAGACAAAACAAGTGCGGTGATTGCGACCACGGGTGGATGTACAACGAAAGGTCCTAGAAACGTTGTTTTAGGCGCCAGCGGGGGTTCATCCACAACAGCTTCGCGTCAAGCGGTTATAGCGTCAAACAATTCACATACAAAAGGCGACGGGCCATCGAGGGTCGTACTCGCTGCCAACGGGGTTATCAACGATAACGGATACAGCGTCAGAGGGGGCTACGGAAGCGGAAGCGCCTCGACCGGAAATACGAAATGGGAACTCGATTCAACTGGCGGTCATATTCGCGGTACAGGGCGAGTGGAGAGCGTCTCAGATTTCAAAGACTTCGCGGAGTATTTCGAATCTGCTGACGGTCAGAAAATTGATTCTAGCTATCTCGTTGCGCTAGAAGGCGATAAAATACGAAAAGCAGGCGAAGGAGATAAGATACTCGGAGTTGTTTCGGAAACGGCCGGCTTGGTACTCGGAGGCGCAGCGTTCTATTGGAACGATCAGTTCGAAAGGAACGAATTTGGCGGCTTGGTTTACGAAACGGTTATCGATGGCGGCGAAGAGTTAAGCGTTCCAAAATTAAACCCCGACTATGATCCGACTCTTGAATACGTGCCGCGCGACTCTCGGGACGAATGGCATGTCATAGGCCTGATCGGTCAAGTCTTTGTCAGAATTGACGAAACAGTGTCCGTAGGAGATAGCGTATCAGCAATCGAAGGCATCGCAACCAAGGCGGAAAGCGACGGCTATGGGACTGTTATGAGAATCAAATCCCCGTATGATGCGGAAAAAGGCTACGGTGTAGCGCAAATGATCGTTACGCCACAGCACTAAGGAGGTTTTGTAGTGATATACAATAACGCATCACTTGCGTTTGAGGTGACGAGTCGGACAAAAACGAATATAAAAACCGCAATACAGTTCAGCACGCAAGACATCGATACGGCGCGTTTGGTCTTCTCGTTAACAAAGGACGGCGTCCCATTGCCGTTGTCTGCTGTTACCGGGAAGCTCGTTATGTTTATGGCGGACGGAAGCCGGTTCGTAAGAAGCGTAGAGATCACAGATAAAGTCGAAGGGGTTGCGCATTACGTTCTGTCAGCCGAAGAGATCCGACACAGTGGCGATGTGCAGGCGGAACTTTATCTGTATTACGCGAATAAGCAGGCGCTTTCCATCCATAAATTTTCGTTTACCGTCGACAAGGCGCTGATTGATACGGATATCGTACCATTGGCGGAATACTACGTTGATGACTTCGAAGCGTTGCGCCAACAAATCAACGATTTATACGACGAAGTGGTCGAAACAGTCGAAGAGCTGCGCAAGAAGTTCGAAGACCTCGAAAATATTGAAACGAAAGAAGGGGCGCAAGCAAAAGCGGACGCTGCGGAAAAGAATGCGAAGTCCTATACGGACACTCATACGAAAAGGACTGACAATCCGCATAGCGTAACGAAATCGCAAATCGGTCTGGGAAACGTTGAGAATGTGAAGCAGGAGACGCCGGACGGTGCTCAGGCAAAAGCCGACAAGGCCTTAACGGACAGCAAAGCGTACACGGACGAACATACTGCCCGGGCTGACAACCCACACTCAGTAACGAAAGATCAGATCGGGCTTAGTAACGTTGAAAATGTTAGACAGGCCGACTATTATGCGTTTCGCCAACACGACAACAACGGAGAACGTCACACATCAAAAGTTGAGAAGGACAAGTGGAACGGATCGCAGTTGTTTAAATTGACGCAGGATACCGGCGCGGCAAAGTACATGACGGACACCGATTTTAATACGGTGACAGATACCGGCTTCTATTATATGAGCGGCGCAACGACGGCATTGAATGCG
The DNA here is from genome assembly GCF_046535335.1 of Bacillus sp. SIMBA_026. Taxonomy (NCBI): domain Bacteria; kingdom Bacillati; phylum Bacillota; class Bacilli; order Caryophanales; family Bacillaceae; genus Bacillus; species Bacillus sp. SIMBA_026. The sequence goes on along the minus strand of NZ_JAWRWX010000002.1, from coordinate 17,872 downwards.
CCGGTGAATAACAACGGATATCTTATCGTTAATAATTACAGCACGTACGCGTATCAGGAATACACGTCCTATAGCAGTAACGACTACACGTCTTCGGGCCGGCGGAAATTCATGCGCAATAAGGTCGCGAGTTCGGATTCTTGGACGTCGTGGCGCGAGCTTGAATCGGTAGAAGGGGCACAATCAAAGGTAGATGCCCACGCAAATAGAACGGACATTCACGTCGTACAGGCGGATAAAGATAAGTGGAATAGTCCGTGGATCGCGACGTGGAATAACGTTACTTTAATTAACGGCGCGCAACAAAACGCCAGCTATCCGTTTAAGTTTTCCGTAGCGAATAACGAAATTAAACTGAGAGGCACGTTCGGCTCGCTGCCGGCCGCCGGTACGACGGTAGCGAAATTCACGTATAAGCCGACGCAGCTCGTAGATTTCGTCGTTCCTACGATTGGCTCTTACGGGACGGCCCGATTCGCATTTACGACGGACGGCGAATTACGGTTCGATGGGCTTTCCGCAACCGACTCGGCGAGCGTTACGCGTGTGTCCTTTAATATCGGTATCCCATTATGGTAAAGGAGGAAATCAGAATGCACGTTTTATACTACGACAAAAATTTCGACTATGCTGGCGAAGAAGATATCGATGTAGAAGTGCTGCCGCCAAACAGTACGGACGTATTGCCCGATCCGTCGATCATCTCGCCGCGATTCGATAAGAAGAAAAACGTATGGGTCGAAGCGGCGACGGAGGAATACAAAGAGAGCATTAAGCCCGATCCGCCGGCTCCGAATGAAATCGAGAATCTTCAGAAGCAAATAGCAGATTTATATTATCTTATCGCGACAGGAGGAAACTAAATGACTTGGTATCTCCGTATCAAAAATCTTTATGACGCCGGCCTCTGGACGAAAAAGCAAGTTCACGATACTGTCGGAGCTGGCCGGATAACGCCGGAAGAATACGAGAAAATCACCGGGGATGTTTACGATCCAAACAAGCCTCCTATCGAAGAACCTTCGGAAGAAACAGGCGGACAGGAGGCGTAGTTATTGAACGGCGGCGAATTAGACGTACTCAAATATTTTTTAACGCAGGGACCGTTCGCGGTCCTTTTTACGTGGCTGCTGATTTACGTAATGAAATCGAACAGGGAGCGCGAGTCACGGCTACAGGACTTACTCGATAAGTTTAGCGATAAGTACGACGTCATCATCGACAAGATTGATAGACTCGAAGAGAAATTCCGCGGAAGAGAATAACCGAATAAACGCAACACGCCCGTCAGGTGAGAGTCCCGGCGGGCTTTTTTAATGCGAAAAATACGAAAAGGGGACGATTTAATGGCGATTTCAGTACGTAAGAACCTAGTGTCTGCGAGTAAGTATTCGATTAAGTGTCCGTATTCAATGGATGCGAAGTACATCACGTTCCACAATACGGCCAACGATGCTTCAGCAGACGCAGAGATCCGATATATGATCGGAAACAGCAACGAAGTGTCTTACCATTTCGCAGTAGACGATAAGGAAGTCGTTCAAGGTATTCCAACGGACCGTAACGCATTTCACTGCGGAGATGGTAGCAGCGGAAATTCCGGAAACCGGACGTCTATTGGCGTCGAGGTGTGCTACTCGAAATCCGGCGGTTCTAAGTATGAAGCGGCCGAAAAACTGGCGATCAAATTTATCGCGCAATTACTGAAGGAACGCGGATGGGGCATCGATCGTCTGCGTAAACACCAAGACTGGTCCGGTAAATACTGTCCACATCGTGTGTTAGCGGAAGGCCGTTGGGAATCCGTAAAAGCGGCAATCGCAGCGGAACTCAAAGCACTCGGCGGCAAGTCTTCCGCAAGTAAGCCGGCCAAAAAATCCGGATCGACATACACCGTTAAGAAAGGCGACACTTTGTCCGAAATTTCGGTGAAAACTGGCGTCAGTATGGCGAAGTTACAAGCATATAATGGCATTAAGAATGCGAATAAAATTGCGGTCGGTCAAGTGTTAAAACTGACGGGGGCGTCCGGCTCTTCTAAACCGTCATCCAGCGGCAAAAAATACGTTTACCTTCCGTCGTCTGCCGATTCATGGCGCATCTATCCGACCAACAAAGCACCCGTCAAAGGGAACGAGTGCGGCTTATTGCGTCCTAAGAAATTCGGCGGCCTGAAGTACGAGGTTCTTGGAAATCCGCAAACCGACGTGTACACGATCAAGACGGACCAGTTCGGAAAGGTAAACATCTACGCTGCGAAGTCCACCGGCGCAACAGTAAAGTAAACGATAAGGGAGACGATAATATGGAAGAAGTATTAATTTTCGCGACTATCCTCGCGCCTATCTTAACGGCGCTCGTTCAGCTCGTTAAGAAAACGGTTAAGCTGCCGACGAATATTGTGCCGGCTCTCAGTTTCGTCATCGGCATCGGATTGGGCGCGATTGCCTATCCGTTTACTGACCTCGACTTGGTGCTACGTTTGTGGGCCGGCGGCTTTGCGGGTCTGGCAGCGACGGGTCTTTTTGAAATCGGAACAAAACGAGAGGGAACTACGAAATAGAATAACGGAACTTTTTGCGGGCGCTTGCGTATGAATGCGTAGGTGTCCGTTTACATAACGAACAGGTATTGCGGAAAAAGATGGTCGGATAGTATAATTTAACTACGAATAGGGGAGGCGTGGAATTTGGAGAAGATTACTGTTAAGGCGCTTATGTATTTGAGCGTCATTTGTGTAGTAGCCGGGATTATTGCGGGGTTTGTAGTATACGATAAGGACGTAGCAGAAGATGCAAAAACGAGTAAAAAGGTAAGCGAAGAACTATACGATAATTCTGTCGCTCAAGCGCAATATAAAACGGACAAAGCACTTGCGAACAGTATGCAGTCTTCCGTATTCTTTAGCGTCTTGGCCGGCGTAGTATCCGGCGCTGTGCTTTTCGGACTCGCGATTATTATTCGAATCTTAGATGAAGCGAATAGTAGAGCGCATGAATCAGCGAGTGATCTACGATTAATAAAAAACGATATTCGCGAGCAAACTGCGAAATAATAAACAGCCCCGTCCTTAACCGGATGGGGCATTTTTTACGTTTATGATATCCGCAAACCTCACGAAATTGGTATCGCCCTTGGCGCCCTTCACACGAAATTCCTTCCGTATATGATCCACGTAATGTACTGCGCCGTTAACCTCGCGTATGTATCCGTCGTCATAAATCTCAAACGACAAACCTGCGCCTACCTCCATCGATTGCGCGACCGTCACTTCCATATCCTCGATCTGCTGCGCGTCCAGTTGCGGCTTCTCTACTTTAAGTTTCGCCTCAGCCAATCGCTGAAAGCCTTCGCGTAATTCCGGCAATATAAAACTCGAAGCCCACAGTTTGTTATCGCTAGTCATGCCGAACACCTCCGGCTTTATTATATGCGAATGTGTGTTCGGATATCAATCGGAAATAATTTCTATGATCTCGCTGATGTCGTCGATTTCAAACGTATTCACGATTCGATCCAAGTGTTCGATTGAAATTCGGACCACATGATTACGTGATAATTGAGAGATGGCTGCGGGACGTATTCCGACCTTTTCCGAAAATTCGCCTTGGTTTAGTCCGTGCTTCTCCATTAACTTATCGATACGTAAAACCACTCGTCTCATACGCAACCTCCGTCCATTTTTATTTTATTATAATGCGCAAAACGCTTTTCGTAAATACGTAAAAAAGAAATTTACGCAAAAACGTAATTTAATATTGACTCCCTTATACGTATATGCGTAAAATACGTATTAATAAATATACGTAAAGGCGGAAACGTTATGCATTACTTAGCGGAGCATCAAACGTTCGACTCGACGGCTCAACTTAACGAAACTGTTTACGAACATATCAAGCGCAATACATACGAGCTTAACGATACGGATCGCCAGGCGCTTAAGATGATCGCACGTTACGCGGTTAAGTTTAGCGGGGCAGCGCATCTTAAAGCGGAAACGCTCGCAGGCCTAATCGATAAATCCGTTAAGACGGCGCGGCGGGCGCTGAATAAATTGGCGGGGCTCGGCATCGTAAAGAAGGTCGCTACGACACGGAAGATTAACGGAGGCAAGGGCGCTAATATTATCGTGATTCTACCGGTCGATGACCAGTCGACAATGACCATTCGCGAACAAGCCGAAAAGCCTACGGAATCAACGGCTGAAGCGCCGAAAACGAAAAACGAACCATCGGATTTAATTAAGCGTTCTAAAAACCAAAATAACGTATTAGATACGGCGACTGTGCCGGCTGAAGCGTTAAAAGGCGCGCTGCCTAACGAAATCTATAACGCAATGGCTCGCTACTTTGACGCCGAAGAGATTTATAAATACTACGGAATTCTTTTGCGAGCTAAGGTAAGCGTAGACAGAACGATCAGACTCGAAGATCATGCGGCGCCTTTCGTAGAAGCGTGGCACGCAACGATTATGAAAGCGAAATCGCACGAAATTAGACGTTTCGACGATTACCTATACGCAGGGTTCAGGAAGGCGGCTTGGACGGTTAAGGCGCGGTTAAATCGTGGCGGATCGCTTATGGACCGTTTCAGGCAGGCTTTTGAAACAGCGTAACCCAGTTCGGACTTGCGGCGTAGTGCGTCCGCATCGTATAATTGAATAAGAGACGATTGACTAAACGGTGACTAAACGTTGATACGCTTGACTTTCCGTAATGACTAAACGGTTGACTTATCGGAAAATTAATTACGTAAAGCTGGCAGCGTAGAGGTCAGGGGTTCGAGCCCCCTTGGCTCCATACCTTTAAACCCTTATTCTATAAATAAGGGTTTTTTTGTTTTTTCATCTTCTGAAGCAGCCTCTATGTTCTGCTTCATTTCTAACAACTCAAAATAAAGAAAAGAGAGAAAATGAAAAAGAAAATCTATCTTATATTATCTCTGTCAGCTGCACTGGCGCTTTTTTTGACAGCGCTTCCGCCTCTTTCTCCTGTCATCTTCACGTCTGCTTCAGAAAAAGGAGCCATCAGGCATGACATTTATAAAAAAGGATATCCGTATCAAAGCTACTTTGCGATTCTTCAAAAAGAAGAAGGCGGCGGAGAGGCCGGGAACCTTTATTATGTAAATTGGTTCAATTGGAAAGATGAAACCGGACAGACGCCGCACGTATGTGATTCAAAAAAATCGTCCGAAGGCGAGTACAAAGTAAGCTGCGGAACCGGACCGTAATGATCAAGAGCCCCTCTCCAATGAGGGGCTCTTTCTGTCGAGCTGAATGCCGCTCTGGCTCTTCGTTTAATATCCCCAATATAACGGTGTATCATAATGCCGATACGGATCATTCGGATAATGCGTATTTGGCTGATAAGGCTTATTCATATCATGAATACCCGTGTTTTCAGTCTGTCCGCAGTATTTATCGGGACCTATCACAGTTGATTGCCGGATCGGTGAAACGGCTTTTTCCCACTCATGCTCATTCAGACAGTACGTATGCGCCATGATCTCAGGCGGCGTCAGACGGAGAATATCCGAGCCGTATATCACTTCAGGCGAAGGGGCGTCAAATATGGCCAAAAGGTGGGTTTTGTCTGAAGTGGCAACTTCATAATGCCACCACCCTTGCGGAACATTCGCCACTTGTCCTGAAGAGATCGGATAATTCCGTATTTTCTGGGTGAACGGATTCAGCATCGACACCACCGCGGAACCCGAAATACAGTACACCAATTCAGCGGCGTTTTGATGGGTATGCGGTTCAATCACATTTGTATTGCTCAGAAAGATATCTAATAATGAAATATTTTCAAGCGTGTTTAACTGTTTAATCCCCAATACATTGATAAAGTTCCGAGCATCTTTCGTAAAAAAACGGCTCTCATTCACATTATAAGTGAACTGTGTATTCGGAGACGTGTAATCGATATCGGAAACCATGCACTCCCCCGCTTTCATCTTTAAACGTATATTCCCAAATATATGTGTCCCTGTTTCACCGGGTGATAAAAAAAGGAGGTGAAATCCATAAATTCCAAATCCAATACAATATTGTGACGACTTTTTTAAAGATTCATTTTCAATATATCTTTTATTCGAAATATCTCTTACTATAAAGATATATTGAAAATACATCTTTAGAAGGGTTGAGGATTAACATGCTGGATGAGAGAACAATAGACATCATCAAAAGCACAGTACCCGTATTGAAAACACATGGAGAAAACATCACCGGACGCTTTTATAACCTGATGTTTCAAGATCATCCCGAACTGTTAAATATGTTTAACCAAACGAACCAAAAGAAACAGACTCAGCGCGCAGCATTGGCAAATGCAGTCATTGCGGCTGCGGCGAATATTGATCAATTAGAACAAATCATTCCGGCGGTCAGACAGATCGGCCATAAACACACAAGCATCGGTGTAAAACCGGAACATTATCCGATTGTCGGAAAGTATCTGCTTCTGGCAATTAAGGATGTGCTGCAGGATGCCGCAACTCCTGAGATTATGCAGGCATGGGAAAAAGCTTACGGTGTTATCGCGGAGGCTTTCATCGGCATTGAAAAAGACATGTACAATGAAGCCGGATGGCAGGGGTATAAAGAATTTACGGTTATACAGAAAACGAAAGAAAGCAAAGATATCACATCATTTTATATCAAACCGAGTGACGGCTCTTCGCTTCCTGGATTTGAAGCGGGACAATATATCAGCATTAAAGTGCGGATTGCGGATTCTCCTTATACGCACATTCGCCAATACAGCCTGTCTGATGCTTCTCAAAAAGGGGCATATCGGATTTCCGTGAAAAAGGACGGAGCGGTTTCTTCTCATCTCCACAATGAAGTTCAAGAGGGAGATAAACTTGAAGTCAGCGCACCCGCCGGGGATTTCAAGCTGTCTTCTGCCGAAAAACCGGTTGTTCTTATCAGTGCCGGTTCCGGAATCACGCCGATGATGAGTATGCTGAAAACAGCCGCCGAAAAACAGCCGGAGCGTTCCGTTACTTTTATTCATGCCGCGAAAAACGGAGAGTACGCCGCGTTCCGCAAAGAGGCTGAACAAGCTGCGGAGAATCATCCGAATATTAACGTCATTTACGTATACAGTGAACCGGCAGAACAAGACCGCTCAGGAGACAAGCCTTTTTACAGCGGCCGGATTGATCAAACCTTCCTGGAGCAGCTTCATCTGAATCAAAATGCTGAATTTTACTTGTGCGGATCAGCGCAGTTTATGACGCAAATGAAAGACATGATTCTTGCACTCGGGTTTGACTCTGATTCCGTTCAATATGAATTGTTTGGCCCTCAGCTGAGCATGGCATAACAAAAAAGACTCCTCAAAGAGGAGTCTTTTTTATTTGCGCAATGTGTTCTTTCTCCGTCTTTTTCCCTATTTTATTGAAATTTTCATCAATGACCAGTAAAATTATAAATCTAGTGATTCCGGAATTAAAGGAAGGTTGATATGAAAAAGAAAGCAAAGACCAAAAGGGTGCTTGGGTGCCTTTTTGCTGTATCTCTTATATTCGGATTATTTCTGGTATCAATGGTGTTTTCGAAATTCATAGTGACGGAAGAAAAACCGCCTGAAGAGGTGGACGAGCAGCAGGTCTTTATTGACAGCCTTTCCGGGCATGCTCAAATTTTATATGAGAAATATCATGTCCTTCCGAGCATCACCCTCGCACAGGCCATTCTCGAATCGGACTGGGGGAACAGTGAGCTTGCGGGGAAAGCGCGCAATCTGTTCGGTGTAAAAGGTGATTATAAAGGAAAACACGTCACGATGAAAACGGATGAATTTGAAAAAGGAAAACGAAAAACGATTCGGGCAAAATTCCGTAAATACAGCACGTTTTTTGAATCAATGGATGATCATGCCAAATTATTTGTCAACGGAACGTCTTGGAATAAAAAGAAGTACAAGCCCGTCATTGAAGCGGACAATTATAAAACTGCGGCGGCTGCCCTTCAAAAATCCGGCTACGCCACAGACCCCGGCTATGCTGAAAAAATTAAAGATGTCATAGAAACCTATAACCTGAATGAATATGACAAAATCAATGCCTCTCTTAAAGCAGTTGATATGAAAGGCGCCATCAAAGACCACGCCATTGAAGACGTGTGGTCCAAGCCGTCAAAAGAGCGGCATTCTATTAAACTGGCATCGGCGCAAAAGTTTACCGGCGAGCATATTAAAGTCGTATCTGAAAAGCAAAACGGAGAATCCGTCTGGTACCAAATCCAAGTGAAAGATGAGCTGATCGGCTGGGTTGACCAAACAGCCGTCCAGTTAAGTGAAGAAACATAAGCATCAAAAAAAGCCGGCAGCCCGCCGGCTTTTTTACATTCCTTCAGTTTCAAACCTTTTAATATCACGTTTATGCCCCATCAGCACAAGACAGTCACATTCATGAATGACAGTCTCCGGAGAAGGGGACAGCTGAATGTCTCCATTATGTTTCAAGGCGAGAATGGTGCAGCCGAATCTGGCCCGGACGCCGAGATCAAGAATGGATTTTAAATGCAGCTTTTTCGTGGCTGAAAGCTCCACAATGCTGTATTCATCTGACAAATCAATGTAATTTAAGACATTTTCATCTGAAAGGCTTTGTGCAATCCGCACGCCCATATCTTTTTCGGGATGGATAATACGATCAGCACCGATCTTTTCAAGCACTTTGTGATGATAATAGTTTTGCGCTTTCACCCAGATATTAGGGATGTTCAGCTCCTTCAATAACAGCGTCGTCAGCGTGCTTGCCTGAATGTTGGCGCCGATTGCTACGATGACATATTCAAAATTTCTGATGCCGAGCGACTGAAGCTCGCTTTCTTCCGTTGAATTTGCCCGCACAGCATGCGTGGCATAAGAGGAGTATGCGTTGACCCGCTCTTCGCTGATATCGACCGCAAGCACCTCATGCCCCATTTTAAAAAGCTCTTTACAGATGCTTCCGCCGAAACGGCCGAGTCCGATGACGGCAAATTGTTTATTTTTGATTTTTCCCAATCCTCATAACTCCTTAAGAAACTGTTTTCGTCACTCCAAATACAACAAACAAGAATGTACTCCTGTTTCAAGGGTTTGTCAATGCGAGGGTCGGAAGAAAGAAAACAGCACAAAAAAAGACCGGCTGACAAGCGATGGGCCTGTGCCGGTCTTTTTTTCGCAATTATTTGCAGTTGCAAGGCTGTGTCGGCGGTGTGCTGCGTTTTTGAACAACAATTGTGTCCTCAGCATAGAATTTAGAGCCGATGCTTAATGATTTATTTTCTGCACGGAACTTATATGTACCTGCAGCAGGCAACGTTTTATTATTAAGAGAAAGCTTAAATTCCGCTGCGCCGAGCAAATCAATGTTTAACGGAAGTCTGACTGTTTTGCCGTTATTCAGAATCTGTCTTTCGCGTAAAGCGTGTCCGTTGACTGTATCTTTTGTAGTAGCCGCAAATCCGCTAGGAAGGGTAAATTCCATAACGCCTAAGCTCAGGATCGTGTTCGGACGGTACGTCAATTCGATATCAGAAAATGACCATTCCTGCTGGCTGGCACCTGTATATTTTGCAAATAAGGTAGCAGTCGCTTTCGTGGACATTTCCGGCTCGTGAACGGTTGAGCCTGACTCAGCGGCGAATGACGCTGTCGGCAGAGAAAGAAGCAAAACCAGGCCGAATAAACTTGCCATGACAGTTGAGAAAAATTTCTGTTTCATTTTAAATCCCCCTAAAAAAAATTTGCTGATTGTTCTTAAAAAAGAACGACCATACCTATAAAAATTTACCATCAATTTTAATGGAAGTAAATGGGGTTATGTTCCTATATTTTCTCAAAAATAATCAAATCACGACAAAAAAACGCCTGATTTTGATTCAGGTGTTTTTTTCGTCCGTTTCTATCGGAATAAATTTAAAAATCTCCCCGCTCTGAACCGAGTCGGCGAGCCGCTTCAGCCAATGATAATAAGCTTTCGAGCTTTCAAGCTGATCATGTAACTGCCGCGCTTCTTCCTGTAATTCCGCGTTGCCTTCCTCGGCCAGCAAAACGGACTGCAAATCCGTCTGGGCCTGTTCAATGGCGGACAAATTCACCTGAACTTCACGATCCCATTTCGGCGGGAAGAAATTCGTGAAAAACGTAAAGAAATCTTTTTCCGCTACAAACGTATGCTTCCGTGTGCCGCGGTGAAAGGTTTTTTTGACAACATTTAAATCCTGCAGCTTTTTGACGCCTGTGCTCATACTCGGTTTGCTCATCTGCAGTTCCTCACGCATTTCGTCAAGCGTCATTTCATCCCTCATATACATTGTTCCGTATAAAATCCCGACACTCCGTGTGATTCCGTAAAGATCCATCGTCTCTGCAATGGAATCAATGACAAGATCCCTGGCTTGTTCTATAGCTGCGAATTCTGGATTCTCATCCATACTGTCCCTCTTTTCCTCTTGAAGTTTAAATTTGTTAAGTCATTTCTTTATGTTCTTAATCTTAACGAATCATGACGAAATGTCAAAATCTAAACGGACTGACCGGGTTTTGACAGGCAAAAAAACATGTGTTAAATTAATATTGTTAAAAACATTAAATTTTTATTTAACAAACTTACTTTTCGGTAAGGAGGACTTTTATGAGCAAAACGCTTTATATCGGCGGCGAATGGATCAGTGCAGAAAAAAAACAGACCCGCCGTATCATTAATCCATTTAATCAAGAAGAAATTGCAACGGTATGCGAAGGAGACCGGGACGATGCGGTGAAAGCCATCGCCGCAGCTAGAAAAGCATTTGATGAAGGGGAGTGGCCGGTGCTTTCCGGGCTCGAGCGCGGACAATTTGTTCTGAAAATTGCGGAATTAATCAGACGCGATCTGAACGAATTAGCTGAGCTGGAATCGCTCGATACAGGAAAAACGATTGAAGAAAGTAAAGCCGATATGGATGATATCGCAAATGTATTTCAATATTATGCCGGTTTGGCGGATAAAGACGGAGGCGAGGTTATTTCATCTCCGATTCCCGATTCCGTAAGTAAAATCGTCAGAGAGCCCATTGGTGTATGCGGACAAATTACGCCGTGGAACTATCCGCTCCTTCAGGCGAGCTGGAAAATCGCTCCCGCTCTTGCGGCCGGAAACACGATCGTTTTAAAGCCGAGCGAGATTACTCCGCTGACAACCATTAAAGTCTTTCAATTAATAGAAGAAGCCGGTATTCCGAAAGGGGTCGCCAATCTCGTGCTGGGGCCGGGCGCCTCTGTCGGCGATGAGCTGGCGAGAAACTTCGACGTCGATTTGGTCTCTTTTACGGGCGGAATTGAAACAGGCAAAAAAATCATGCAGGCGGCAAGCGGCAATGTGAAAAAGATTGCCCTGGAGCTTGGCGGCAAAAATCCGAATATCGTATTTCAAGATGCAGATCTCGAAACAGCTGCAGATCAAGCGCTGAACGCCGTGTTTTTCCATGCCGGCCAAGTTTGTTCGGCGGGGTCCCGTCTTTTGGTGGACGAAGCCATTCATGATGAATTTTTAGCCGAGCTGATCAAGCGCACGAAACGCATCAAATTAGGAAACGGTTTTCATGAAGATACGGAAAGCGGTCCGCTGATTTCCGCCGAGCATCGGGCCAAAGTCGAAAAATACGTAGAAATCGGTATCGAAGAAGGGGCAAAACTGGAAACAGGCGGCAAACGTCCTGATGATCCCGCCCTTCAAAATGGTTTCTTCTATGAACCTACTATTTTCTCAAACTGCAAGTCTGATATGCGGATAGTCCAAGAGGAGATCTTCGGCCCCGTTTTAACAGTTGAATCATTTTCTTCTGAAGAAGAAGTGATCAGACTTGCCAACGATACCATTTACGGGCTGGCCGGAGCGGTATGGTCAAAGGATATTGAAAAATGCGAACGCGTAGCCGCCAAACTGCGGATGGGAACGGTATGGATCAATGATTTCCACCCGTATTTCGCGCAAGCGCCATGGGGCGGGTACAAACAATCGGGCTTCGGCCGCGAACTCGGCAAAATCGGTCTGGAAGAATACACGGAGATCAAACATATTTACCGCAACACGAAACCTGCGGCTGTGAACTGGTTTCAAGCATAACGAGGAGGAGATACAATATGACATTAAATATGAAAGTAGAAAGCATGCATAAATTCCATACATTCGAAATCCCGACAGTCATTAAACACGGAATCGGTGCGATTCAGCACGCGGGAAGTGAAGTCAGAGCGCTTGGCGTCACAAAAGCGCTGCTCGTAACAGACCCGGGAATTTATAATGCGGGAGTGGCAAACCCGGTCATTGAATCTTTACAGGAAGCGGGCATCGAAGTCGTCCTGTTTAACAAAGTGGAGCCGAACCCGCCTGTACGTCTTGTAAACGAAGGATCAGAACTGTATAAAAAAGAAAACTGCAACGGCCTTGTGGCTGTCGGCGGCGGAAGCTCCATGGATACAGCGAAAGCGATCGGAGTAGAAGCGACACACGAAGGAAGCGTGCTTGATTATGAAGCCGCGGAAGGCAAAAAGCCGCTGGAAAACCGTATTCCTCCGCTGACAACGATCCCGACGACTGCGGGAACAGGTTCAGAGGTCACACAATGGGCGGTCATTACAGATGAAAAAAGAGAATTTAAATTCAATACGGGCGGACCGCTTATCGCCGCGCATTTAACGGTCATTGACCCTGAGCTGCACACGTCCATGCCTCCGCATGTGACGGCTATGACAGGTATTGACGCACTTGCGCACGCCATCGAGTGCTATACGATGAAATTCGCGCAGCCGATCACTGATGCCGTCGCTTTAATGGCCATTGAATATGCGGCGCATTATATTAAGCGCGCGTTTGCGGACGGAGAGGATTTGGAAGCAAGATACGGCATGGCGCAGGCGGCGATGCTTGCCGGCCTTTCATACGGCAGTGAATCAGCAGGCGCGGCGCATGCGATGAGCCAGACGCTCGGCGGTATCATCCCTGTCGCTCACGGACAATGCGTCGCAGCTATGATGGGGCCGGTAATGGAATACAACTGGAAAGGCTATCCGGAAAAATTCGCCCGCATCGCCAAAGCATTCGGAATCGATACAAGCAACATGACAACCGAAGAAGCGGCAAAAGCGTCCGTCAACTGGATGTATGATCTTGTAAAAGATTTAGAGGTGCCGAGTTTAGAAGAACAAGGTGTGTCTCCGGACATGATTGAACGTTTATCAAAAGAAGCCATGAAAGATCCGCAAACATTCGGAAACCCAAGAGATTTGAATGAGAAAGCATACAACTGGATTTACAAACGCTGCTTTGACTTAACGCCGAAAACGGTATAATAAATGAACCCCGCTCCTTTACAGAGCGGGGTTTTTTAAGGATAATGTCAAGAAAAAGGCGGTGGTGGCTGATGTGGAAACGCATAACAGCAAAGACGGAAGGCGTATATATAGCGGATACCGAACAATTTGTTACCAAAAAGATGGACAAGCTTCGTGCGGAATACGGCGGGTTCCCCGGTGACCTGCATTTCGGACTGACAAAAAAGGCCGGCGCGCGTGAGCCGATGTATGAAAGAGGAACAGAAATTTTTAACCGGAGACAAATTTCAATCGTGTCCATGGAGGAATGTGATGACATTGCGGAGAAAATGGGGATTTCTCATATCTTTCCCGAATGGCTCGGCGCTAATATCGCAATCAGCGGTTTTTCTGCACTGACGCCGCTTAAAGAAGGAAGCAGAATGATATTTCCAAGCGGTGCGTCTCTGTTGTGCGAGGGAGAAAATGATCCATGCATTCAGCCGGGAGAAGTCATTCAATCCTTTTATCCGGATCAGCCAAAACTCGCCGCGGCGTTTGTGAGGCACGCGATGGGCAGAAGGGGAATTGTCTGTATTGTTGAACGCCCGGGTGACATATGCACGGGCGATGCGGTCACCATCCATTCTTATGAACCGAAACGCGCCAAGAAAAAAATCGAGAAGGTCTGACTCAGACCTTCTCGATTTTTTGTTTGATTTCTTTTATTTGATTAATGTGACGCTTTTCATGATGGCCGATAAAATCAATCCACTGGCGGATCGTCAGTTCTTGAAAAACAGGATGCGGAAGCACACGTTCTAAGTCTTCCTCGTTTAATGATGAAATGACGGCGGTCAGCTGCTGTCTTGCCGTATCTAATTCCTGTTTTGCTTCAATGACTGATATTCGGTTTTGCTCAGGTTCGAGGTGTGACGGAGCCGGCCGTTTATTTGTTCTGTCCTCTATAAACTCCATCGGTTGTTCTTCTATTTCTTTTAACGGTGCGTCTTTTGCCTGCTTTGATAAAAGGGTCTGCGCTGTTTCGTCAATTTTCTTTAAATGGTCAAGGACTTCCCGCACGCTCCACTCATCAGCCGCGGGCTTTCGGTTGAATTCCTCATCAGAGAGTCCTTTCAGTTCTTCCCAGGTCTGCTGTCTTGCTTCATTAAAAATGCTCATCCTATCTCCTCCTTTAGAGTAAACATATCATATCCGGATTGGATAATCATGTAATCAGCCTTCCTTGTCAGAAAATTGAAACCATTTACCTTCACATCCGTATATAAAGTAACACTCCACACCTCAGCCGAAAGGAGGATAGAAGATGGACATATTTCATCTGCCGCTTGAAACGGTCTATCTTTACACATTGATTATTTCGGGAAGTCTCACGCTTTTGATTCTGTTTTTTCAAGATGTGTTTCACGGCCTCTCGGAAGCCATTCCTGTTTCATTTTTAAACCCTGCATTGATTCTGTCTTTTTTAACAATCTTTTCAGCCTCAGGTTATATCGGCGAAATCGCCGCTCCGCTATCAAGTCCTGTCATTGCGTTGCTTTCATTTGTTCTTTCGGTTCTTTTGGTCAGCCTGCTTCACTTCTTCGTCCTTGTCCCGCTCTCATCAGCGGAAGAATCGCTCGCATATCGGGAGACAGATTTAAAGGGCAGAGTCGGCAGGGTCATTACTTCCGTCCCGAAAGACGGCTATGGGGAAGTGATCATAGAGGGAATAGGGGGCGCCATTTCTAAATCAGCCGTCAGCTTTGATCAAGAACAGATCAAGTACGGAACGGCCGTATTAGTGATTGATGTAAAAGACGGAGTGCTTTTTGTGACGCCGCATGAACCAATCTGATATCTAAGGGGGAACTGTTATGACTATGCCGATTATTATCGTTATCGGAATCGTATTCTTTTTACTCATCGCACTTATTGCTGTATTTATTACGAAGTACCGGACGGCGGGGCCGGACGAAGCCCTTATCGTGACCGGAAGTTATTTGGGAAATAAGAACGTCCACATTGATGAAGGCGGAAATCGTCTGAAAATCGTCCGGGGCGGGGGAACGTTCGTGCTCCCGGTATTCCAGCAGGCAGAACCTCTCAGTTTACTGTCAAGCAAACTTGATGTCTCTACACCTGAAGTCTATACAGAACAAGGCGTGCCGGTAATGGCCGACGGAACCGCCATTATTAAAATCGGAGGCTCCATCGGTGAAATCGCAACAGCAGCTGAACAATTTTTGGGGAAATCTAAGGAAGACCGTGAGCAGGAGGCGCGGGAGGTGCTGGAAGGTCATCTGCGCTCCATCCTCGGCTCCATGACCGTTGAAGAGATTTATAAAAACAGGGAAAAGTTTTCTCAGGAAGTCCAGCGGGTCGCGTCTCAGGATCTTGCTAAAATGGGGCTGATGATCGTATCTTTTACGATTAAAGACGTCCGCGATAAAAACGGCTATCTTGAATCATTAGGTAAGCCGAGAATCGCCCAAGTCAAGCGGGATGCGGACATTGCCACGGCAGAAGCGGATAAAGAGACGAGGATTAAACGCGCGGCCGCTGATAAAGACGCAAAAAAATCAGAGCTGGAGCGGGCGACGGAAATAGCTGAAGCGGAAAAAATCAATCAGCTGAAAATGGCGGAATACAGAAGAGAGCAGGATACAGCAAAAGCCAATGCCGACCAGGCATATGATCTGGAAACAGCAAAAGCCCGCCAGCAGGTGACAGAGCAGGAAATGCAAATTAAAATTATTGAGCGGCAAAAGCAGATTGAATTGGAAGAAAAAGAAATTCTGCGCCGTGAGCGCCAATATGACTCTGAAGTGAAGAAAAAAGCCGATGCTGACCGTTACTCGGTGGAACAAGCGGCCGCAGCCGCAAAAGCGAAGCAGCTCGCAGAAGCGGATGCCGAGCAGTACAGTATCGAAGCGATGGCCAAGGCGGAAGCGGAACGCGTGAGAATTGACGGTCTTGCTAAAGCGGAGGCTGAAAAGGCGAGAGGAGAAACCGATGCGGAAGTCATCCGCCTGAAAGGACTCGCAGAAGCGGAAGCTAAAGAAAAAATCGCCGAAGCATTCGAAAAATACGGGCAGGCTGCAATCCTTGATATGATTGTGAAAATGCTGCCTGAATATGCGAAGCAAGTCTCAGCGCCTCTTTCCAACATTGATAAAATAACCGTCGTTGATACGGGAGGAAGCGGTGAAAACGGCGGGGCCAATAAAGTCACAGGCTACGCAACCAATTTAATGGCCGGTCTTCAGGAAAGCTTAAAAGCATCTTCCGGAATCAATGTAAAAGAGCTTATTGAGAATTTTTCAGGCAAAGGAAACATAAAACAAAGTATAAATGAACTTACAAAAGAACTGAGTGATTCAAACGAACGGCACAGCCCGGAATAAAAAAACAGCAGGCGTAAACCGCCTGCTGTTTCAGTTCGTCCGCTTAGCTTCAAGAAGCCGCGGCGCAGTCATGAATAATAAGATAAGGACAATGGCCGAAAGGATAAAAGAAGGAATCATATAAGTCGCGTTATAGACGGACGAATAAATCCAGACCGGCGTGCCTTTCGGAGCATAGCTTCCGAAAAAGACAGCTCCGGAGACCACATGTGCCGCATAGCGCAGCACACTGCCGATGAAAACACCGCCTATAACATACATCGTTAAAGCGCCTCTTTTTTTATTCAATGCCGATTCCCGTACACCGGAAGCAAACAAGCCGCTGAAACCGAGGACTGCAAATGCCGCGATGTAATCAAGAAATAGCTGCACCGGGTGCTGCAAAAACAAATTGCCGATGGCGATCTGGACAATCCCTGTTAAAAAGCCTGTCGTAAGCCCGGCCTTCACTCCCCAGCGGAATGAAATCAAAAAAATCGGAATCATCATAATAGAGACCGAACCGCCTTGGGGCATCCGGAGAAACATGCCTGAGACAATGTCCAGAATGACGGCCGCCCCGGTCATAATCGCTATTTCAATTAAGCGCACAAGCTGTGTTGAATGATTCATAGTTTTCCCCCTGGTCAGACAACCGTATCAAGGATAAACA
The DNA here is from genome assembly GCF_046535335.1 of Bacillus sp. SIMBA_026. Taxonomy (NCBI): domain Bacteria; kingdom Bacillati; phylum Bacillota; class Bacilli; order Caryophanales; family Bacillaceae; genus Bacillus; species Bacillus sp. SIMBA_026. The sequence continues at coordinate 515 of NZ_JAWRWX010000002.1, read as the reverse complement.
AAAAAGCAGCGCGGGGAAGGATGGGAAAAGGTCCGCGCGCTGCTTACATAAACTGCAAATCATTTGGCTTTGCCACATCCCTACGCCAGCGTTAACTAACAGGTTCAAAGGGTCAGAACAAAACGTTCACTCTCAGCTTTAATGCTCCCCTTGTGGTCATCAAGTATTTAGTTCAATCTTACTATACAAGAAAATATGCCAAACCACAAGCCAGCTTGTCTTTCTATAGAAGAGAAACTGAAATAAGTATGAAAGAAAATAATCAATGATTTTTTTGAAAAAACTATTGTCATATTTTCAAAAGGGTGTTATATTATTAAACGTCGCTGATGAACAGCAGACAACAACGAAAAGCTTCGGAAACAACTTGAAAAAAGTTGTTGACATAAAAGAAGCTGAGTGGTAAGATAATAAAGCTGCTTCAACAAGCGGTAATGATCTTTGAAAACTAAACAAGACAAAACGTACCTGTTAATTCAAAGTTTTAAATAAATCGCACAGCGATGTGCGTAGTC